>CAZMVB010000023.1:0-60757 GCA_964569795.1 uncultured Desulfarculales bacterium | reverse complement strand
GGGAAGGGAGATAGAGCGAGACCACGTCGTCCGGTTTGAGGCCCGTGGCCAGCAGACCCGAGGCCACGCGGTTGACCAGGCGGTCCAGCTCGGCGTAACTGATCCGCCGATCCTCGAAGATGATCGCCGTCTTGTCGGGCATGTTTCGGGCGTTCTCAGATACGATCCGGGACATGTTCACGGCCAGCCTCCTTTACCTGTCCTTCCCTGCAGTAGCTGGGTCGCCCCCATTGATCCGGCCTGGACCTGGCCGCACCTTGGGCCGGGATCGATGGCCCTGCCGGAACCGGTCGAAAAAAGTCGGCTCCCCGACCCCCGCCTCGGCCCGGTGGCCGCGAGTCAAATTTTGGGGAGGCGAAGTGAGGACGGAATTCAGTCTGGTGGAACTGGCCGACATGGCCCGGGAGATGCGGGATCGGGTCTGCCTGGCCAGCCGGCCGGTGGGGATCTCCCTGATCGAGGACCCGGCCCAGATACCCGCCCGGGCCAAGAGACCCAGCGCCCGCGGTCTGGTCTGGCCGGTCTGCCTGGCCGCCGTCAGGGCCGGACGCCCCCTGATCATATTGCCCTGCAGCGGCGAAAAGATCTTCGGCCACACCGAGGAAAACGACATCTTTTTGGCCTGCCCCTCGGCCGACCTGCCGCGGATCATGGAGGGTTTGCTCCGGACCGATTTCATTCAACCCTATCCCACGGCCAAGTATCTGATGTTCGAACCGGGCATCCCCCGGGGCTACCCCATCGACTACCAATCCTACCGTAAACACCTCAGCGGTGAATCGTGAGCCGAGAGGGAAGGCGCTGATGAACCCGCAGCCGCATGAACGAACAGTGGCCGAGATCACCCGGCAGATCAAGGACAAGGTCAGTCTGGGCCGGCGTCCCATCGGCATCGCGCGGTACGACGACCCGGACGAAGCGCCGGCCAAGGCCCGAATCCCGTCGGCCAAGGGCGAGGCCTGGCCGTTGTGCCTGGCCCTGAACCTGGTCCGGACCCTGGGCTGGACTATCGCCCTGGGTCCGGAGGACCACTTCTGCATGTTCGCCGCCGCCGGTCTGGGCCATATCGAGATGCCCGACTACCTGGGCCACGGGGCCATCGGGTGCCAGCATACCCAGGATGACGCCCTGGGTCGAAAGCTTCAGGACTGGATCGAGTCCCACTTCCTCGAGCCCGGCGCCGGGCTGATGCTCACCCCGGCCATCCAGCCCCGATTCGAGCCGCAAGGAGTGCTCTTCTACGGCAACCCTTCCCAGGTCGGCAAGATCGCCAAGGGGGTGGCCTGGTATCAGGGGGAACCGGTCCGAGGCTGGGCCGGGGGATTCGGTTGTTTTATTTTGGGAATTTGGGCCAGTCTGCAGGCCAGGGAGCCCCGGGTGATCATCCCGTCATCCGGAGAAAAGATCCTGGGGCACACCGAGGAAAACGAGGTCCTCCTGGCTTGCCCGGCCGACGACCTGCCGGACGTCCTGGCCGGCATGGAGGCCACGGACCGGATTCTGCCTTACCCGTCTGCCAAGTTCCTGATGTTTGAACCGAAGAGATTTCCCAAGGGTTATCCGATCGACTTGATATCTCAGAAAACCTTTCAGGAGTGGAAGGCCGAACAGCAATAACGTCCGCCATTTTCAAAGGCATGGTCCCTGGGCGAAGGGCCTTCGGTTGTTTCTGAACAATCCTGCCCAATGTTGAACCAGCCCGCCCAAACGAAATCAGGACATTTATTACTTACTCCACAGCCCTTGTAATCCGGCCTGGTGAAAGATATGCCGACCATATCTTGAAAGGATGAGGCCGGCCCGAAAGTCTCGGCCCGAGAGATATATGTTGACTTATGTCCCTCAGGGTATGTTCGGGCCCTGTTGAAGAGGGGACCACAACACAAACCTGAATTCCTTCCCCCAAATGGCCAAAGCTGCTGGCGTCATACACCCATGCTCCGCCTGCGGCAGGGCAAAGACGATCTGCTCTTCGGTGAACTTGGACTTCTTTACGGCAAAATCCTCTCCAGTCAAATCAACCTGGATTCTGCCAAATCCTGACCCTAAAGGTGGACCGAATTTGCAGAGGACGCTGGATGCCGGGAAGAAGATCACACCACCATGGAAGTCGATCCAGTCCCCCTGCGGGCCGGGATTTTGTTTGCCGACAATTTGACCCCAGCGGCCGCCAACACCCCATCGGGGTTATTTGACGGTCCAGCCTCCATCCACCAGCAAGACATGGCCGGTGATCATGGCCGCCATGTCGCAGACCAGATAGAGCACCGCATAGCCGATCTCCTCGGGCGTGGCCATGCGTCCCAGGAGGATGTTGTCGAGTGCCCATTTTTTGAAGGCTGGATCCTTGAGCATGCCGGCCACCAGGTCGGTCTCCACGAAGGTGGGGGCCACGGTGTTGACCGTCACGTTGTAGGGGGCCCACTCCAGGGCCAGCTCCCTGCTCATCTGATCGACTCCGGCCTTGCTGGCGCAGTAGGCGGCGCGCTGGGGCAGGGCCACGGTGCCGGTCTGTGACGAGATGCTTACGATGCGACCGTATTTCTGCTTGATCATCTGGCGGCCGGCGGCCTGGCAGACAAAGAACAGGGAGCGCAGGTTGATGTTCATGACGGCGTCCCAGTTCTCGGGGGTGACATCCTCGGCGTTCTGGGGCCGGTTGATGCCCTGGGCGTTGACCAGGATGTCCAGCCGACCCAGGCGCTCGATCGCCGTATCCACCAGACGGGCCGGCGCCCCCTCCTCGGTCAGGTCCAGGGCCACCTGGGAGCAGCCGCCCCCCAGGGCGTCGAACTCCTTGGTGAGCGGGGCCAGCTTCTCCTCCCGGGTGCCGGAAATGACCAGCGTGGCCCCCGCGCGCGCGATGAGGCGGGCGCAGGCCTCGCCCAGCCCGCCGCTGCCCCCGCAGACCAGGGCGGTCTTGCCCTCCAAATCAAAGCATGGTTTATTCATTTGCCGTACTTCTCCTTCCGCACCTTGCAGCTCAGGCCGTGGGCCAGCATGTTCTCGTAGTTGCAGGAGCGCTCGCACACCTCGGCGATCTTGAACGAGCCCGCCCGGTCGGCGTACTGGTAGGTGACCGTCTTGACGAACTTGCCCACCGACAGCCCGCCGGTGTAGCGGGCGGCCCGCATGGTGGGCAGCACGTGATTGGTGCCGATGGTCTTGTCGCCATAGGCCACCGTGGTCTCCTCGCCGCAGAACATGGAGCCGTAGTTGGTGCAGTTGTCCAGGTAGTAACGCCAGTCCTCGGTCTGCACCTCCAGGTGCTCGGGGGCCCAGGCGTCGCTCAGCTCGACCGCCTCCTCGGGCGAGTCGGCGACCACCACCTCGCCGTTGTCGCGCCAGGCCACCCCGGCCACGTCCTTGGTGGGCAGCACCGTCAGCTGCTTCTCCATCTCGGCCAGACACTTTTCAGCCATGTCCTTGGAGAACACGATCAGGCACTGACGGGCGTTGGGGTCGTGCTCGGCCTGGCCCAGGATGTCGGCGGCCACGATCCAGGGATCGGCCGCGTCGTCGGCGATGACCAGGATCTCGGTCGGGCCGGCCAAAAGGTCTATGCCCACGTCGCCGAATAGCTGGCGCTTGGCCTCGGCCACGTACTTGTTGCCCGCGCCCACCACCATGTCCACCGGCTCCAGCCCCTCCATGCCGTAAGCCAGGGCGGCCAGGGCGTGGACGCCTCCCATGCAGTAGATCTCGTCGGCACCGGCGGCGGCCATGGAATACAAGGTGGCCGGATAGATGCCCTCGCCCTTGATCGGCGGGGTGCAGGCCACCACCCTTTTCACTCCGGCCACCTTGGGGGTGATCACGGTCATGTGGGCCGAGGCCAGCATGGGGTAGCGGCCGCCGGGCACGTAGGAGCCGTTGGAGGCCACCGGGATGATCTTCTGGCCCAGGTGCACCCCGGGCAGGGTCTCGACCTCGAACTCGGTCAGGCTGTCCATCTGGGCCTGGGCGAATTTCCGGATCTGGGCCTGGCAGAAATCGATGTCCTCCGCCATGGAGGGGGGGAGCTTGCCCCTGGCCGCGGCGATCTCGTCCCGGGAGATCTTGAAGCTCGGGGGCGACCAGTTGTCGAATTTCTCGGAGTAGAAGCGGACCCCGGCTTCCCCCTCGGCCCGCACCTTGTCCACCATGGCGCGCACCGCATCGCGCACCGCGGTGAGGTCCTCGACGGGCTTTTCCTTGGCCTGTTTCAGGTAAAGAGCCATTTGATGTCCTCTGTCGGCTGGTTGAAAGGTTTTTGCCAAATGGACGGAGTTAGTCCTCGGGGAGGATGGCCACGGCCCGCACCGGCGATCCGGTGCCCTCCCGTATCTTCAGGGGCAAAGCGATGAAAGTGAACCGCTTGCCCAGCAACTGGTCCAGGTTGCACAGGTTTTCCATATGGGTGACCCCGCGTTCGGCGCAGACGCTGTGGCAGGGGTAGGTCTTGTCGTACCACATGTCCGGGCTGGGCGAGTCCACCCCGAAGTTCACCGCCCCCTGGTCGATGATGTACTCGGTGGCCGCGCGGTCCAGGCCGGGGTAGTCGGTCATGTACTCGGGCTGGCCGTAGTAGCGGTCATAGTGGGCCGTGTAGAACAGCACCGTGTCGCCGGGCTGGATGCTCAGGCCTTGCTTGTCCAGCTCCTGCTTGATCTTGTCCGCGCCGAACTGGGTCTTGAGCCCCACGTCGCTTACGTCGACGCAAACCCCCTCGGTGATGCATTTGTCCAGGCTGAGCTGGTCGATGCTCTCCGCCTCCGGATCGCGCGACAGGTGGCTCACCGAGTCGATGTGGGTCGGACCGTGGTCGCACAGCAGAATGCCGCGGGTCTCGTAGGAGAAGCCCGTTCCAAGGTTCCTCTGGCATTCATCGTGGGACAGGTGAGTCCAGATCACTGTCTTGAGATGGCCGGGGTAAACCGGCATGCCCGAATAAATTTCCTGCGAGAGATCCACGATTTTTCCCTTAAACGTCACTGAAGCCTCCTATGGATTAAACTTTGGCATAGGCAAGGCCTTCCGGCGGTAGCCCCGCAGATGAAAACCGCAGGTCTTGCGAACCACCAGTTCCGGCTCCATGGTGACCTTAAACGGCTTGCGGTAGCCGGGCCGCCGGTTGATCCTTTGCAATATCCTTTGGGCCGCTTGGCGCCCCATGTCCACCGAGTGTTGGTCCACGGTGGTCATCTCCACGGTGCGCAGCGAGGTGGCCTCCTCGTTATTGAAACCCACCAGGGCCACGTCGTCGGGCACCCTCAGCCCGGCGTCCAAAATGGCCTCGAACGCGCCCATGGCCATGTCGTCGTTACAGGAGAAAATCGCCGTGGGCCGCTTTTTCCGGGGAAGCCCCAAAAAATGGTTGGCCGCGAAGTAGCCGCACTCGCGAAAGTAGTCGCCCTCGAACAACAGGTGGGGGTTGGGCGGGACCCGGTAGCGCTTGAGGGCGGCCTGGGCTCCGCGCAGGCGCTCGCGGCCGGTGGAGGTGTTGGCCGGACCGGTGATGATGCCGATGCGGACGTGCCCCAGGCGGATGAGGTGCTCCACCACCAGGTAGCCGCCCTTCAGGTTGTCCACGATCACGTAATCCAGTTGGTGGGCGTCGTACACCCGCCGCAGCACCGAGACCACCGGGAAGCCGCTGTGGACCAGCTCCATGAGGTGCCGGTCGTCCAGCAGGGCGCAGGAGGTAATCAGGCCGTCGGTGCCCCGGGCCCGCATGTTCTCGATCTTCTTGCCCTCGATCTCCTCGTCGTCAAAGGTGGACAGGATGTTCAACGACATCCCGGCCTCGGAAAGGACCTCCTCCACCCCGGCCCCGATCTCGGGGAAGATGGGATTTTTGGTGCTGGTGATCATGAGGGCCACCGAATCGGACTGCTTGCGCACCAGGGAGCGGGCCACCAGGTTGGGAGTGTAGCTGAGCTCGCGGGCCACCCGCAGCACCCGGTAGCGGGTCTGCTTGCCCACCCCGGGCTTGCCGTTGAGCACCAGCGAGACGGTGGCCGGCGAAACCTGGGACAGGCGGGCGACGTCTTTTATGGTGACTTGACCCATTCCATCACCGTGTCAGCGAACGCTGCAAGACAGGGGGGCCTGAAACCTGAAACGATTTACTAATACGTTTTATAAATATGGAAACATGCCTTCGGGTGTCAAGGATTTTCTCCAGGGCCGCGGGCCGTGGGAAAGGGTAACCTGAAACCGGCCCGGCCAAATGGCGCTTAGATGGCCGGTGACGCGACAAGCCTGGATTGTGCGGCGAGTTGAGGAAAATCGGCGTTGATCAGGCCATAATTTTATGATATAATTATAATAAAGCGGATAGGGACGAGACTGTCGCATGGTTGGAAGTGGTGAAGGCCAAAAAGAGGTTCTTCGCCCTGATTTCAACCGGTCCATCGAGTGGCTTGTCCGGCGTCGAATCAAGGCCGCAGCCCGGGTATCGTATCGTGGCCGGCGGTGGTGGGTGCACGTTGCATCTGCTTTCCCCCTGAGTCATCATTACCGGGCCGCGCTCGGCTGGCCAGCCTGCTAGGGCGGCAAGGGCGATGGGGCCAACATGGGGTTTGGTATGCGCTCTTGTCGGAAGAGCTTTGAACTTCGAGGCCGACAATGCTATTCTTCTCGGTCAGAGGGAGTGCAGAACCGAGTCCAAGGAAAGCTTTTCGCCAAATAATACAAGATTAAAGGGATGAGGCAAATGGGAAGTTATGAGGGCGAAGTACACCAGATGAGGCTGATCTGCCAGGCCATGGACTGCATGGCAGAAGCAGTGACCATCATCAGCCCCAAGGGGACTCTGCTCTATTATAATGAGGCTGCTACCAAGTTGCTCGACCGCAAGCCGGAATACATAGGCCAAGACATACACACCCACCACAAACAGCCGGCAACCAACCCCAGGATAGATACTATGCTCCAGGCCTTTTCAGAAGGCAGAATTGAGCCATTTCACTATATAGCCAAACCCTACGGCTACCCCATCTCAGTGGCGGTGGCGCCCATAATTGTGGATGGCCAATTCTTGGGTTGTGTACAGTCGGTCCACCGAAAAGAAAATTAGCTGTCTTTCTATATAGAAGCGGAAACGGCTCTGGAATAGACGCCAGGCCGTACCGCTGGCCATCTCGCCTGGCCCCTTGATCAATACGCGGAGATCGACACCCGTGCCCTCCAGCCTTGAACTGGTGGGCCGTCAGCGTCCTACGGGTCTAGTCCTCATCCTCATAGACGTTGGCGATGCAGCACAGAAAGGTGCAGACCTCCGTCTGGCTGGGATTGACAAAGCCGTGCGGTTCCATGGTGGGGATGAAGGCCACCTCATGGGGGCCGATGGCGAACTCCTCAGTCTTCCGGTCGGTCTCGGGGTCAAAGGTGAATCCGGTCAGCCGGCCCTCCAGGATGAACATGGTCTGATAGTAGAAATGCTTGTGAATGGGAATCTCCCCGCCCGGTCCCACGGTGAACAGGCGGAGCCCGTAATCCGGGTTCTCGGCCGGTCCGGCGTTGGACAGCCATTGGATGAACACGTCCTTGACCTCGTAGTCCTTGCCCTTGTAAGGGAACTTTTCGATCTTGTTCTTGGGCGCGTCTTGAGCCCTGGTAACCTTCATGTGATTATCTCCCGGGTTCGTGATTGGCAGGAGGGCGGACTCGATTCCTTTGTTTGGCCACCTCCCCTCGGATCCAAGCCCCTAGGCATAGATCTCGGGGTTGAGGCAGGTGGGGGGCGGGGTATGTTTCTTGATCAGGACCGCGATCAGGTTGTCGGCCGCGATCAGGCCCATCTTGGTGCGGGTCTCGATGGAGCCGCTGGCGATGTGGGGCAGGATCACCACGTTTTCCATGCCCGGCAGCGCGGGATGAATCTTGGGCTCGAACTCGAACACGTCCAAGCCGGCACCGGCGATCTGGCCGTCCTGCAGGGCTGCCACCAGGGCCTCTTCGTGGATCACCTCGCCCCGGGCGGTGTTGATCACATAGGCCGTGGGCTTCATCAGGGCGAAGTCCTGGGCGGCCATGATGTGCTTGGTCTCCGGCGTAAGGGGCACGTGCACCGAGACGAAGTCCGCTTCCTTGAGCAGGGTTTGCTTGTCCACGAAGCGGGCCCCCACCTGCTGCTCCAGCTTGGGGTCGGCCCGGGCCACGTCGTGATAGATGATTTTCATGTCAAAGCCGCTCGCCCGCCTGGCCAGGGCGTAGCCGATGCGGCCGAAACCCAGCAGCCCCAAGGTCTTGCGGTGCACGTCCGCCCCCACGAACAGCAGGGGGGCCCAGCCCTGGTACTTGCCGGCCCGAGCATAGGCGTCGGCGGGCACCACCCGCCTGGCCACGGCCAGTAACAGGGCCATGGCCAGGTCAGCGGTGGTGTCGGTGAGCACCCCGGGCGTGTTGCTGACCGGAATCTTGCGGCGGGTGCAGGCGGCCACGTCGATGTTGTTGAAGCCCACGGCGTAGTTGGCCACGATCTTGAGCCGGGGGCCCGCCGCGTCCAGCAGCTCGTCGTCAATGCGGTCGGTCAGCAGGGGCAGGATGCCGTCCTTGCCGGCCACGCCGGCCAGCAACTCTTCTCGGGTCAACACCCGGTCGTGCGGGTTGCACTGCACCGCAAAGTTTTCCTCCAGCACCTGCATGGCCCCTTCGGGCAGGCGCCGGGTAACGAAAATATCGGGCTTCATACGCTTCCCCAACCTATAGCAAGGCCCAGGCCAGGTTCATGACCCGCTGGGCGTTGGCTATGACCAGCAGTGGATCCTGGCCCTCCATGGGCTTGATCTCGAAGCTGACCATGGGCCGCTTCACCTCGTCCAGGAACTGAATGTCCAGCAGGGTGCGCAGGAACTCCACCATTTCCGGAACGTCGTTGGCGCTGCCGGCCGTGCCGAAAATGGGGTGAAAGTCACCGTAGCCGGGCAGGCCCTGGGTGAGCACCGCGTTGCCCAGGTGGGCCCCGGCCAGGTACTTCTTGACCGGCTCCAGGGCCTCGCCGGGCGACTCCCCCAGCAGCGGGATGTGACCCAGGTCCACCAGCAGGCCGAAGTTCGCATGCTCCTTGCGCACCGCTTGGGCCACCTCCCTGGCCAGGGGGGCAGGTCCCAGCAGGCAGCATTTATCCACCTCCCGGTCGAAGACCTCTATGACCACCGGCGGGCCGTTCTTCTCAGATGAGTAGGCGCACAGCTCGCCCAAGGACTTGACCAGGGCCTTCACGGCCTGGGGGCGACTTTCTGGGCCGGGGTCCTTGCCCGAAAGCAGGACAAAGCTGTCCGCCTCCATGAACACGGCCTCGTCCATAAGCTCTTCGAGCCTGGCCACGGCCTGGGTCCGCTGGGCTTCCTTAAGGGAGTTGATATCCAGGCCGCCGCTCAGGATAGCTGGATGGGCCCCGAAGCCCACCGAGAGGTTGGCCAGGCGACAGATGTCGCGCACCCGGCCGCGCACCGCCGGGTCGGCGATATGGGTGATTTCGATGGCCGTGAAAAAGGGGTCACGGGCGACATGGGCCACCGTCTCCTCCCAAGGGCCCAGGCCCCCGGCCAGTTGCGGGAAGGCCATGAAATGGACCAGGCCCAGGCGCATATAAGCGTGATAGGAACGCTCCATGATGATTCCTCGACCCCAGTCTCTATTCCTGGGGCGGACCGCCCGCCTCCCGGATGGCCCAGAACACCGCCTCCGGATCGGCCGGCAGCGAACGCACCCGGCCGCCGCAGGCGTCGGCCACGGCGTTGAGGATCGCCGGCGTGGCCGGAATATTGGGCATCTCGCCGATCCCCTTGGCCCCGTAAGGGCCGTACCTGTTCTCCACCTCCAGAATGATCGGCTTGATATCCGGCACGTCGAGCGTCGTCGGAATCAGGTAGTCCTGGAGGCTCGGGTTCTTGATCACCCCCTGGTCGATGACCACCTCTTCCATCAGGGCGTAGCCCAGACCCATGGCCACCCCGCCCTCGATCTGACCTTCCAGGGCCTGGGGATTGATGGCCTTGCCCACGTCAAAGGCGGCCACGTAATTTTCGATCTCCACCTCGCCCGTCTCCACGTCCACCACCACCTGGGCCATGTGAGTCGAATAGGTGTAAACGAAATAGGGATCTCCCTGGCCGGTGTGGGGGTCCAGCGAGGACGGCGGCGGGGTCCACCAGCCCTGGCCGATCAGCCTCTGGCCCGTGGCCATGGCCCGGGCGCAGACCGCCTTGAACTCGACTCCCCGGTCGGGGGCGTGCCGGTCGAACACCCGGCGATCGCGGAAGGCGACCCGGTCGGTCGGAATCTCCAGCATCCCGGCGGCGACCTCGACCAGGGACTCCTTGACCTGCCGGCAGGCCAGGATGATGGCGTTGCCCATCAGGGTCGTTGACCGGCTGCCCACCGTGGGGCCCGACTCGGGAACGTAGTCCGTATCCGGCATCACCAGGCGGACGTCCTCGACCCGCACACCCAGTTCCTCGGCGCAGATCTGGGGCAGCACCGTGAACGACCCCTGGCCCATCTCGGTGATGCCCGAGTAGAGCAGGACCGACCCGTCCTCGTGGACGTAAACGTTGGCCCCGCAGCCGTCGGCCCCGATGCCGATGCTGGTCCGGTACCAGCCCATGCCCACCCCCACGCCGCGGCGCTTGGTTTTCCGGGCGTCGATATAGCCCCGCCCGGCCTTGCGGGCCTCGTAATCAAAGGCCCGGGCGCAGGCCTCGAGGGTGTCCTTGAGGCCGACGCTCTGATCCAGGACCTGACCCGTGGCCGTGGTCGATCCCTGCTCGAAGGCGTTCCGGCGACGGATGTCCACCGGGTCCAGACCCAGCTCGGCCGCCAGTTCGTCCATCATCTGCTCGTGGGCGATGTGGACCTGGGGGGCGCCGAAGCCGCGCATCGCCCCGCCGTAGGGATGGTTGGTGTAAACCAGGTAGGCGTCCACCTTGACGTGGGGAATGGTGTACGGGCCGGGCATCATCACCATGGCGTGAACGTGGGAGCCGCCGGCGGGCGGAATCTTGGGTCCCAGGCTGGCGTAGGCCCCCTGCTCGTCGTAGATCACGCCCTGAAAGGCGGTCAGGGTGCCGTCTTTTTTGGCCCCGACCTTGACCTCCATGATCATCGGATGCCGCTTGGCCGTCTGGAGGGTGACCTCCTCGCGCTCCAGGGACATCCTGACCGGCCGGCCGGTGTGATTGGCCAGGACCGCCGCCCGGCAGCCCAGGTCCACGGGCGAATCCTCCTTGCCGCCGAAACCGCCGCCCATGTGCACCTGCCGGCAGCGCACCCGGTTGACCGGCACGCCCAGGACCGCGGCGATGTTCCGGCGACAGGTGAAGGGCGCTTGCATCGGGCCTTCCACCAGCATGGACCCGTCATCCTGGGGCACGGCCATGGTCATGTCCGGCTCCAGGTAGGCGTGCTCCAAGAAGGGCACCTGATAGGTCCGCTCCAGGATGACGTCGGCCTCGGCGAATCCCGTGGCGACGTCCCCCTTGATCAGCCTGTCCTCGGACAGCAGGTTGCCCGCCTCGTGGATCCGGGGGGCGTCCTCCCTCATCCCGTCACGGGGATCGAACACGGCCGGCAGGGGCTCGTAGTCCACCTCGATCAGCCCCAGGGCCTCCTGGGCCGCCCTCTCGGTCTCGGCCGCCACCAGGGCCACGCCGTCTCCCACGAAACGCACCTTGTCCCCACAGATGACCGGCTGATCGGCGATGATGGCCCCGAAACCGTTGCGGCCCGGAACGTCCTTGGCGGTCAGCACCGCCACCACCCCCGGGTGGGCCCGGGCGGCTTCGACGTCGATGGACTTGATCAGGGCGTGGGGGTGGGGGCTGCGCAGGATCTTGCCGTGCAGGAAACCAGTGTCCGAAAAGTCAGCGCCGTACATCAACCGGCCGGTCACCTTGAGGGGATCGTCGGTCCGGATGACCGACTGGCCGGCCACGGCGTGCGGTCCCTCGGTCAGCTTGACCAGACCAGACAGGTCCACCCTTTCCCTGGTCAGGACCTTGACTCTGCTCTCTCGTTCGGTCTTGTCGGGCATGAGATGTCCTCTCGAAAAACGCCCCGTCGGCGGTGGGCTATGACGTCCTTTTCTGCCGGGCCGCGGTTTGAACCGCCCGGACGATCTTGCGGTAGCCGGTGCAGCGGCACAGCACCCCGGACAGGGCCGCCCTGATTTCCGCCTCGCCCGGGTCGGGGTTCTTGTCCAGCAGGGCCTTGGCGTTGAGGATCATCCCCGGCGTGCAAAACCCGCACTGGGCCGCGCCCTCGACCATGAAGGCCGTCTGCAGCTCGTCCAGCGTCCCGTCCGCCTCGGCCAGCCCCTCGATGGTCATAACCTCGCGGCCGTGGACCTTGGGGGCCGGCGTCAGGCAGGAATTGACCGGCTCGCCGTCCAGCAGCACGGTACAGGCGCCGCACTCGCCCTCGCGACACCCGAGCTTGGTCCCGGTCAGGCCCAGGTCCTCCCGCAGCAGGTCCACGAGCATCGTGTCCGGCGAGACATTCAGACTGACCGGCTTCCCGTTGAGCATGAAAGACAACCCAAACCCGCTCATCACGACCCTCCTAAGAAACCAGGTGTCCGGCCGCCGCCAGGGCTTGGGCCAGACCCCGTCGCACGAAAACCCTGACCATCTCCAGGCGGTAATCGCCGGAGCCCCGCAAGAGGCTGTCCCGCGGACGGCACTGGGCCGTGGCGGTTTCGGCCGCCACCTCCAGGGTCTCCCGGCTGATCGGGGCGTCCTTCAGGAACTCCTCGGCGCGGCTGGCCCGCAGGGGCACCGGGGACACCGGTCCCAGGGCCACCCCGGCATCGCTGATGACCTTTTCGGCCGGATCGACGCTCACCCGGACGGCGCAGACCAGCATCGGCAGGGCCAGGGCCTTGCGCTTGGCCAGCCGCAGATAGGCCGATCCCTGGTGGGGGCCCAGGCCCTGGAATTCGATCCGGGTCAAAATTTCCCTGGTCGGATCCAGGGCCGTCCGGCCCAGGTCCACGAAAAAATCGGTCAAAGGCACCACCCGTTCGCCGTCACCCGAGGCGACGGTCACCCGGGCGTCCAGGGCCAGCAGGGGGACACTGGCGTCGGCCGCCGGCTGGCCGCTGACCAGGTTGCCGGCCAGGGTGGCCACGTTGCGGATCTGGGGCGAGCCGACCGAGGCGCAGCCCTCGGCCAACAAGGCCGCCCGTTCGCGAATCAGACTCGATCCGGCCGCCCGGGCATGGGTCACCAGGGGACCGACGGCGATCGTGTCGCCCTCGGCCCGGATGTCATCCAGGTCCGGCAGGCGGGAGATGTCCACCAGGGCCTTGACCCCGTAGTCTTGTTTGCGGAGTTGGACCATCACGTCGGTGCCCCCGGCCATGACCCGGGCCTCGCCCCGGTAACGAGCCAACAACTCCAGGGCCTCGGCCAGACTGGTCGGCAGGTGATATTCACTGACCTCTATGAAGCGAGACCAGTGCAGCGACTCGAACGTTTCCGGCATATGTTCCTCCCGGTGAATCGATCAGGACCCGCCGCAACCCCCCTCGTCAGCCGGTGGAGGACGGCCCGGGATCGGCCGAGGGACGACGTTTGGTCTCGCCCGGGGCCTGGGCCAAGGCCATGTTGAGAAGCATCAGGTTCACTCTCTGGCCCACGGCCTTTCTCTCCAGCCGCTTGCGGGACGCGGCATCCAACTGGGCGGTCGAGATGATCAATTTCTGCATCCGGACGCAGTGGCCGGTGGCGATCACCGCCGCCAGTTCGGCGTCCCGCTGAACCAAGGCGTCCGCCAGGTCCAGATGGTCCTGGTGGAGGTCACCCATTATCGGGGTGATGTCCACGTTCAACGGCCGAGCCCGGTCCTTGAGCAGGTCCAGGACCTCGGCCAGGACCGAATTACCACAGGCGTTGTAGACCAAGGCGTGAAAATCAAACGTGGTTCGAGAGTAATTCATGACGTCCTGACGCTCGACCAGGGACCGCTGCTCCTGGGCCACCTCCCTGATCCGGGCGATCTCGTCGGGCGAGGCGTTTTGGGCGGCCAGGCGGCAGGCCAGGCCTTCCAGGATCCCCCGCACCAGGTAGAGGTCCACGGCCTTGTCCGGGGTCATCTCGACCATGAAATAGCCCCGGTTGGCCGAGTACTCGACCAGTCCTTCCTCTTTCAATTCCTCGAGGGCCTGGCAGACCGGGGTGCGACTCACGCCCAGATCGCTGGCCAGGCGTCCGACGTTGATGCGGCGGTTGGAGGAGAAGCGGGACTGGGCGATGAAATCGTGGATGGCCTTTTTGGCCTGATCCTTGAGGGTGTGCCGGGTGAGCCGTGGTGACATGGCTTGCCTTTTGTCGTATTGGCCTGACCCCGATCGATCCTGGCCCGGAGGCTGGACTCGGTTCCGGGATCAAGGGCGGCCGGCGGTCATCTGAAGGGTGGTCGCCACGGGAACGGGCCTTCTCGGTCACGAACCTCGATGCCCACCACACCTGCTTACCACGCCCCGCCTCAGAAATGCAATAGAAAAATTATTAAAAGTAAAATTAAAATGTAATCCGTGCCAATACCGGGCGATTGGGCCTCTTTCGAGACCGTTATCCAGGGGCGGTCAGACGGAGAACTTAGGCGCTCATGACTCGTGTTTCGTCCTTGCCCCTGACCGGAAAATGCGTGTTTTTCCGTTCGAGCCCCGGTTGATCCTTGAGGAAATTGTTATTATAATCAAAATATTATATGGGGAAGGGGCTTTTCTGACCTGGGTGGCCGGTTGGTGAGGCCAGGCATTGCCCTGGGCCCCGGGGAGGGGCGCAGTTTTTCGTTTCAGTAAATAGATATATATTAATAAATTACATTCAAAATAAATATTCAAATATTTGACTTGACACCGACAACCCCGGTTTGTCACAGTGCCTTTATTGACCCAGGCCCGAATAATACCCAGGAGTGGCGGTCAAACATGGCCCAGCCCAAAAGCCGGATCGATGACTTCGGTCCGGTCCCCCGGGAAAAGGTGTCCTTGTACATCGTTGACCAGATCCGTCGAGCCATCGTCGAGGGGAGGCTCAAGCCCGGCGACGCCCTGCCCTCGGAACGGGAGATGACGGCCACCTTCGGGGTCAGCAAGCAGACCCTGCGCGAGGCCCTCCGCGCCCTGGAGGCCATGGGCCTGCTGGATATCCGCCAGGGGGCCGGCGGCGGACCGGTGGTGGTCGAGGTGGACCGGGCGGCCCTCAACGACTCGCTCGTCAACTTCTTCGCCTCCAAGAAGGTCTCCATCAGCGATTTGACCGAGGTCCGTCGTTTGCTGGAACCGCATCTGGCCCGGACCGCGGCCCGAAAAATGAGCTCCCAGGAAGTGGCCGGACTGCACGGCATCAACCAGGCCTGCCAGGAAATCCTGGACCGGGACGAGTCCATCGTCGGGGGACGGGAGGAGATCGAATTTCACAACCGGCTGGCCGAGACCACCGGTAATCAGGTCCTGATCAACATCCTGTATTTCGTCAACCGCTTCCTGGCCCAACTGAAGCTGGAACGCCGCCCCGGTATGGACTTTTCCTGGCAGGTGCTGGCTCGACACCGGGAAATCGTCGAGGCCATCGCCGCCGGGGACGGCGAGGCGGCGGCCGAGATCATGCTTCGGCACGTCAGCGAGGTGGAAGAGGAGATGCCGGGGCCGCCGGACGGCGACGGGTCGCCGGCCCGGACCGAAAATCCGGCCCCGGTCAAGTGAACCGCCGCCCGGCCCGGCGGAAAGGCCCCCGGCCCGAGGCCAACATGGCGCGGGCGCGTCTGAAACCGTATTCGAGGCCCTGGTGACAGAAGGAGGAAGGTAGATGTCATTGCCTGTCCTGCGCAACTATATTGACGGCCAGTGGGTTGAATCGGCGTCGTCCACCCGGGGGGACGTCTGGTGTCCGGCCACCGGGGAACGGATCGCCCAGGTGCCTTACGGCGGGGTCGAGGACGTGGATCGCGCCGTGAAGGCGGCTCGAGAAGCCTTTGCCGAGTGGCGGCGGACCCCGCCCCTGAACCGGGCCCGCTACCTGTTCCGACTCCGGGACCTGTTCGAGGAACACTTCGAGGACATCGCCCGGGTCCTGGTCCGGGAGCAGGGCAAGGCCATCGACGAGTCCCGGGGCGAGGTCCGGCGGATGATCGAGAACGTCGAGCACGCCACCGGCGTGACCACGATGATGACCGGCTACTGCCTCGAGGACATCGCCCGGGGGATCGACTCCTACGCCGAACCGCAGCCCCTGGGCGTGTTCGGCTGCGTGCCGCCCTACAATTTCCCGGCCATGGTGCCGTGGTGGTTTCTGCCCTACGCCATCGTCTGCGGCAACACCTTTATCGTCAAACCGTCCGAACAGGTCCCCCTGACCCAGACCCGTATCTTCGAGATCATGGACGAGGTCGGCCTGCCCGAGGGGGTGGTCAACCTGGTTCAGGGATCCAAGGACGTGGTCAACGCCATGCTGGACCACCCCGACATCGAGGGCATGTCATTCGTCGGCTCCACGCCCACGGCCAAGTACATCTACGAGCGCTGCGCCCAGACCGGCAAGCGGGTCCAGGCCCTGGGCGGGGCCAAGAACGCCCTGGTGGTCATGCCCGACGCGGACCTTCAAGCCGGCCTGCTGTCCATGATCACCTCCTTTTTCGGCTGCAGCGGCCAGCGCTGCCTGTCGGGATCGATCCTGGTGCCGGTGGGCGAGGCGGCCGACCGGCTGATCGACTCCTTCCTGCTGGCCGCCGCCTCGCTCCGGGTCGGTGACGGCCTGGACGAGGCCACGACCATGGGGCCGGTGGTCAGCGCCGCCCACAGGGAACGGGTGCTCGGTTACATCGAAAAAGGTATCCAGGAGGGGGCCGACCTGATCCTGGACGGCCGGGGCTGCACCGTCGAGGGCTACCCCAACGGCTTCTACGTGGGCCCGACCATCTTCGACAACGTCACCCCGGACATGACCATCGCCCAAGAGGAAATCTTCGGACCGGTGGTGTCCATCGTCCGGGCCGGGGACCTGGACGAGGCCATTGACCTGGTCAACACCCGGGGCTTCGCCAACGCGGCCTGCCTCTATACCTCTTCGGGGTCCGTCGCCCGAAAGTTCAAGTACGAGGTCAAGCCGTCCATGGTCGGGGTGAACATCGGCATCGCCGCGCCGATGAGCTTCTTCCCCTTCGGAGGGGCCGGTCAGTCCATGTTCGGCGACATAAAAGGACACGGCCGAGAGATCTTCAAATTCTTCACCGACACCAAGGTCGTGATCAGCCGCTGGTTTTGATCCGGGCCGACCGCGACCATTGACTCGGGAGCTGAACGGAGACTGAAAATGCCGTTGGAAGGCTTCGGGGCCATTTTGAGCTTTGCCGCCGAAATGGAAAATTCGGACCAACAGTTCTATCGTGACGCCGCCGCCAATCCCTCCTGTGCCGACCTGAAGGACATGTTCGAGCAGTTCGCCGGCGACGCCCGGAAAGGCGAGGCCCTGGCCCTTCGCGCCCGTCAAGAGAGCGTCACCGAGATGATCCTCGAGTCGATCCCCGATTTTACCCGCCAACCCTTTTTGTCGGAGCGCGCCGGGGCCGACGCCCTTGGATCGGAGGCGGTTTTGGCCAAGGCCCGTGAACTGGAAGAAAAGGCGGTCGATTTCTATGAAACGGCCGCCGCCAAGATCAAGGCCCTGCCCGAGGTGGCCCGGGTCCTGAAAACCCTGGGCCAGAAACGGAAGAGCCACTTGGACCGGCTGGCCCAACACCCTGGCGGCAGATAAATTTTTCCGGGCCGGGGGGCAGATCCCTGGGCCGCCAGGGGCGGGGAAACGGACCCGTTAAAGGCGTTAGGGGCGATCACGAATTTCAGGCCTGTTCCTATGACGTCAGAGTATGGGGCGATTATGGCCTTGATTTGAAAATTTTTTTCCCGACCCACGTGGGCCACTTTCGCTGACGCTGAACAATTCCAAAATTCTTACGGGAGAAACCCCTCAACTAGTCAAGCACCATATTTGATATATTTTTTGGCCGCGCAAGCCCGGCAGCAGTCTGTCACCAGCTGTTGCCTGTCGCCCGGTTACCGGCCCGGCCAACCCCGCCTGTCTCTGAGGAAATTGGCCTGGTACCGGGCTCGCCCCCTCCGGGCGCCTAGCAGGCGGTGAAACCGCCGTCGCACATGAGCACGGCGCCGTTGGTGAAGCTGGCCGCGTCCGAGGCCAGGTAGATGGCCGCGCCCACCATTTCTTCGGGCCGGCCCATGCGGTGCAGGGGGATGCGGTTGCTGGACCACTCCACGAAAGAGGGGTCGGCCAGCACCGGGTCATTCATGGGCGTGCGCACGAAGGCCGGGCCGATGGCATTTACCTGGATGCCGTAGGGGCCCCATTCGGTGGCCAGGCAGCGGGTGGCCATGAGCAGGCCACCCTTGCTGATGCAATAGGCGGCGAGGCCGTGCTCGGCCACGAAGGAGCAGTTGGAGAGGATGTTGATGATGCGGCCTTTCCTGGCCTTGATCATTTCCTGGCCCACGGCCAGGGTAAAGAAGAAGTTGCCTTTGAGGTTGACGTCGATGGTGCTGTCCCAGATTTCCGGCGTGGTGTCTTCGATGGGGCCCTTGTAGAGCACGGCCGCGTTGTTGACCAGCACGTCGATCTGGCCGAAGGCCTCTTTGACCTGCTTCACGGCCGAGCCGTGAAAATCCGGGTCGCTGATGTCCCCGGCCAGCACCAGGCAGCGCCCGCCCTGGGCCTCCACCTCGGCCTTGGTTTTCTCCAGCGGCTCCGGCCGCCGGCCGTTGATGGCCACATCCGCCCCCGCCTGGGCCAGGCCCACGGCGATGGCCTGGCCGATGCCGGTGCCCGCGCCGGTGACAAGGCAGCTACGGCCCGTGAGATCAAATCCCCTGTACTTCATCTTTCGTCCCTCTCCCCTTGGTCATAAATTATTTCTCCGCCGCCGCCCCGCCGGGCCGGTCTTTACTTCTGGCCCAACACCTCCGGCGGGGGCTCGCGCCACAGATCAGTTTCGCTGAGGACGAAATCCCGGCGCGGTCCGCTCACCTCCTGTTGCATTTCCCCCAGCAGCACACCCACCCGGGCCAGGCGGCCGCAATCCATCTCCCGGGCCTTGGCGGTGAAAAAGCCTTGCCGCAGCTCCTCGGCCCGGTCGCGACACTCCCGGGCCAGGCAGTCGGTCAAGCTCTCGTTGAACTCGCACATGAGCAGGCCCAAGATCACCAGGTCGAACAGCCCCGCCTTCTCCAGTACGTCCGCGTCATAGAGAATCTCGGCCTCCAGGCTGGCTGGCGCTTCGGCCTTGCCCTTGTGGGCCTTTATACAGTGGGAAATGGCCGCCACCTCGAATGCCAGGTAGCCCAGGGCCGGCAGTATCTCTTGGGCCAGCCGCGCCCCGGCCGTGTCGTGGCCCGTCTCGGGCCAGGCGGGATCGCAGAATCCGATGTCATGCAGCAGCACCGCCGGCAGGAGGACGCCGTAGTTCACTCCCGTCTCGCTGTCGGCGATGACCAGGGCGCGGTGGGTGTCGCGGGCCACGTGGCCGAAGTTGTGGTGGCAGAGGCCGGCCTGGCGGTAGCGCCGCCGGGCCTCCAGATAGACCCGCAGGATGCGGGGGTCGGCGCGAACGTGCTCGTCCAGCATTGGCATGTCAGCCAGCCTCTCCGGCCGAGGCCCGGCCCACCAGCCCTTGGAACAGCTCCATCAGCTTGGCGGTCAGGGAGGGGTCATTGATGTGTTCGCTGAACTCGTGAATGGCGATCTCCGGCTTGAGCTCCGCGCGCAGGGTGTCCAGCCAGGCCTGGTCCGCCTCCCGGTCGCGGAAGTGCATCCCCTCGCGGTTGTAAAAGGAAAACCCGCCCCCAGGCACGGCGATGGCCACCGGTCCCCGGGCCTGGTTGAGGCGTTCGGCCATCACCTTGGCCAGGCGCACCGACTGCTCCGGGGTGATGCGTACCAGGGTGATGTGGGGGTTGTGCGGTACTGAGGGCTGCCGGCGATACTCCTGGGGCACGGTTTCGGGCTCACGCAGGGTGATGATGTCCGCCGCGCCGGGCGCCACCAGGCGGGGCAGACCGGCCAGGCCGCCGTCCAGCAGGCGGGTGTGGTCGGCGGGGTGGATGCCGCCGAACAGCTCGTCGGTGACCTCGTGGGTGGTCAGGTCGAACAGGGCGTCCAGGAAGCCCTCGCCGGCCATCTCCTCCATGGCGCGGCCGCCGGTTCCGTTGGAGTGGAAGGAGAAGACCTCGTAGCCCTGGGCCTCCAGAAGGGGCTTGAGGGCCATGCCCTGGGGCGTGGTCTGGCCGTATAGGGTCAGCCCCACTCGCAGGCGGCGGCCGGCCTCGGCCGGCGCCTCCACCGCCGCCATGCCGCACACGGCGCCGGCGGCGTTGGCCAGGATGCGCCGGGTCAGGGAGTTGAGCCCCATGATGTCCACCACCGAGTGCATGATGGTCAGGTCGCGGGTGCCGGTGTAGATGCCGAAGGGGGTGATGCCCGAGGCCACGGTGGAGACCATGACTTTGGGCACCCCCAGGGGCAGGGCCCGCATGGCGGAGGTGCCTATCTCGGTGCCCTGGGCTCCGCCCAGGCCCAGCACGCCGCAGATGCGGCCCCGGTCGTACAGCTCCCGCAGGATCCGGGCCGAGCCCCGGCTCATGGCCCGGATGCCCCGGTCGCGGCTGCCCCGCTCGGACTTGCGCGCGGCCAGGCTCGCCCGGTCCTCGCCGCCGGCCGCGCAGATGCGGTCGGCGTCTATGTCCGGCGTCGGGGCCTCCGGGTCCTGCCGGCCCAGAATGCCGGTGTCCATGACCACCACGCCGTAGCCCCGTCGCTCGAGGCACTCCTTGATGAAGCCCGCCTCCGGGCCCTTGGTGTCCAAGGTGACGATCAGGGCGATGGCCTGGCCGGCGTTCCTGGTCTCCATGGTGCGCCGGTCTCTTTAGAACGAGCGGGTGTCGTAGGAGCGGTTGTGCACCTCCACCTCGATCTGGCGGACCTCCTCGATGAATTTGGCCATGATCTCGGCCTTGCGGTTGAAGAGGGCCTCGCCCTTTTCGGCCGAAGCGCGGAAGGGGTTGCCGATCAGCCCGGTGTCGCTGTACTCCTGGTGATCCATGGGCACCCAGGCGACGTCCATGCCGTTGTAGATCAGATAGGGGCTGCCGTTGACCTTGTTGAAGTTCTGGCCGGCCCATTCGGGCGCATGCGGGAAGTCCTTGTCGGTCCGCTCCAGGTGCACCAGGTCCTGGTTGAAGGCCATCACCTCCGAGGTCTCGATCTCGCTGCCGTGCCAGCCGGGGGTCTCCTCGGGCGGGTTCTCGATGATGTCCGGGGCAAAGGCCGGGGCGGCCTCGGCGTCGTTGCGGAACACGCAGACAAAGGCCCCCGTCTCGTAGCGCAGGCGGCGCAGGGCCGGGTCCACCACCTTCATGTTGGAGGTGTGGCCGGTGGCGAAGATGATCTTGTTGAAGCCGTTGTGGATCAGGCAGCGGGCCACATCGTAGAGCAGGTTCTGGTAGATCGTGGCCCGGATGGTGACGGTGCCCGAGGCCAGGCCGGCCGGATGGAGGTGCTGGGGCGAGTAGCCGAACCAGATGAGGGGGGTGTGGGGCACGTTGGCCAAGCGGGCGGCCCGCTGCACCGGAATTTCGGTGGCCACGCCGTCGGTGCACACCGGCAGGTGACGGCCGTGCTGCTCGCAGCTTCCCAGGGGCACCAGCACGATATCGGTCTCCTCGAGCCACTGGCGCACATCCAGGTAGCCACAGTGATACAGGTTGTAGATTTTTTCCTCGCTCATGACGTTCTCTCCTTTGTCGTAGAAGGCAAACTTGATTCTAAAGTTCGTCGGTCAGGCGGATCAGAGCCGCCCGGCGGTGGGCGTCCATGGTCTCGAACTCGGCTTGGCGCACCGAATAGGGGGCCAGCACCTTGGCGCCCCGCTCATCCATCCACTGATGGGTGATCACTTTCAGGAAGTGCCCCACCCACAGTCCGCCGGTGTAGCGGGCGCCGCGTCCGGTGGGCAGGATGTGGTTGGTTCCGGCCACCTTGTCCGCGAAGACCTCGGCCGCGGTCTGACCCAGGAACAACGAGCCGTAGGAGTTCAACTGGGGCAGCATGGCCCGGGGGTCTTCGGTGTGCACCTCCAGGTGCTCGGGGCCGTAGTCGTTGGCGTAGGCCGCGGCCTCCGCCAGGGTGTCCGCCAGGACCACCACCCCGTGGTTCTCCCAGGAGGTCCGGGCCACTTCCTCGGTGCTCAGGTCCTTTAGTTGGCGCTCTATCTCGGCCAGGACCGTTCGTCCCAGCTCGGCCGAAGTGGTCACCACCGCCCCCCGGGCCATAAGGTCGTGCTCACACTGGGCCAGGATGTCGGCGGCGATGTAATCGGCCCGGCCGGTGTGGTCGGCGATGACCATGCACTCGCTGGGGCCGGCCAAAAAGTCTATGCCCACGGTGCCGAATACCTGGCGCTTGGACTCCATGACGTATTGGTTGCCCGGCCCCACGATCAGGTCCACCGGCTTGATGCTCTCGGTGCCGTAGGCCATGGCCGCGATGGCCTGGGCGCCGCCCAGGCAGTAGATTTCGTCGGCTCCCAGGGCGTCCATGGTGTAGAGGATGGCCGGGTTGATGCGCCCCTCCCGGCCCGGGGAGGAACAGGCCACCAGCCGGGGCACGCCGGCCACCTTGGCCGGTGCCAAGGACATCACCGCCGAGGTCAGGCAGGGGTAGCGGCCGGCGGGGACGTAGGCCGCGGCCGAGTTCACCGGCACCAGACGATGGCCCATGTGCGCGCCGGGGATCATCTCCTGCTCGAACTCCTGGATGCGCTCCCGCTGGGCGCGGGCAAAGGCCGTGACCCGCTCCATGGCGAAGTCCAGGCCCTCGATGATCTGGGCGGGCAGTTCGGTCTTGGCCGCGGCGATCTGCTCCGGACCTACCCGGAAGGGCCCCGGGAACTTGTCGAAGGTCTGGGAGTAGTGCAGCAGGGCCGCGTCGCCCTCTGCCTTCACCCGCGCCAGTATCTCCTCGACTCGCTGGCGCAGGGCCGTGACGTCCTCGGGCCGGGCGGGTTTGGCGCTCTTGAGCTCTTTGATGGCCATGGTGGTTAGCCTCCTCGGATTAATTCCTGAACGTGCCTCTGCACTTTACTTAGGGCCTCCAGGATGTGGTCCATGTCATCGCGCTCGGCCAGGAGCACCTGGTGCCGCAGGATCAGGGTGCGGCGGCAGGCCTCTTCGGCCTGGGGGCAGCCGGGGTCCTTAAGATCGACGGCCTGCCGGTAGCGCTCCAGAACCTGCGGGCACAGGGCGCCGGCCAGGTTGGCCGGCTGGAAAACCGGCTGGCGGTAAATGGGGTGGGCGTCGCCGGACACAAAGGGTATGCCCTCGGCGTTCAGGGCCTGGCAGAGTGCCGCCGGGGCCAGCCCGCCGAAGCGCTCGGGCTCGTAGCGCAGCAGGTAATAGTAGTATCCGTGCTCCAGGTCCGAATCCCGGCGGCGCACGTGGGTCAGCCCCTCTATCTGCTCAAGGCCCGCGCTGAGATAGGCCGCATTGGCCAGGCGGCGTTCCTGCTGGGCCGGGAATTTGTCCATCTGGGCCAGGAGCACCGCGGCCTGCAGCTCGCTGAGCCGATAATTGCTCGACAGCCGCCAGGAGCTCAGGGTCGATGAGCGTTCCACGGCCGGGCCCTGTCCGGCGGCGCGGCCGAAAGCAGTCAGCTCCCGCACCCGCTCGGCCAGCTCCTCGTCATCGCTGACGACCAGGCCGCCCTCCCCGGAGGTGATGGTCTTGTTGGCCTGAAAGGAGAAGGAGCCCAACTGGCCCCAGGCCCCCGCCCGGCGTCCTTGCCAGGCCGCCCCAATGGCCTGGGCCGCGTCCTCCAGGATCGACAGACCGTGCCGGCGGGCCAGGGAGCCCAGGGCGTCCATGTCCGCCAGGTGTCCGCCCAGGTGCACGGGTAGCAGCACTTTGGTGTGGGCGCTGATGCGGCGGCGGGCGTCGGCCGGGTCCAGGCAGTAGGTTTGGGGATCAATGTCGGCCAACACCGGCACCCCGCCGGCCATGAAAACCGCCGTGGCCGTGGAGACAAAGGTGTAGGCCGGCACGATCACCTCCTGGCCTTGTTCCAGGCCCAGGGCCTTGAGGGCGATCTCGAGGGACACACTGCCGTTGGACACGGGGCAGCCGAAGCGCACACCGTGCATCCGGGCGAAGCGCCGACCGAACTCCGCGCCCAGGGAGTCGGTATCATCGCCCCGGGCGCCGGCGAACCAGCGAGTGCCGGTCACGACCTGCTGGAGGCGGGCCATTTCCTGGGGACCGCCCTGGGGCCAGGAGGGGTAGGGCCGGGTTCGCACCGGACGCCCGCCTTTCAGGGCCAGGTGAGCCATGTGATCCAATTCCTTGCCTAGCAGGGTGATGAAAAACACCCTGCTAGGGCGGTACATGGATGTACCGCCAAATTGCGCAGTCTGGAAGACAAGCAATTTGCGGCACTTGTCAAAACCGCGCCTTTGGCAAGTGCCGGTTGAAAAAGTCAGGACGACTTTTTCAACAACCTGCTAAGGGGCCGGGCTGGCCCGGCTCCCCGGCGCTTCCTGCTCTTCCCAGGGGTGGTCCTCGATTATCTTCTGCATGCGCTGGAAGTGCCGACGCACGCCCTTTTCGGTCCGGTCCGGATCCCGGCGACGCAGGCCGGCCAGTATCTCCTGGTGAAAACCCAGAAACTCACTGAAAAAGGGGCTGAGATCAAAGGTCAGGGTCAGGGCCTTGTAGCGCAGGCTGTCGAGCGTCTCGCTGAGCAAGTGATTGCCGCTGGCCTCGTAGATGAGCTTGTGGAATTGGTGGTCGGTCTTGGAGTAACCCACCGCGTCTCCCTTGTCGATCACTTTGGCCTGGCGCTCCAGACATCGCTCCAGGCGGGCCAGGGCCCCGTCACCCACCCTCTCCCCGGCCAGGCGGGCGGCCAATACCTCCAAGGCCTCACGCACCAGGTACAGCTCCACGGCCATCTCTTTGGTGAGCTCGGACACCCGGACCCCCTTGTGCGGGGTGTGCCTCACGGTGCCCTCCTGCTCCAGCCGCCGGATGGCCTCCCAGATGGGGGTGCGGCTCACACCCAGCTCGTGGGTGAGCGCTTCCACGTTGATGTAGCTGCCCGGGCTGAAGCGCCGGTCGGCGATCATCTCCTTGAGCACGCCGTAAACCTGGCTGTTGAGGTTGGTTTTGACAAGACGGTAGTTCTTTTCGGCCACGGCGACCATCCTGGCTGGGGGGAGGTACGAAACCATTATGCCCGCCGGGCGGGAGGCTGTAAAGAGATATTTCATGAAACGTGAAGCATGAAAAAATTGGGTATGTCCGGAGCCGGCGCGGCCGTATTCTGTTTACATCAACCTACCCAGCCATTATAAGACCAGGGATAGGGGCGAGGCGGTAAGCTGAGCCGACCCTGAAGGGCAAGAGGATTTTATGCAGCGAACAGATATAGTTAAGGCCGCCGACAGCTTTCTGTGGGCGGTGGAGCGCGCCTTCCGCCTGGGCCTGCAGGCCAGCACGGGCGGCAACATCAGCCTTCGCCTGCCCGGCGGCGGCTTCCTGACCAAACCCACGGGCCTGGCTCTCACCGAATGCCGGCCTCAGGACCTGGTCCGGCTGGAGCCGGATGGCCGGGTGCTGGCGTCAGGCCATCGGCCCACCAAGGAGGTCAACGCCCACCTGGCCATATATTCTCAGCGGCCGGACGTGGGCGGCATCGTGCACTACCATGCGCCATATGCCACGGCCTACGCGGTGCGGGGGATGCCGTTGCCCCAGCCCACCGTGCACGCCCGGCGCAAGCTAGGTCCCGTACCCCTGGTGCCGGAGTACCCGGACGGCTCGGCCGAGCTGGCCCGGGCCGTGGGCCAGGCCTGCCAGGACCCGCAGGTGCAGGGTCTTTTGCTGGCCGGCCACGGCCTGGTGGCCCTGGGCGACAGCCTGGAGCAGGCCCAGTACCTGGCCGAGCTCATGGAGGAGTCGGCCCGGGTGGGCCTGCTCGCTAAGATGATAGGTGATCCCCGTTAGGTTGCCGTCCGGGTTCCGGTGTGACAGAGGGGGCCGCGGCCGGCCCGGCCCTGGCCTCTCGGCTGGCCCGGCGATACAAATAGCCGGCGGGCAGCATGGCCCCCAGGGCCAGGCCCATCAGGAAAATGAAGCCCCAGGCGAAGCTGGCGGTCTGGTCCAGGATAAAGCCGAAGGCCACCGGGAACAGCAGGGCCCCCAGGCTGGCGATGAAGTTCACCAGGCCGATGGAGGTGCCGGCCAGCTCCACCGGCCCCAGGGTGTAGGCCAGCCAAAATATTGAGGTGAAGGTTATGGAACTGCTCAGGGACACCAGCACGAACAGCACTATGGACCAGCCGACCTGGCCGGAGGCGGCCAGCAGGCCGTAAGCCAGGGCCAGCACGCCAAAAGAACCCAGGATGAGGCGCTGGGGCGGCACCAGGCGCAGGGAGAAGCCGCTGGCGAAACGGCCCAAGGCGCTGAAACTGGTGGACAGGGCGCCCCAGAGGCCGGCGGTGGCCAGAAGCATCTTCCCCGGGGCCAGGGACACCAGGTAGCTGGATATCCAGGTGGCCACGGTCAAGGTGCCCCCGAAGTAAAGGGCGTGGCACAGGCCCAGGGACCAGGCTGACTTCTGCTTGAACACCCGACCCAGGGAAGGCCTGGTCTCGGTCCGGCCGCAGGACGGTTCCCGGCCCCAGATCAATACCGCCAGCAGGGGCAGCAGGAAAAGCAGGGCCGAGAAAAGAAATACCAACGGCCAATCCAGGGACAGCAGCCAGGGGCTGACCAGGAAGGGGATGATGCAGCCGACGTTGATCAACCCGCCGAAAAACCCCTGCGCCTGGCCGGCCCGCTCCGGCGCGGCGTGAGCGGTGGCGTATTTGATCCCGGCCACGAACCCCAGGCCGGTGCCCAGGCCCACCACAATTCGCGAGCCCAACACCAGGGCGTAGCTTTGGTCCAGGTAGGGCAGGGACGAGCCCACAAAGCCCAGGGCCAGGGCCAGGGCCAGACTCCAGCGGGAGCCCAGACGGTCGGTGATCAGCCCACCGGGAAGCTGCACCAGGGCATGGGTCAGGATTATGGCCGTGACCAGCAGGCCCAGCATGGCGTTGCTGGCCCCGTAGAACTTCTTGAGAGCGGGCAGGATGGGGCTGATTATCAAAAGAGAGACCCTATCCCCACGGCGGAGACCAGGGCTATGATGACGTGACGGTTCAAGAAGGTTACACCCACCGGGTGGGCCCGATAAATCCCCACCTCATACTGGCAGCAGTGCCGGTCCTAGAGTGCCACCTGGCGCACGACCACCTGCTCGCCTTCCCGGCCCGCCCGCAGCACGAAGTCATACAGGTTGGGCTGCAGGCAGAGGATGGGGTCCTCGGCCGGGTAATAGGCCTTTTCCCGACGCAGGAACTTCTGGGTGGTGTGGTCAGCCAGGATCTCGCGCATGGCCTGGTGATAGTCGTAGTCGCCGGCCCCCAGGAGGTGGGCCAGGTACCGGGCGCACCACTCGTCCTCCGGGGCCGGTTTCTCCAGTTGCACGCCCATGGCCACGATGCTCACCTGCTCGGGTTGCTGGCGCAGCAGGTAATCGGCCGTGGCCCGGGCCAGGCCGAAGCTGCCCAGGAGCACCTCGTCGGCCGACTCCAGGGCGGCCAGGGCGCCCTGCACCCCGGCCGAGGTGCGCTGCACGGCCGTGCGGCCGGCGAAGAAGCCCGGCGGTTTGCTCAGGATCTGGCTGGGCGAGTTGCCCAGGTCAAAGCCGGCAATGGGCTCGCCGCCCACCTCGCCCACCAGGACCAGCTCCGGGTCCTGCCGCTTGAAGGCCAGGGCCTGCTCCGGCCTGGCCACCAGGATGGAGGCCTTGATCCCCAGGGAGAACAGCAAGGGGGCGCAGGTGAAGGCCCGGAAGACATCAACCACCACGGCCGTGCCCCGTGCCTGCCGGGCACCGGCCAGCAGACTGGCCGGTCCGACCCGCATGGCTAGGCCTCTGGCCGGGGGTAGATCGCCGAGTCGAAGACGGCCAGGTCGTGGCCGGGAAGCACCACATCGGCCCGGCGGGTGATCTCCTCCAGGCTGTGCCAGGCGGCCACTATGTCCGCAAAACGCCCCATGATCTTGAAGGGCAGATGGGGGCCGGCCGGCTCCAGGTTCACGTAGGCGAACACCGCATCCCCGGTGATGACGTGCACGCCGGCCCTGGTGTTGACGGCCACCGACTGGTGGCCCGGGGAATGTCCGGGGGTGGGGAAGATGGTCAAGCCGGGCAGGATGTCCACCACCCCGTTGACCTCCTCGAACCGGCGGTTCAAAAAAGGCGCCTGCTGGCCCAGGGCGGAGTATTCATAAGACTTGTAATAGGGAGGGATGGGGTCCAGGGCAAAGGCCAACTCGGCTTGGCTGACCACCAGTCGCGCCCGGGGGAACCGGTCCAGGTTGTGGCAGTGATCCCAGTGCAGGTGGGTGAAGATGATCAGCTCGATGTCCGCCGGGTCCACCCCCAACCGGGCCAGGCACTGGTGCACGGGCTGGTCCGGCCCTTGCCGCGAGCCGCCGTGGTGCCAGTGGGCCAGCTCGGTGTGGCACATGCCGGTGTCCACCAGCACCTGGTGCTGTCCGTCGCTCAGGTACCAGGCAATGGCCGGTATCTCCACCTCGCTGCCCAGGCCCAGGCCCCGGGTGATATAGCCGCCCTTGTCCACGATAATCGAGCCGGTGTTCAGGGGCCGAATGCGATAGTCATGCATGTTCAGGCGCCTCTTCGCGGGAAAGGGGGAGCCCCGCCCCTGGTCGGGGCCCCCGCAATGTCAGCTAGAAATCACAAACGGTTATATGGTCAATGGGCCAGCGGCTGAGCATCTCGCAGCCGGTCTTGGTGACCCGCAGCATCTCCTCGATGCGCACGCCCTGGCCGCGGCCGTCGCCCTCCTGGGTCTCGATGGCGAAGGTCATGTTTTCCTTGATCGGCAGGGGGTGGTCCAAGGAGACCGCCCGCCACACGATCGGACGCTCATACAGCGACAGGCCGATGCCGTGGGCCCAGTTGTTGCCGGCGGTCTTGTCCTCGTTGTCCACGCCGATGTCGGCCCAAACCTTCGTGGAATCAGGCCAGCGGTCGGCGATGTCCTTGGTGGTGATGCCATCCTTGATCACGTCAATGGAGTCGTACAGCCAGTCCACCGCCCGGTTGTAGGCATCCACCGTTGCCTGGTGCGGCTTGCCGCAGGAGAAGGTCCGATAGTAGCAGATTTTGTACTCCAAAAACGAGGTCTTGTAAACGTCGGCGTAGACCACGTCACCCGGGCGCACGATGCGGTCGCCAAAGTGGCGGATGTTGGGCCAGGTCATGGGGCCGGAGGCGGCGAAGGAGCCGCCGGCCCAGTTGGCGCCCAAGCGGTAGGCCTCGCCGATCATGACCCCCATCATCTCAGTCTCGCGCACGCCGGGCTTGATGGACTCCTTGAGCTTCTGGAACATGCCTTCGCCGATGGCGCAGCCGATGCGCAGGCATTCCACCTCGTCCTCGGTCTTGCACTCGCGGGCGTCGTACATGGCCGGCCAGGCATTGGCCACCTTGATGCCCTCTTTCTCCAAGGCACCGATCACGGCCAGGTCCCAATGGTCGATACCCAAGGGCAGCTTCAGGTCCGCGCCGTCGGCCTTGAGCTGCGACTTGATTTGCTGGGCCATCTTCCGGGACTGGGTCTCCTGGGCGTCGGGGCCCATGATGAAGCCGGTCCAGCCGGCCCCGGTGATGGCCGATTCCACCCGGTCCTCCAGCCAGGGCACATTGCGCCGGGTGTGGTAGCCGATGTCGCCCTGCTCATACATGAAGGGCTTGCCGCCGGTGGGCAGCAGGCTGTAGCGCAGGCCGGAGTTCTCCCGGGTCCAGGCGGCGGTGTTGGTGCCCGTGATGTAGCGGGTGTTGTACTCGTTGATGGACAGGATGCCGCACAGGTCGTGCTTGGCCAGGGCCGCGTTGGCTTTGGCCAGGCGCTCGCTACGCAGGCGATGCACGTCCAGGCGCTCCTGCCAGTCCTTTATGCTGGCGCCAAAGGACCCCTGGCTATAGTCGTTGACGTAATACTTTTCGCTTCGACTCATTTTTGCTTCCTCCTTTGGGATGGTTTCCGTGAAAGAAGTACCAATATATCATATGCGATATATTTTCCTCGGAACCACCTTTTTACCCCGCGCCGCTGTTGCCCGGATCAAAACGGTGTTCAGGGAATGTTCCTGGGGCCCACGACAGCTAGGCCCCTAAATATCGGCCCCCCCGCCTCAGACCGATAGGTAACGACTTTGTATCTCCTCGTCGGCCAGGATTTCCTGCGAACGGCCGGAGGTCTGGACGCGCCCTTCGTCAATCACATAGGCCCGGTGGGAGATGCTGAGGGCCATCTCGATGTTTTGCTCCACCAGCAGCACCGTGACTCCCGACCGGTTGATCTCCTGCACGATTTCGGCGATGGCTTCCACCAGCAGGGGCATCAAGCCCTCGGTGGGTTCGTCAATGAGCATCAACTTGGGATCGGTCACCAGGGCGCGGGCGATGGCCAGCATCTGTTGCTCGCCGCCGCTGAGGCTGGTGCCGTCCTGGTTCAGGCGCTCCTTGAGCACGGGGAAATGCTGGGCCACCCGCTCGATCATCTCCTTTTCGCGCTTGCGGTTGCGGCTCTTGAGTAGGGCCAGCTTGATGTTTTCGCGCACGGTCAGACCGGGTATTATGCGGCGCTCCTCGGGCACGTAGGATATGCCGCGCAGGATCACCTGGTGGGTGGGCAGCCGGCTGATGTCCTGGCCGTCGAACTCGATGGAACCAGAGCGCACCTGGGCCAGCCCCAGGATGCTCTTGAGGGTGGTGGTCTTGCCGGCGCCGTTGCGCCCCACCAAGGTCACGATCTCGTTTTCCTCAACCTCCAGGGAGACCCCCTGGAGAATGTGGCTCAGCCCGTAGTAGGTGTCTATGTTGTTCACTTTCAGCAGCATGGTCCGCCTCTATACTTTCACGCCGCCGAGGTAGACCCGGCGCACCTCTTCGTTGTTGCGGATGTCCTCCGGGCTGCCCTGGGCCAGCAGGCTGCCGTAGTGCAAGACGGTTATCTTGTCCGAAACCTCCATGACCACGGTCATCTTGTGCTCCACCAGGATGATGGTCAGGTTCTCGGAGATTCTCTTGATCAACTCGATGGACTGCCTGGTTTCGGTGGGCGAGAGGCCGGCGGTGGGCTCATCCAGCAATAGCAGTTCGGGCTTGGTCGCCAGGGCGATGCCTATCTCCAGCCGCCTCTGGTCGCCGTAGGACATGTTGGCCGCCAACTCGTGGCGGAACTGGTCCAGGCCGATCTCCTCCAGGATGTGCAGGGCCTGGTCGGTTATCTCGCCGTGGGACTCGGCCTTGCTCCAAAAATTGAAGGTGGTCTTGCGGGATTGGGCCGCCACCCGTACGTTCTCCAGGACCGTCAGCATGGGAAAGATGTTGGTGATCTGATAGGCTACCGCGATCCCCCGGTGCGAGACTTTGGTCTGGGACAGCCTGGTGATGTCCCTGCCGTTGAAAACGATTTTTCCGCTGCTCGGCTTGATTTCCCCGGAGATGAGCTTGAAGAAGGTGCTCTTGCCGGCGCCGTTGGGTCCGATGATGGACTGCGCGTCCCCGGGGTAGATCGAGAAGTTGACGTTGTTTACGGCGGCGAGCCCGCCGAACTTCTTGGTGAGGTCATTGGTACTCAGCATCGGTTCCATGGGGCCCCTCTACTTTTTCCGCGCCGATTTGCGGGTAACCAGCTTCACGAAGGTGCCCCATATCCCGTCGGGGAAGAACAGCACGCACAATATAAAGATGGTGCCCAGGAAAATCATCCAGTTGACGGTTATGGCACTGAGTATGTCTTCCAGGAAGAGAAACACCCCGGCGCCGATGAAGGGGCCGATGAAGCTGCCCATGCCGCCCAGCAAGGTGATCATCAGGATTTGCCCCGAGGTCACCCAGTACAGGGACTCGATACCCACGAAGTGCAGGTACAAGGCGTAAAGGCCGCCGGCCAGCCCGCTGATGGCGCCGGAGACGATGAAGGCCAGCCAGCGGACGTTGGAGGTCTCATAGCCGCAGGAGCGGGCCCGGGAGTCGTTTTCGCGCACCGCCTCCAGGACACGGCCGAAGGGCGACTGCAAGATCCGTTGCAGCAGGAGCAGGGCCAGGACCACGAAGAACAATACGAAGAAGTAGAAGCGCAACGGGTTGTGTATATCCACGCTGAAGCCAGGCAGGGCCAGGGGCACCGCCGGTATGTTGCGCAACCCGTTGTCGCCGCCGGTGAGGTTCACCCACTGGAAGGCGATGAAATACAACAGTTGGGCGAAGGCCAGGGTCAACAGGGCGAAATAAATGCCCCGGCGCTTGATGCATAGATAGCCCAACACCAAGGCGGTGATGCCGCCCATGATGGTGGCGCAGGCCAGGCCGAACCAAATATTTTCCCACACCCGGATGAGAATAATGCCCAGGGTATAGGCCCCTACCCCGAAGTAAGCGGCGTGGCCGAAAGAAAGCATCCCGGTGTATCCCAGGCAGACGTTGTAGCCCAGGGCGAAAAGCCCCCAGATGATGATCTGGGTGGCCAGCGCTTTATAGGGAACCACAAAGGGGAAGATGATGAAGAACAAGGTCATGAAGGCCACCGGGTAGCGGGAAACCAGGTCCACCACCTTGTCCCGGAGGCCCCTATTTTCCGTTGTCGCTGCAGCAGGGGCTGTCTGAGGTTCCAACTCCGCCATCTCTTTCCTCTCCGGCCCTTTCCTATTCCAGAAGGCCAGCTTTGCCGAACAGACCGCTGGGGCGCACCAAGAGCACCACGGCCATCACCAGAAAGATGACGATGTCCGCCATCTGGGGATAGACCAGGGTGGTCAGGGAGCTGACGATGCCGAGCAGGATGCCGGCCACGATGGCCCCCAGCAGACTGCCCATACCGCCCACCACCGTGACCACAAAGGACTCCACTAACATTGAAATGCCCATTTCCGGGTACACGCTGCGGATGGGCGCCGCCAGGATGCCCGCCAAGCCGGCCAGGGCCGAGCCGATGCCGAAGACCAGCCACCAGATAAGGTTCATGTCGATGCCCAGGGCGCGCACCATCAAGGGGTCGCGGGTGCCGGCCCGGATGATCAGCCCCAAGTTGGTTCTTTCCAGGAAGTACCAGAGTACGAAACAGATGATTGCGGTGAAGACGATCAGAAATACCCGGTAAGCCGGGAAGTAAAAGGTGCCCATGACCTGGATGGGCATGCTAAGGATCGCCGGCGCCGAAAAAGGATGATCCGAGGTGCCGAAAAAAATTCGCACCACCTCGATCATGACTAACTGCAGGCCGAAGGTGAGCAGCAAAGGGTAGTTGATGTCCCGGCCGTAGAGAGGGCGGATCAACCACTTTTCTATCACCAGTCCGTACACGCCCACCCCCAGGGGGGCCATGATCAGGGCGACCCAGAAGTTGCCGGTCCAGGCCACGGCGACCACGCCGATGAAGGCCCCCCACATGTACATGGCGCCGTGGGCGAAGTTGACCACGGTGAGCAGACCGAAGATGATGGACAGCCCCAAGGCCAGCAGAACATAGAGCATACCCAGCGACAGGCCGGTGAAGAGCTGCATTACAATTACATTGAAATTCATGCGCCGCCACCACGTCTTGGTCCCCCGCCCCAGGGAAGGGGCGGGGGAAGGTTTCAGGATCGGCTACTTCTTCTTCAGGCCGGTACGGATGGGCTTGCCGGGCTTATGGCCCACCTCAACGCAGGAGCGCAGCAGGGCCTCGTGGGCGCCAGAAACCACTTCGACGATCTCAAAGACGTCGTATTTCTTCTTGGGGGTCTTGGAGCGCAGGATGAACACGTCCTGCTGGGACTGATGGTCGCAGGGCCGCCACCACTGCTTGCCCTTGTAGTTGTCGTAGGTGCGGTTCTCAATGGCCTTGGCCAGGGCCAGGGGGTCCAGCTTGCCGGCCCGGTTCACCCCGTTGAGCAGCTCCAGCACGCCGCTGTAGGCGTAGCCGGCGTAGTCGATGGGCGGCCGGCCGGTGGCCTTGCGGAAGGCGGCCACGAACTTCTTGGCGGTGGGGTGGTCCTGCTCCCAGTAGAAGGAGGTGCCGCCCATCACGCCCTTGTAGGCCGCCGTGCCCGCGCCCAGCCGGGCCGAGGCCAGCAGCACCGGGCAGATGATCTGCATCTTCTTCTTGAGGCCGAAAGAGGTGGCCTGCTTGATGGAGTTGAGCTGGTCCTTGCCGAAGTTGTCGATGATCAGCACGTCGGGATTGGCGGCCAGGATGCGCGGGAAGTAGGAGGAGAAGTCCGAGGTGCCCAGGGGGTGCTTGGTCTCGCCCACGTCCTTGATGCCGTAGGCCTTACCCACCCGCCGGAAGCCGTCGGTGAGCTGCCAACCGAAGGCGTAATCCGAGGTGAGGAAGTACCAGCGCTTGCCGAATTTCTTGGCCGCCCACTTGCCCACCGCCTGGGTGGTCATGTGCGGGTTCATGGCCTCATGGTAGGTGTACACCGAGGCATCGCGCCGCTCGGTGATCTCGTTGGACTGGCTGATGGACATATATGGCATGCCTACCAGTTTGCACTGCTCGTTGACCGCCAACTGGTTGGCGGCCGACAGGCAGCCGGTCATCAGCTCGACCTTTACGCTCTCGATGAGCTCCTTGGCCCGGCGGGCGGCCTCGTCGGCCTTGAGCTTGGTGTCGCGCACCACCAGCTCCACCTTGCGGCCCAAGACGCCTCCCTTGGCGTTGACCTCGGCCACGGCCAGGGCGGCGCCGGCCTTCTGGTCCAGGGCCTCCGTGCCGTAGGGACCGGTCAGGGGGAGGGGGCAACCCAGTTTCAGAGGTCCCGAGGCCGCTTGGGATTTGCGTACCAAGGGGAACCCTCCCAAGGCCAAAGCCCCGGCGGTCGCGCCGGTGGTTTTGAAGAATGTGCGCCGACTGACTCCTTTGCCCTTTCCGTTTTGGTGTTCAGACATGACGTCCCTCCCTTGTTAATTTGTCAAAGCCTTTGAACAACACCGCCGCATTTTCACGGCGGACGCCGTGGGCGCCCGGCAGTCATACGCAGGTATAGCCTGAGTTAATGGTTAGCGATCTACGCTACTGGTTTCTGCCTCCAAGACGGCGCGAATAGATATGAGTCCGTTCCGCAGATGGCTACGCAGGTGCCTCTTGGCTTTTTTACGATCCCGGGACCGCAGGGCCTCAAGGATGGAGGCGTGCTCCCGGTTGGCGCGGGTCACCGCCTTGGGGTTGCCCGAGAAGATGCGCAGATAGGGTCCGGTGCTGTTCCACAGCCCCTGCAGGATATGAAAAAGTCGGGGCGATCCGGCCATCTCATGCAGCTGCATGTGGAAGGCCCGGTTCAGGTCGAACCATTGGGCAGCGCTGACACGGGGCCGGCACATTTTCTGATGGAGGGATTCCAGCTTCTCCAACCCCGCCCGGTCCTCGCGCTCCAGGCACTCGAGCAGGGCCAGCTCCTCCAGGGGCATTCTGATGAGGTATATGTCCTCCAGGTCCTGCGGAGAGAGCCGATGGACCAGAATGCGTTTGTTGGAGTCAAAGGTGACCAGCCCCTCTGCTTCCAGACAGCGCAAGGCCTCGCGCACGGGCATGGTGCTCACGTCGAGCATCTTGGCCAGCTTGGCGATGTTCAACTGCTCCCCGGGCTCGATTTCCCGCTGGACCACCGCCTCCCGCAGACTTTCATAGACCATACTCTGCAAGGACTGTTTCTTGATGGGGTTTTCTAAAACCATCTGCCCTGTTCTCCCCCTCTCCCCCGCCTGCCGGACTAAAAGGTACCGCTCTGCCGGGTCCCCAGCCCCTGAGGCAATCGATCCATCCGATCCATCTGGGCAATGTCTGTGATATGATATATTAGTTTGCCACCAAATTTCAAGCCCCCAAGTAGTATTTTTTGGGACGGTTCAACAATTCACAATTTGCCGGTCTCAGGCCTGGGATAAACCGCCTGGTCCCTTGTCGCCGGCGCCATGAGGCGTGCTTCAAGGCCGGGAGCGTAGATCATGCTCGGGAGATTCTGATCGCCTCCCTGGGTCGCCCCCGGGGAAAAAATCTCTTGACGGCCTGAGGCTGGTCGGGATTATTTACAACAACGGGCGGCCGAGGAAGGGCCCTTCCGGCTGCGGGGGGCGGTTGGCCGGGGCATCCAAAAATTCCAGCCGAGGAGTGGGCGGTCAGGCATGAGTTTGGTAAAAGTCCCCCAGATTTCCCTGAAAGGCAAAACGGTCCTGATCACCGGGGCCGGCGACGATCCCGGTCTGGCCATCAGTATGCTCTTCGGACAGGCCGGGGCCGAGCTTTTTCTCAACGCGCCCAGCGAGGAGCAGTTGCGCGTCAACGTGCAGGAGTTTGCGCGCTGGGGGGTGCAGTCCTCCTGCCTGGGACTTGACCTGGCCACGCCTGAGGCCTGCCAAGAACTGCTGGAATACGCCCTGCAGAGCATGGGCAAAGTGGACATCCTGGTTCACTGCCTGGAAAGCGGCCGTCCCCGGTCTGCCGCCGAGGCCGGCTCGGAGCAAGGGGAGGCCGCCCTGGAGGCCAACCTGGAGGCGGCGCGCCAACTCAGCCAGACCCTGGGACGCCACCTGGCCGAGCGCGGCTGGGGCCGCATCATCCACGTTTCCTGGCACGACGGTCGTCTGGCCCTGCTCCAGCGTACGCCAGGCTGCCCCAGCCCGGAAGGCCTGCAGCGGCTCACCCGGAATCTGGCCTTGGAGTGGGCCCGGCACAACGTCACGGTCAATGCCGTGGCGCCGGTCCTGGTGGAGACGCCCTTGTTAGATGAAGCGCTGGCCGACCCGGCTTTTGAGCGATATGTGCGAGACAAGGTCCCTCTGGGCGGTCTGGCCTCGGCGACGGAGGTGGCCTGGGCGGCGCTGTATCTGGCCAGCGAAGCGGCCGACATGATCACCGGTCAGGTGCTGCGGCTGGACGGCGGCTGGACCATGAAATAACCTGCGCCTGGGCTTCTTTGGCCATCCCGGCTGCCACGGGGAGACAGCTCCACGCCCCGGGCCCGCCAGACCAGCACCTCGGGGCCCCGTCCGGCGCACGCTGTCACGGCTGGAGAACGGCCTGTTCGGGAAGGAGGCCGGCTAAGCCGGCCTGGCCGCCTTTTCCCGCAGGCAGACCAGGTGCCGGTTATGAACTGGCGCCCTGGCGTGGGGGCTCAGGGCCGCTGGTAGCCGGCCATCTGCTCCAGCACCTTGCAGATCGCGGCCGTGTCCTCCGAGGCCAGGCCGCGGGCCAGGGCGCTGGTGTAGAGTTGGGCGGCGGCCGAGAACAGGGGCAGCGGCACCTTCATCTCCTCGGCGAAGGCGGCGATGATCTTCAGGTCCTTCTGCCACACGTCCATCTTCATCTGGGCCGGCTCGTACCGGCCCTCGACCATCAAGGGCCCGCGCACCTCGAACATGCGCGAGTTGCCGGCTCCGCTGCGCACCATCTCATAAATCATCTGCGGGTCCAGACCGGCTTTCATACCCAGCACCATGGCCTCTGCCGTGGAGACATTGTGGATGGCCACCAGCAGGTTGGCCACGAACTTCATCTTGCTGCCCCTGCCGTACTCACCCAGGAAATAGTGCGCCCGGGCGAAGCCTTCAACCACCGGGATGCAGGCCTCATAGGTTGCCCGCTCTCCGCTGGCGTAAACGGTCAGATCCTTGGTCTTGGCCTGGGCGCCGGTGCCGCTCACCGGGCAGTCCAGGGCCGTCACCCCGGCCTCTGCCAGGCCGTCTTTAAGGGCCAGCTTGGTGTCCAGGGGCAGGGTGCTGGCCTCCACCAGGATAAGGCCCTGGCGGCCGCCGGCCGCCAAGCCTTCGGGCCCCAGGAGGGCCTCCCGGGCCGACTCCGTCGAGGGCAGCAGCGAAATCACCGCCTGGCTGACCCGGGCCAGCTCCGCGGCCGAACCCACGGGCCGGCCGCCCATGGCCTCCAGCTCGGCCAGGCGCTCGGTATGCCGGCGGAAGCCGGCCACGGTAAAGCCCGCCTCCAAGAGATTGCCGGCTATGGCCGAGCCCATGATGCCCAGGCCCAGGACTCCCACGGTTTTGATCACGGCTATTCCTCCTCGGCCCCCGCCGGGCCATCATAAACGATCTTGGTCATCATGGGCAAGGAGGTCTCCATGAAATGGACGGTCGTGTACGGGGGTAGGCCCGGCGATTACCATGGAGGAACCAGGTGACCTTATCTATTGCGAGGAGGGGTTGAATCTCCGCCGAAAGCGACCCCGGCGTCATGTCAGTGCCGCCCGCCGGGTGGACCGATTTCGGGGTGACCTCCCATCTTGCCAAATACTCATCCCGCAGGTGGACCAGATATCGGGGAGAATGTCATGGTTTAGAACGGGATGTAGAGAGAAAATTAAATCTTATGCCGTTTTTCCCCTATTGTCCCCGAAAAAATACAGAGGGCTAGGCCATCGTTGCCTAACCCTCTGACATTTTCTGGTGAGCCGCCAGGGAATCGAACCCCGAACCTACGGATTAAGAGTCCGTTGCTCTGCCAGTTGAGCTAGCGGCCCCAATGAGAATTTTGTAATTACCACTTCGATCCGGCCAAGTCAAGCCCAACCGGGGCGGAACTTGCCCCCCAGAATCGCCCAGACTATGATGGGTCCGCAAACCCGGGGATGACCCCGGACAGGGGAGGACGCGATGAGTATCAAAGAGGTGCACCTCTTCCGGCTGCCGCTGGGGAGCGACCTGATTGGCGGGCTGATTGACTACTGCCGCGCCCGGGAGATCACCCGGGCCGTGGTGACCGGGATCGGGACCATCAGCTTTACCCGGCTGGCCTTTTTCAACCGGGAGACCCGCCAGTATCAGGACCTGACCTTTGACCAGGACCTGGAGATCCTCAACCTGACGGGCAACGTCAGCCTCAAGGACGGCCGGCCGATGGTCCACGCCCACATGACCGTGGCCGATGACGCCGGCCGGACCTTCGGCGGTCACGTCCAGGAGGGCTGCCGGATAATCGTGTTCGAGGCGATGATTTTCGAGCTGAGGGGCGACCTCCTGGTACGTGAGTTCGACGACGAGATCGGTTTGTACTTGTGGCCCCCCTGGCGGCCTTGACCACGGTCCAGGGAGGTCCGGGCAATAAAACTCAGCGTCCAAACAAAATCGATTGGCCGGTATAGAACATCCCGGCCAGGCATCCGGTCAACATAGTCGCCAGGATCGCCCCCAGCAGGGCCCGGAATCCCAGGCGCGCCACCTCGCGGGCCCGAGTGGGGATCAACGCCGTTATGCCACCCACGAAAATGGCCATGGAGGCCACGTGGGTGAACCCGCACAGGGCGTACGAGGCGATGACCAAAGATCGGGCATCGTGAATGACCCCCTGCTTCATGGCCGCGGCCAGGTGCTGGTAGGCCACCACCTCGGTCAGGATCACCCGCTCGCCCAATAGCCGGGCCACGCCCGGTCCGTCGTGCAAGGGCACGCCCATGAGCACGGCGAACGGCCAGAAGACCCACTGCAATATTGACTGAAGGCTCAGTCCCCCCAGGCCCCAGGACGCCGGGAAGATCCGGCCGATCAGGGCCAAAATTCCGTTCACCAGCGCCAGCAGCCCCAGGAAGGCGAGTAGCAGGGCGACGATCCCGACCACCAGCTTGACCCCGTCGTTGGCCCCGGTGATGATCGCCCCCATGAGTCCCCCCTCGGAGGGGGGCTCGACCTTGTCCATCCGGCCCAGGGTGGCCGGGGACCCGGTCTCCGGTACTAACAACTTGCTGACCACGATCGCCGCCGGGGCCGACAGGACCGAGGCCGAGACCAGGTGCCCGGCGATCTGGGGAAATTGATCGTGCAGAAAACCGACGTACACCGCCAGGGTCGAGGCGGCGACCGTGGCCATGAGGGTGGTCATCAGGGTCATCAGCTCGGACCGGGTCAGATTCGCCATGAAGGGCCGGATGGCCCCGGTGGTCTCGATGCCGACAAAGATGCTGCTCGAGGCGGCCAGGGACTCGGCCCCGCTGGTCCCCAGCAGGCGCATGAATACCCAGGCGAAACCCCGGACCACCAGGGGCATCACCTTCAGGTAATACAGCAGGGCCATCAGGGCCATGAAGAAGACGATCGTCGGCAGGGACTGGACGGCCAGGATGAAGCCGATCGAGCCCGGCTGGCCCGGGGCCTTGGCCAGGGGGCCGAACAGGAAGGCGATCCCGCTCTGGGAATAGCCGATCAAGGCGACCACGGCCTGGTTGACCACCCAGAGAAACCGCCGCCCGGGCGGGAAGATGAAGACCGCCAGGGCCAGGACCAGCATCAGACCCGAGCCCACCAGGACCGTCTTCCAGTTGACCCTTTGCCGGTCGCTGGACAGCACCCAGCACAGGGTTATCAAAATCACGAATCCGCCGGCGCTGACCAGGTTGTAGATCGTCACCTCGTTCTCCTGGTTTAGTATTCAGGGGGCATGGGTTGGACGGTCTGGTCCATGATATCATTCTCTGGGTGCCGGCGAAATAGCCGCGATATCCGCTCGTTGGGGTGCCTGGGGCCGATCGCGGCCGTTCAGGCGGCCTGACAGCCAATAATTGTTTATTTAATTATGTTTTAGGTTGACATCATTAAAAATAAGAGTATTATAATGCATCTTCGCTTCGCCAGCCCCAGGGGAGAGGGGGTGCATGTCCTCGCGAGGCCTGACTAAAACCAGCCATGATCGGGAATGGATTGAATCGGCGGCCAGGAGCCTGGCGGCGGAGACGGTCCTCGTCGTGGACGACGACCCGCAAATTACCGCGCTCTTGCAGGAGGCGCTTACCCGGCACGGGTATCGGGTCGAGGTGGTCGAATCCGGGGCCGAGGCCCTGGACAAGGTCCATAACCAGCGCATCGGCACGGTGATCACCGACGTCCACATGCCCGGGATTAGCGGCCTGGCCGTCCTGGCCGGTGTCAAGGCCTTTGATGCCGATATCCCGGTGGTGGTCATGACCGGCTCCCAGAACAGCAAGCCCCTTCATTACCTCCAGGCCGGGGCCGACGATTTCGTGGCCAAGCCGTTCGACCTGGAGACCATTTTCCTGGCCGCCTCGAGGGCCGTCGAGAAGAGGCGCCTGCTGCTCGAAAACCGGTTCTGCCGGGAGAATATCGACTGGATGGTCACCCAGAAGATGGCCATGTCCAGCCAGGACAACCTCGAGGTCATCCGGGCCCTGGCCGAGGCCATTGAACTCAAGGACCCCTTTCTCAAGGGCCATTCCCAGCGGGTGAGGCTCATGTCCCGGCGCCTGGCCGAGGCATTGGACCTCGGATCCTCCACCACCCTGGAGGCGGCCGCCCTGCTCCACGATATCGGGCGGATCTCGGTCCCGGGGCGCATCCTGGGCAAGACCGAACACCTGACCGGCCCGGAATTCGACGAGGTCAAGAAACATCCAATCGTCTCCGAGCAACTGATCAGTCACATCCCGGCCTTCGAGCCGGCCGCCCCGGCGGTGCGCAATCATCACGAGCGCTTTGACGGACACGGCTACCCCGACGGTCTGGGCGGCTCGGACATCTGCCTCGAGGCCCGGATCCTGGCCGTGGCCGACACCTACGACGCCATGACCAGCCCCCGGCCCCATCGCCCGGCCAAGAATCACACCCTGGCCGCCTACGAGATGGTCGTCAACCGCGGCCGCCACCTGGACCCCCAACTGGTCGAGGCCTTCCTGGACGTGGGGGCCTACCGGGCCGCCTCGGCCTAGCCCGGGGCCCAGGTCCCCACCTCCTTGTTTTTGAAATACAGAAACATATTTTGATTTCCAGGCCGCAATCGGTCGTGGGCAGTCACGATAACCTTCTGAAAATATAACCAAATCAGAAAAACGGGAACTTGGTCCGGTTTTTGCCCCTCTAAAGATCGACGGCCAAGCGGCCGAAAAGAAGAATAGGGTGAAACCATGGACGCCACCAACGCCAAAATTCGAGAATGTATCGCGGCCCTGATCCTGTCGCCGTTCTACTTCTCGCTGACCCTGCCCGAGCGTCGGCAACTGATCCTGGCCACGGTCGGCTTGATGTGAGTCGGCCCGCATTCGGCTGACCACCCGCTTTTATTTCAGTCACTAATTTATTTTCATTAAATCTCCTGGCCCTTTGGCCCGCTTCGGCCCAAACAAGGGTTGACAACTGGGAAGCGTTTATATAAGTATATGTTAAAATTAAATTTAGGGGCCTCGGTTGCTGCAGCGCCACCGCAACGGAATTACCTACTTACAATTCGATATTTTCAGCCGGTATTCGAATCTGGTCCACGGGGTCTTCACCCGGGCCGGCGGGGTCAGTCCGCCGCCCTATGACAGCCTGAATCTGGCCCTGGTGGGCGACGACCGCCCGGAAAACGTGGCCCGCAACCAGGAGCGGGTCACCGAGGCCCTGGACCTGGACCGGCTGACCTGGGGCCGCCAGGTGCACGGGACCGACATCCGGGTCCTGGACGGCGGTCCGCCGCCCGTGCCCGGGGATTTCGAGTCCGACGGCCTGATCACGCGGCAGGCCGGGCTGGGCCTGCTGGTCAAGCTGGCGGACTGTCAGGGGGTGATCCTGTTCGACCCGGACGGGCCGGCGGTGGGGATCGTTCACTGCGGCTGGCGGGGCAACGTCGCCGGCGTCCTGGGCCGGGCGGTGAAGGTCATGTCCGAGGCCCTGGGCTGCGATCCGGCCCGGCTCCTGGCCGGCATCGGGCCTTCGCTGGGGCCCTGTTGCGCCCAGTTCATCAATTTCGACCGTGAATTCGGCCCGGATTTCGCCGCCTACCGGGTCGCCCCGGACCGGGTCGATCTGTGGCGGCTGTCCACCGATCAACTGATCGCCGCCGGCCTGACCCCGGAGAACATCGAGGTCATGGGGCTGTGCACCCGGTGCCGGACCGACCTGTTTTATTCGTACCGGGCCGAGGGACCCACCGGGCGTTTCGGGACGGTGGCGGCCCTGAGGGCCTCATGAACCTGGTCCGGGCAGAGGTCCTGGAAAACCGGCCCGAGCCGAACAACGACTCTGTTTACAGGTTGTTCCTGAAGGGAGTGGAGGGGATCTCCGGGGAGGCCCGGCCGGGGCAGTTCGTCATGGTCCGGGTGGCCGAGGGGATCGAGCCCCTGCTGGCCCGGCCGTTCTCGGTTCACCTGGCCGCCCCGGATAAAGGACGCCTGACGCTCCTGTACAGGGTCGTCGGTCGCGGGACCGAGCTGTTGTCCAGGCGCCGACCGGGCGAATCACTGACCTTGTGGGGACCGCTGGGCCGCGGGTTCGAGATCTCGGCCGGCGGAGAGCATATTCTCGTGGCCGGCGGCCTGGGCGTGGCCCCGCTCGTTTTCCTGTACTGGACCCTTGTGTCTGAACAAAAGAAAGACGCTTACCGGTTCCTGGTCGGTGTGCCCCGAAAGACGGACCTGGTCGGACCGGCAGGCCTGGAACTGATGACGGACACGGCCCGCGAGCTGGCCCCTGATCTGAAAGTCAGCGAGGACCCGGCCGACCAGGACGAGGGGTTCGCCGTCGGACTGGTCACCGACCACCTGGCCGAACTCCTTGGGGACCCGTCTTTTAAAAAACCGACCGTGTACGCCTGCGGACCGCCGGGGATGCTCGAGGCCGCGGCGGCCATCTGTCGGGATCTGAGGGTCCCGCTCCAGGTCTCGCTCGAGGCGAACATGGCCTGCGGGGTAGGGGCCTGCCTGGGCTGCGCGGTCAGGACCGCGAACGGCGACTACGCCCGGGTCTGCCGCGAGGGTCCTGTCTTCGACGCCCGAGACATCGACTGGGAGAATTTCGGGTGAATCCGGTCTTCACCATCGGCCACAGCCGGCACCCGGTGGACCGGTTTCTGGACCTGCTCCGGTCGGCTGGAGTGGACCTGGTGGTTGACGTCCGGTCAATGCCGGCCAGCCGGTTCGCCCCCTGGTCCGGGGCCAAGGTCTTGCCTCGCACTTTGGCCGCGGCGGGCATCGACTACCTCTATCTCGGTGACCGCCTGGGGGGCAAGCCCCGTGACAAAAAACTCCAGACCGACGGCCGTCCGGACTGGGACAAGGTCCGGGCCGCGCCCGGTTTTGCCGCGGCCCTGGACGAGATCGTCCGGCTGGCCAGGACCAAAAAACCGGCCCTGATGTGCGCCGAGGCCGATCCGGCCCGGTGCCACCGGACCCTGCTCCTGGCCCCGGAACTGGCGGCCCGGGGCGTGAGCGTCGTTCATCTCCTGGCCGACGGCGGCCGTCTGGATCACCAGACCTGGGCCGCGGATCGGCGCTCGGCCGAGGAGGCACAACGAGGTCTGTGGTCGTGAAGTATTTTGTCCGGGCCCAGGTGAACCAGACGCCTCTCGGCCAGCTCATCAAGGCCAGAACCCGGATCAACGACCTGGACACCCTCAAACTTTTTCTGGACCTGATCCACGCCAAGGTCGGGCTCCTGGAACGTTTTTCGGCGGATTATCCGGTGGTCGATCTCCGGGAGCTGCTGCCGTCGTTCGATCCCCAGTTCACCGAGTACAAACAACTGCCCGGTTTTTCGATGATCGCCCTGGGGCGTCCGATCGACTATCAGGCCGAGCCTTTCCAGTTCGACCTCCTGCCCCACCAGGAAGATGAGCTGTTCCAGGAGACGGACCCGGTCCGGATCCGCCGCCGGCCCCAGTTCCAGGGATTGAATCAGGCGGCGTCCCTGGTCCGGGAGCAGTTACCCGGCCAGAAGCGGGACGATTTCACCGCCGCGTTCCAGGGCCGGGACCTGACCTCCCTGGCCCGCTATCCCCAGATGCTTCCCTTTTTGTTCGAGATGGACCGGGCCCACCTGATCGCCCCGGACCCGGACGGCGTCTTCCGCCTGCGCGGGGTCTTCGCCTCGTTTCCATCCAACCTGGACGCCGAGATCAAGGGCTTCGGCCGCCGGATCGGCAAGTTCACCGCCCACGACAACCAGCGCTACGTCGAGAACCGCCGCTTCGTCTATAAATTCCTGATGGAGACCTACGGCTTCCCCATCGCCTCGGAGCGGCGGACCTCGGCCGCCCTGTTCGCCCGGAAGCTGTGCCGGCACAAGCAGTCCTTTCTGATCAAGGTCCTGGGCCAGTCGGACCGGACCATCACCACCCTGTATCACCCCGACCCGCGGCGGCTGTTTCCCCTGGTCGAAAAGACGGCCCTGGTCCAGCTGGACACCATCGACCAGGAGACCCACGCCCGGTTGCGCCGGGAGCGGTTCTACGTGGACGCCAAGCGGCGGGTGGCCCTGGTCCGGGTGGTCTATGACCAGCGGCGCTACCATCCCCGGAACATCATCGAGGATCGGGCCCTGTCGGTCACGCGCCAGGAGATCATCCATCCCTCGACCGGCCAGGTGGTGAGTGACGTCAACTTTCTCCAGGACAAGACCAGCCTGGTCCTGGTCCTGACCGACATCGTCCGCGGCGAATACCACGGCCAGATCGCCTACCACGACCGGGAGACCGTCCGCGGCACCCGGTCCCACATGTCCCGCCTGAAATTCCTGGCGGCCTGGGTCGAGAAGCACGAGCGCCGCCTGGTGGACTACGCCGACGACACCTTCAACGCCGTCGAGAACCTGCTCAAGTCCTACATCCTCGACCCGGGCAACGTCGAGTCCTTCAAGCCGCACCTGGCCCTGCACCGCGAGGTCCTGTCGCGCCTGGTCCACCTCAAGCAGGCCCGGACCCTGAGACAGCTCGAGGAACTCGTCCGGCTCAAGTCCAAGAGCGGGAGCAAGATGAACTACCTCGAGTTCTTCGAAGCCGTGCTCGACCTGATCCACCAGCACCGGGACTTCATCCTCAGCTTCTATACCTATCTGTTTGACAAGGCCATGTCCCTGCTGGACTCGATCCTGGCCGATCCCTACGTCATCAACCGTTACGTCAAACTCTCCGGCCGGCCCCAGACCGATTACGCGCGCCGCGTCCGGGAGTGCTACCAGAGCGTGGCCGCGGCCCGGATTTTCCTGGAACAGCGGTATCGCCAGGCCTTTCCCCAAGAGAGGGTGAGCGGGACATGAACGATCGGCGACTCCGTCCTGACCTGTCCGTTACGGTCGGCGGCCTGCGGCTCAAGAACCCGGTCCTGGCCGCCTCGGGCACCTTCGGCTACGGCCGCGAGTACGGCGATCTGTTCGACCCGGCGGAACTGGGCGGGGTGGTGGTCAAGGGCATCTCGCTGGCGCCCCGCCCGGGCAATCCGCCGCCCCGCATCTGCGAGACCCCGGCCGGAATGCTCAACGCCATCGGTCTCCAGAACGTGGGACTGGAGAGGTTCCTGGCCGAGAAGCTGCCGCCCCTGCGCCAGCTGGACCTGGCGGTGGTGGTCAACCTCTACGGCCAGGACGAGGACGAGTTCGCCGAACTGGCCGGGCGCCTGGCCGAGACCCCCGGCGTGGCCGCCCTGGAGGTCAACGTCAGTTGCCCCAACGTCAAGGCCGGCGGGCTGGCCTTCGGGATCGATCCCCGGGCCGTGCGGCGGGTGACCGAGGCGGTCAAGCGCCGGGCCGGCCCCTTGCCGGTGTGGGTCAAGCTGACCCCCAACACGGCCGACATCACCGCCCAGGCCCGGGCCGCGGCCGAGGGCGGGGCCGACGCCGTCTGTTTGATCAACACCCTGCTGGGCATGGCCGTGGACCCCGAGACCTGGCGTCCCCGGCTGAAAAACGTCACCGGGGGCCTGTCCGGCCCGGCCATCCGTCCGGTGGCGGTCCGGATGGTTCACCAGGTCTGCGACAGCGTGGACATCGACGTCATCGGCCTGGGCGGCATCACCACCGCCCTGGACGCCGTCGAGTTCCTGCTGGTCGGGGCCAAGGCCGTCCAGGTGGGCACGGCCCATTTCATCGATCCCCGGGCCTCGGTCGAGGTGGTCCACGGGCTCCGGGACTACCTGGCCGCCCGGGGACTTCGCCGGCTGACCGATCTGGTGGGCCGGCTCAAGCTGGATTGATCCCGCCGGGGGGCATGGCCCGGCGGCCGGCGGAGCTTGCCTTCGGGCCGGAAATATGACATAGTTAATCGCCGACAGTTGAGAGAGAGGTGGCCAGATGAATCCCAACATGGATTCCCGGGCGGTGGATACGCTGCGAAAAGCCAATCAGATCCTCGAGGTGGACGAGTTCAAACGCTGGCAGTTTCCGGTCTCCCTCCTGATCTGGGCCGTCGAGTTCGCCATCTGCCTGTATGCCGGGGTCAGGATCTTCAGCCGCTAGTCTCACCCCATTCGACTGCATCATTCGGCCCGCCCCTGGGGCCGATTTTTTTAGTGAGGCGCGGGGAGCCGGGACTTTTGGAACTGGAATTGAAATCGATCCAGGAGACCACCGTCGGCGGCCCTGATTGCCGGACCTGCCTCTGGGACCTGGCCCATCAGGCGGCGGTCATGGCCGCGGGCGGCGACGCCCATCTCGAGGCCGAAACCGAGACCGCGGCCCGGGCGGCCTTCGAGCCGGCCGTGGCCGCCGGGTTGACCTCGCCCGAGGTGGCCAACGTCATGTACCGGGCCATCCGGCGCGTCTCGGGGGTCGATGATCCCTTCCTTCGGACCAAGCTCGAGGAACTGGCCCTGGCCCGCGAGGTTTTCGAGCGGGTCCGGCCCTTGTTCGGCGAGGACCTGCCCTCCCTGATCACCCTGGCCGCCCTGGGCAACACCCTGGATTTCTTCGTGGGCCCGGCCAGGGCCATGGACCTCATCCATCGTCAGATCGACGGCGGCCTCACCTTTTTCCACGACGACCGGGACAGGCTCGCCAGGTTTCTCGGGGGCCGGCCGGGTTTGATCCTCTACCTGACCGACAATTCGGGCGAGATCTATTTCGATCTGCCGCTGTATCGGAAACTGACCGAAGCGGCCGACCGGGTGGTGCTGGTGGTCAAGGGCGGCCCGGCCCTGAACGATCTGACCCGGGCCGAACTCGAGGCCGCCGGCCTGTCCGGGGTTTTCGGGGAGATCGCCGACACCGGGGCCGACGGGGCCGGGGTGGACTGGGATTCGCTCGGGGGCGAGTTCCAGGAGCTGGTCGCCCGGGCCGACCTGACCATCGCCAAGGGCATGGCCAACATGGAGACGACCATTAATCGCCCCTGGCCCGCGCCCCGTTTTTACCTCTTCAAGGTCAAGTGCCGGCCCATCCGGGATTTCCTGGACGCGCCGCCCGATTCCTTCTGGGCCCTGTGGCAAGAGGCCTCGCCCGCCCGGCAGACCGGCTGACGGCGGGACCGGGAACCGACCCCGGGTCCGGTCGGGTCAGGGGCGGCCAAATCGCCTTCCCGGCGAGGACCAGCCCCTCCTCTTGACCAGGCTCCTCCCGCTGAATTGAAAGACGCACCCCAGTCCGGTCAAGGCCAGGAAGACCCAGAGGTTCATGTCCACGCCCAGGCCCTCCAGGAGGCACAGCGTCCCGAAGGCGGCGGTCAGCACGACGACGGCCGTGTTAAAAAGGGCCGCCATCAGGATGCCGCCCACCAGGGCGGCCAGGATCAGGATGATGATCGCCGTCTCGTTGGGGCCGGAACCGGCCAGGAGTCCGGGGTTCACCCCCGCGGCCACGAAGATGCCCAGGGCCGCCCCGGAAAGAAAAACGGCCACGGCGTTCACCAGCCAGACCACGGCTCCGCCGGCCAGCGCCCCGACGACCGCGCCCAGGACCCTGGCCAGGTCACCGGACTCGGCCCCGACCAGGCTCGTCCCCGCCAGCCCGCCGCAGACCACCCCGAAGATGATCACGGCGACGACGTAGATGTAAAACCCGGCGAGCAAAAACAGGACGCCCCCCGCGATCAGGGCCAGTTGCATCCAGATCCCGAACCGGTTCACCAGGTGTCTCAGGCCGAGCCTGGCCTGGCCGGCGAGGCCTCGGACCTGGTTCAGGATGTCGAGCAGGTTGAGGACGCCCAGACCGGTTCCCGCCGAATCGGCCCGGACAGGAGTGAGGACGGGCGGGACCAGAGTGGCAAACAAGACCACCGCGCAGAGCAGCACACCGAGGACAAACCGCCCGGCCGTGACCCGGACCATACTCTCTCCCGCCTACGGTCCCGGGGCAATCGAGGACATTCTCAATTCTTGATTATACCAGAATGGCCGAAAATGGCGAGGCCATCCGCTCCGGGCCCCGGGGAGCCAATCCTAGGTCTGCTCCAGACGCTTCTGCTCCTCCTGCCTGACCTCGCGCCGGAGCATCTTGCCGACCTTGCTCTTGGGGAGCATGTCCCGGAACTCGATGTAGGCCGGGATCTTGTAGTTGACCAGCTTGCCGTGACAGAACTTGATCAGATCGTAGCCGGTCACGCCCCGGACGTCTGTCTTGAGGACGACGAAGGCCTTGATCCGCTCGCCGACCTTGGGGTCGGGCACGCCGACCACGCAGGAACCGATGACCGCCGGGTGTTCCTGGAGCACGGCCTCGATCTCCGAGGCCGACACCCGGTAGCCCTTGTGCTTGATGGTATCCACGGTCCGGTCCACGAAAAAGGTGTTGCCCTCCTCGTCCACGCGGACGACGTCGGCGGTGCGGTAGAAGGTCTTGCCGTCGATCTGGACGAATGACTTGGCCGTTTCCTCGGCCTGGTTCCAGTAGGCGGTGACCATGTCGGCCGGTCCGTGGACCAGCAGTTCGCCCGGGTTACCGGGCTCGACCGGCTCCAGGGTCGCCGGGTCCACGACCTTGACCTCGCGGGTGGACACGAACCGGCCCATGGACCGGATGGGGACGCGCTCGTCGGTGGGGGCCATGATCACCCCGCCGCAGGTCTCGGTGGCGCCGTAGCCCTGGTAGATATTGGGGCCGAACCGCTTCTCCCAGCGCAGGCCCACCTCCTCGGGCAGGACGTCCCCGGCGCAGAAGCAGTACTTGAGCGAACTCAGGTCGTACTGGTCGGTCCGGACGTGCTCCAGGATCATCCGGTAGAGGGCCGGCACGGCCACCAGGCTCGTCGCCCGCCACCGGTCCACGGCCTCCATCAGGGCGTCCATGTTGACCCGGGGCAGGACGATCAGCGTCCCCCCGGTGCAGATCAGCGTGGACAGCTCGCAGGCCTGGCCCAGGACGTGGAACAGGGGCGCCCCGGCCAGCAGGACGTTTTCCTCGGGGGGAATGAGGTGCCGGCTGGTGGTGATCTGCTCGTAGGCGCAGGTCAGATACAGCCGGTGGCCGATGGGCACGCCCTTGGGGTGCTTGGTGGTTCCGCCGGTGTAGAGGATCTCGGCCATGGCCGCCGGGTCGTCCGGCAGGGGCGGGGGGGGCTGGTTCCCCCGGGCCAGCAGGGAGCGGAGGGACATGGTCTGTCCGTCGGCGGTGAACTTGCCGCTGGGGACCTTGTCCATGGCCCAGCCCAGAAACCGCTTCCAGCCCGGCAGCAGATCGGCCAGGTTGGAGACGATGGCGTTCTTGAGGGGCGTGGTCCGGCGGGCCTGGGCGACGTAGCCGTAGTTGCGGTCGGAGCAGACGATGGTCTCGGCCCCGGTGTCGCCGGCCAAAAAATCCAGGTCCCGGGCGGTATAGACCGGGGTGATGGGCACGGCCACCGCCCCGGCCCGCATGATCCCCAGCCAGGCCACGATCCACTGCAGGCCGTTGGGGATGTACATCATCACCCGGTCCCCGGGCGTGACGTCCAGGGTGACCAGTCCCGAGGCGAAGCGGTCAATCAGCCGTTTCAGCTGGCCATAGGAGTACTTGGTGCCGAGGTAGATGACGGCCGTCTTGTTCGGAGAGCGGTCGGCGACCTGCTCGAACGACTGGCAAATGGTCTGGTCCGGATTGAACTGCACTGCCTCAAACCCCGAAATAGGCCGATTTGATCTCCGGGTTGTCCATCAGTTCCTGGCCGGTGCCGACCAGGGTCAGCATCCCGTTCTCGATGACGTAGCCGTGGTTGATCACCGGCAGGACCGGCCGGGCGAACTGTTCGGCGATGAGGACGGTGATGCCGTGGTCCCGGTTGATGCGGAGGACAGAGTCCATGACCACCTGCTGCATGTGCGGCGAGAGGCCCAGCAGCGGCTCGTCCAGCAGCAGCATCCGCGGCCGGGCCAGAAGGGCCATGGCGATGGCCAGCATCTGCTGCTCGCCCCCGGACAGGAAACCGGCCTTGCGCGACTTCAGTTTCATCAAGGGGGGGAAGAGCTGGTAGGCTTCACGGAGACCGGCCTCGAAACCCTTGCGGCCGCCGGGCTGCTGGAAGGCGGCGATCTTGAGGTTCTCGAGCACGGGCGAGTCCGGGAAGATGGGGTGCCGCTCCCGGCAGATGACCACCCCCCGCCGGACCCGCTCGTAGGCCGGGACGGGCATGAAATCCTGGCCCTCGAAGGTCATCTCCCCCAGGATGGTCACCCGCTGGCCGCCGGCCCGCCGCTCCTTGATCTGGTAGTCCAGGGTCAGCCCGGCGATGGTGTTCAGCAGCGTCGTCTTGCCGGCGCTGTTGGAGCCGATGACGCCGACCATCTGACCGGCCTCGACGTCGAGGGAGAAATCGTTGAGGGCCAAGGCGTTCTCGTAGAACACCAGCAGATTCTTGATGCTGAGCTGGCTCACCGGACCCTCACTCCTGTTCGGCCTGGCTGCCCAGGTAGGCGCTCTTGACGGCCTCGTCGTCCATGACGCTCTTGGGCTCTCCCTCGGCGATCTTTTCCCCGAAGTTGAGGACCATCACCCGATCGGCGATGCGGAACAGCTCCTTGAGCCGGTGCTCGATCATGATGATCGTCTTGCCCTGGACCCGGAGCTTGTCGATGACCGGGACGATGGTCGCCACCTCGGCCAGGGACAGGCCGGAAAAGAGTTCGTCCAGGATGATCAGCTCGGCCTCCAGGGCGATGCACCGGGCCAGTTCGATCCGCTTCAGATAGCCGTGGGGCAGGTCCGAGGCGGGCTTGAGGATGACCGCCGAGTCGCGCTCGAACCCGACCTCCTCGAGGAGGTCCTTGGCCACGGCGTCCCGGTCGCCGTACTTGCCCCCCACCTGCCGGCGGACCCGGGGGGAGGTCAGGGGGACGATCATGTTCTTGAAGGCGGCCAGCTTGTAAAAGGGCCGGACCATCTGAAACGTCCGGACTAGGCCCAGGTCGGTCACCCGGTGGGGCGGCCAGCCGGTGATGTTCCTGCCCTGGAAGACGACCCGGCCGGCCGAGGGCCTGACGAACCCGGAGACCAGGTTGACCAGGGTCGTCTTGCCCGAGCCGTTGGGTCCGATCACCCCCAGGAGTTCCCCCCGGCCGACGGTCAGATCGACCTTGTTCAGGGCCCGGACGCCGCCGAAGTCCTTGGTCAGGTTGGTTGTCTCGAGGATTGGTTCGGTCATTCGCTCACCGACGTCCAGCGCTCGAACTGGTGGTACTTGCGGGCCAGGTAGTGAAAGATCCCCTCGGGCAGGGCGACCACGAACACGGTCAGGATCAGGCCGTAGACCACCACCCGCAGGGTGCCGATGCCCCGCAGGATCTCGTAGGCCGGCAGGAGCAGAAAGGCCCCGAGCATGGCCCCGGCAAAGGAGCCCATCCCGCCGACCACGGCCGCGGCGATGGGCAGGATCGAGTAGTCCAGGGCGAACATGGACATGCCGGCCGAGCCCAGTTGGTGGGCCATGAACGCCCCGCAGAAGGCGCCGATGGCCGAGGCGATGAACAGGGCCTCGATCTTCTTGCGGTTGATGCTGATGCCCGAGGCCTTGACCGTCTGGTCGTTGTCGTGGATGCCGGTCAGGACCAGGCCGTAGTCCGAGTTCATCAGCCGCCTCAGACCGAAGAGGCAGACACAGGCGGCGACGATCACCAGGTAGGACTCGACGATTCTCCCCGGGAACATGGTCAGCCCGGGCAGGCCCTGGGTGCCGCCCAGGAACCGGACCAGGGGTAGGTCGGCCCCGGCCTCGATGATCCGCTCCCCAAGCAGGGGCAACACCAGGGTGATCATCGAGAAGTAGATGCCCCTCAGCCTCAGCACCGGGATCAGGATTAAGGTCGAGGCCGCCCCGCCCACGAATATCGCCAGGGGAAGGCTCAGCCAGATGGGCAGTCCCAGGTAGTAATTCAAAACGCCCGTGGCATAGCCGCCCAGACCGACGAACAGGGACTGGCCCAGGGAGACCATTCCCACCCTGGCCAGAAAGTCCCAGCTCAGGGCCAGCAGGGCGAAGATGGCCGCCCGGACCAGGACGCCCTGCCAGTAGGCGCCCAGGAAAAGCGGTACGACGAACAGGACGATCACCGGCAAGGCGCGCGGGGCGATCAAATACAGGGCCTCGCGCCAGCTGTTGAGGGCATAGACGTCCTCGCTCCTGACCTTGATCCCCCGGTCGATGCGCTCCTTGCGGCGCTGAACGGCTGGTTGGGCCATGACCTAGATCCGCTCCTCGAGTTCCTTGTGCCGGCCGAACAGCCCCGACGGCTTGACCACCAGGACCGCCAGGATGGCCACCAGCGGGACGATCATCGTCCAGTGGGCGCCCATCAGGGTGGCGGCCGCGGTCTGGGCGTAACCGATGATCAGGGCGGCGACGATGACCCCGGCCGTGCTGCCCAGGCCCCCGACGATGCACACCGCCAGGGCGTTGATCAGCACCTCGTAGCCGTGCTGCTGAATGATGTCCCCCTGGCTGGGCAGGACCAGCACCGCGGCCAGGGCGATGTAGGCCGATCCGAAGGCGACGCTCATGGCCGCCACCCGGTCCGCGTTGATGCCCAGGGTCAGGGCGGTGGACTCGTCCTGGGCGATGGCCCGAAAGGCCAGGCCCATCTTGGTGTGGCGGGTGAACCACCAACTGAACAGGGTCAGGCCCACGGCGCCGACGCAGATGTAGAGCCACTGGTGATAGACCGGCTGGCCGAGGACGAAGTAGACGCTGTCCATGGCGTCGGGCAGCTTGACCTTGACCTGGCTCAGAACGGCCGTCTGCAGACCCTCGATCAGGGCCAGGCCCACGGCAAAGGTGGCGATGACCTGGGACAGAACCAGTCCCCGGAGCCGGACCAGAATGATCCAGTACATCAGCAGGCCGAACAGGGCGGCCAGGATGATCGCCGCCCCGCCGGTGAAAAACGACAGCAAAAACTGGGAGTGTGCGCCGAAGAGCGGCTCGGCCACGTAGCCCAGGAGGACCCAGGAAAAAAAGCCGGCCACGACATAGATGGCCCCGTAGGCGAAATTGGCGATGCCGCTCACGCCAAAGGTCAGATTGAATCCCAACGAGACCACCGCCAGGATGGCGCAGATCGGCAACCCGGTGACCAGGATCTCCAGAAGTGTGTTAATCCACATTGGTTTCGCGTCGCAAGGGTAAACCCGTTCGTTTACGGGACCGATCAGGGGCCCCGATCCGGCCGGCGGATGGGGCAGGCCGGGCGCCTGGTCTGCCAGGTGCCCGGCCCGTCGTCACTAACTTACTTTTTCTTCATCCAGGGCGGAAGCTGGACAGTGCCCTCGGCGATGGACGGCGGGAAGATGATGACCCGCTTGCCCTTCTTGGACCACTGGAAGACGCAGCCCACGGCCGTCTTCTTGGGATGGCTCCCGAAGATGACCTGGTTGGTCTTGTTGAACCTGATCCGGCCCATGACGCTCATGGTGTCGGTGGTCTTGAGGGCGGCCACGATCTTGTCCGGATCGAGCGAATTGGCCTTCTCGATGGCCGCCTTGAGCAGATAGACCGCCACGTAGGCCGGGGCCGGGCCGTGCCCGGATTGGATGTTCTTACCGTACCTCGTGCGGTAGTCGTTGAAGAACTTGACCGAGGCCGGGACCTTCTTGGCCGGGATCTCGCCCACCTCGGTGATGGCGTTCATCAGGCCGACGATCTTGCCCCGGAAGCGCTTCCAGGCCCCCTGGCCGGTCATGGGCGAGATGTAGCCCGCCAAAACCGCCGGGACCCGCAGGGCCTTCCACTGCTTGAGCAGGACGCCCGACTGGGGCATGTCGAACACGGGCATGATCACCTGGGCCTTGGCCTGCTTGGCCTTGAGCAGCCCGGCGGTGAAGTTGGACGCCCCGGTGGGATAGACCTCGTGGCCGACGATCTTCCAGCCCAGTTTCTTCAGGATCTTGCCGGTGATGCCGGCCGTGGCCCGGGCCCAGGCCACGTCCTGGTTCATCAGGAAGATCTTGTTGAACCCGAACTTCTTCTTGAGGAACATCTGGAAGCCGACCAGGTACTTGACCAGATAGATGGCGTTGAGGCTGACCCGGAAGATGTACTTGTACTTGGCCGGATTCTTGGCGATCCGCTTTTCGGTGCCGGGGCTCATGGCGATGGTCCCCAGCATGGGCACCTTGTACTTGGCGATCATGTCCATGCCGGCGATCAGGGCCTCGGACCGGAAGGGCCCGACGACGATGGCCGTGGGATGGTGCTGGGTGATGATCTTTTCCAGGGCCAGCAGGGCCGAGGCCACGGGCACGCCGGGGGCCGCGTCACGCAGGTCGATGCTGACCACCTTGAACGGCCGCATCACGCCGCCGACCTTGACCCCGCCGCGGGCGTTGATCTCGCTCACGGCCAGCTTGACGGTGTTATAGGCCTCCGTCCCCTCGATATAGGTGAGGGAGGTCGGCACGGCGATGACGATTGGTTTGCCCTTCTTGGCCATGGCCGGCGATCCCCACAGGCCCATGGTCACGAGACCGCAGGCCACGGCGACGGCCAGAACGAAAGTCAGACGACGACGGGTCATGACAGTTCTCCTCTCCTTTCTAGGGAACGAATTTTGAGAGCCAATCCCACCCCCCGCGGGGAATCGGCGACCCAAGAATACCCTCAATCACCGGCCAGGTCAAGAGACCCGAGGACCCGGGTCCAGGGTCGTCCGGCCGGCGGAGCTGCCATATTTTCAAAACCCAGGGGCCGACTTGGAGGCCGCCCCCGGAATTACCAGTAAACCCGTCTGAATCGGTATGGAGAAGGTTTGCCCCCCCCCTCACGACGGTCTAAACTTAAGACCAATGAAATAATTTTGTCAAGCAAAACATTTAAAATATTTATTGCCAGCCGGGCCGACCGGGGCTATGATGGATGCGATCCGGTCGAACCCGGCCGGGCCGCGGACATGAGGCCCGGCCCGGAGGCGCCGGAAACAAGGATTCGACCGAGGAGGGAGCCATGCATTCCTTCAAGGCCGTCAAGACCACCCGGGTATCCGAGGAGGTGGCCGAACAGATCAAGCAGGCCATCCTGCAGCGTCGGTTCACGGTGGGAGAAAAGCTCCCGGCCGAGCGTCAGCTGGCCGAGGACTTCCAGGTCAGCCGGGTGGCCGTGCGGGAGGCCCTGCGTCTGCTGGAGAACTCCGGGTTCATCGCCACCCGCCAGGGGGCCGGCGGCGGGGCCTTTGTCACCGACCTGACCCTGGAGAACCTGAGCCAGGCCTTTTTGGACCTGTTCATGGCCGGCAAGTTTTCCATTCCGGAGCTGTGCCAGGCCCGGGTGCTCTTGGACCCCGAGGTGGCCCGGCTGGCCGCGGAAAACGTCACCCCGGACCTTGCCCGCCAGCTCGAGGAGGCCCTGGAGGCCGAGTATCAGTCGATCCACACCCTGGCCGAGGACATCCCAGTCAAGACCCGGGTGCACTACCTGCTGATGGACATGTGCGGCAACCGTTTGTACCAGACTCTGGACCGGCTCCTGCTGGTCATCACCCGGATGGTGGTCCAGGCCGCCGGCCCGGATCCGGAGGTAGTCCATCCGGCCGGGATGCACCGTCCGGTGGTGGAGGCCGTTGTCGCCGGGGACTCCGAGGCCGCCGCCGAGGCCATGAGGAGGCACACCATGGAATTCGGGGAAAACCTCCGGTGGATGGAGGACCACTACCGGAAGAAACTGGCCTCCGGGGAGTTGCCCTCGGCCCGGCAGTAACACCGCCGGGACCGGTCGGTCCTGGCCGGGTGCCCGTCGTTCTTTGTATTCTCACGAATCGTTTCCGCCGGCGCCTCGAGGGGACGGGGCCTCGACAGTCGGGAGCGTCACCGCCCGGGTTCGGCCGGACCTTCCCCGAGACTCGCTTGGTCAGCGCCTCGGCCCGGATCCCGGACCGGGCCGCCAGGGGGGGCCATGAGATTTTTCACCGTCGGCCGCAAGCTGTACCTGTCCTTCCTGGTCATTCTGGCCCTGTTTCTGGCCACGGGCCTGTTCGCCATCCTCCAGGTGCGCCGGCTGGGCGATTCGTTTCGCCAGGTGGTCGAGGTTTACCAGAAGATCGACGAACGCGCCTCCCAGATCAAGGTCCTCCTCGCCATGGCCCGCCGGCACGAGAGGAATTTCATCGACCGCCTGGACCAGAAGGATCGGGCCCGGCTGACGGCCACCCTGGACCGGCTGGACAAGGCCCTGGGCGAGGTCTCCCGGCTGGCCAAGCAGGCGGGGCTGTCCTCGGCCCGGCCCCTGGTCGAGGCCATCCAAATGGCGGCGGCCCTGTACGCCGAGGGCTTTGACAAGGTGGCGGTCCTGTCCCAGGCCGTGGGCAACGAAAAGCGGGGCCTGCGCGGCTTCATGCGCCGGCAGGGCCGGGCCATGGAGGAGGTCATCATGCGGCTGAAGTCCTACCGGATGCTGGCCCTGGCCGTGGCCCTCCAGCGCCACCAGGCGGACTTCATCCTGCGCCAGGACCCCAAGTACATCGCCCGGGCCCGAACCGTGGTGGCCGAGCTGAAAAAGGCCCTGGCCGCCAGCCAGGCCGACGCGCCCACCAGGGAACGGGTCCGTCTGGCGGTGGAGGCCTATTTCCGGGGCTTTGCCGGCCTGGCCCGGAACATCGCCAAGATCAAGGTCCAGTTCCCGATCATGCGCCGGGCCTCGCGCCAGGTGGAACAGGCGGCGGCCAGGCTGAGCGGCCTGGTCGGCCGGGTGCTGGCCGCCGAGGTGCGGGGCGCCGCCCTCCGTAAAGACAGGGCGGTCCTCCTCATCCTGGGGGCGGTGGGCCTGACCGCGCTGCTGGGCCTGATCCTGGCCTTCCTGGTGGTCCGGTCGATCATCGGCCCCATCCGGAAGGTCCTGGGCGTCTCCGAGGCGGTGGCCGGGGGCGATTACCGGCAGGAAATCAAGGTCGGCTCCAAGGACGAGATCGGCCGCCTGGCCGCCTCGTTACAGAAAACCCTGGCCGGAATAATCGAGAAGATGGGCGAGGGTCAGTCCATCAAGACCGGGATCGCCGACCCGTTCTTTACCGTGGACGGGGACCTGACCCTGACCTACCTGAACGAGGCCTGCCAGCGGATGGTCGGGATCGAGGCCGGGGAGGTGGTCGGCCAGATGACCTGCCGGGAACTGTTCCAGGCCGACGCCTGCGAGGCGGGCTGCGTGGTCCGGGAGGCCCTGAAGACGGGGCGGCCGGTCACCGGGCTGCGGACGAACATCCATGTCTCCGGGCGGTCCGTACCGGTGGTCTGCAGCGCCAACGCCCTGTTCGACCTGCAGGGCACCTCGATCGGGGCCATGGAGATCGTCCGGGACGTCAGCGACGAGGTGGAGGCGGCCAACCGGATCAGGAGCCAGCAGGAAGATCTGCTTCAGGTCGTGGAGGAGGTGAGCCGCCTGGCCGAGCAACTGGCCTCGGCCTCGGCCCAGATCAGCGCCTCGACCGAGCAGATGTCGGCCGGGGCCACCGAGCAGAGCGCCCAGAGCGAGACCGTGGCCGGCACGGTGGAACAGATGAGCGCCACGGTCCGCCAGACGTCCACCAGCGCCACCGGGGGGGCCGACGAGGCCCGCCGGGCCGGTGAAATCGCCCGCGAGGGCGGCGGCGTGGTCGAGCAGACCGTCCAATCGATGACCCAGATCAGCCAGGACATCACCGAGGTCGGCTCCACCGTCCGGGATCTGGCCAAAAAGGGCGAGCAGATCGACCAGGTGGTCTCGGTCATCGAGGACATCGCCGACCAGACCAACCTCCTGGCCCTGAACGCGGCCATCGAGGCCGCCCGGGCCGGCGAGGCCGGCCGCGGCTTCGCCGTGGTCGCCGACGAGGTCCGCAAGCTGGCCGAAAAGACCATGACCGCCACCAAGGAGGTCGGGGACACGGTCCGAGCCATCAAGGATTCCACCGGCCAGACCGTTGACCGGGTCCAGGCCGCCCAGAAAAACGTCTCCCAGGGCGTTGACCTGGCCGGGACCGCCGGCCAGATGCTGGAGGAGATCGTGTCCAACGCCGAGCGGGTGTCCCAGGTGGTGTCCCAGATAGCCATCGCCGCCGAGGAACAGACCTCGGCCGCCGAGGAGATCGCCCGGAACGTGGAGGGCATCGCCTCCTCGGCCCGGCAGTCGGCCCGGTCCGTGGCCGAAACGGCCCGGTCGGCCGCCGAACTGAGCGCCATGGCCGCCCAGCTCCACCAGGTGGTGGCCCGGTTCAAAGACCACTGATCGGGCGCCCCACCCGGGTCGCCGCGATAAAAAAAGGCCGCCCGGGGAGTGGACGCCGGACGGCCGGAAGGGGCCCGATTCGACGGCCTGGCTCGACCGCCGAACCGGGCAGGGTCAGTCGTCCGGGGGCGCCCTCACCTGTTCCAGGTAGGACTTGAGTTCCTCCAGCTCGGTCGGGCCGAGCTTGTTGACCCACCGCTTGGCCTGCTGGAGGGCCGTCGGGACCTTGACGATTCCGGCGGCGATGGCCGCCTGCCTGACCGAACGGTACTCGCCGCGGGCCAGACCCTCGGCCACGGCCGGGGCGTCTCTCTTGAGACGGGCGATCAGGTACTCGCTGGTCTCGCCCCATTTGATCTTCTTGGCCTTGGGGGCGAAGTCTCGACTCCGGCGGTCTCCGCCGTGGGGCCCCAGGACCAACTCGGCGTCGCCCAGTTTGGTCAGGTCTCCCCGGCGGACGAGCCGGCCTTCCTCGACCATCCGGGCCGGAGGGGCGGCGCCGGGGCCCTCGATTCCGGTCGGGCCTTCGGCCGCCGCGGTCCCTTTCTGCAGCGCCTCGTTCAGGAGCTTCTTCCAGGTCTCCGACTCCGCCGGACCATCCTTGATCTTGGCCGGAGGCCGCGGCGTGCCGGGCGGCTTTACTTTCGGGCTCAGGGGAATGTGATCGGCCATGTGGCGCCTCCGCGTTGCCGGTCGCTCAGGGTGTGACTGAGGTGGGGGTTGACCCGAGGGTCATCCGGTCAACCCCCCGCCAATGGTCGGTCACTTCAGGAGCTGGAGGGCCAACTGGCTCAGGGAGTTGGCCTGGGCCAGCATGGCCGTGGCCGCCTGGGCCAGGATGTTGTTCCGGGTGAACTCGGTCATCTCGGTGGCCACGTCCACGTCCGAGATCCGGCTTTCCGCCGCCTGCAGGTTCTCGGCCTGGATGGTCAGGTTGGTGATGGTGTTCTCCAACCGGTTCTGCAGGGCGCCCAGGGAGGCGCGGATGGTGTCCTTGCGCTTGATGGCCGAGTCGAGTTGAGACAGGGCCAGCTGGGCCGCGGACTGGGTCAGGATGTCGGCCCCGTTCCAGCCGCCGGTGCCCGAGGCCGCGGTCGCCACCGTGAAGTCGTTGATGTTGTCATAGAGGGTCGACTCGGTGCCCACCCCGGTCAGCTGGCCGGCGTACAGGTCGTACTCGGAGCCGGTGTTGGTGCCCTCGAGGGTCAGGTGATAGGTCGAATTGGACAGGGTGGTCGAGCCCACCGCCCAGGTCAGACCGCCCGACCGCAGGAACGTCGCCCCGGAGTCGATGAACTCG
>CAZMVB010000022.1:0-64194 GCA_964569795.1 uncultured Desulfarculales bacterium | reverse complement strand
CCGAGTTCATCAAGGGCATGGGCAAGGTAGCCGACGAGTTCATCATCATCCTGGACATCGACCAGGTGTTCTCGGTGGAGGACCTGACCGCCGTCACCACCGCCGAGGACGGGCCGGAAGGGCCTCTGGAACTATCGGCCGCCGAGGCGACTCCACCTGTGGAGCAAACCGCGCCCCAAGGAGAGGCCGGGCTGTAAGAAAGCGGTTAACCCTCATGGACGCCAAGCTATCCCAGCGTGACTTCAAACGGATGAGTCAATTCATCCACTCCAACTTCGGCCTGAAGATGCCTCCGGCCAAGAAGGTCATGCTCGAGTCGCGCCTGCGCCGGCGGCTGCGTCACCTGGGACTGGAGAACTTCGGGGAGTACTGCGACCTCCTGTTCAGTCCCGAAGGTCAGGCCGCCGAGGCGATCACCATGATGGACGCGGTCACCACCAACAAGACCGACTTCTTTCGGGAGCCGGCCGCCTTTCGTTACCTGGCCGAAAAGATTCTGCCGCAACTGAATGGCGACCGGCCCCGATCCTACCCCCGGGCGTTCAAGGTCTGGAGCGCCGGTTGTTCGACCGGGCAGGAACCCTACACCCTGGCCATGGTCCTGAGCGAGTTCGCCCGAAACCATCCCCGGTTCAGCTTTTCCATCCTGGCCACCGACCTGTCCACCCGGGTCCTCGAGACGGCCCACCGGGCGGTGTACTCCGAGGAGGACGTTCAGCCGATTCCCCAGGACCTCAGGCGCAGGTACCTCCTGCGGAGCAAGGACCGGACGTCGAGGGAGGTCCGGATCGTCCTCGAACTGAGGAGCAAGGTGACGTTTCGCCGTCAGAACCTGATGGACGACTTCAAACTGAAAGGGCTCATGGACGCCATCTTCTGCCGCAACGTCATCATCTATTTCGATCGTCCGACCCAAGAGAGACTGCTGAATCGATTGTGTTGGCAACTCAGGCCGGGTGGCCACATCTTCATGGGCCACGCCGAGACGCTGGGCGGGTTGGACCTGCCCCTGGTTTCGGTGGCGCCGATGATCTACCGCAAGACAGGGTGAAAAGGGAGACGATTGGGGTGCGGGAGGCGTTTTTGAAAATCGGGGAGGTCCACGCGTCGCGAAGGCCGACGACGGTCACGACGCTGCTGGGCTCCTGCGTGTCAGTGACCCTGTTCAGCCGCCGCCACGGGTGCGGGGCCATCTGTCATGCCCCTCTGCCCCAGGGCGATCCCGGAAGCTTCAGGCACGTCGATTTCTCCATCAGGTGGATGATCGGCTGGTTCGAGCACCAGTCCATTTCCGCCACGGATATCGAGGTCAAGATGTTCGGCGGCGGAAACATGTTTGGATCGAAGCAAGTACCGTCGCGATTTCTGACCGTGGGACAACAAAACATCGACAAGGCCCTGGAAGTGATCAGCGCCGAGGGTCTCCGGCTGGTGGGGTCGGACGTCGGTGGACCGTTCGGGCGCCGGATCAAATACCTGACCCACACCGGTGAGGTCGCGGTCAAGAAAAACCCGAGGCTGCTAGCGGACAGATCGGATTTGGAAATCGCCTGTTTGCTGCATCACTGGCCCGCCGGAGGAAAGAATGAGCGATAAGATCCGGGTCCTCATTGTCGATGATTCGGCGGTCGTTCGCCAGACCCTGAGCGACGTATTGTCCACCGATCCGCAGATCGAGGTCATGGCCACCGCCTCGGACCCGTTCGTGGCCGCCGCCAAGTTGCGCCAGGAGGTCCCGGACGTCATCACCCTGGACGTGGAAATGCCGCGCATGGACGGCCTGACCTTTCTCCGGAAGCTGATGTCCCAGCACCCCATTCCGGTGGTCATCTGTTCCAGCCTGACGGGCAACCGGTCCGAGACGGCGCTGAAGGCCCTGGAATACGGGGCCGTGGACATCATCACCAAGCCGCGCCTGGGCACCCGGGCCTTTTTGGCGGAATCCAGGACGCTCATCTGCGACGCGGTCAAGGCGGCCTCCCGGGCCCGGGTCAAACCCATCAACCCCCGGGCCAGGATCGAACCCAAACGAACGGCCGACGCCATTCTGGCCAAGCCCAAAGGCGCGGCCATGATCCAGACCACGGAGAAGGTGGTGGCCGTCGGCGCCTCGACCGGCGGGACGGAGGCCCTGCGGATCTTTCTGGAGGCCCTGCCGGCCGATTCGCCGGGCCTGGTCATCGTCCAGCACATGCCCGAGAATTTCACGGCCGCCTTTGCCCGGCGGCTGGACAGCCTTTGTCAAATCACGGTCAAGGAGGCCGAGGACAACGATACGGTCATCCGGGGCCGGGCCCTGATCGCCCCGGGAAACCGGCACCTGCTACTCAAGCGCAGCGGGGCCCGGTACCACGTCCAGATAAGGGACGGCCAGTTGGTCTCCCGGCATCGCCCCTCGGTGGACGTCCTGTTCCGGTCGGCGGCCAGATACGCGGGGGCCAACGCCGTGGGGGTGATCATGACCGGGATGGGCGACGACGGGGCCCGGGGCCTCCTGGAGATGAAACATGCCGGGGCCCACACCCTAGCCCAGGACGAGGCGACCTGCGTCGTCTTCGGCATGCCCGCCGAGGCGATCAAGCGGGACGCCGTGGATAGGGTCCTGCCTTTGGAGAGCATCGCTCCGGAGGTCATCCGGAGCAGCTTCTGAACGGCGGCGGCCTGACCGACCAGGGGGTCGGCCCGGGAAAGCTGCCGAGAGAAGAGCAAGTCATGGCCAAGGTACTTATCGTCGAGGATCACAAGGCTACCTCTGCCAGCATGTCCTATCGCCTCTGGAACGCCGGACATGAAGTCCAGGTGGCCTGTTCGGGCGCCGAGGCCCGGCAGTCGATAGTCAACGATCCGCCTGACCTGACCCTGCTCGACTACCACCTTCCGGACGCCAGCGGGCTCGATATTCTGCGAGCCATCCGCCGACAGGACCCCCGTTCCCCGGTGGTCATTGTCACCGGCGCGGGCAGCGAGAAACTGGCCGTCCAGATGCTCAAGGAAGGGGCCAAGGACTATCTGGTCAAGTCGGATTCTTTGCTCGATTCCCTGGTCCATGTCGTCGAACGCGTTCTGGAAGAGGTCAGAGTTCAGCGCCGGCTGGAAGACCAGGAGGCCGCCCTCAGGCGCAGCCAGGAGACGGCCCGGGTGCTGTTGAACGCCTCCCACGACGCCGCCCTCCTGGTGGATGTTGGCCGGAATGTCCTGGCCATCAACGAGACCGGTACCCGGCTCCTGGGATTACGGGTGGGCGACATGGTTGACGGCCAGGTTTCCGAGCTGCTGGCAGGGACCGGTTCGGCGGGAGAACCTTTCCGGGACGTCTTGGCGATCCGGAAAGAGATTCACCTTGAAACCGACTGGCAGGGAAGGCGATTTGAAAATACCCTGTGGCCCGTTTTCGACAGCCGGGGACGGGTGGACCGGATCGCGGTCTTTTTGCGGGACATCACCGAACAGTGGCGTCTCCGGGAGGAACTGCTGGAGGCCAAAGAGGGCCTGGAGGCCCGGATCCAGGAAAGGACCTCCGCCCTGGAGGCGGCCAACCGTCGCCTTCAGGATGAAATCAAAGAACGCCAATGGGCCGAGGAGGCCATTAGAAAGGAGAAAGACCTGGCCCAGAGCTACCTGGATATCGCCGGGGTCATTCTGGTGGTGCTGGATCGCGGGGGACGAATCACCTTGCTCAATCGAAGGGGCTGTCAGCTTCTGGGCGTCAGGGAAAAGGACGTCATCGGCCGGAACTGGTTCGACAACTTCATTCCGGAAGAGCATCGAGACGAGTCCACCGGTCTGTTCGGCCGATTCATGGCCGGAGAAATTGCGCCCGCGGAATACGTGAGGAGCTTCATCCATACCAGCAGCGGGGAACGGCGGCTCATCGCCTGGCACAATACGGTGCTGACCGACGATGAGGGGCAGGTCGTGGGGAGTCTCAGTTCCGGCGAGGACATCACGGAGCGCAAGCAACTGGAGAGGCAACTTCTCCAGTCGCAGAAGATGGAGGCCATCGGCACCCTGGCCAGCGGGATCGCCCACGACTTCAACAACATTCTCCAGGTCATTGCCGGATACGTTCAACTCGTCGGTTCGGATGAGAACTCCGGCGCCGACAACCGAGCCCACATGACTGAAATCGAGAAGGCGGTGGATCGGGCCAGGGAACTGGTGCGGCGAGTCCTGGGTTTCAGCCGGCAGGGCGGTCTGGAACTGAGGCCGATGGACCTCAACCACGAGGTCCAACAAACGATCAGGATGCTGGAGCGGACCCTTCCCCGGATGATTCGTATCCAGACGAAATTGGCCTCGGGATTGATGGCGGTGAACGGCGATCCGATTCAGCTGGAACAAATCCTGATGAACCTGGGGACCAACGCCGCGGCCGCCATGCCCGACGGAGGCGAACTGGTCATCGAGACGCTCGGCCTGCACCTGGATAATGGTTTCAGCCGGGACCACTCCCAAATCCGTCCGGGGGATTACGTCCTGTTGCGGGTGTCCGACACCGGACACGGTATGGACGAGGAGACCCTCAAACACATTTTCGATCCCTTTTTCACCACCAAGGGCGCTGGCCAAGGCACCGGTTTGGGCCTGTCAACGGTCTATGGCATCGTCCAGAATCACGGAGGCCACATTGTTTGCGAAAGCCGCCCGGGCCAGGGGGCGACCTTCAGTATATTTCTGCCGGCGATGACGATGAAGGTGGCGGCCTTGAAGATGCCGGTCGAGACCGACCGGTCAGCGGCCGAGGCGGAAGTCCGTGGCGGCGGGGAGACGGTTCTGGTGGTGGATGACGATCAGGCCATTTTGGACATCGCCCGAGAGATATTGGAGCGCTTCGGTTATGCCGTGCTCACCGCGGACAGCGGCGAGGCGGCCCTGAGCCTGTACCAGGACCAAAGGGATGACGTCGAGGCGGTCATCGTCGATCTGAACATGCCCGGAATGGGCGGATACGCCTGTCTGAGACGCCTGCTTGATACAGACCCCCTGGCAAAGGTCATCGTGGCCAGCGGGCACACCTCTGAGGGGGAAGTGACCAAGGTTCTCGAGGCCGGGGCCAGGGACTTCCTGGGTAAGCCCTACCGGCTCAACGAGCTGCTGTTCAAGGTCAGGGGGGTGCTGGATGCGTCCCAGAAATCGAATCAGGCCCTGTAACCGTTTGACGAGTCGCCGCCGCCCTGGGAATTGACTTGACCGGTCTTCTCAGGCCTGCAGGTGAAGGACTTGAGGGGCGGCCCCGGAGATTTCATTTCGAGGCACTGAACGCCATTGATTCGCTTGATGACAGGATATCGGTCTTGTCCTTCCCGATCAAATAAACGTCTCCGAACCAGACGCCCAGTTCCCGCTCGGCGTCCACCAGGTGGGGGTGGATGACCGCCACTTGGTTTTCCCGCAGCGGGGCATGGTTTTCGGTGTTGACCAGAGGTTCCTCGACCACGTCCAGACCGAGGCCGTGCCCGAAATGAATGCCGAAGTCCAGGCCGTGACTCTGAATGGTCTGGCGGAAATTCAGGGCCACCTGGGCGATTTCTCGTCCGGGACGAAGCTCCTCCCGGGCCAAAAGACGCAGTTCGTCATGGGCGCGACACATCCGTTCCAGTTCTCCGCCGGGTCGGCTCCAGAAGAAGGTGCGCACCACCTGGGTCCAGTAGCCTTCCGGTCCGGAGAGCTCCACCGAGAACAGGACAGGCGCCTCAGGAGTCAGCAGTCCGTCGCCCGGAATATAGGGGAACTGGGATCCGAGCTGCGAGGCGATCAAATAGAAGGTTCGCTCCGCGCCCCGGCGCCGGACCTCGCACTCCACCTCGGCGACTACTACCCGCTCGCTGACGCCGGGACGCAGGCACTCCTTGAACAGCTCGATGGCCTGGTCGGCGATCCGGGTCGTCCGCCGGATGATCTCCAACTCCTCGGGGCTCTTTTGGCTGCGCACCTCCTCGAACCACTGGGTGCAGTCCACCAGGGAGGCCCCGGGGCATAGCTCGCGCAAGGCGTCGAGTTCCGGGGCCGGGAAGGTTTCAGGACTCAAGACCCCGATCCGGGCCTCAGCCAGCCCCAACTCGTTTATCCTCGCGGCGCACCGCCGGCCCCACGGCCGGGCCATGACGATCTGTTCGTCCGCCATCCAGGAAAGCCGGCGGGCCCAGTAGGTCTGCACCGGCGAGGGGGTGAACAGCCGCGGCTCCCCCTCGAGGGGGAAGAGCAGGCCGTGGGAGTAGATGGGTATCGGCAGGCTGCTGAAAAAGCGCACGAATCCTTGCTGGTTCACCTGGGCGTTGGACGCGGCCACCAGCAGGGGGATGTCCCGGCGGCGCATCTGTTCGCGCACCAGCCGGTAGCGGCGCTCCTGTTCGGTGTGGTCGGGCATCAGTTCTCTCCCTGGGGCCTCAGTCGATGGTCACCGGTTTTTTTCCGGGCGAAATGTACTTGGCGATGTTGGCTTCATGGAGTTCCACCCCCAGGCCCGGTCCCTCGGGGGCATAGAGGTACCCCTCGGCGATGCGCCCGCTGGTTTTCCGGATGACGTCGCCGGTGATCTCGTCCGTGCCGTGACCGCCGAAGAGGTAGAGGACGCCCACCGGCTCCTCGGGAAACAGCGGGTCCTTGCAGGTGGCGGCGATGAAATGAGACGAGGCGGCGTGCTCCAGTCCGGTGCCGTTGTAGGCCGAGATGCAGGACATCAGGCCGTAGGCCTCGATCAGGGACCGGTACTTGAGGGCCCGGGTGAAGCCGCCGATACGGCTGGGCACGGTGTGGAACAGGTCCGCGGCCCGGGCCTGAATCAGGGCCGCCGCCTCGTCCAGGGACCAGCCCCCTTCATCGGCCGCCAGGACCACGTCCACCTTTTCCTTCACCTCCCGCATACCGGTGACGTCCCGCCGGGACACCGGCTGCTCGACAAAGGTCACGCCCATGTCGGCCACGGCCCTGATCACCGCCGGCGCCGTGGCCGGGGTGTAGGCCTCGTTCATGTCCACGCTCACCCGGCAGTCCGGACCGGCCGCTCGGCGGACCGCGGCGAAGCGCTCCAGGTCCAGTTTCGGCTCGCCGCTGAACTTGATCTTCAGCCCGTGAAATCCATGGTCCAGATATTCCCGGCCCTTGTCGGCCATGGCCTGGGGCTCGCCCAGGCCGACGATGAACTCCAGGGGAACCTTGTCCCGGCAGAGCCCGCCCAGCAGTTGATAGACCGGCACGCCCAGGGCCTTGCCCTTCAGGTCGTGCAGGGCGAAGTCCAGCGAGGATTTGGTCAGCCAGTGCCCGTGGAGCGCCCGGTTGACCTGGGCCATCAGCCGCTCGATGTCAAAGGGGTCCGCGTTCAACAGGATCGTCCGGGCCAGGTAGTCCAGGTGACCCAGGGCGCCGTCCAGGGACTCGCCGGAATGCATCGGAAACAGCACCCCGCCGCTGCCCACCCCGGTCAGGCCGGCGTCGGTGTGAATCCGGACGATCATGTAGTCGCCGGCGACCCGACCGCCAAAGGCGTGGACGATGGGGAAGCGGTAGGGCACGGTGACCGGTATCAGTTCGACCTTGCTGATCTTCATTCTTCGACTCCACCTTTTTCCGTTTCCGGGGGCGCCGTGGCGCCGTGTCGTTTGAGGACCCTGACCACTCCCTTGGCCGGAGTGGGGCAGTACTTCCAGCAATCGCCGCATTGCCGGCACATCGCTACCTGTCGGCCGATCTCCTCCTTGATCCCCGGGTTTGCCGGGTCGAGTTCGCTCCGCTGGGCCAACCAGACCAGACCCAAGGGGCCGATGAACTTCCCGGGGGCCTCGGCCCGGGTCGGACACATCGCCTGGCAGATCAGACAGGCGAGACAGGTCTCCAGCCTGAGGGACAACGAGGTGGGCGGCCGGTCTTTGTTGCCCGGGATCGCCGCCTGGAGGGCAGGGCTGGCCGCCAGGACCTCGGCCAGCACCCGGTGGCGGTCGATGGCCAGGTCCTTGATCAGGGGCAGGTTGGGCAGGGGCTCGATGTCCAGTTCGGCCTGGACCTTCTTTTGGCAGGCCAGCACAGGCTTGTGGTTGACCATCACGGCGCATTCGCCGCATTTTTTCATGTTGCAGAAGAAGCGAAAGGCCAGGGAGGGATCAAAGGTCTCCTGGACCTCCTCGAGGGCGCCGGCCACGGTCTCGTCCGGGTCCAGGTCCAGGTCAAAGGTCTGGATACCGGTCTGGGCGGCAATCCGGGGGTCGTGGCGCCGGATCTGTAATCTGATCTTCATGGCCGTTTTTTTCCCCGGGGGATCGCTTTCCGGACCGCCCGCCGGCAGGTGAGATTGCCCGCCCCGTCCCGGCCCAGGATGAGGTTGTACAGGACGTCGTCCTCTTCCGGGGCGTCGAGGCGATAGTGGGAGCCGCGGCTCTCGTTGCGGGCCAAGGCGGCGGTGGCGATGAAGATCGCGTTTTGGAGCATGAAATCCGTCTCGAAATACCTCAGCCATTCGAGGTTGTATTTCGAGGCCGGCGAGCCGGGGCTGAGGCGGGTGAGGTCGTTTTTCTGGAGGCCCGTCAGCTTTGTCAGGGCCTGCTCGATCTCGGTCCGGCCCCGCACCGGACCGAGCTGGTCCCACATCAGCTTCTTGATGGTCCGCCTCAGTTCACCCGGTCGCAGGCCGTTTTTGTTCCCCGGCCTCGAGACCGGTACGTGCTGCTCGGCCAGGACGGCCACCACCTGTTCCCGGGGAGGCGACCCGGCCCCCTCCCGGCAGGCCGCGGCCGCGGCCAGACCGGCCCGGTGGCCGAACACGAAGATCTCGGCCAGGGCCACCCCGGCCAGGCGGTTGGCCCCATGCACCCCGCCGCTCACCTCGCCCACGGCGAACAGTCCCGGCACCCCGGTCCGGCCGTCGGGATCGATCTTGACGCCGCCCATGAAGAAGTGCTGGCTGGGGATCGCCTCGAAGGGCCGTTGCCACCGGGCCGCCTCCCGGCCGAACACCTGGGCCACCCGGCCGTAGATGTCGGGCAGGGACCGCTGATAGGCGGGGAGGAGGTCGGGGTCGTTGCCGGTGGGGTCCACGACGACCGCGCCCTTGTCCGTGCCCCGCCCCTCCTTTATCTCCTGGTAATTGGCCCGGGCCACCACGTCCCGGGTGCTGTACTCCAGGCGTTCGGGATCGTAGCGGGACATGTACCGCTCGCCGCGGCCGTTGACCAGCTTGACCCGGGGTCCCCACAGGGAGCACATCCCGATGAACACCCCCCGCCAGGCCCGGGGATAGGGGAAGGCCAGGGGCATGAACTGGACCATCTCCATGTCCACCAGCTCGGCCCCGGCCCGCCAGGCCAGAACCAGGCCGTCGCCGGTCAGGCTGGCGGCGTTGGTGGTCTGCAGGTAAACCTGTCCCAGCCCGCCGGTCGCCAAAAGCACCGCCCGGGCCTGGCAGAGCACAAAACGGCCGGCGGCCAGGTCAAAGGCCAAGGCCCCCGTCACCCGGTCCTGCTCCTGGATCAATTCGACGACGATGGTGTCAGCAATGAATTCCACCGGCCGCTGGAGCAGGGCTTGACCCAGGGCGTGGGAAAAGCCGACCCCCTCCCGCCGGTCCAGGTAACCCCGGGCAAAGGTATGTCCCTCCGAGGCCTTGATTCGATGAAATCGCCTGGGGGTATCGCGGTCCAGCCGGTAGCCGTAGCTTTCCAGCCGGGCCAGGGCGGGCCGGACCTCGTCGGCCAGGACCCGGACCAGGTCCGGATCGTTGAGCCGACCGCCGCCGGCCATGACGTCGTCGTAGAAGGCCTGGGGCCCGTCCTGGGGATCGAAGATCGAGGCAATGCCGCCCGAGGCCTGGATGGTGGCGCCGCCGACCGGCGAACTCTCCTTGCTGACCACCGTCACCCGGATACCCTGGCCGACGGCGGCCAGGGCGGCCATGGCCGCCGCCCCGCCGCCCCCGACGATCAGCAGATCGGTCTCCAGGCGGCCGATCTCGGGTCGCCTCATGGAGCGGTCTCCCCGACGACCAGCGGCTCCCGGCCGGGGGTCAACCGCTCGGCCACTTTCTCGCGGCGCAGCTCGACGCCCAGGCCCGGGCCCTGGGGCACCGACAGGCGGCCTCCGCTCACCCGGGGCGAGCCGGTCACGATGTCCCCGTCGAAGTCCTCATTGTCCAGGGCGCCGGCCATGCCCAGGACGCCGGCCGCGTATCCGCCCGGCAGCATCAGGGTCGAGTGCGCCGCGGCGAAGTGGGCCTGGGCCGCCAGCTCCACGCCGAAGCCCAGCTGCTCGGAGCCCACCGCGAACAGGCCGGCCGCGTCGATCGTCTGGACGGCGGCCCCGCCAGGGTAGAAGCCGCCCGAACGGCTGATCTTGTAGTTGAAGAAATCGGCCGCCCCGAGACGGATGATGCGCTGGATCTGGGGCAGGGTGATGGCCGCCTCGCAGGCCCCGATGGGCGCTCCCACCCGGCGCCGGACCAGGGCCATCCCCTCCAGGTCGTCCCGGTGCACCGGCTGCTCGATGAGCAGGGGCCCGTAAACCTCCATGCGCCGGATGGTCTCGACGGCCTCCTTGGGCCGGTAGGCCCCGTTGACGTCCACGTCGATGATGATCCCTTCCCCGACCGCTTGACGGATGGCCGCCACCCGGTCCACGTCCAGGGCCGGATCGAGGCCGACCTTCATCTTGATCCCGGTGAAGCCGGCCTGGACCGCTTCCCCGGACCGGGCGGCCATGACCTCGGGCCGATCGATGCCCACGGCGTAGCGCAGCGGTATCTCGGTCAGGTGCGCCCCGCCGATGAACCGATGGACCGGGATACCCAGGGACCGGCCGATGACGTCGTGGAGGGCGAAATCGACGGCCGCCTTGGCCACGTGGTTCCCGTAAACCACCTCGTCCATGCGCCGGTGGATCAACTCCAGGTTGAAGGGGTCGCTGCCCGCCAGGACCTTGGGAAAGATATGGTTGGCGATGATGTCGATGACCGTCCCCTGGCTCTCCCCCGAATAAAAGGGACCCAGGGTGCTGCCCTCTCCCAGGCCGGTGATCCCCTCGTCGGTGTGCATCACGATGACCACGTCGTCTTCCCGCAGGCCGACGGTGCCGAAGGATTCCTCGATGACCCGCTTGAACTCGACGGTCAGGGGAAATATTTCCAGGCCGATGATCTTCACGAGGCGCCCTCCTCGACGACGGCCGGCCCGCCCGGGGAGCGGCGCCGCGCCTTGAACTTGGCCGCCTGGGTGAAGCAGACCCCCGCGAACCCCACCAGGCCGGGGACGAACAGCCAGTGCAGCGGCGCGGCGAATCCGGCAAAGATCAGCCCGGCCGCCAGGAGCAGCACCCCCCGCTCGCTCAGGTTCAGGGCCGCCATGAAATGGCCGACCAGCACCACCTGCAGGGCCAGCATCAACACCAGGCAGTTGAGTACGCGGTAAGCCACGTTCCACCACGGGGCCCCGGTGGCCTGCAGGAGCAACTCGGGATTGTAGATGAACAGAAACGGCAGGACGAACCCGGCCAGGGAGACCTTGACCGCCTCCATGGCCGTGGGGATGTATCTGGCCCCGGCCACCTTGGAGGCGATGATCGAGCCCATGCCCACCGGCGGGGTGACCATGGAGAAGCAGGCGAAGAAGAAGACGAAGAAGTGGGCCTGCAGGACGCTCAGGTGCATCTTGATCAAGATGGGGGCGGTGACCACGGCCACCAGGATATAAACCCCGATGGTGGAGACCCCCATGCCCAGGATGATCGAACCGATGGCGGTCATTACCAGGGCCAGCAGCAGATGGCCGCCGCTCCAGTTCTCGACCAGCCCCGGGAGCTTGAGCCCCAGGCCGGTGCCGGTCAGGGTGTCGAGCAGCAGTCCCAGGCAGGCGCAGGCCACCCCGATCTGGGCCCCGGTGACGGCCCCCCGGGCGAAGCCCTTGAACCAGGTGGTCCACGAGACCCGGGTCGCCTTCCGGAACAGGCTCAGGACCACCGTGGCCACGATGGCCCAGAAGCCGCAATAGGGCAGCGGCCGACCCTGCATCAGCAGATAGACGATCAGCCCCAGGGGGATGATGAAGCCCGGGGCCCGCCACAGCATCTCCTTGATGTCCGGACGCTCGACCTCGTAGGCAAGCCCCATCTTGGTCGCCTGGACCTGGACGTACACCCCGGCCAGGGCGAAGTAGATCAGGGCCGGCACCAGGGCGGCGACCATGATCTTCAGGTAGGTGGTCCCGGTCATGGCGGCCATGGCAAAGGCCGCCGCCCCCATCACCGGAGGCATGATCTGCCCGCCGTTGGAGGCGGCGGCCTCGATGGCGGCGGCCTGCTCGCTGCGGTATCCGACCCGCTTCATCAGGGGAATGGTGAAGGAGCCGGTGGTGATGATATTGGCGCCGATGCTGCCCGTGGTCGAACCGACCAGGGCGCTGGTGATGACCGAACTCATGGCCGGGCCGGCCCGGAAGCGGCGCCCGACCAGCTTGCCGACCTCGTTGAAAAAGCCGGTCGCCCCCGAGACCTGGAGAATGGTTCCCAGGACCACGAACAGGAAGATGTAACTGGCCGACACCCCCAGGGCCACGCCGTAGATGCCGGTCAGCCCGATGGACAGGTTGGGGATGATCTTGGCGAAGGACAGCCGGGCCGTGGTGAACGGCTCGGGCAGAAGGTAGCCGAAGAAATAGTAGGCCAGCGCCACCAGGGCCACCAGGGGCAGGACCAGGCCGAAGGCCCGTCGGGTGCCCTCGACGACCACCACGATCAGCACCACCCCGACCACCAGGTCCAGGACGGTGTTGAACGAGGCCCGGAGTTCCAGGGCGTCGTAGTTCAGGGCGACGTACGCCACGGCCGCCACGGACAGGGCGGCCAGGATCGCGGCGACGATCCCGGTGACCGGACCGCCGTCCTTGATCGCCGACAGGAACACCAGCAACAGGGCGAAGCCCAGGTGGAGGTTGCGGTGCTCGATGCCGCTGACCAGCACGTACTGACTGCTGATGAGGTGGTAGGCCACCATGGCCAATCCGACCACGATGATCGCCACCTCGAGGGTCCTCTGACCGGCCTTGCTCTGCACCTCGCCCCCCCGGAGGCCAGCCCTCCAGTCCAGGGGGCCCGCCGTCCCGACCGCCGCCGGTTGGGACCGCGGGCCCCGTCAATCGAACCTTATCTCTCCAGTCCGATCTTGACCTTCTTTTGCCGGTAGAACTTGAGGGCCCCGGGGTGGAAGTCCTTGGGGCTGCCCGCGGCCAGTGCCATGGTCTGGTGGGTCAGTCCCTTCAGGCCGGCGTGATAGGACTTGAACTTGGCCAGGTGTTCCCAGACGATGCGGCAGATCTCGTAGGCCACGTCGGCCGGCAGGGTCTTGTCCGCCCAGAAGCCGATGTTGAACGAGTAGCCGTGCAGCGCCTGGGTCTGCTTGGGGCTGAGCACCTTGGCCGGCAGACTGGCCGCATAGATCGGCATGCCGCTGGCCTTGCGGGCCCGGGCCACGACGCTCGCCGGGACCGACAGGATGTAGAATTTCCTGACCGATTCCACCAGCTCCCGGGCCGCCGGGGCCAGGGCGCCCGGCAGCATCGGGTTGAACAGGGCGGCGGAAATCGAACCGGACCGCAGGGCGTCGTAGCTGCCCTTGTACCCCAGGTGAACCAGCCGGACCTTGCCGGCGATCTTCCAGCCGTACTTGAAGATCACCTCGGGCCACAACGAACTGGTGCTGCCCTTCTTGCCGACGCCGACCCGTTTCCCGATGAGGTCCCGGCCGGTCCTGATCTTGGGGTCCAGGGTGACGAAGGCGCCGGCCACCCGGTAGGCCAACATGATGGCCCGCATGCCCTTGTACGGCTTCGGGAACGGCTTGAGTCCGTTTTTCGCCAGGTGCTGCACCGACAAGGTCATCAGGGCCACCGTGTGCGCGCGGGCGGCCTTGTCCGCGGCCAGGGTGCGGGCGTTGACAATGGTCCCCCTGGTCTCCACACCGGTCGCCCGCAGCCAGGTCGAGTACTTGTTGATCACCTCGGCCAGGGCAAAGGTGCTGACGTAGCCCAACGTGCCGAACTTCAAACCCAGGATCTTGATCCGGTAAGGTTTTCTGGCCATCGCCGCCGGGGTCGCCACTCCCAGCAGGGTCATTGACAGGCACAACGACCCGACCATCAGCCCCTTGACCACCGTTGACATTCTCATTTTGGTCAGCCTCCGTTTTTTGGTTTGTGACCGAGGCAGGAAAAAAGCGCTTCAGCCCCCGCCCCCCTGCCTGAAATCCTTGCCGGATCAGGGCCGCCGGGCCCGGACCGGAACCTTCTTGAGCAAGGCGTTCACCATCAGAAGGTGCTCTTCCATCAGCTCCAGGGCCCGGTCCGCGTCCTTGGCCTTGACCGCCTCCAGGATGTGGCGGTGATACCGGGCGTTGGAAACCGAGATCTTCCGGTCCGTGTCCAGTTCGCTCAAAAAGTCGCTCAGCACGGCCATGATGGAATCGATGACGATGACATACACCTGGTTCTTCGACGCCCGGGCCAGGACCCGGTGAAAGCTGATGTTTTCCTGGGGGGCCTGCTGCCGGCTGTCGATCTTCCGTTCCGTTTCCCTGACGTTCGCCTCCAGGAGCTTGATGTCGGCCGGTCCGGCGTTGACCAGGACCTGCTTCAACACCGCCTTCTCGATCTCGACCCGGGCGACGGTCAGTTCCCGGAGCGAGACCCGCTTCATCTGCATCGAATCCCGGAACAGATCGCTGATGGTGTTCAGGACCGTGTCCTTGATCACCGGTCCGCCCTGAGCCCCCTTCTGGATGGTGATGAATCCGGACATCTCCAGCAGGCGCAAGGCCTCGCGAACCGAATGACGGCCCACCTGGAACTGCCGGGCCAGTTCGTTTTCCGAGGGCAGCCGGTCGCCGGGCTTGAGGGCCCCCTGGAAGATCATGGCCTTTATCTCGGCCGAGATTTGCTCAAAGGTCCGTTGGTTCTTGATGGGCTGAAAACTCAAGGCAATGCTGTCCACGATCTGTTCCTCTGTATAATTGTCCTACAATTCTACATGGCCGCCTCAACATGTCAATAATTTTTTTTACCCCACCCCATTTCAAGGGAAACACGGCCCAACCTGAGGTCTGCCAAGGGCCCAGGGGCGACCATGGCCTGAGGCCGGCCGCTTCCGTGTCTGGCAGGATATGTTCCGCCTTTCTTTAAGAGGCCGAAAAACAAGTCTGCCCGGGAGGAAACCCGGCCGTGCCGCGGGGACTGCCGCCTGATCCCGGTCAAGGGGAAAACCGCTCAGTGGGGATCATCTTGGCTCAACCGATCCGGGCCGGCCCGGACAAAGAGCGGCTCGGCCAACTGGGCCTTGCCCGGTTCCCCGATGTGAGATAGTCTTGCGCCGAGGTTAGGGACCTTTTCCGACAGGGGATCGGACTGATTTCCTGTCGGGGTCCCACGGGCGCCGGCCAAGCGGTCAGCGGAGCGAGGGCAAAGACTTCCAAGGGGGCAGCAATGGGTTGGTATCGAAACATCAGACTCGGTCCCAAACTGATCGGACTCTTTTTGATCGCCGGACTGATTCCGATGCTCGTTTTAGGGGTGTTGGCCTACAGCCAGAGCAGCGCCGCCCTGGAGGCGGAGGCCTTTGCCAAGCTGCGGGCGGTCCGCCAGATCAAGTCCAAACAGTTGCTCCAGATCTTTTCGGGCCTGACCTCCCTGGTCCATCTGCTCAAGGACAACCCCGGCACCCGCAACGCGCTGTCCTCGATCTCGTGGGCCTTCGGGGCCGACGGCCGCAAGACCGGCACCAACTGGAAGCGGACCGTGGGCAAATACGACCAGGCGTTCAAGGACATGAAGAAGAATTTCGGGGTGCGCGACCTGGTCATCATCTCCGCCGCCGGGGACGTGGTCTATTCGGTGGCCCGGCTGGGACACCTGGGTCGAAACGTGACCCGGGGCCCATGGGCCAAATCGGTCCTGGGCCGGGCCTTTGTCCGGGCCAAGAAAGGCCGGGTGATCGTGACCGACTTCGCCCTGTACCCTCCGGGCGGTAAACGGCCGGCGGCCTTCGTGGCCGGCCCGATCAAGAACGAGGAGGGCAAGTTCGTGGGCGTGGTGGCCGTTCAGGTCGGGACCGGCCTGGTCAACTCGGTCATGCTCGAACGCGGGGGTATGGGCCGCACCGGCGAGACCTACCTGGTCGGGGCGGACCGGACGATGCGGTCCGATTCCCGGCTGCTGCACAACCGCTTCTCGGTGGCCGCCTCCCTGGCCAAGCCCAAGACCGGCCAGGTGGACACCGTCGCCGTCCGGCAGGCCCTCAAGGGCCGGCAGGGGACGACCATCCTGACCAACTACGCCGGCCGGCGCGTCCTGTCGGACTATGCCCCGCTTGACATTGCGGGGATGCGCTGGGCGATCGTGGCCGACCTGGACACGGCCGAGGCCTTCAGCGCCGTGCGGCGGCTGGGCGTGATCAGTCTGATCGCCGCCATCGTCCTGGCGGCCCTGATCTCGCTCCTGGCCTTGCTGGTGGCCCGGTCCATCACCCGGCCCCTGGGGGAGCTGGTCGAGGTGTCCGACGCCATCGCCGCCGGGGACCTGTCGCGACAGATCACCTACGAGGCCAAGGACGAGCTGGGACACCTGGCCGCCAGCCTGCGGACCATGCTGACCGGGGTCATCGGCGAGGGCCAGTCCGTCAAGACCGGCGTGGCGGTGCCCCTGTGGACCGCCGACCGGAACCTGACCGTGACCTACATCAACCCGGCCTACGCTGAGGCGGTGGAGATCATCACCGGCCGGAAGATGGCCGAGATCATCGGGCGGATGTCGGTCGCCGAGATCGTTCCGGACACCGACGGCCGGGTGGCGGCCATGGCCGCCGAGATCCTCGAGTCCGGCGAGGTGCTCCACGAGGAAGTCCAGGTCCCCATCAAGGGCCGTCCCCGGATCGTCCTGTCGGCCCTGTCCCCGCTCAAGGACCTGTCCGGCCGGGTCACCGGGGTGATGGGCATCGGGGTGGACATCACCGACCAGAAACGCCAGCAGGAGGAAATAAAGAGCCAGCAGGCCGCCCTGCTGGAGGTGGCCCGGGAGGTCAGCGCCCTGGCCGAACAACTGGCCTCGGCCTCGACCCAGATGTCGGCCTCGACCGACGAGATGTCCTCGAGCACCGAGGAACAGAGCGCCCAGGCCTCGGCCGTGGCCACCACCATCGAGGAAATGAGCGCCGCTGTCCGCGAGGCGGCCGAGAGCGCGGCCCGGGGCGCCGACGAGGCCCAGGCCGCCGGCCGGTTGGCCCAGGAAGGCGGGACGGTGGTCAAGGACACCATTTCAGCCATCAGCCGGATCAGCCAGGACGCCGAGGACGTGGTCCGGGCGGTGAAGGACCTGTCGGCCAAGAGCGAGGCCATCGACCAGGTGGTCGGGGTGATCGAGGACATCGCCGATCAGACCAACCTGCTGGCCCTCAACGCGGCCATCGAGGCGGCCCGGGCCGGGGAGGCGGGTCGCGGTTTCGCCGTGGTGGCCGACGAGGTCCGGAAGCTGGCCGAGAAGACCATGTCCGCCACCAAGGAGGTCGCCCAGACCATCGAGTCGATCAAGGCCTCGACCGGGACCACGGTCCAGCGGGTCGAGGCCACCCAGGCCAACGTCTCCCAGGGGGTCCAACTGGCCGGCCAGGCCGGGGAGATGCTCGAGCAAATCGTCGGTAACACCAACCAGGTGGCCGAAGTGGTGACCCAGATCGCCGCCGCGGCCGAGGAGCAGACCGCGGCCACCGACGAGGTCTCCCGGAACGTCGAGGCCATCGCCGCCTCGACCCGGGAGTCCCTGGCGGCGATCATGGAAATGGCGCGGGGGGCCGGCGAGCTGTCAAACATGGCCGGCCGCCTGACCGAGGTCGTGACCCGGTTCCAGAAATAGTCCGCCCCGCCTCCAGGGGTTGGGCGAATAACCCCTGGAGGCCGGGCGGCGGCATTTTGGAGGGGTATCTCTTCATGATCGACCTCATGTCCGATCGTCCGTCATCGAATCACTTCAGCCCCGCCTTGCGTAGGGCATCCAAGAAGCGTTTCACGTTAGCTCGATCTTTGCGCATAGCCATAGCCTTTCCATACAACGCTACGGAGAAATTTGGCTTTAACCTGAGGACCTCGGCCGCTTCCGCCCGGGCCGGCGCGATTTACTCCCAGCGGTAAGGGACCATGTTGTAGTGACTGCTCCACTCCTCGGTGGAACCGTCATAGAACTTGATGTTCTTTTTACCCAGCGCCTGGGTCAGCACAAACCACCATGTGGCGGCGTACCCGCCACCCCCGCAATAGAGAATGTTTTCCCCTTTGCCGAGCACGCCGGCCGCCATGGCCGCCAAGGTCTTCCGGTCCCTGTAGGTATAATAGCCGCCCTTGTTCCGCTTCCAGATCCAGATAGCCGGCAAGGAAGAAGCCCCGGGGATGTGGCCTGCCTTTTTGGCCCAGCGAGTCATCACGACACCGTAGTAAACGTCGGGATCCCTGGCATCGATGAGCTTGGCCTTTTTCAGGTGGCGGCGGACATAGGCCATGGAGACAAATATGTGTCGGTTCACCGCGCCCTTGAAGGTGACCGGCTTCAGCTTGGCGGCCTTCAGGCTGACGGGCCGTTTCTCGGCCTTCCATTTGGGGAATCCGCCGTTGAGTATGGCCACATTGGGCACACCGGCATAGATGAGCGTCAAGGCGATCCGGTCAACTTGACACAGGCCATACTCTGGAGGAACCGGCAGATTCTGGAAGTGAGCGCCGACGACGACCACCCGTGACTTGGGACCGATCCCAAGCCCGCCGATGTACCTGAACAACTTGGGGGTGTCGGGAAGTTCCAGGAAAAGCTTGTTCCGGACGACGATCCAACCCGATACGGGAAATCCGAAAGGCGCGCTTATGGAACCGGGAATGTGACCAGCCTTGTAGGCCTTGGCGCGCCGGACATCGAGGATCACCAAATTCGGCGAGTTGCTGTTGGTAGCCAGCCAGGCGGTGGAAACAAAGGGGGCGATCGTCCGGCCCCCGGCCAGGGCCGGGCCTCCCATGAGAAATGTTGCGCCGGCAACGATGGACACAATGCCAAGCAGAATTCCCTTCTTCATTTTCCCTCCTCCCGTTAGCTAAAATTGGTGTTGGCCAGGGGTAGATTCAGGCAATATATGGTTAATAACCGTTCCGCCTCCAGGGGTTGGGCGAAAAACCCCTGGAGGTCGGGCAATGGCATTTTGGAGGGGGATCTCTTCATGATCGACCTCATATCCGATCGTCCGTCATTGAATCACTTCAGCCCCGCTTTGCGTAAGACATCCGAGAAGCGTTTATTGCTGGCTCGATTTTTGTTCGGCACAGCATTAGCCTTTTCAAACCACGCTACGGAGAAATCAGGTTTTAACCTGAGGACCTCGGCCGCTTCCGCCCGGGCCAGTTTCATCCGGCCGGTCTTGACATAGCAATAGACCAGGCCGAGGTGATTCGCATAATAATTGGGTGCCTGGGATACTGCTTTCTTGAAGGCGGTCAGGGCCTTCTCATACTGCTTAATGGCCATATAGGCATAGCCCAGATACACAAAAAATACGGAGGGCCCCTCGGGGTTGAGACGGATGGCCTTCTTCATAGCCGACAGGGCTTGTTTGGGCTTGCCCATGTAAAAAAGAGCCATGCCCTTGGCAAAATGAGCATCGGGCCAATTTGGATTGAAGGCGATGGCCCGCTCCGCTTGTTCCAGGGCCTTCTGGGGGCGCCCTTGCCAGGCATAGACGAAGGCCAGATATGAGTTGGCGTCAGGGTTAGTCTTGTCGAGGGCCAGGGCCTTTTGGCATAGTTCGACCGCCTTTTGAAGGGACTTTCGGGGAGACCTGGAAGTGCCCAGCCATAAGTCCTTGGCGATATCGATCGCCAGGCGGGCGTAGGGTGCTGGATACTGCGGGTCCAGGGCGATGGCCCGCCGGGCGAATCGTATGGCCTGGATGTTGGTCTCTGCATTCCCTTGGCGGCAGTATGCTTCCGCTTTCAAATTGGCAACCAGGGCCTCGAAGTTTCTGGTCCCTTTTCCCAAATAGGTATCAAGAGCTTTCCAACTATAAGACGTGCCAACAAATACGGCGTTGACAACTTTCAAGGTAATCGCGTCCTGGACGGCGAAGATGTCCTTCAATTTGCGGTCATATCGTTCGGCCCAGAGGTGACGTCCGGTCTGGGCGTCGATCAGCTGGGCCGTGATCCGCAGCCTGTCCCCGGATCGGTCCACGTTCCCTTCCAGGACATACTTGACTCCCAGTTCCCGGCCCACCTGCCGGACCTCCACCTTCTTGCCCTTGTAAAAGAAGGACGACTGTCGGGCGATCACAAACAGGCCGGGCACCCGGGACAGGGCGTAGATGAGCTGGTCGGTGATACCGTCACTCAGATAGTCCTGTTTTGGGTCGCCGCTGGTATTGGCGAACGGCAGGACGGCGATGGAGGGCTTGTCCGGCAGGGGCAGGGCCTTGACCTGGGGCGCGGGGGGCTTTTGCGGCGGGGACCGGAAGGAGTACTGCATGACGGCCACGGCCGCGGCCACGATCAGGACGGCCGCCGCGGCCGCCACCAGGCTCCGCCACCTCTTGCTTGCGGCCTTCCTGGCCTTGAGCACCCGGTGGGCCGCGTCACCTGGATGGGAAAGCACCCGATAAGCTCTGATCGGTTTGGGGATATTCTTTACTTCCTGCTCTCCCAGGTACTCGTACTCCAGGCCGATCTTGTTCTCGATGGCGTCAAAGACGGTGCCCGACAGACAGATTCCGCCGCCCTCGGCCAGGCTCTCCATGCGGGCCGCCACGTTCACCCCGTCGCCGTAGATCCGCTCGCCGTCCTGGACCACGTCCCCCAGGTTGACGCCGATCCGCCACTTCATCCGCCGTTTCTCGGCCAGCTCCAGGTTCCGCTCGGCCAAATCCCGCTGGACCTCGACGGCACAGTTCACCGCATCGACCACGCTGCCGAACTCGGCCAGGACGTTGTCTCCCGGTGAGTCCACCACCCGGCCCCGATACCTCCTGATCAGATCAATGATGACGTTTCGATACTCGGTCACGGTCCGGATGGTGGTGTCCTCATCCTCCCGCATCAAACGGCTGTACCCCTCCACGTCCGCGCTGAGCAGGGCAGCCAGCCGGCGACGGTAGCCTTCCTCGGACATGGGAACCCCCCCGTGTCATGAATTCGTCGGGATCGATTCGATAGCTTTTTGACCGCCGTCAAGGCGGTCTCGGCCAGGACCGTCTAGAGCGTGATTTTTAAGAGAGTTGGATATCTGCGTGAGGGACAGGATGAACCCGGCAAGACCCGCGCTGAGGAAGCGCCGTTTCTGGTCAGTTGCTCATCCGCAATCACACAATCGCTATTTTCTCATATTATTGACCAGCCATTTCTGACTGTCAATTGATAAAAGGACTCATCCTTGCCGGCTGACGACGTACCGCCCAGGGAGCTGATAATGACGTCTCGGATGATTGTAACTCGAGCGGGTTACTTTTTCAGCGGCCTCTCGAGTCCGGATCAGCCCCTCAGGGCACGTTGGACCGGGATGTAGTCCAGGAGGGTGAACCGGGTCTTGACCGCGTCAATGGTCTCGCCCCGCTGGACGATACGGCCGATATTGATCGGACCGAACCTCCCTCTCGAGGCCGAAAGGTAGCCGACCCGCTCCGGATCGATCTCCATCACCCGGCAGCAGGTGGCGTCCACCGAGGCCGGGAGGCGGCCCATGACGATCACCCCGGCCGGCCGGGGCCGTCCCATGATCGGGCCGTCACCGTCCATCCCGACCACGCCATCGACGATGGAAAAGTGGGAACGGACCGTGGAGTTGATGTCCAGGATCGTCTTCTGGATGCCAACCTGGTGGATCACGTTTTTGGGCCAGCCGTAAAATGAGCCGGGCATGGTACCGAGCAGGTTTTTCATGGCCAGGCTCACCCCGGCCCAGTGGTGCGTCTTCATTTTGGGCATGGACACGATCCAGTCGGCCTCCAAAACCGTCCGGGGCAGCATCAGGTGCCTCAGGCCGGTTCGGCCGCCGGCATTGGACACGGCCTTGACGTCATCGTAGTTCAAATCCACGAACTTCAACTTGGCCCCGGGCAGGTCGGTCGAATAACCGGCCAGATCCAGCAGACGGAAGGTGTCCGTGGTGTTGGCCGACCCCTCGGCCACGACGACCTCGCCGGCCCCCAATCGCCGGAAGGCCTCGGCGGCGCCGATGACCACCGCCGGGTTGGTGGTTACCTGAATCCCCGGCAAGGCCTCGACCAGGTTGGGTTTCAGCAGGATCCGCTTGCCCTTGACCTCGGCCTTCTTCAAGCCCAACTCCTTCAGGCCTGTCGAGATCAGCCGGCCGAAATCGACCTGGTAGTCGGCCGCCTTGCCGATGAAAGTCCGGGTCCGGGCCCGGGGCGAAAGCCAGCGGTAGATGCCGTATCCGGCGCCGGCGGCCGCCAGGCCCAGGCCGGTCCAGATGAATGTCCGCCGCCCGTGGTCGTGGCGTTTTTCCGGTGGGTGTTCGGTCATCGTCCGGTCCTTGTCAGGTTGAGCCGATTTGAAGGGACGTCCGGGTGATGATCCTTGACCTGGCTTGCCCGTTGATCATGAACGGTCTCCGCCGGCCGGTTTGACCAGACGACCGTCCTGGTTCAGCCCGGCCAGGATCAAGACCGCCAGGGCCACGGTATCGTACGCCCCGACGGTCTTTTGGCGCTGGAGGGTTTCGGCGACAAGCTCCGGGGCCCGGTCCGGCCGCCGGTCCCAGGCGCTCAACCCCAACACCAGCCAACCCAGCGACAGCGGTGTTTTCGATTCGGCCACCTGGGTCCGGGCGTAGGCCAGGCTGGGGGCCACCTTTTCGGGCGCCACCCGGCGGGCGAGGGCATCAAGCACCAGGCCGGTGGACTTGGGCATCGGTGGCAAGGTGTTCTTGAATACCCGGGTATTGCCGTAGTTCCAGCCGCCGTGGGGCAGTTGGCGGTCCAGGAGCAGCCGGATCCCCTCACGGCAGCGGGGGTGTTCGCCTTGACCCGAGGCGGCCAAGGCCAGCAGGGCCAGTCCGGTCGGCTCGGTCCAGCTATGGGTCTGATCGACCCAGGGCCAACCGACGATCGAGGTGTCGTGCCCCAGCACGGGGGACAGCCGCCGGGGCCAGGCCAGACCCTTGGCCGAGAGCAGAAACTTGATTGCCCTCGATCGATGGGAGTCGTATTTCTCGTCCCCGGTCCAGGCCAGACAGGCCAAAGGCGTCGGCCAGTAGGCCGCCGGCCAGGCCGGATCGAGGATCACCCGGCCGTCGGGTTGCTGGAATCGGATCAGGGCCCGGCGGGCGGTGTCGATCAGGGGATCGGTCCGATCGGCGGCGGCCAGGACCAGCACGGCCCAGGCCGTGGCGTCGGGCCGGGCCTGACCGGCCCGGGTCAGGGAGAAGGCCCCGTCAGGCCGGGCCCGTTTCTTGATCCGGTCCAGGCCGGCCCTGATCAACTGCCGGCCGGCGTTTGAACTCATCGGTCACCTCTGGGCGCCGGCCGATTTTGCTGAACCGGAATCATGACGCCATCTCCGAGACACAATGACATTTCCCCAGGCCGAACCAATTTCCAAGACCTCAACCGTAACCGCTCGCCCTGACCCGGCTCTTCGTACCCTTGCGCCAAAACATATCATGGTCAGCCTGGAGTCACAACGGATGCTGAGCCGAGCCCATCGAGGAAATTGAACGTGGGGGCCACAGCTAAGGTATATCAGTCGGACCAGGTGTCCCTTTACACAACCTTGCCAAAATCTGTTAATATAGTAAAAATAATTTGCCTTTGCCGGCTTTCGGAAAGGAATGGACCGGTGGGCCGGACCGAGGGGATTTGGACATGCAAGACGAGCCCAGTAAACGACCCGGACTTCCGGGGCGACCCCCAAAACTGAAGCCCGAAAAGACAGACCGGCCAATAGAGCGGTTGGAGAGGCATGATCCGGACCCAGACGCCGTTGAAAGGCAGTTCAAACGGTTGATCGACCGACTGCCGGTCGGGTTTTTCCGGTCCACGCCCGAGGGCATAGTGCTATTGGTCAATAGAGCCATGCGCCGGATGGCCGGTTACGAATCAGAAGGAGAACTGGTGGCCGTCCCGGCCTCTGATTTCTATCTTGACTCAGACAATCGCCAACAACTAATCAGACAATTGGAACAGGAGGGGGAGGTCAAGGACCTTGAGCTTCAATTCAGACGCAAAGACGGTACCTCGATGTGGGCCGGGCTCACCGTTTACAGGGTCCTCGACAAGTCGGGCAATTTCGCCTACCTGGAGGGGACGACCCAAGACATCACCTCCCGGAAAACGGCCGAGGAGGCCTTGAAGGCCAGCGAGAGGCGCTACCGCCTGTTGGCCGAGAACGTATTTGACGCCATCTGGGCCACTGATGCCGATATGAAGTTCACCTTTTTCAGCCCCTCGGTCGAACCCCTCACCGGCTACAGGGTCGAAGATTTACTGGGGCGGCACCTGACCGCTTTCCTGACACCGGACTCCAGGAAACTGGCTGACGAGGAAAACGCCAAGGCCCTGGCCAAGTGGGTCCGGGAACCAGGCTCTCTTTTGAAGCTGAAGCCCCTGGAACTGGAAGTCCGTCACCGGGACGGTACCACCTTCTGGACCGAGTGTTTGGCGAGCATCATCCATGATGGTCAGGGGGAGATTCTTGGCCTGGCCGGCGTCACCCGCGACATCACCGAGCGGCGACGGGCCGAGGAGGCCCTCCGGGAGAGTGAGGCCCGGTACGCGGCCATCGCCGCCCATATTCCCGGCGTGGTCTTTCAATTTATCCGCCAGCGGGACGGATCATACGTCGTCCCCTATGTCAGTCAGAAGGCCGGGGAAATCATCGGGCTGGAACCGGGGCGGATCGCGACCGATGTCTCGTCGATCTTCGGATTGATCCCGGCCGAGGACCTCGAACGCGTCCTCCCGGCCATCGAGGAATCGGCCCGAACCATGACCGACTACCGGGTGGACCACCGGATCGTCAGGCCCGACGGCACGACCGTCTGGCTGCGGGTCCAGGCCACCCCCCATTCCACCCCGGACGGCAAGGTCGTCTGGAACGCCGTGGCCATTGACGTCACCGACACCAGGGACGCGGACGATCGGTTGAGGGAGACCCACGCCCAACTGGAGCAGCGGGTCAGGGAGCGCACGGCCGATCTGAACCGACTCACCTCCGCCCTGGAGGTGCTCCTGGAACACCGGGAGGAGGAGAAACGAGAGCTGCAGAGAAATGCCGTGGAAAACTATAACTTGCTGGTCAAGCCGTACATCGACCGCTTGCGGAACAGCTATCTGGACTCGGAGCAGGAGGAATTGGTCCTCTTGCTGGAAAAGAATTTCAACCAGATCTTCGCCCCCCTCGAGCGGCGGCCGCAAACGGAGTTGGCGGCCTTGACCCCCACAGAAATCCAAGTGGCCCACTTGATCTGTGATGGAAAAAAGACAAAAGAAATTAGCAAGTTGCTCAATACATCCCTGGCGACGGTCTCGTTTCACCGCCACAACATTCGGGCCAAACTCGGCCTCATCGGTCACAAACAGAACCTGAGGACCTACCTGGAATATATAATCCATCGTTAATCACCGCCGGCATCTGTTCCGTCTTGGCCGCCGGGGTCTCCAAATAATAATAATAATAAGTTAAGGGTCCTGAATACGAGGACCGTGATCTGACCGCCGGCCGAAAATGATGGGCATCTCCCATCAAAAAACTAACAATTAATTAACAGGGATTCGCCTGGCTTTTTTGGTAAATTATTTAGTGGGCCAATTGTCCCGGTACTCGGGCACGGGGGGGGACCCAGTCGAGGGCAAAGATAACCGGCAGCCCACTGAGGACCAGTATGCCACCAGACTTGAAGCCTCGTGACTCACTGACGGGCCTCAGACCCGGGGAGCGCATGTTCTTCACCCGGATGGTGGCCGGTCAGCGTTTGAAATCCTCGGCCCCCTATGTCGGACTTGTCGGACAGGAACTGGTCCTGACCCGGGTGCCTCTGATTTCCGGGACCCCTCTGATCACCACCATTGGCACCCAGTGCACCGTTCGGTTCGTGGACAGGGGCGTGATGTACGGCTTCACCTCGACCGTGACCCATATTCAGCAAGATCCCCTCAAGATAATTTACTTGTCATATCCGGAACAGGTCGAGATGATCGAGTTGCGTTGCGAGGAACGCTTTCCGGTCAGATTCGAGGTCGAAATCTTCTACCCGGAAGAACAGGAATTGAAAAATGTCGCCGGAACCATCATCGACCTGTCCCGTTCCGGTTGCCGATTCAAGGGACCGCTTTTTTTCGATGTCGGCGACAATCTGCTCATTTCATTCAAGCTGAATGACGGGACGACCATTGACAAACTGGCCTCACAGGTGCGCAACAGCCGCACCCTCGACGAGGGTGAGTATGAATTCGGGGTCAGGTTCGAGTCCACACGGGTCGAAATCGAGGATTTCATCTATCAACTGGCCGACCTAACCGGGTGGACGAATTACACCCAATGACCGTGGAGGTATTGACCAGCGCAACAGGGACGGAGGTAGGCCAAGAGTGGCGGCGATTTCTTGACCAAAGGGACTGGGGATGAGCGTGGTCCGGCGGCCTGAAGACATTGGGACCGGGAATGAGAGCGACCAGTCGATCGATCTCGACGGTTCCCTTCACATCACCCAGGTCAGGGCCGAAGACATCAACGAGGCGGCCCTGGGCGTCCGTGGTATCGCCTTGGACCAGATCGAACGAGACAAGAAGCTGACCGTCGATCTCTACCTGCCTCGCCACAGCCGCCAGGACGGCAAGATCGTCATGCAACGGATCCTGGGAGCCGGAAGACCACTCCGGGCCAGGGAATTCAATTTTCTTCGCAGCTACGGGTTTGAGGTGGTGTACGTGCCCCTGGCCCAGATGCCCCCGTTGCTGGACGAGGCGGCCCGGAAGACCAGGAAGGTCTTGAAAAATCCCATGGCCCTGGCCGTCGCCAAGGCGAGGCTTCTCCGGGACAACGCCCTGTTGGTCATCGAGCAGGCCATGACGGAGCCCCGCTTGGGGGACAACGTCAAAATCGGCCAGGAGTTGATCGCGGCGATAGCCGACTTTCTTGATGCCACCCCCGACGCCATCCAGAGTCTGGCCGACACCCTGACCATTGACTATAGCCTCTTGGACCACTCGGTCAACGTCTGCCTGCTGGTCGCGGCCTTTGGACAATTCCTGGGCTTGACCAAAGATCAGATAGCTCAGATTGGATTGGGCGGACTGTTACATGACGTCGGCAAGCGGAACCTGCCCGCAGCCGTCCTCAGGAAGCCGTCCAAACTCGAAGATGACGAATGGGCCTTGATCCGGAACCATCCGACCGAGGGCTTTCAGATGCTTCGCCAGTCGGGCAGACTGCCGGCCGAATCCCTCAAGATGGTTTACCAGCACCACGAAAACATCGATGGCTCGGGTTATCCCCGAGGCTTGACTGGGGAACATATCGCTTCCCAGTCTCAGATTATACGGATAATCGATGCCTATGACGCCATCACTTCGGAACGGGTCTATAAACCGGCATCGAGTCCCGGGGATGCCATAAAGCTTATCGTTCAGGAGATGGGTGGTCAATACAACGAGCCACTGTTAAATTCATTTGTGAGGTTTCTGGGCCGGGTGGGAGGCAAGAAAACTCGGGAGGTCCGGCGTGTTGACCTTCCCAATGACCACAGGAGGCAATTGAAGATAGAAGATCTGACCAATTCGAATATTACTCAAGGACCATAATGCTGGAGTACCCGATGGACGATAATGAAGAATATTTATATATAGTCAAAGTCGGAGATTCCCAATTAAAAGATAAGACCAAGGATCGCCTTCGTCGAGAGGTAATCAGGCTGAGAGCCAAGACGGCTGATCTGGAGGCTTTGTTAGATGGTAGAAGCGCCGAAGCTTTTGAATATTTCAAACAAATGGAGCAAGCCAACCGCGAACTGACCAACAAGATTGCCCAACACGAACAGACGTTGATAGCCCTCCAGAAGTCGGAACGAATGTACCGTGAACTCTTCAATACAATTCGTGACTTCGTGTTCACCCATGACTTGGAGGGCAATTTTATTACGGTCAATCCCGCTTTGGCAGCCCGACTTGCTTCATCTATAAAGGAAATAACTGGGCGCAAGATTACCGACTTCATTCAGATAGAAGACCAAGAAGATTTTAATATAACCTACTTGAAGGAACTACTGGAAAATAATTTCGCAAAAGGCATTTTTAAAATACAAATAGCCGACGGCACAATCCACTACATTGAGTACAGCAGCACTCTTGTCGAAAGTACGGTACATCAACCCTATGCCTCCGTCTCGGGTCGGGATGTCACTGAAAGAATTCTGGCCGAAAGCAAGCTCAAAGAACTACAGAAGCAACTTAATCACGCCCAGAAAATGGAGGCCGTCGGCACCCTGGCCAGCGGTATCGCCCATGACTTTAATAACATACTTCAGGCCATTTCCGGATATATAGAACTGATGAAGGCCCGACAGTCTGTGAAAGGCCCCGTAGATTCATATTTACTTGAAATAGAGAGCGCCGTGGACCATGCCGCCACTCTGGTCAGGAGACTCTTGACTTTCGGCCGAAAAGTCGAAAGTCGGTTGCAAGCTACGGACCTTAATCAGAGCGTAAAGCAAACCGTCCAGTTATTACAAAGAACTATACCAAGAATGATCACCATCGATACAGACCTAGTTGAAGAGCTTAAAATGATCTATGCCGATCCCTATCAAATTGAGCAAATATTGTTGAACCTCGGCACAAATGCCAAAGACGCTATCCATGGAGATGGAATAATTGAAATATCAACCTCCAATATAGAATTAACGGAAAAGGATTGTTACGGAACGATTGATTTGAGACCTGGGAACTATATAATGATGAAATTTTCAGACAATGGCGGCGGCATGGATCAAATCACGCTCCAGAGAATTTTCGATCCATTTTTCTCGACAAAGGAGGTCGGGCAAGGAACGGGCCTGGGCCTATACACTGTTTACGGCATCGTGAAGGAACACGGTGGACAAATAACTTGCGACAGCCTACAGGGAGTTGGAACGACATTTAAAATACTGTTTCCGGCGATGGAGACACAGAGGTTGAGGAAGTCTCAGACAAAGGAGGTAAAACAACATGTAGAAGGGGGAGAGGAGACCATACTGGTCGTGGATGATGAAAGTTCTATTCTACGGATTGCCCAGGAATTTTTGCATCTTTACGGATATTCGACCCTGGCCGCTGAAACCGGTGAGGAGGCCCTTAGAATATGTAAGGAGAACCACCATGAAATCCACTTGGTTGTCCTGGACCTCAATATGCCCGGTATGGGCGGCCTGGCATGCTTGAAGGAAATCAGGGTCTTTGATCCCGGCAAAAAGATACTGATTTCTAGTGGCTATATCGAGGACAGCATAGCGGATGACCTTTGGAAACTGGGAATCAGCGGTTTTATCAGGAAGCCGTATCGCATGGACGAATTCATTCGCCGAATCAGATTGGCACTGGATTCCACACCTGGGCAATCACTGGCACCGGAATAGGCCCGGAAAGGGAGACAGAATGACGCACATGCAAAGCATCGTCCGGCGCCAAATCATCCGAGCGTACCATCAGATCAGTCATCGGAGCCATCATGGAAGATGAACACCAGAAGATTTCGCTCGACGCTCCATTAAAGGTCGTTCAGGTCGATCTGGACTTGTTGGATCTGGACAGTCTCAATGTCGATACGCTGTCTTTGGATTACCTGTCTTCGGAACGGGACGTGCCGTTTGATCTGTATTTGCTCGGGATCAGGCGACGAGACGACTCCACGACCTTGTTGAAGATCCTGGATCGTGGACAAAGACCGTCCAAAAATGGCCTGGCTCATCTCCGGCGAAGCGGACTGGAGAAGGTATATTTCAAGCGTGGAGACCAGACGGATGTGGTCGATTACCTGGTCGAAATGGCCGATGATTTGGTGAAAGAAGAAAAGGTGGTCGTCGATATCAAGGCCAAGTTGATCCATGACACGGCCAACCACCTGATCGAGCAGGCTGTCACCGACCCCCGACTGGGAAGAAATGTGGACCGTTGTAAAAAATACGTGGATCAGGTTGCCGGCTTCGTGGCCGGCGACCAAACGGCGGTCCAGTGCCTGACCGAGATCCTGGCCACGGATTACAGTCTATACAGCCATTCGGTAAATGTCTGCCTGTTGACCATAGCCTTCGCCGATTTCATAGGTCTGTCCAACAGGGAAGTGACCTTGCTGGGTGTGGGTGGCATGCTACATGACATCGGCAAGCGGGCCATTCCCTCGGAGGTGCTGAACAAGCCGTCGCAATTGACCGAAAACGAGTGGCGAATCGTGCGCGAGCATCCGCTTCGGGGATTCCTGACCCTGCGGGAGCTGCCATCCTTCCCTCCCCCGGCCCTGAAGCTAGTCCGGAGCCATCACGAGAACCTCGATGGATCAGGGTATCCGGACGGCTTGGACTCCGATAACCTGGACCGGACAGTCAGAATCATCAGAATCGTCGATGCCTATGATGCGATCACCTCGGAACGTCAATACCGTGCCGCCTTGAGGCCCTTGGAGGGCGTCCAAATCATTCATCAGGAAACGGCCAAACAGGTTGATCAGGAGGTGTTGCGTTCCTTTATCCGTTTCTTGGGTTACGCCGGGCAGCAAGCCGGACGACGTCCCAAACCCGCGACTCCGCTGACGACGCTTCTCTTGGGCGCGGAGAACCAGTTGGTCACCCCGTGACGCCGCCTTCGAGATTGGAAGGCATGAGGGGCCAAGCCGGACCAACTGAAATCTAATCCGAGAGATAGCCAGCGCGCATCCTGCCGGGCAATCGTATTCTGAGACAAAGCGGCCACTGATTCCGGGGCATGGCGACCGCACATTACCTTAAGATTCAGCCAGCCCGAACATACCTCGGCGGACATGGCCGTCACTGACCTCCAACACGCCAAATACTCGCCTGCCGGCCGGACCGATTTCGGGGTGACCTCCTTGGAGGCCGCCTTGACTGTCGGGGTACGTGTGTTTTAATGGAGGCGACCGGTCAATCCCGCCACCCGGTACCAGGCGTTCGACATGAAATTTTTTCAGCCTCGGGTTCGTGAACTTCTCGATGACTGCCTGACCAAAAAGATAAGCCGGCGCCAGTTCGTGCGGCTGGCGGCCCTGTGGGGCGAATCAGCGGCCGCGGCCTCACTGGCCGTGGGCCTGGCCTTGCCCTGGCGGGCCCGGGCCGATCAGACCCGGATCAAGCGGGGCGGCACCCTCAAGGTGGCCTCGCCGGTCCACAAGGTGACCCATCCGGCCCAACTGTCCTGGATCGCCCCGTCCAATCAGTTGCGGCAGGTGGCCGAGTACCTGACCGTGACCGATGAACACAACGTCACCCACCCCTGGCTGCTCGAGAAGTGGCGGGTGAGCGGGGATCTGAAGACCTGGACCCTGTATCTGAGACGCGGCGTCAAATTCAACAACGGCGATCCGTTCACCGCGGACGACGTGGTGTTCACCATCGGGCAGTGGTTGAACCAGGACGTCGGCTCCTCGATGCTGGGCCTGATGGGCGGTTACCTGGCGCCGACGGGCGTCGAAAAGAAGGACGACCATCAGGTCAGACTGCACCTCAAGCGGCCCGAGATCGCCGTGCCCGAGCACTTGTTTCACTACCCGGCCCTGATCTTGAACAGCCGCACCTTCGAGGGTGACTTCATCAGGCGCCCCCACGGCACGGGTCCCTTTGTCCTGGAGAAGTACCGCGTCGGTCAGCGGTGCGTGGTCAAGCGCCGCCCCGACTACTGGCAAAAGGGGGCCGACGGAAAACCGTTACCTTACCTCGACCGGATAGACTTCACGGACATGGGCTCGGAGATGGCGCCCCAGATATCGGCCCTGCGCTCGGCCTACGTGGACGTCATCGACCTGAGCGACTCGCCGGGCGCGGACGTCTATCGCGCCCTCAAGGGCCGGCCCGGGATAAAGATAAGGGCCGTCCAAAGCGCCGCGGCCCGGGTGCTCCGGATGCGGGCCGACCTGAAACCCTTCAGCGACAACCGCGTCCGCCGGGCCCTGACCCTGTGCCAGCACCGGGCCAAAATCCTGGCCCTGGCCTATTTCCGGCAGGGACTCACCGCCGACGACTTCCACGTCTATCCCCGGCACCCGGAATACTGCCCCCAGCCCCAAATCAGGTACGACCCTCAGCGGGCCAGACACCTGCTCAGGCAGGCCGGATATCCCGACGGGTTGCGGCTCGACCTGGCGGTGGGCAGCGGCTGGAGCGACGTGGTCCGGATGGCCGAGATCCTCCAATACGACGCCAGGCCGGCCGGGATCAGGATCAACATCAGACCGATGCCCGTCACCCAGTACTGGGAGAGGTGGACCCAGGTCCCCCTGGGGATCACGCCCTGGGCCCATCGCCCCCTGGGCACCATGGTCCTCAACCTGGCCTACACGGCCGATGCCGCGGGCAAACCCGTGCCCTGGAACGAGACCCGGTGGGTGGACCCCGAATTTTCGAGACTCCTGAAGGAGACCGACAGCCTCCTGGACCCGGCCGCCAGACGGAAGATCTTCTGCCGGCTGGAAAGGATTCAAATGGAGCGGGGTTCGATCGGCATTCCCTTCTGGCGCAGGGTCTGGCTCATCACCCGGGACCGGGTCAGGGGCGCCCGGGCCCATCCCAACCTGTATTTCCTGTTCAACCAGGTTTGGCTTAAACAATAACGGGAGCGGGCGGCGGTTCGGGTGGCCAGGTTTTTACTCCGGCGTCTGGGGCTGATGATCTTGACCATGGGCCTGGTCTCGGCCGGGGTGTTCGCCATCACCGAGGCCTCCCCCAGCAACATCGCCCGGAACGTGCTGGGCGCCTTTATCACCCCGGAGCAGGAGGCCTCCTTCACGGCCCAGCTGGGCCTGAACCGCCCCCTGTGGCAGCGATATCTTTTTTGGCTTACGGGCAGCGACTGGTACGCCGGTCGAAAGATCGGCCTGCCCTTGAAACGGATCACCACCCGCAAGGGATTCCACGAGTGGTGGGCCGTGGACAAGGACGGGTCCCTGATCCGGTGGCGGCTCCAGGGCGGCAACCTGATGGCCGTCATCAGGGGGCCCGGCGGCCGGGTCAGGGAACGACCGGACAACGGCCGGTGGCGAACCAGCCCCCGGGGCGGCCAGTTCTTCTGGGGCCTGGACACCCACAACCGGGCGGTGATGTGGCGGCGCGGCCTGGCCAAAAAGCAATGGACCTTCAAGGCCGGGGTGGGCTGGAGGCAGACCGGCGGCGGGGCGGCACGGTATCTGCCCCTGAAGCGGGGCATCTTGAGGGGCGATCCCGGGGTGTCCATCCGGACCGGGCGGCCGGTGGGGGCGACGTTGTTCGTTCGGCTGCGGAACTCGCTGGTCCTGGCCGGAATCGCCTTTGTGATCGTCATGCCCCTGGCCATCCTGCTGGGCCTGATCGCCGGGCTGAAAGAGGGATCGCTCCTGGACCGGATCCTGTCCGTGGGCGGGATGTCGCTGTCGGTCGTCCCCGAGTTCGCCACGGCCATCTTCGTGATCCTGATTTTTTCGGCCTGGCTGGGGCTGGTGCCCGGGGCCACCGTCTTTTTTGACGCCGCCCCCTGGCAACGGCCGGCCATGCTCATCCTGCCGGTCCTGACCCTGACCCTGATCGAGCTGGGTTACGTCCTCCGGATCACCCGGGCCTCGATGTCCGAGGTGATGCGCTCGGCCTACATCCGGACCGCCATCTTGAAGGGCTTGTCCCAGAAACGAATCGTGTTCAAGCACGCCCTCAAGAACGCCCTGTTGGCGCCGATCACGGTCATCATGCTCCACGTCAACTGGCTGCTGGGCGGTATCGTGGTCGTGGAGGTCGTCTTCGGCTATCCCGGTCTGGGGCGCTATCTGCTGAACTCGGCCCTGTACAAGGACGTGGCCGCCCTGGAGGCCGGGGCCATGGCCCTGGTGGTCGTGGCCGTGGGCACCCAGCTCATCGCCGACGTGGTCTATACCTTTTTGAACCCGCGCATCCGATATACCTGAGGGCAAAAATCGTGACCGGAATTGTACGGGCCAGGAAAGAGGCGAGCCGACGGCCGGGGCGCGGCGGGGCCTTGACCAGACTGGGCTCGTCAAAGACGGCCCTGGTGGGCCTGGTCATGGTGTCTTTCTGGGTAGTGGTCGCCCTGGCGGCGCCGATCCTGACCCCCCACCCCCCCCTGGCCCAGGACTGGAAGGCCCCCAACCAGGGCCCCTCCTGGGGCCATCCCCTGGGAACCGACGAACTGGGCCGGGATCTGTGGTCGCGGCTGATCTACGGGGCCCGGCTGATCCTGATCGTGTGTCCCGTGTCCCAGCGGGTGTGGCTGCCGGGCGGAATCGCGGTCTGGGGGGTGCTGCTTTCGGCCCTGATCGGCGTCACCCTGGGCCTTCTGAGCGGGTATCGGGGCGGCTGGCTGGACGAGGTGTTGATGCGGCTGCTGGACGCCATGATGTCGGTCCCGGTCATCTTGTTGTATTTGATCATCGTCGCCGCCCTCGGCCCCTCGGCGGTCAACGTCGTCCTGGCCATCGCCATCGTCGGGGCGCCCGGGGTGGCCCGGCTGGTGCGGGGCCTGACCCTCGATCTCAGGACCAGGGATTACGTCCTGGCGGCCAAGACCAGAGGCGAAAACGGGCTGTACATCATGTTCGTCGAAATCCTGCCCAACGCCTCGGGCCCGATCATCATCGACGCCATGCTGCGGCTGGGCTACGCCATTTTCGCCATGGGCACCCTGGGTTTCTTGGGGCTCGGACTGCCGCCGCCCTCGCCCGACTGGGGGAGCATGGTGGCCAAGGGTCGCGAGTTCATCATGGCCGGCAGCCCCTGGGCCTCCTTGTGGCCGTCGGTGGCCATCGCCAGCCTGGTGGTCGGCCTCAACCTGCTGGCCGACGGGCTCCGGGAAGAAACGACGCGGTACAAGTGAGCGGACCCTGACATGACCGACGACCGGACCGGACAGATCGAACCGACGCTGAAGGTCGAGGGGTTGTCCATCGCCTATCAGACCCGGACCGGACCGGTCCCCGCCGTGCGGCAGGTGTCCCTGGACATCATGCCGGGCGAGATCGTCGGTCTGGCCGGGGAATCGGGGTCGGGCAAGAGCACCGTCGCCTTCGGCGTCGTCGGTTTCCTGGGAAAAAACGGAAAGGTCACCCGGGGCTCGATCGAGTTCCTGGGCCGGGAATTGACCGGTTTTTCACAACGGGAACTCGGCCGGCTGCGGGGCGACCGGATGGCCATGGTCTATCAGGACCCCATGGCCGCCCTCAACCCGGCCCTGAAACTGGGCGACCAGTTGGCCGAGACCCTGATCTGCCACCAAAAGATGTCCAAGGCCGAGGCCCGGCGTTTTTCCCAAAAAATGTTCGACCGGGTCCACATGCCCGATTCGGCCGAGGTGATGAAGCGCTATCCCCACCAACTGTCCGGCGGCCAGCAACAGCGGGCCCTGATCGCCATGGCCCTCGTAAATCGGCCGGCCCTGCTGATCATGGACGAGCCGACCACGGCCCTGGACGTGACCATCGAGGCGGCCGTGCTCGACCTGGTGTCCGAACTCAGAGACGAGTTCGACACGTCCATCTTGTTCATCAGCCACGACCTGGCGGTCATGGCCCGGTTATGCGACCGGGTGGCGGTGATGTACGCCGGGCAAATCGTGGAGCAGGCGCCGGTGACCGAGCTCTTCCGGCGGCCGGCCCATCCCTACACCCGGGGCCTCCTGAACTGCCTGCCCCACCCGGGGCAGGGCCTGGCCCGGGCCGGACTCCGGCCCATCCAGGGTCAGGCGCCCGGCCCGGGCGAGGTCCCGGAATCGGCCTGCAGCTTTCATCCCCGGTGCCAATACGTTGACCAGGTCTGCCGGGACCGATCACCAAAGTTCGGTTCCCTGGAGCCGGGCCACGCGGTCAGGTGCTTTTTCGCCGCTCGGATCCGGGACCTGCCGCCCCTGGGGCCGGAAGCGGCCCTGGTCCGGGCCTCGGCCGGACCGGGTGACGAACCGCTCTTGGAGGTGGACAATTTGAAGGTCTATTACCAGGGGCGGCGCCACGAGACGGTCCGGGCCGTGGACGGGGTGGGCTTCCGTCTCGGGGCGGGCCGAACCCTGGGACTGGTGGGCGAATCGGGGTGCGGCAAGTCCACCCTGGCCCGGGCCATCATCGGCCTGGAAACATCTGACGCGGGTCGGATCGAGTTTTTGGGGATTGATGTCAGTCGGGCCATCTCCCGGCGCGAGGATCAATTGGTCAAGGAGATGCAGATGGTCTTTCAGAATCCCGACTCGACCCTCAACCCGGCCTATTCCGTGGGCCGCCAGATCGGCCGGGCCCTGAAAAAACTGGGTTCCATGCCGCGACGGAAACGAAAGGCCGCCGTCCGGGACCTGCTGGCCTCGGTCCGGCTCGGTCCCGAATACCTCTCCCGCCCGCCCCGGGCCTTGAGCGGGGGGGAAAAGCAGCGCGTGGCCATAGCCCGGGCCCTGGCCGGCCGGTCCCGTCTGGTGCTCTGCGACGAGCCGGTCTCATCTCTGGACGTCTCGGTCCAGGCGGCGGTGCTCAACCTGCTCCAGGACCTCCAGGCCGAGACCGGGACCGGTCTGATCTTCATCTCCCATGATCTGAGCGTGGTTCGGTATCTGGCCCATGAGGTGGCGGTGATGTATCTGGGTAAAATCGTGGAGGCCGGTCCGGTTGACGCGGTATTCGAGCCGCCCAGCCATCCTTACACCGAGGCCCTGTTGTCGGCGGCGCCCGCACCCGACCCCGATTCGGGGCCCGGCCGGATCAGGCTGTCAGGCGACATACCCAGTCCGGCCCACCCGCCGGCGGGGTGCCCGTTCCACACCCGATGCCCCAGAATCTCCCTGATGACTGACGGCGGCCGAAGCTGCCAATCAGACGCCCCTCCCTGGCAGGTGGCCGGGAGCGGTCATGGCATTTGGTGTCACCTTCCCCTGGAGCGACTGGCTGAATTAGGCCCCACCGGTCTCGACGGGCCGTGATTCCTGGGTGTCCTCGTTGAAGTCCTCGGCACGGGCAGGTCTGGACGGATTCGGTACCTGATAACAGCCCTGATGGGGGCGGCCCATGACTAAAGTTGTGTCTGCCCCAAGAACACGAGTCAGCCCATCGTGAATAACTAGTTGATATAATGGCGTCCCCAACGGGATTTGACCCCGTGTTGCCGGCGTGAAAGTCCGTTCGGGATGGCTAACCCGCTGATATTAAAAGGTATGAAACCGGTTAAACCGGCTTTACCCGGGATTGAACTGTGTCCGGAATTGTGTCCGTCACCTTGTTCTGCCCCTACCTTGCCCGGTGGCAGCTCTGCCGGCATTTCATATATTGCCTCGGCTCCAATTGGGAATCTGTCGAGGTAGGGGACCACTATGTTGACTTTACGAAAGCTCACTGGAGCCAATAGAGTCTCCTCATATGCCTACTCAAGACCCATCACTTGGTTGTCAGACCTCGAGTGTGCTATCTGGCTGATGGTGAACTCGAGGGCGGGATGGCCTCGGCGACCGCGGATGAAAGCCGCTCGATTTCCGCCCGGCGCCCGGGCGTCAGCCTGCCCTCGGCGTCCCAACCCCTGACCTGGTAATACCGGCTCAACAGGGCCTCGAAGCGTGCCGGATCGATCCGGTGCCCCTTGGTTACGCCGCCCGGCATGGGATCGGTGAAGTAGCGTTGGGGCAGGGTGTCGTCGGCCCGGGTCATGCCGTAGCGATGGTTGATCAGCCGCTCGAGATCGATCACCCGGCGGCCCACGTCACGCAACTCGTCGGTGGTCAGCTTCAAACCGACGGCCGACTCGATCATCTGGGCGAAGTGCTCGTAACCCAGCAGCTTGGGGCTATTCCATCCACGGCACACGAACCGGCAGATTCCCAGGCTGTCACACACGGCGAAGATGTTGTCGCTGAACTCGACGGCCAATTCCTTGGTCCGGTAGGACGTGGGATCGGCCTCGGTGTCGGCCCCGTAAACCTGCCGGCGAAGCGCGTCGTCGAGTCTCAGAATGTCCATGGTCGGTCGATTGCGCAGATGGTCCGCACCCCGCGTGGACACGGCCTCCCCCAGGGCAAAGCTTTTGATGTAGCGCGGATCGTGGGGATCGGACTGGGGAAGGCCCTTGATGGCGGGCAGGTAGGGCAGGGCCTCGTGCGGCAGGCGACCCAAGCTCACGGCCCGGCCCGATTCGGCCAGCACGTCCCCGAAATTCCGCCGCATGGCGATGTCCTCCAACAGCCCCCGCACCCGCTCCACGTCACCCCACTCCAGCGGCCCACCGGTGATTTCATCGGTTATGATGCCCCGCTGATACAACTCCATGGCCCAGGGAATGACACTGCCCGCCGAGGAGGTGTCGAGTCCCAGATCGTTGCACAGGTTGTTGAGCTTGATCACCTCGACCAGGTCGTCAATGCCGGCGTTGGCGCCCAACAGGGCCAGGGTGACGAACTCGGGGCCCTCGCCGCCGTACTTGTTGACGTGGCGGCAGTGCACCGTGCATCCGGCGCAGGCCACCATCCGCTCGACGTGTTTCTCCAACTCTGTGGCGTTGAGGTTGGGCGCCCACTGATTCAACTGCGAATTTTTGGTGCGCAGGACGCCGAGCTTGTTGGCTGGCTCGTACAGCAGCGGCGTCCCCAGCTTGCCCATGATCTTGATGATCTTCGAGGAGTGGATGTGCCGGGTCAGTTCCTGGCGCAGAACCCTCAGCCGGTCAGGGTCGGCGATGAGCAGGGGCATGTCGCCCGCGGCGGCCACTGCCTTGAGATTCTTGGAACCCATCACCGCGCCCATACCCCCGCGGCCGGCGGCGTTCTTGCGGCCGTTGATAACGCAGGCGAACCGGACCAGGTTCTCGCCGGCCGGACCGATGACCGCCGCGCTCACCTCGGGGCCCAGCTCCCCTCGCAGGGCGGACAGGGTGTCGGGAACGTTCAGCCCCCAATAGGCGCCGGCGTCCCTGATTTCCACCCGGCCCCCGGTCAAGTACAAAAACACCGGCCGGGAAGAGCGGCCGATCATCACCAGCCGGTCGAAGCCTGATCGGCGCATGGCCGTCGGGAAGAAACCGCCCATGTTGGCGTCGCCCAGAATGTAGGATTCCGGAGACCGGGCCGATATGTTCATTCGTCCCGAATTGGGGACCGGGTAACCGGTCAGCAGGCCGGCGCCGAAGACCAGGACGTTATCCGGCCCCAGAGGATCGACATCGTCCGACAACAGGCCACCCAAATAGGCCATGTTGCCGCCCCGGCCGCCGAGTAGTTTTTCGACCAATCGACGCGGCGTCGGCCCCAGGTGCACCTCCCCGGCGTTCAAGTCCACCAGGGCGGTCCGGCCGACGATGATCTCCTGGCTCATTCAATCCCTCCGGATCATAAACGGGATCCGGTCGATGACCGTCAGTCCCCGGATGATAAATTACTCAGCCGCCGGTGGCGGCCGTCATGAACTCGACCACGTCACCGTCGATTAGTCGATGATCCGCCACCCGTCCGGCGGGTAGCAACCTGTGGTTGACGATGATTAACAGCCGGCCCTCGTCGTCCGACAGTTCCAGGCCCACGCGCCGGGCCAACTGGGCGACAGTCACCGAGCGGTTCGCGGCGGATTCACCCAGCGGCACCTGGAGTCGACGGCAGCCGACCTGGAAGCTCATCGGTTCACCGATGTTCACCGTGATCGGCATCGGCTCTTTCCAGAACAAAGTAGTTGACCCTCAGTGCGCCCCAGAACCATCATCAACCCATCCCGGCCGGCTTTTTGATCCCGTACTTGCGAATCAGCCTTTGCAGGCTGCTGCGGTGCATGTCGATTTCTCGGGCGGAACTCGATACGTTCCAATTGTTTTTTCCCAGCAGTATGGTCAAGTAATCCCTTTCGAACCTTTCCAGCAGTTCCTTCTTGGCCTCATGAAAATCCGGCATTTTTTCCGAATGGCCCTCGATCGATCCATCGATACCGATCTGGAAGGCAGGGGAGACGCCCTTGATTTCGCTGGGCAGGTGATTGACCAGGATCACTTCGCCGTCGCAGATGATGACCATGTGTTCGATCACGTTTTTCAATTCGCGGATGTTGCCCGGCCAGTCGTAATCGATCATCAGCCTCAGGGCTTCGTTGGAAACCTCAGTGATGCTGCGGCCGATCTTCTTGTTGAAGATCTGGACGAAGTATTCGATCAGGGGGAATACGTCCTCTTTGCGTTCTCGAAGCGAAGGGAGGTTGATGGGCACCACGTTGAGGCGATAGTAAAGGTCGCTGCGGAATCGGTCCTGCTCGATCAGTTTCTTGAGGTCACGGTTTGTGGCGGCGACAACCCTGACGTCGCTATGCATGTACTTGTCGCTTCCGACCCGGCGAAACTGGTTGGTTTCCAATACCCGCAGAATCTTGGACTGGAGGGCCAGGGGCAACTCGCCGATCTCGTCGAGGAACACCGTGCCCATATGGGCCACCTCGAACAGGCCCTTCTTGCGCACGATGGCCCCGGTAAAGGCCCCTTTTTCGTGGCCGAATAATTCGCTCTCGAGCAGGTTCTCGGGAATGGAGGTGCAATCGATGGTCACGAAAGGGCCGTTCGCCCGGGCGCTTTGCTGGTGGATCAGTTTGGCGATCAGTTCCTTGCCCGTGCCTGTTTCGCCATGGAGCATGATCGTCGCCGAGGTGTTGGCCACCAGATTGACGTACTCCAGGAGTTCGTTCATGTTCTTGCTGCGGGTGACCAGTTCGCCGTATTGACTGCGGTCCATCTGCCTTTCCAGCAGCTGAATCCGGTTCTCCAAGCCGATCAGTTTCAGGGCCTTGTGGACGACCATCATGATATCTTCCACCTCGAAGGGCTTGGTCAGAAAATCGTAGGCCCCCAGTTTCATGGCCTCGACGGCGCTGACGATATCTCCGTAGGCGGTGATGATGATGATCATTGATTCGACGTCGATTCGTTTCATCTCCCGAAGGATGTTCAGACCGTTGACGTCGGGCAGGTTGAGGTCCAATAAAACGATGTCGATGTGTTTTCTGATCAACAGGTCCAGGCCTTCCTTGCCGTACTCGGCCGTGAACACCTCGAAGCCTTCCTTGACCAGGGCCTGACTCAGATACCTTCTGATGTTATCTTCGTCGTCTATAATCAATATGCTCTTGCCCAGGTCCATCTTCTTGAAACCCGCTAGTGAATCATCGGCAAATAAATCCTGACGGTGGTGCCGGTATTCTTGGTGCTGTCCAATTCGATCAAGCCTCGATGGGCCGAGATGATGTTCTTGCAAATGGTCAGGCCCAGGCCGGTGCCGCCGGTCCTGGAACTGTGGAAGGGGTTGAAAGCACTGTCCCGCTCTTCGACATCCATGCCCACGCCGGTGTCGGACACGGCGATGCAAATGAAATCGACCTCGTCATCGGAGTTCTCCGCCGACCGGGACAACTCGGTGGAGACCTCTATTCTGCCACCCGGGGGTGTGGCTTCCAGCGAATTGAGCAGGATATTGAGCAGGACCTGGTGTATGCCGTCACGCTCGATGAAGATGACGCCCTCGTGGCATCCCAGATGTTTGACCACCTCGATGTCCTTCATGTCGAACTGACTGATCAGGTGCAGCAACACGTTGTCGATGACGGCGTTCAAGGTGGCGATGCTCTCCTTTTTTTGCCGGGCCTCGTTCTTGCGGTCGGCCAAGAATCGGTCGACGGTTTGCTTGATCCGGTCGATGTCCTTCATGACGTTGTTCAGGATCTGGATGTTGTGGGGCTTTTCCAGGCTGTCATAGAGGGTGCCCAGGCCCAGTTTGATGCCGGTCAGGGGGTTGTTGATTTCATGGGCCACGGTGTAGGCCATGTCGGCGATGGCCGACAGCTTGGCCGCCTGGACCGCGACGCGCTCCAGTCGCTTGCGTCCGGTCAGGTCGTGGATGACCGACATGACGTGGCTGATCCGCCGGTCGTGGTCGAAGATGGGTATGGAGATGGCCAGGAGGTGCTTGGCCGTGCCCGACGGGGCCTGGTAGGGAAACTCGTGGTAGGCGCTCTTTTCCCCGGTCTCCAGGGTGCGCTGCAATCTCGACAGAATGGCGTTGCGGTGTTCCCGGTCGAATTCGGGCAGGAATTCCATGGGCGAGTGTCCCACCACGTCGTCTTGGCTGATTTCGAAAATCCTCTCGAAGGAATCGTTGACGAAAATGACCTTCAGCTCCAGATCGTGCAGCACCACCCCGGCCTCGATGCTCTGGATGACCCCGTTGAGCACCTGTTCGCCGATGAGGGTGAACCTTGCGCCGGACTCTTTACTGTCTTCCTTCATCGCCAGCAGGTTGTTGCCATCATCGTCTTGAAATTCTCGAAGTGCCCGTCGCTGGACGCCCCTCGTCTCCATGGTCCGAACCATGGTCGGTCCGTTGCAGTCCACTGGCCGGCGCATCGGCTACTTGAAGGGCGCCGGGGGTAAGCTATCACACTCCCGGAGCGACCTCAAGCACCGCCGGGCCAGATCACGGTATATGGCCAGGCCGGCGTCCATCCTCTCCCGGTCACCGGCGGTGAGGGCCCGAATCACCTTGGCCGGGGACCCGGCTACGACGCTGCCCGAGGGTATCTCGGCCCCGAAGGAAACGAAGCTGCCCGCCCCGACGATGCACTCGGAATTGATGACTGCCCCGTCGGCGACGATGGCCCCCATGCCCACCAGGACCCGGGAGTGGATCTGACAGCCATGCAGCACGGCGCCGTGGCCGATGTGGCTGTCCGGTTCGAGGACGGTCTCCCGGTCGGGGAAGGTGTGGACCACGCAGTTCTCCTGGAGGTTGGACCCCCGCCCCATCCTGATGGTGCCGATGTCTCCCCGCAGGACCGCCCCGGCCCCGACGTAACATTCGGCCTCGATGACCACGGCCCCGATGAGCACCGCGTCGGGATGGACGAAGGCCGCCGGGTCCACCGTCGGCCTTTTCCCTTCGAACTCGTACCAGGGCATGACTGTCTCCGCCTCCGATCCCGCCCGGCGCGGCGGCCGGTCCCGGCCAGGTTGTCCTCCGGTCAGGCCTCTGTTTCCAGGGGCAGGGGGTTTCGCCGTCACCCGACCCGTTGCAGGACCTCCACCACGCCGATATTGCCGTCGATCTTGATGATGTCTCCGTCGTTGATGGAATTGGTCGCGTTCCAGGTCCCGACCACGGCCGGGATGTTGTATTCCCGGGCGGCGATGGCGGCGTGGGTCAGCATGCCGCCGGTGTCGGTGACCACCCCGGCGATCTTGACGAACAACGGGGTCCAGGCGGTCCCCGTGTAGGGACAGACCAGGATCTCACCGGCCTGGACCTTCTGGAAGTCCTGGTAGTCCATCACCACCCGGGCCGGCCCCTGGACAATGCCCGGGGCCCCGGGGAACCCTTCCAGGCGCTCCTCGACCTCCTTCTCGCCCTTGGGGTGCAGGATTTCGTCGATGATGCCGAAGACCTTGGTCCCGATGGGATCGGTCATCTTCTCCGGCACGTTGCCGAAGGTCAGGGGGGCGTCGGCGCCGGCCGACTGGCGGACGTCCTCCTTGCGCTCCCGGATCAGGTTGGGGATCAGGGCCCCGTAATGGTACCGGGCGATGGCCTCCCGATAGACCAGGGCCTCCATCACCTCCACCAGCTCGTGGAAATTCAGGTAGTTGACGTCCTCGACGGTCTCGATCAGCTTGCGCCGGTAGAGCCTCTTGCCGCAGGCGATGATGACGTTGCGCAGGGTGGCGGTGGACCCCTGGTCGATGTAGAAGCCGTGGTCCTCCTGGAAGGCGTACACCCCCTGGGCCGCCTTGAGCAGACGTTGGAATTCCTGCTTGGAATCCTCGTCGGGCAGCCCGGCCTCGAAGCGGGCGATGGCCTCCTGGCGCTGGTCCCGGACCTCCTGGCGGGAGGCGGCCAGGTCCCAGCCGGTGTTCATCCGGTCGTAGTACCCCTTGATGGTGTCCAGGACCGGCCGGGGGTCCTCGGTCCAGGTGGGGGTGGTCACGTCCAGGTGGGCGGCCACCACCCGGTTGCCGAAGATGTAGAGGAAGCGGTTGAACTTGTCCAGCCAGGGCCGGGCGGCCTCGATGGTCCCCAGGACCTCCAGCAACTTGTCGGAATCCGTCTTCAGGATGACGTCCCTGATCCCGCACTCGTCGCCCAGCCGGGCCAGCCCCCACAGCTCCTCGTCGGTCTGGGTGGCGATGCTGTCGAACCCGCGGAGCATGATCACCAGGTCCTTTTCCTCCATGCCGCGTTTCAGGCAGTAGTCCTCGAAGGTGAAATACACGGCGTCGGCCGGGTACATCAGCATAAAATGGATCTCCCAGTTGCGCCGGTTCAGTCGTTCGGCCCGCCTCAGATGCTCCAGGAGGTGGGCCAGGATGAGCTTGTCGGTGTCCACGCCGTTGAGGGTGTCCAGGTTGGAGATGACCTCCTGGATCAGCTTCTGGTAGTACTCGTCCCAGTGGTCGATGCAGTATCCCACCAGTTTGCCGAACTCCGGCTCGCGCCGGCCGATCTCGGCGGGATCGTCGATCAGGGCGAAGCCGATGTAAACCCGCCCCTTGTACAGCTTGACGTGGCCCCCCTTGGACGGCGGCAGCTTGGTCTCCTCGGCGGCGACGTGGTAGCCCCAGGCGTGGTGCATCTGCACGGTGGTCATGCCCATCGGCGAGATGGGATAGGGCTGGTGCAGATCGTCCCGAAACCAGAAGATGGATTTGTCAAAGTCTGATTCCGGCCGAAGGGTCCTCAGCGAAGAAATGCTTCGATCGACCATTTATGGGGCCTCCTCTGATTTTGAATCATGCCGGTTCACGGTTAGCGGGTCCGGTCACGTCCGGCGCACGGGGAACAGGTCGAATCCGAACCGATTCTGAATGGTGCCGACGATCCCCCGGGGGGCGAAAAAGATGAGCAGGATGGTGATGGTCCCCAGGATGATGAGGTTGTAGCCGACGTATTCGGACAGGTACTGCTGCAACAGCACGAAGATGACCGCCCCGACGATGGGTCCGGCGATGGTGCCGATGCCGCCGATGATCACGATGAACAAAAGCTTCACCGTCCAGCCGATGCTGAAGGCCTCGAAGGGCTGGATGAAGATGGTGCTCAGGTAGGAAATCCCGGCCGCCGTGCCCATGAAAAAGGCGCTGATGAAAAAGCAGACCAGTTTGGTCCGGAAGATGTTGACCCCCACCGATTCCGAGGCTCCGGCGTCGTCCCGGATGGCCATCAGGGCCAGGCCCAGCTTGGAGCGCAGCAGGAAATAGATCAGCCCCACCGAAATCACGCAGGCCACCAGGGCCCCGTAGTACAGCCACTCCATGGGGATCTTGTAGGCCGGCTTGATGAACAGACCCATGCCGTAGCGCACGTATTTCCAGTTGCTGAAACAAATCCCCAATGACTCGGCGATGACCCACGTCCCGATGGCGAAGTATACCCCTTTCATCCGGAAAACGGGGATCGAAATGATCGCCGCGAACAGGACCGAGACCACCCCGCCCAGCAGGACGGCGAAGAAGATGGGGACGTGGTAGTACAGGCTGAACACGGCCAGGGTATATCCCCCCAGGCCGATGAAGATCTGCTGACCCAGGGACACCATGCCCGAGTAGCCGGCCAGGAGGTTCCACATCGAGGCCATGTTGACGTAGATGAAGATCAGCATCAGGACGTTCATGGTGTAGCGGTCGGCCCAGGCGGGAATGGTGCTCAGGACCGCCAGGGCCAGGACCACCACCATGATTCGAGCGCGGTTGGGCGACATGCCGGGCCTACCTCCTCCCCAGAATGCCCTGCGGCCTGACGGTCAAGACCACGAGCAGGATCAGGTATCCGCTGAGCAGTTGGAAGCCGGGACCGATCAACCGGCCGCCCACCAGTTGGGAGACCCCCAGGATCATGCCCCCCAGGAAGGTCCCGGGCAGGCTCCCCAACCCGCCGATGATCACCACCCCGAAGGCGATGATCAGGTACTGGGTCCCGGAGTGAGGATAGAAGGTGAAGGTGATCCCGACCAGCACCCCGGCCATGGCGGCCGTCACGCAGGCCAAGCCCATGGTCACGGCATAGATTTTCTTGGGGTTGATGCCCATCAGCTGGGCGCCGGACAGGTCGTCCGAGGCGGCCCGGATGGCCCAGCCCAGGTAGGTCTTGCGCATGAACAGGTGGAGGGCCACCAGGACGGCCAGGGCGATGCCGAAGTTGACCAGGGAGATCAGCGGGATGTTGAACAGCCCAAAGAAGCTGATGGTCTTGAGGACCAGGGCCGACTTGAGGGTCCGGGCGTCGGGGGTGAAGGTCAGCAGCAGGACGTTCTGGAGGATGATGGACAGGCCGAAGGAGACCATCAGAAAGGGCTCCAGTCCCTGGCCCATGACCCGGTTGAAGAGCAGGCGCTGAATCCAGTACCCGACTAGGTACATGGCCGGGACCACCAACAGCAGGGTCACCAGGGGATGGAGCCCCAGGTAGTGCAGGCAGAGCAGGCTGAAGTAGCTGGACAGAATCATCAGGTCGCCGTGGGCCAGGTTGACCTGCTTCATGATCCCGAAGATCATCGACAGGCCGATGCCGATGACGGCGTACAGTCCGCCCAATAGCAGACCGTTGACCAGAGGGTCCAGGAGTCCCACCATGTCTCCGCGTCTCCCCTAAGCTCCGGGGCCGACCACTGCGGTCGCCCGATCGTCACAGCCCGAAATAGGCCTTCTTGACCACTTCCTCCGTGAAATGCCGGGGGTCGCCCTTGAGGGTGATCTTCCCCTCCTGCATGATATAGGCGTAATCGCAGGCCTTCAGACTGCGCTTGACGTCCTGCTCCACCAGGACCACGGTCAGCCCCCCCTGGATCAGTTTCTTGACCGAGTTGTAGATCTCGGTGACCAGCAGGGGGCTCAGCCCCAGGGAGATCTCGTCGAAGATGATGAACCGGGGCTGGGCCATCAGGGCCCGGCCGATGGCCAGCATCTGCTGTTCCCCGCCGGACAGATTCTGCCCCGGCTGCCGAAACCGGGCCTTCAGGGACGGGAACAGCGTCAGGACGTAGTCCAGGCTGTCCCGGCGCTTCCGGCGGGCCTGGGGGGCGTAGGACCCCACCAGGAGGTTTTCCCCGACGCTCAGGCTGGCGAATATCTTCCGGCCCTGGGGCACCAGGGCGATGCCCCGGTCCACGATCTTGTCCGGGGCCAGGCCGTCGATCCGCTCGCCGTCGTAAAGGATGGTCCCCGTGGCCGGCTTGAGCAGGCCGGTGACGGCCTTGAGCAGGGTCGATTTGCCGGCGCTGTTGGTGCCCATCAGGGAAACGATCCGGCCCTTGCCCACCGTGAGCTCGATGTCGTGGAGGGCCTGAAATTGACCGTAATAGACGTTGAGGTCCTTGACTTCGAGGAGGGCCATCAATCCTCCTCCGTGCCGAGGTAGATTTGATGCACTTCCTCGGAACCAAGGGCCTCGTCAGGCTTGCCGCAAAACAGCTTGGAACCGAAATTCATCACCAGGAGGCGATTGGGCCCCTTTTGCATGGCCATGATGATGTGCTCGACCCACAGCACCGTCACACCCCGGGCGCGGACCGCATTGATGATCTCGATCACCTCCTCGACCTCCGGCTCGGTCAGACCTCCGGCGACCTCGTCGACCAGCAGGACCTTGGGGTCGGTGGCCAGGGCCTTGGCCAGCTCCAGACGCTTCCGGTCATACAGCGGCAGAGAGCCGGCCACGGCGTTCTTCTTGTCCGCCAGGCCGACCGTCTCCAAAATCCGTTCGCACCGGTCCTTGGATTTCTTGTAGCTGGACCGGGCGCTGTAGATGGCCCCCACCAGAAGATTCTCGAAGATGGTCAAGTTGGCGAAGGGCCGGGGGATCTGATAGGTCCGGGAAATGCCCAGGCGGCACTTGCGAAAGGTCGGCAGATGGGTCACGTCCGTGCCGCGGAAGATGACCCGGCCGGCGTCCGGCCGGATGTCTCCGGAGATGAGGTTGAACATGGTCGTCTTGCCCGCCCCGTTGGGACCGATGATGCCCAGGATCTCGCCCTCATGGACCTCCAGGTCGAGCTCGCAGACGGCCATGACCCTGCCGAATGACTTGGAGAGACCCTCGATGGTCAGGATCGGTTCCATGCGCCTAGCCCGTCCGGTTGGGGGTGAGGGCGGACGTCTCCGCCCGGGCCATGAACCCGCCGGAGCGAACCCCCGACAGGCCTATGGTTCGGGTCGGAAACCCGGCTGGGGGGACCGGCAGGGTCTGGGGGCGACACCGAGGCGCCCGCCGGCCGGGGTCGTTCCCCGGATGGGACGGCGCGGGGGTGGCCGGCGCACCGACTTCCGACTGGTTCCGCCTGGCCGTTGACATCACGTCTGTCCCTCATCGGGGCCCGTCGGGCGGACGCCGCGACGGGCCCCGGGGTCGTCACTTGGGAATGGGGAAGATGAACCGGCCCGTGGTCGGGATGTTGGGATGCTGCTTATTATAGGTTATCCGCAGATCCCAGGGCCACTTCTTGCCCTTGACCCACTGGCCCCCGACCAGGGGGGTGAGCGAGAAGTTCTTCTTGTTGAACTTGATCGGTCCGACCACGGTGTTCAGCTTGGTCTGGGCCAGGGCCATGCGGATCTTCTTCTTGTCCAGGGACCCGGCCCGGGTCAGGGCGTCCACGGCGATCTCGAAGGCGGCGTAGTCAAAGCCCAGGGGCTGGGTCCACTGCCGCCTGGTGGTCTTGGTCCAGGTGTCTGCCAGTTGCCGGCAGGTCATGCCGGTCAGGGACGACTTGAACGGGTGATAAGGGGTCCACCAGATCTCTGAACTCAGGCCCAGCGGCAGATTGCCGCCGATGGCCTCGACCGCCGCCGGGAAGAGCACCGCCTTGCCGATGGTGGCGATCTTGGGGACGAAGCCCTGCTGGCGGCACTGACGGTAGCAGGCGGCCCAGTCGGGCGGAATGGGCACGCCGGTCAGAATCTGGACCTTTTCCTTTTTCCACCGGCTGATGAAACCGCTGAAATCCTTCATGCCGTAAGGGAACCGCCCCACGTCCACCACCTTGTAGCCCATGGCCCTCAGTTTCTTGCCGAACTCCCGGGCCCAGACGGTGCCGTCGGGGTCGTTGGGCCAGAAGCCGCCGACCACCTTGTTGGTCTTGGCGGCGAACTCGTTCCAGATGCCGGTGAACACGGTGATGATGTCGCCCAGGCCCCAGAAGAAGTGGAAGGTCCAGCTGTAGGGGCCGCCGGTCAGCCAGGGCTCGATGGGGGCCACCGACGAGATGCAGGGCACCTGGTAGCGCTCGCACACCGCCCCCACCGGGTTTACCGTGTCGGGGGTGTGCAGGACCACCATCAGGTCGATCTTGTCGCGCAGGATCAGCTTGGTCGCCACCTGGGCGGCCTTGGTGGGATTGCTCTCGGTGTCCGCGGCCTTGATCTTGACCGGCAGCTTCTTGCCCAGCTCCTTGATGAAGACCCCGCCGCCCTTGTTGATCTTGGCCGTCATGTACTTGTCCACCCAGGTGGACGTCTCGCCGAAGGCGGCGATCGGGCCGGTGGTCGGGGCCGGGTGGCCGATCAGGATGTAGCCCCGCCTGGCCGCCCGCGCCGGGCTGGGGAGCAGACTCGCCCCCGCCCCGACCAGGCCGGCCGTGCCCATCGACTTGAGAACGTCCCGGCGCTTGACGCCGCCTCCTTCAAAGTCCTTGCGGTCATCCATGTCTAAATCCCTCCCTGACAAAGGTTTTCTGAACTGGATTCCCCCTCCTCGGGCCCGGGTCGAGACGCCTACTTCAGGAGATACCGCGAGATCAGCAGCTTTTGGATCTCCTCGGTCCCCTCCTCGAAGTGATAGGACCGGGCGTCCCGGAAGTGCCGTTCCAGGGGATAGGCCTTGGTGTAACCGATGCCCCCGTGCATCCGGAGGGCCATTTCGGACACCCGGGTCAGGACCTGCTCGGCGAAAAGCTTGGCCATGGCCGCTTCCTTGACGATGTCCTGACCGCTGTCGAATTTCCAGGCCGCCTCGTAGGCCAACAGCCGGGCAGCCTGGATCTCGGTGCCCATCTGGGCGACGTTGTTCTGGATGGCCTGGCGCTTGGCCAGGAGCCGACCGAAGGTGGTCCGCTGCTTGGCGTAGGCCACGGCCAGGTCGAGCATCTTCTGGGCCAGGCCGACGCAGCAAAAGGCAATGGACACCCGGCTCAGGTGGAGCATGCCGAAGGCCACGTCCAGGCCCTTGCCCTTTTCGCCCAGGACGTTGGCCGCCGGGACCCGGCAGTTGTTGTAGAGCACGTTGAAGTGCCGGGGTCCGATGCAGCCCATCATCTTTTCCATGGGCTTCAGCTTCAGGCCGTCGGAGGGGACGTCCACCAGAAACGAGGTCATCCCCTCCTCGGTGGCAGCGAAGGCGTAGATCAGCTTGGTGTAGCCCGGGAACAGGGTGATCAGCCACTTGTGCCCCTTGATCAGGTAGTCGTCGCCGTCCGGGGTGGCCTTGGCATTGAGGTCCTTGCCGGTGCCGCCCTCGGGCTCGGTCAGGCTGTTGGCCGCCCAGATCTCGCCGGTGGCCAGCTTGGGCAGATAACGCTTCTTTTGCTCCTCGGTCCCGAAGTAGAGCAGCGGCCGCCAGAACAGCCCGTTCATGGTATGGGCGATGAGCCGGACCGTGGCGTAGGCCTTGGCCAGCTCCTCGAGGACGGTGAACCACTTGGTCGCCGACCAGCCCTCACCGCCGTATTCCTCCGGGACGGTCAGCCCGAAGAACCGGAACCGGCCGTGCCGCAGCTCCTCGACCAGTTCCTCGGGGATCCGCTCCTCCTCCTCCAGGGGGGCCGACAGGGGATCCAGGACGTTCTCCACCCAGTCGCGGGCCTCGGCCTTCAATTCCAACAATTCCGGGGACAAGCTGAAATCCATTGATGGGACCTCCCTGTTCAGCCAATCATGGTCAGGCCGCCGTCGATACTCAGCACCTGCCCGGTCAGATATCTCGAATCCTCACTCACGAAGAAGGCCACCACGTCGGCCACGTCCTCGGGCGTCCCCAGGCGCTTGAGGGGGATCAGCCGAGCCACGGCCTCGGTGGCCTTCTGCCCCTTCTCGCCCGGATGGAGCTTGTCCCACAGTTCGGTGTGGACCGGTCCCGGGCTGACGGCGTTGACCCGGATGTTGAACCGGGACAGTTCCTTGGCCAGGGCTTTGGTGCTGGCCATGATCGCCGCCTTGGTGCCGCAGTAGAGCACCTCCCGGGGCTGGCCGATCCGGCCGGCGTCCGACCCCATGCTGACGATGTTGCCGCTCTTCTGCTCCATCATGATCGGGATGCAGACGTGGGAGGCGATCAGGAAGCTCTTGTAGTTGACGCTCAGGATCTGATCCCAGAAGGCCTCGTCGGTGTCCACGAAATAGTCGCCCCGGTCCATGCCGGTGTTGTTGATCAGGATGTCGATCGAGCCGAACTTCTGGCGGACCTGGTCCACGGCGGCCTTGACCTGATCGTAGCTGGTGCAGTCGCACTGGAGGGCCAGGGCTCCCACGCCCAGGGACTCGATCTCCACGGCGGTCGCCCGGGCCTTGTCCGCCTGGAGGTCCAGGAGGCCGACGTTGGCTCCGTCCCGGGCCAGGCGGAGGGCGATGCCCCGGCCGATGCCCTGGGCCCCCCCGGTGACGATGGCTGTCTTTCCCTTCAAACCCATTTGTTACCCCTCCTTGGCTTCAGCGAGTCCGGGGCCGACGATGTTCCCGGCCCCGCGGCGGTTATTCCTGCTGCGACCCGACCGCGGCCGGCAGGGCCGAGGGCCGGGCGTCCTTCTTGGTGAATGGGTCGGGCGCCACCAGGAGCCCCTCGGGCCAGCGCGAACAATTGACCTTTTCCATGCGCGAGTCGGCCTCCAGGCACCAGTTGCAGGCCGTGCAGCGGACGATGTCCTTGGCCCGGCCCTCTTTGGCCTTGAGGGGCCAGTCGGGGTCGCAAAGCAGCGGCCGGCACAGGCCGATGATGTCGGCCTGGCCCTGGGCCAGGATCTGCTCGGCCAGGCCCGGCGTCCGGATCTTGCCGGCGGTGACGATCGGGGTGTCGTATCCGGCCCGGGTCACCGCCTTTTTGACCCCGTCGGCCAGATAGACGTGGGTCCCGTCCGGGAACCACCACAGGGGACTCATCCGGTGCCCGCTGTACCCCGACATGGGGTCGGGCGGGGTGTCGGGCGGCGGCGGCGGGGCGTCGTCGAACCGGCTGCCGCCGGAGACGCTGATGTAGGCCGCTCCCAGTTCGGCCAGCTTGACGGCGATCTGGGTGCTGTGGAGCAGGGTCGTGCCCGGGGCGGTGAAGTCCTCGCCGTTGATCCGGACCCCCAGGGGATAGGCCTCGCCCACCGTCCGGCGGGCGGCCTCATAGACTTGCAGGGGCAGGCGCATCCGGTTTTTCAGCCCGCCGCCGTATTCGTCCGTCCGGTCGTTGCTCAACGACAGAAACGAGGACAGGGTGTAGGCGTGGGCCATGTGCAGCTCGATGAAATCGAACCCCGCCTCCACGGCCCGGCCGGCCGCCGCGGCGTGAAGATCGACGATGACCGGCAGGTCCTCGGGCTTGAAGTCGGAGACCCGCTGCCGCCAGCCGCTCCGGGCTATTTTGAGGAAGTGCATGATCTGGACGCCGATCTTGGTCTCGGGATTTGCCTCCCGGATGGCCGAGGTCAGGTCCCGGAGTTCGGCGGTGAAGGAGTCGTCGCTGATGCGCAGGTTGTAGGAACTGCGCGAGGGCAGGACCACGGAGGCCTCGACCACGATGGCCCCCACCCCGCCGCGGGCCTCGCGCTGGTAGCGGGCGATCAAATCGTCGGTGACGTGTCCGTCCTCGGTGGCCAGTCCCGAGACCATCGAAGTCCGCTGGATGCGGTTGGGGGCGGTCACCCCCGCTATGGAGACCGGAGAAAACAGTTTGGGATAATCCATTATCCGCCTCTTGCTCCTGGTTGTTCGTCTTCCGCCCCGCAAGGTGGGCCGGCTTATAGTTTTGCTTCGATGTCCTTTTTGAGGACCTTCTTGTCCGCCTTGCCCGCTGCGGTGAGCGGGATGTCGGCCACGACTTCCGTCCGGGCCGGGATCAGGGCCTTGGCAGCCCCCTGGGTCCTCAAATGCCCGACGACGTCCTCATGGCTCAGGCGGGCGCCGTCCTTGGGCTTGACAAAGGCGCAGACCTGCTCGCCCAGGTCCGGGTCCGGCATGCCCACCACGGCCACGTATTCCACCCGGGGGTGGGACGAGATGAGGTCCTCCACGTCCCGGGCGGCAATGTTCTCGCCGCCCCGGATGATGATGTCCTTGATCCGGCCGGTGATCCGGACGATCCCCTCGGGATCGATGGTCGCCAGGTCCCCGGTCCGGAAGAGGCCGTCCGGGGTGAACTCCTTCTGGTTGGCCTGGGGGTTGTTGAAGTATCCGGTGAAGACCCCCGGCCCCTTGGCCGCCAGTTCCCCCTCCACGCCGGGCGGGGTGGGACGGCCGTTTTCGTCCAGGGTGACGAAGGTGTCGTAGGGGCAGCAGGGCCGGCCGATGGTGTGCTGGCGCACCTCCACCGGGTCGTCGGGCCGGGACTGGCAGACCGGCCCCTCGACCATGCCGAAGGCGTTGATGTAGCGGGCGCCGATCTTGTCCTCCACCGCCCGGACCAGTTCCGGCGGACTGTTGGCCGCGCCCACGTAAATCCGCTCCAGGGACCCCAGGTCGTGGTCCGCCAGGCCGTCGTAGCCGACCACCCGGCTGATCAGGGTCGGGACCATGCCGGTGCAGGTCACCTTTTCCGCCTCGACCATCCGGCAGAAATCTTGGGGATAGGTCGAGTCCAGGAGGACGATTTTGGCCCCGTGGAAGACCGAGGCGGTAACGCAGACCAGCAGGGCCAGGTTATGCCCGACCGTGGTCGAGACCAGGCAGGTGTCGGTGACGTTGACGTCCCAGGCCTTGGATTTGTACTCGATGTTGCAGATGTAGTCGTTGTGGGTCCGGGGCGCGCCCTTGGGCAGGCCGGTGGTCCCACCCGAGGGCAGGATCTGGCAGACGTCCCCCGGATCGGGCCGGGCCCGGTCCAGGGCCTCCCGGACCTCGTCCGCCGGGACCTCGGTCTGGCACAGCCGGTCGAAGTCCGGATAGGCACCCGCCTCACCCACGGCCACCACGTGGGCCAGGGTCTGGCTGTCCGCCCTCACCTGCTCCACCAGGGGCCCGAATTCCTTGTTCCGATAAACGGCCGGGAAGATCCAGCCCCGGGGCCGGGTCAGGTCGCCCAGGTGGGCCACCTCCCGGGCGGAGTGGTTGACCGTGAGCAGCACCGGCACCAGGCCGGCCTTCTGGAGGGCGAAATAGGCGATCACGAACTCGGGCCAGTTGGGCAACTGCAACAACACCGGGTCGCCCGGACGCAACCCGGCCTGGAGCAGGTTGTAGGCCAGGGCGTCCACCCGGCGGCGCAGTTCTTGCCAGGTGTACCGCCGGCCCTCGCCCACCAGGGCCTCCCGGTTCGGATAGAGGTCGCAGGTCTTGTCGAATATGTCGCCCAGGGTCAGACCCAGCCACCAGCGGCGCCTTTCGTACAGCGCCGCCTCCTGGGGGCGATACGGAACAAAACCATCGAAACCCATCTCGGTGATCTTCCTTTCCTGGGGGGCGAATCTCCCCTTAATCGCTTCGCCGGGCCAGGTAGGCCACGAAGTCCCGCAGGTCCTGCTGGCATCGGGCTGCCTTGAGGCCCATGTGCCGCCCGATCCGCTGGCATTCATCCTGGATCCGGGCCGGGTCGGCCTCTCGCATGACTTGGGGATCGATCCCTAACTCCTCGACCGCCCGCTCGAAGGCCGCCGCCTCCTCGGCAAAGGCCTCCCCCTCCCGGGTCAGTCCAAAGAAGTGGTCCTGTTTGGCGCCCTCCCGCTCAATGCGGGCCACCTCGCAGCCGAAGGCGTCCCCGAAGGTGATCCGTTGCAGGTCCATGGGCTTGCGAATGATCTCGATCAGCTCGGGATGGCCGTCGTCCTGGTTGAGGGACAGCCGGCCGACGTCCTCGGGCCGGCGGATCACGTAGTAGCGGTTGATCTCTTGATAGGCCGGGTCCACCTTCAGGACTTCCTTCCAGCCGTCGGCCCACTGCAGGACCACGAAAGACTCCGCCTCGGGGGCGGGGCTGGGCCGGACGGCGAAGGGCTGGCACAACAGGTCACGCTGCAAAGGGACGGGCAGGTCCTCGAACCCGGCCGAGGCCGTGGATCCGTCGTCGAATTCGAGCACGATCCGTCGCGCTCTGGGTCCGGGCATATCGGTTAATCCTCTTTCTTGCGCAGGATGGTCTTGAGCTCGGAGAACGATCGGATGACCAAGTCCGCCTGCGACGGCCCCAGGTCGACGAAACCAAGGTACTGGATGGTCAAGAAGCCCCGCGCGTGGGCCGGATCGATGTCGGTCTCGGGCTTGTCCCCGACCATGACCGCCTCGTCGGGCTTGATGCCGCGCTCCCCCAATTCCTCGGCCAGGACGTCGTAGAGGGTCCCTTCGGCCTTGGTATGGCCCTGGTAACGGCGGTCGATGGAGTCGTCGGTCAGGTCGATCTTGCCCTGGGGGGTGGCCAGGTAGCGGAAGTACTTGACCAGGTCCCGGGTCTTCAGGAAGCGGGAGACCATGTCGGTCCCCACCGCCCCCAGGGTCTTTTTCATCTCCGAGACCACCCACAGATCGATGCCCTCGCCCTGGAGGTAGGCCAGGGCGTCCTCCAGGCCGTCGCTCTTCTCCGGGACGGTCAGTTCCAGCTCGTCGTAGAGATCCACGGCCTCGGGCACGTCGTCCATGACGTAGCGGTGAATCTCGTCCCGGTGCCCCTCCTTGATCCGGCCGTAGGTGCCGTATTTCTCCTTGAGGACGCGATACTTCCTCATCTTGTCGGCGATCAGTTCCGGCTGGCCTATGGTCTTGCAGATCTCACCGAAGATAAACGGCGTGCGCAGGCTGCCGGGTTGCATGATGCACTGCCCGTAATCGAATCCGCACCACTTCACGTCCATGACGGGCTGAGTCCTTTCCACGCTTGGCACCAAGTTCCCCTGTCCTTTGGGGCCGGAAACGACCGGTTCGGCCGCCCCGCCCGGGTCGGGATCGGGGTGAGGCGGCCGGCCGGGCTTGGTTCGAGGTCAGGGCATCGGCGGAAGCTTGAACAGCTTCTCCAGGTTGGCGCCCAGGATCATGTCGATCTCCTCCGGGCTCAGGCCGACCTGATCGCCCAGGTCCTTGACCGCCTTGATGGCGCCCTCGGGGTCGCCCACCCGGTGGGCGTAGTCGGTGCCGATGCACATCTGGCCCGGGCCGACCCACTCCAGACAGCACTTCATGGCCGGCAGGTAAAAGGAGGTGGTGTCCGGGTAAACCCGCTTGCGGTAGGTCTCGTCGGGCGACTCGGACAGGTCAGAGATGCCCCATTCCTTGCCGTAGCCCTTGTAGGAGTCGGCCAGGCGGCGGACGAAGTAGGGCACCATGCCCCCCAGGTGGCCGTGGACCAGGGTCAGCTTCTTGAACTTTTCGAACAGACCCTGGAAGATCATGCTCACCACGGCCAGGGAGGTGTCCAGGGTGTAGCCCCAGAGCTGGTAGGGGATCTTCATCATGTCCATGACCTCGGCGGTCAGGGGATTGGCCGGGTGGACCAGCATGGGCAGCTCCCACTTGTCGGCCAGGGCGTAGATGCCGTGGAACTTGTCCAGCCAGACCGGCTCGCCGTTGAAGTTGGAGAACATCTGGACCCCGACGCAGCCCAGGTCATGGCACCGCTCCAATTCCTTGGCCGCCTCGTCAGGCACCTGCCAGGGCAGAGTGGCCAGGAAATAGAACCGTCCCGGATAGCCCTCGGTGGCCTTTTGGAGGGCGTCGTTGCACTTTTTGGCCCAATAGACGCCCTGATCGGGTTCCAGGGTCTCGGGGCCCGGGATGGTGACGCTGATCAACTGGGTGTCCAGGCCGGCCGCGTCCAGGTCCTTGATCCGGGCCTCCAGGTCGTAGTGGCCGGGCCGGTCGATGTGGGCGCAGGCAACGCCCTTGTAGTAGCCCCGGTAGTGGCTGCCGCCGTCGTGACGCATGTAAGGGGACTGGTCAGAGCCGCGGCTCACCAGGTAATCCAAATACTCTTTGGGGTACCAATGGTTGTGTGCATCTACGGTTCTTTGTGCCATATTCGTTTCTCTCCTTTCAATGTTTCTGCTTGGCTTCCAATCGGTTCAATCACCCCGCCAACGGGCGGGCCACATTACGGTGTTGTCATTCCTTCAGAGTCCGGATGTTCCGGCTCTGCAAAATGAACAGCTCGCCCTGTTGATAGGCCCACTCGATGTCCTGGGGAAAGCCGAAGACCGCCTCGATCTCGAGACCCTTGGCCCCCAGTTCCTCCACCTGTTGCCGGTCCAGGGTCTCGGCGTCCATCATGTCGGGAGCCACGGCCACTTCTTTGCGGCCAAAACCCCTTTCTTCGTTGAAAGTGACCATGACCGTCTTCTTGGCTACCCGCCGCATCTTTTCCTTGCCCGTGGCATGGTCCAGCAGGAAGAAGTCGTTCATGGATTTTCCCGAAACCACCGATTCGCCCAGCCCCCAGTTGGCCTCGATCACCATCTCGGCCCGGTCGCTGCTGACCGGGTGGGCGGTGAACAGGATGCCCGCCACCTCGGGGTTGACCATCTTCTGCACCACCGGGGCGATAAGACCCAGTTTGTGGTCCACCTCCTTGTGGTGCCGGTCAAAAGTCGCCCGGCTGGTCCAGAGCGAGGCCCAGCACTTCTTGATGTGCTCGATAATCTCGTCTTCGTCCTGGAGGTAATGGTAGGTGTCCATCATGCCGGGAAAGGAAGAGATGCTGCTGTTCTTGACCGCCACCGAGGAGCGAACGGCCACGAAACATGGTTCCGGCTTCTGCAGTTCAGCCAGGGCGTCGCTTATTTCCCGCTTCAGATCAGGAGGAATCCCGGCCTCGCTGATCAGACTCCTGATGGTGGCCGTATTGTTTTCAATACCCTCGAAATCATCGAAATCGAAACCGGCCACGATGGCGTCGATGCGCTGGCGCAGGGTGTTTTTATCGATGTGGTAATCGAGCGATTGGCTGGTCACGCAAAAACCGGCCGGAACGTTGAAGCCGTGTTTGGTCAGTTCCCCCAGGTTGGCCGCCTTGCCGCCGGCCTCCTGGATGTCCTGCTTGCTCATTTCGGCGAAGGTCTTGACGTATTTTCCCACGGTTCCCCCTTCCCCGAGTTTGTCTGGAATGGCTTTTTGTGGTTCCCCGCCCGCCTCTGTGCAGTGCCAATAGTGTGCCAATTATTTTCTGTCATTTAATAGCCTGATTTCATTGAAATTAATCCGGGTCCACTTCCATGATCCTGTATTTATTTGAAATCATCTGTAAGACCGGGAATTAATTGAACTATTTCTGCAGAAATCATGCAACAATTATGCGGCATGCATCACTCATGCGCCAGGCAATCCCGGTGTCAAGGCGACACCGTGGTAATAAAAATAGTTAAATTTGATTTGTCTGATATAATAGCGGCTCACCGGGACGCAGTCGCTCGACACAGTCGGCCACCGACCGGCCGATGACCTCGGCGGTGATGGGAACCATTTTCTTAAATCAGCACGTCAGCCCGGTCGAGGCGCTCCATGGCCTCGTCAGTGGCGCACGGGATGATCTCGTCGTCGGGGGCCAGCCTTGGCTGGACTTGGCTGGCCGATGGAAAGGCCGTGGTCGGCACCAGGATGTTCCTGGCACCTCCCAAGGCCAGGATCCGGGAAGTCACTCAGCCTTTTCGATGCGGCACTGTAACGATTTCATGTCCGGGTAGCCCATGATCGGCTCGCGGCAGGTGACGTCGGTGAGCAGGTTGGCATTGGCCTCGTCCGCCCAGCCGTGGGGGGCGAGGACGATTCCCTCGGCCACCCGGTCGTCGACCTTGGCCTTCATCCTGATCCGGCCCCGATTGGTTTCGATGTTCACATAGTCGCCGTCGCTGACCCCGAACGCGGCGGCTGTTTGGGGGCCGATTGCGGACAGGGGCTCGGGGGAGGCCTGGTGCAGCTTTTTCACCGCCCGGTACTGGGAGTGGGTGTAGTAGAGGTTACGGCTGCCGGTGGACAGGATCAAGGGATACTTTTCCAGGAACGGCTTCGAGCCCCGCCTGGGCCCCCGCTCGGGCTCCAGGTAGGAGGGCAGGGGATCGAAGCCTATTTCGGCCAGGGTGTCGCTGTAGATTTCTATCTTGCCCGAGGGCGTCCGGAAGTCGCCCTCGCCAATTTCGTATTTCTTGGCGGCGTAGAAGTCACCCCCGGGTTTCTCGTCGAGCAGGTATTCGAAGGACAGCCCCGTCGGCGCCAGGAGATGGGCCACCATCTCCTCCTCGGACCGCCAGGGAAACTGCTCGCCGAGGCCCATGGATCGGGCCAGTTCGGTGATGAAGCGCCACTCGGACCAGCTTTCACCCAGGGTTTCGATGGCTTTTTTTCGCAGCATCAGAAAGGGCAGGGAGTGGCAGACGTTGTAGGTGTAGGCCACGCCCCACTTCTCGAGGTGCGAGCAGGCCGGCAGCACGTAGTGGGCCTCCCGCGCGGTCTCGGACATGAAGAGGTCGTGGACCACGAGCAGGTCCAGCTTTCGGAATGCCTCCCGGAAAGCGTTCGAGTCCGGCATCGAAACCAGGGGGTTGCCGCCGACGACCAAGAAGGCCCGCAGCTTGTCGGGGATCGATTCGGGCACCATCGTCACCACGCCGTAGGGCGTCTTGCGTCCCCAGAGTTCAACGAACATGGGGTATTGTTCGTAGCCCAGGGGGTCTCCGTCCACGGGGAGGGACATGCTGCCGAAGCGGGGGAAGGAGCAGGTCACCCAGCCCCCGGGGACGTTAATGTTGCCGGTGATGGACTGTAGCACGGCAAAGGCGCGGCTGTTCTGGGTGCCGTTCGCGGTCTGGTCCTGGGTGCAGGTGCCCTGGTATATGCTGGCCCCCTCGGTGCCGGCGTAGAGCCGGGCCAGCGCGACGATCTGCTTGGCCGGAACCCAGGTAATCTCCTCGGCCCACTCGGGCGTGAACGGTTTGACGTGCTCGACCAGCTCGTCGAAGCCGTGGGTATGACGATCGATAAAATCCTGATCCTGCAGTCCCTCGGCGATGATCACGTTCATCAGGGCCAGGGCCAGGGCGCCGTCGCTGCCGGGCCGGATGCGCAAATACATGTCGGCCTTGTCGGCCAGGGGGATCCGTTTAGGGTCGATGACCACCAGTTTGGCGCCTTTTTTCAGGTTACGGCGCAGGTAGTATTTGAGGGGAAAATCGGACTGTTCGGGGTTGTGGCCCCACAGGATGTAGAGGTTGCTGTCGGGCTCCTCGACGGGGTACTTGCCGAAGGTGAGCTGCCGGGTGCGGATGCGCATCCGGTAGCAGACGCTCTCCACCGAGAAGAAGTTGGGCGAACCGTAGGCCGCCTTGAGGCGATGGACCAGGTTGACCAGTTCGAGGTTCTCGACTCCGATGGAGCCGCAGAAAAACCCCAGGGCCTGGGGGCCGTATTGTTGCCTGATGTCCAGGAGCTTTTGGGCGATTTCCTCCAGGGCCTGCTCCCAGGTAACGGGCTGGAAGCCGCCCTTGGTGCGTTTGACGGGGGTCGTCAGGCGGTCGGGGCTGTAGATGACCTCCAGGGCGTTGGCCCCTTTGGGGCACAGCCGGCCCATGTTGACAGGGTGCCCTTCCAGGCCCCGGATCTTGATCGCCCTGCCGTCTTCGACCGTCACCCGGGTCCCGCAACTGTGGTAACAAAGGGTGCAGTCGGTCAGGATTTCCTTGACTCGGCCCATATTACAATCCTAACGCTCGATTGACAACAACGCCTGTCGGCCCCCGTCCCGAGCCGGCCTTGTGGAGAATTATAGTCGCCCAGTTCGACACCGACAAGGCCGATGCCTCGGTCACTTGGCCAAATACCCGCCGTCGACCACGATCACCGATCCGGTCATGAAGCTGGAATCATCGCCGGCCAAGAGCAGCACCGCGCCGATCATCTCGGAGGCCTTGGCGAACCGTTTCAGGGGTATCTGCCGGGCCAGGCCGTTGTACACTTTGGTTGACGACCGCAGGCCGGTGGTAAGTTCGGTCTCTAGATAGTGGGGGGCGATGGCGTTGACGCGGACGTTGTATTCGGCCCATTCCAGGGCCAGGCTCTTGGTCAACATGATCAGGCCCGCCTTGGAGGCGCAATAGGCCGGGGCCCGGGGCACGCCCGACAGACCGGCCGTCGAGGCGACGTTGATGATGTTGCCGCCGCCCTGATCGATCATGTGGCGGCCGGCATGCTTTGCGGTCAAATAGGCCCCGGTCAGATTGACCCGAATCACCCTCTCCCACTCCTCGAGGTCGCTGTCCTGGGTGGCGATGTAATCGAGCTGGGATATGCCGGCGTTGTTGACCAGGACGTCCACCCGCCCGAATTCGGCCACCGTCTTGGCCGTCATTTCGGCCACCCGGTCCTCCTCGCCGACGTCGGTCTCGAGGGCCAGGTATAGGGCCCCCATCTGCTTGAGCTGGGCGCCGGTTTCGGCGGGCTTCTCTATGTCGGCCGCCACCACCTTGGCCCCCCTGGAGGCCAGAGCCAGGGTGATCTCCCGTCCCAGTCCCCGGGCGGCACCGGTGACAACGACCACCCGGCCCTCGATCCCTCTGGCTGATTCGACTTCGGTCACTGGCGGCCTCCTGGTGGGCAACGAACGTCACAGCCAATGAATAACACCGGTCAGTATATGTCAATATCCCCGCCTGTAAAAGGTGATATTTGGGGACCGCGGCCAGATCGAGCGCGATAGACGTCGCCCGGCGTCACCTTTCCACCCCGGTCGCTTCACAGGCCAGCTCCACCACCTCGCTGAACGCGTCCGCGTCCATCCGTTACTGCAACCGCAGATCCCACTGGTCGCCGGCGGACTGGGACGATGTCCCGCGGCGCAAGTAAAAGGGCAGGTCGTCGGCCCGGATGACGTTGCCCTCGATCAGGGACAGGGTCCGCTCCAGGACGTTATGGAGTTCACGGACATTGCCGGGCCACTGGTAAGCCAGGAGAATGTCCTCGGCCTCGGGGGATAGGCGATAGCCTCCGTGGCTGAAGTCGTCGGAGATCTGCTGCATCAGGTGGTCGGTGATGGGGCGGATGTCCATCGGCCGGGTGCGCAGGGGCGGGATGTGGATGGGCACCACGTTGAGTCTCAAGAACAGATCCTGGCGAAAGGTATCGGCGGCCAGCATTTCGTCCAGATTGCGGTTGGTGGCGGCGATGACCCGGCAGTCCACCTTGATCGGCGTTATGCCGCCGACGCGCTCGAAGACCGTTTCCTCGAGCACCTGGAGGAGCTTGGGCTGCATCTCCAGCGGCATCTCGCCGATCTCGTCCAGGAAGATGGTGCCGCCCTGGGCCAGCTCGAACTTGCCGGGCTTGCCCTGGGACAGGGCCCCGGTAAAGGCGCCCTTGGCATAGCCGAACAGCTCTGATTCGAACAGGATAGAAAGTAAATCGCAGACATGAAGTATCAACACATCGGCATCGTGGGGACGGGTCTGATCGGCGCGAGCTGGGCCGCTTTTTTCGCCAGCCGGGGAATGCGGGTCAAGATGTTCGACCCCGATCCTGCGGCCCTGGACCGGGCGGTGAGGATGGCCTCGGAAAGGCTGGCCTTTTTACGTGACCAGGGCCTGACCGACGACAGGACCGGAGACGAGACCAAACTGCTGACCCCGGTCGCCAGCCTCGAGGAGGCGGCAGCCGAAGCTCAGTGGGTCCAGGAGTCGGCCGCCGAGGACTACCTGGTCAAACACGAGGTCTACCGCGCCCTGGACGCCGGCACGGCCCCGGACGTGATCCTGGCCAGCAGTTCCTCGGGCCTGCTCATGACCGAAATCCAGAAGGCGACCACCCGTCCCGAGCGCTGCCTGATCGCCCACCCCTTCAATCCGCCCCACCTGGTGCCGCTGGTGGAACTGGTCCCGGGCCGGCTTACCTCTCCGGTCGTTATGACCGAGGCCACCCTGTTTTTCGAAGAACTGGGCAAGCTGCCCGTGGTCCTCAAAAAGGAAGTCCCCGGGCACATCGCCAACCGCCTGGCCGCGGCCCTGTGGCGCGAGGCCATCGACTTGGTCCTGGCCGGCGTGGCCACGGTCAGGGACATCGACCGGGCCGTCTGCGGCGGGCCCGGCCTGAGGTGGGCCTTGATGGGCCCGCATCTGACCTATCATCTCGGCGGGGGCGACGGGGGCATCGACCACTTCATCGACCACCTGGGACCGGCCTTCGAGTCCTGGTGGGAGGACATGGCCGCCTGGAAACGACTGCCGCGCCAGGCCAAGGAACTATTGGCCCAAGGACTGCGTGAGGAGCTTCAGGAACGGAGCCCGGCCGAACTGGCCCGCTGGCGGGACCACAAACTGGTCCACCTGATCAAGGACATTCACGGATAACGGGTGGTCCAGGCAAACGTGACTGGGGCTACCGAGGTTGGTCAACACCCCGAAGACGACTCCAGATCGAAAATAGATCATTTGTCAATATCTGGGTAATGGAAAGAGGGCTGGTGGTGGTGAGGCCAAACAGAACCGATTATTCATCCTGAACATACGTTGACGGACATTGCCCTACAAAATATGGGTTGTCGATGGACGGCAATAGCAAAGAGTAGAAACACGGTCGCCGGCAGGTATGGGTGGTTAGGTCGGTCTTAGTGGGGCCAATGTCCTTTTTTTTGGGCGAGGCTACGAACTTGGTCAGGCCTCAAAATAAATGTACCACCATGTGTTCGTAACTTTATTTAGGCTGATCGATCACCTGAGACAAACGTGACGCCTGTCCCCTTTGCAGGTCAGGTCTGAAGTGATTCGGTACCTCCGAACAGCCCTGATTGGGGCGTCCTATGAATAAAATTGTGTCCGCCCTAAAAAGGAGGTTTGATGCATAGGAGCTAAGTACTTGATATTATGGCGTCCCCAACGGGATTTGAACCCGTGTTGCCGGCGTGAAAGGC
>CAZMVB010000021.1:0-64830 GCA_964569795.1 uncultured Desulfarculales bacterium | reverse complement strand
ACCCCCATTATGGCTACCATAGGCCACCGCGACCCGGCCGTTCGCTTATCCGCGCCGGGGACAAGGAGGTGAGCGGTGGACCGGTCCGCTGAACTTCGCCGTATCCCGGCCGTGGACGACGTCCTGCGGGACCAGACCGTGGCCGGACTGGTCGATCAGTACTCCCGGCCCGTGGTCGTCGCCGCCGTGCGCCGGGTGCTCGACCGGATCAGAAAGGACATCCTCGAGTCCGACCGCGCCGCGCCCGACCCGGCGGCCCTGACCGGCCTCATCCAGGCCGAGACGGCCCGGACGGTCCGGCCGAAACTCAGGCGGGTGATCAACGCCACCGGGGTGGTGGTCCACACCAACCTGGGCCGGTCAGTCCTGGCCGAGGCGGCCGTCGAGGCCGTGGTCCGGGCGGCCCGGTACTACACCAACCTCGAGTTCGACCTCGAACTCGGCCAGCGCGGCTCGCGCTACGCCCTGGTCGAGGGGCTGCTGACCGAACTGACCGGGGCCGAGAGCGCCCTGGTGGTCAACAACAACGCCGCCGCGGTCTTTCTGTGCCTCCAGACCCTGGCCGTGGGCCGCGAGGTCATCGTCAGCCGGGGCCAGCTGGTCGAGATCGGCGGATCCTTCCGCATCCCGGACGTCATGGCCCGCTCCGGGGCGATCCTGGTCGAGGTCGGCGCCACCAACAAGACCCACCCCCATGACTACGAACGGGCCATCACCGAGAAGACGGCCCTGTTGCTGAAAGTCCACACCAGCAATTTCGCCGTGGTCGGGTTCACCGCCGAGGTCGATTTGCCGACCCTGGTTGCGATCGGCGCCGCCCGCGGACTGCCGGTCATGGAGGACCTGGGCAGCGGCAACCTGGTCGATTTCGGCCCCTTCGGCATCGGCCGGGAGCCGACGGTCATCGAGTGCCTCGAGGCCGGGGTCGATCTGGTGACCTTCAGCGGCGACAAGCTGCTGGGCGGGCCCCAGGCCGGGATCATCCTGGGCCGCAAGGAATACCTGGACCCCATCAAGAAGAATCCGCTGCACCGGGCGGTCCGGGTGGACAAGATGACCCTGGCCGGCCTGGAGGCGACGCTCCATCTGTACCGCGACCCGCGGCGGGCCTTCAGTCAGGTGCCCACGCTCCGGATGCTGACCCGGCCCCTGGCCTCGATCAAGCGCTCGGCCGCGACCCTGGCCCGGCGGCTGCGGGCCGTGGCCCGGGACCGGTTCACGGTCGAACTGATGGACGGCCGGTCCCAGGTGGGCGGCGGGGCCCTGCCCCTGGGCGACCTGCCGACCCGGCTGGTGGCCGTCCGCTCCCTCGGGGAGCCGGTGGCCCGGATCGAGGAAAAACTCCGGGGACGGGAGGTGCCGATCATCGCCCGGACCCACCAGGAGCGGCTCCTGCTGGACGTGCGGACCATGCTCCCCGGCGACGACCGGGAGGCGGCGGCGGCCCTGGACGAGGTCTTTGGTTAACATCCTGTCAAGGAAAACCCTTCACCGCTTTCCGGGAGGTATGGCTTGGCCGGCAAGGCGCGGGTAAACAATCTGACCTTCGGGGACCTGGAGCGGCTGGGCGACTGGCTGGTGGGCGACGTGATCCGTCTGACCAAGGCCCGGCGCGGTTATCTGGCCCCCTACGACCCGAGACAGCCGCTCCCCGAAAATCTGCCGCCCGACGTCCGGGCCGAGGCCGGCCGGGCCGCGGTTCTCAAGCAGGTCGTGGTCAACGAGGCGGCCGGCCGGATCGTGTTGCCCCTGGTCATCGGCGGGCATTCGCTGGGCTCGCTAATCCTGGAAGGCCTGGCGCCGGGCCTGGTGGACGCGGACGTCCTGCCTTACCTGACCCGGATCATCGAGTTGGGTCTGGAGAACATCTTCTTTTACAAGGCCAACGTGACCGATCCCCTGACCGGACTGTTCAACCGGCGGCACCTGCTCGGTCAACTGGCCCGGTTGGTGGAGGAGCACTGGGACAGCGGCGGCGGCCGGGTCGGCCGGCGGTTGAGCTGGACCGAGGGGGCGGAGAGCGGCTCCTTTTCGCTGCTCCTGCTGGGTGCTCCCGGGTATTGGACCGAGGATCACCTCGAGGCCGGGGCGGACGAACTGGGGCGCGTCCTGGGCGAGTCGGTGATTCTGGCCCGGGACGAGTCATTCGGCTTCGCCTGCCTGGCCCCCGGCCTGGACCGGACCGCGGCCGAGGCCACGGCCCTCGAATTACCCCGGCGGATGGCCGACCTGGCGGTGGGCTGGCTGACCTTTCCCCAGGACTGCCCCGACCTGGCGGTGGTCACCCGGGACGGGGCCGAGGACGCCGCCGAGCGGGTATTCGCCCGGGCCTTTCGGGCCATGGAGGCCGCCGTCCGGCGCGGCGTCCCGTTCAACTTCAGCGACGTCCTGACCGGAGACGCCCGGGTGATCCAGGTCCTGGCCGGCAGCCGGGTCATCCTGGACGTGGGCCGCGAGGCCGGGGTCGAGGTCGGCCAGCGGTTCATCGTCGGCGGCACCCGGCGGCAGACGGCCCAGGGCTCGGTCCTGGCGGCCAGATATCCCCAGGGGACCAAGGGCGAACTGGTCGTGGTCGGCCTGGAACCCGAGACCGCCGTGGCCGAGGTGGTGGCCATCACCGATCCCTTGTGGGTCCTGGACAAGGGTGACGAGGTGGTGCCCCGGGACGAGGAGGCCGAGGACCTGTCGGCGACTCCGATCGAGATCGACGCCGCCACCGGTCTGCCCAGCCTGGCCGCCTTCAACCGGCGCCTGGTCGATCTGGATGCCGGCGGCGGGGCGGTGATCCTGCTCAAAATGGACGGCCTGGCCCGCCTGGAGCGGGTCGGCGGGGCCGAGGCCGCCCTGGCCCGGCGGGTGGCCCTGGCCGGCCAGGTCAAGGATCGTCTCCCCGAGGGGGCCTGGGCCGGGCTGTACAGCCCGGACACGATCGCCGTGTGCCTGCCCGGGGCCGATCAGGCCGAGGCCGCCCTGGCCTGGGCCGGCCCCCTGACCGGCGGGAACGAGGGCGCCGATACGGTCACCGCCGGCGCGGCGGTCCATCCCTTTTTCGATTTCAGCTTCGACGACCTGATGGACCGGGCGGTCAAGGCCCTGGATCACGCCACTCTCCTGGGGCCCGGCTCCCTGGCCGCCTTTGACGCCGTCAGCCTCAACGTCAGCGGCGACAAGCTCTACGCCCTGGGACGCCTGGACGAGGCCCGGGACGAGTACCTCCGGGCCCTGAACATCGACCCCGAGGAGGTCAACGTCATCAACTCCCTGGGGGTCTGTTACGGTCAACTGGGCCGGATGGATCAGGCCCTGGACTGCTTTCAGCGGGCCCGGGACCTGGATCCGGACAACATCATGACCCATTTCAACCTCGGCTTCGCCCTGGCCGCCCTGGGCCGGCGCGACGAGGGGATCGCCGCCTTGACCCGGGCGGCCGAGTTGGACCCGGATCACGGCGACGTTCGACTCCAGTTGGGCCGCCTGCTCCTGCTGGAGGGCCTGACCGACGAGGCCGAGCGCCACCTGGAGCGGGCCGCCGCGGCCGCCCGGCCGCGGCCCTTGTGCTGGCGGCTTCTGGGGGACATCCAGTGGAGCCGGGGACACCTGGACCAGGCCGTGGCCCTGTACCAGAAGGCGGTCAAGGCCGCCCCCCTGGACGCCGAGTCCCTGTCCGGCCTGGGGGCCCTCTTTCTGGAGCGGGGGACCGATTCGGACGTGGCCCTGTCCTTGTGCGGCCAGGCGGTCGAACTGGACCCCGGGAATCCGACGCACCGCTATCGCTACGGCTGGGCCCTGCTTACCGCCGGTCGCCACGAGGCCGCGGCCGCGGTCCTGGCCGACGTGGTCGAGGCCGGATTCGACCAGCCCGCCGGGCCCTGGCGCTGGGCCCAGGCCCTGGAGGCCATGGGTCAAGCCGACCTGGCCGTCTCGGCCCTTCAGCGGGCCCTGGAACTGGACCCCGCCTTCGAGCCGGCGGCGGACATGCTCGAACTACTCACCAACCCGGCCTGACCCGGACATCGGACCGAGACGAGGGCCGTCTTGACCCGCATTCACCATCGCTGCCGAGAGGCGAAGGTATCTTGACCGACACCCGACATCGTTGTCCTGAGGCGCGGGTATCTTGACCGACACCCAACATCGTTGTCTTGAGGCATGGGTATCTTGACCAATACCTCCTGCCCCCGCGTGCGGGCCCTGGAGGTCATTCCGGTCCGGTCCCAGGGCCGGACGGGCTTTCTGCTGCGCGATCCGTCGCGGTTGAGCGAGAGCACGGTCATCGTCCCGGAAAAAATCTTCTTCATCATCTCCCTCATGGACGGCCGGAACACCGGACGTGACATCCAGGAGATGTACATGCGCCGTTACGGGGAGTTGATCTATATCGAGCACATCCGGAAGATCGAGGCCGAGCTGGATCAGAACCTCTTTCTCGAAAACGAGCGGTTCGAGGCCCACCAGCGCCGGATCGGCGAGGAGTTCGCCCGGTCCGAGGTGGTGTCGGTCACTCCGGCCGGGGTCGGGGACCTGCCCGAGGGGGAGGCCCTGGGGGCCTGGCTGGACGACTGCCTGGCCGCCGGGCTGGAGGCCGCCGGTCCCTCGGGGCAGCAGATCAAGGCCCTGATCGCCCCGCACATCGACCTGACGCGGGGCCGCCGGGTCTATGGGTCAATCTATGGGCGGCTGGCCGGGGCCCCGGCCGATGCCCTGTATCTGGTGCTGGGGACCTCCCACCAGCCGACCCGGGGCCTGATGGTGCCCACGGCCAAGGACTTCCAGACGCCCCTGGGACGGGTCAAGACCCACGCCCCGGCGGCCCGGCGATTGATGGACCTGGCCGGCCCGGACGGCGCCTCGGACGAAATAATCCACCGCGTCGAGCACTCGCTGATCTTTCAGCTCCTGTTTTTGCAGCGCCTGGTGGGTGAGGTGACGATCCTGCCGCTGCTGTGCGGGACCTTCTCGCCGCTGATCGCCGCCGGGCAAACCCCGGAAGACAACCCCGAGGTCAAGACCTGGTCCCGGGCCCTGGGCGAGATCATGAATGATGCGGGCCGGACGATCATCATCGCCGGGGCCGACCTGGCCCACATCGGGCCCATGTTCGGGGACGCCGAGGCGGTGGACCTGACCGCGACCGTGGCCTCGGAGCGGGCCGACCAGACCCTCCTGGCGGCGGCCGAGGCCGGGGACGCCGCTCAGTTCTTCAGCCTGGTGGCCGGTGAGGGGGATCGGCGGCGCATCTGCGGTCTGGCCCCGATCTGGTGGCTGCTGCACCTGAGCGGCGCCGGGCCGGGGCGGGTGGTGGACTACCAACAATGGAAAGACCAGGCCGGCCAAGGCTCGGTGAGCTTCGCCGGTCTGGTCTTTTAGTTGTCGAGTCGGTCGATGCGAGGAGGGCTAGTAGAAGCAGGAAACCGGTTAATACCGTTTCGAGCCGCGACCGACTGTAATGACCCGGGTCAGATCTTGTCCTTGAGGGTCTGACCCGCCTTGAACTTGACTACCTTGGAAGCCTTGATCTTGATTTCTTCGCCGGTCTGGGGATTGCGGCCTTTACGGGCCTTGCGCTTGGCCACCGAGAAGGTGCCGAAGCCGGTCAAGGTGACCTTGTCGCCCTTCTTGAGGGTCTTGGTGACCGTGTTCAGAAACGAGCTAAGCGCCCGCTCGGCCTCGGCCTTTTTCAACTTGGATTCCTTGGCCATGATCTCGATCAGTTCAGCTTTGGTCATTCTCTCTCCCCCTCGCCTAGTGTCCTGTTAGGCCCTTGCGGGCCGCCCATTATTTTCCCGGAACCGCCGCCGCTCGAAGTCTGACCGCGATTTGCCGGGAAACCCTTTCACGCCTGCTCAACAACTATAACCACTGTTCCTCTTTAACACAGCGCCAAACTGGGTTTCAACAAAAAAGTGCAGGTCTCCCGCGGGAAACAAAACTTTTTTCCAACCGGCCCCCTGGGACCGAGTTTGACACCAACGCCCAAATCGGGTTAGCATTTTTCGTTCCTGCCGGGTAGGACTCCACGAGGGACAACCATGCATGACTTGGCGCGCAAGAGTTTCGAGGCCGGCCTGGTCGCGGTCCGGAGTTTCATGAACACCGGCCTGGACAACGTCGTGGCCGCGGCCGAGGTTATCTCCTCGTCCCTGTCCCAGGGAGGCAAGCTCCTCGTCTTCGGCAACGGCGGCTCGGCGGCCGACGCCCAGCACCTGGCGGCCGAGTTCGTGAACCGCTACCTGCTGGAGCGCCCCCCCTTGCCGGCCCTGGCCCTGACCACCGACACCTCGGTCCTGACCAGCATCAGCAATGATTACTCCTTCCACGACGTGTTCGCCAAACAGATCCGGGCCTTGGGCCAGAAGGGTGACGTCGCCCTGGGCATTTCGACCTCGGGCCGCTCGCCCAACGTGGTCCGGGCCCTGGCCGAGGCCCGCAACCTCGAGTTGCGGACCATCGCCCTGGTCGGCCAGGCGGGACAGGAGGCCGCGGCCCAGGCCGAGGTGGTCATCACCGTGGACGCGGACGACACTCCCCGGATTCAGGAGGTTCACCTGATCGTCGAGCACGTGCTGTGCGAACTGGTCGAGGCCCGGCTGTTCACCCACGTCGGCCGGGGGGTCTGACCGTGGCCCGCCCGCCGATCGATCTGGAGGGCCTGCGCACGGTCGAGCTGGGCGCCCGGCCGAGCAAGGTGGACCGGGACATGCTCGGCCGCCCGGTCCGGGCCGGCCTGACCCTGGCCGATTTTCTGGGGGGACTGCCCCGGGTCCTGGCGGCCGACGACCTGCTGGACGCCGCCCGGCGCATCGCCGCCGCGATCAACGACCAGCGGCCGGTCATCCTGGGCATGGGGGCCCATCCGATCAAGGTCGGCCTGGGGCCGCTCATCTGCGACCTGCTGCGGCGGGGCGTGATCACCGCCCTGGCCCTGAACGGCGCCGGGGTGATCCACGACGTGGAAATGGCCCTGGCCGGACACACCTCCGAGGACGTGGATAAGGCCCTGGCCGACGGCTCGTTCGGCATGAGCACCGACACCGCCCGGTTCATCAACGAGGCCATTGCCGCCGCACCCGATCAGGGGCTGGGCCGGGCCGTGGGCGCGGCCCTGATCGCCGCCGCGCCGGACGGCCTGGCGGACAGTCTCCTGGCCACGGCCGCCGACCTGGACCTGACCGCCAGCGTCCACGTCGCCCTGGGCACCGATATCATTCACCTCCACCCCTCGTGCGACCCGGCGGCCACCGGCCGGGCCTCCCACCTGGACTTTCGGAGGTTCTGCGCCGAGGTGGCCGAGCTGGAAGGCGGCGTCTATCTCAATCTGGGCTCGGCCGTGATCCTGCCCGAGGTCTTTCTCAAGGCCCTGACCCTGGTCCGGAACCTGGGACACCGGGTCTATGACTTCACCACCGTCAACCTGGACATGATCGGGCATTACCGCCCCCTGACCAACGTCGTTCGACGGCCGACCATGGTCGCCGGGCGGGGCATCAACCTGATCGGGCACCATGAGATCAACTTCCCCCTGCTCATGGCCGCCGTGTGCGAGGCCTTGACTGGACAAGGGGGAAGTCGGTGATTATTTTTTAAATAGAACCCTTGGAGGCGATTATGCCCATTTACGAATATAGCTGCCGCAAATGCGACCACGAGTTCGAGACCCTGGTCATGCGGACCGATGATAAGATCGAGTGTCCGGTCTGCGGTTCGGGCCGGGTCAAGAAATTGATGAGCGGGTTCGCCCACAAGAGCGACGGCAAGATGGTGTCCGCGCACTCGGGCTGCACCAGTTGTTCGGCCTCGACCTGCGCCGGCTGCCACTGATCGATCCTCGCTCCCTGGCCGGCCCTAATCCATGAACCTGACCATCGGCACCCGGAAGAGCCCCCTGGCCCTGACCCAGGCCCGACTGGTCGCCGGGTGGCTGGCCGAAAATCACCCCGGACTGTCCGTGGATTTCCTGACGGTAACGACCAAGGGGGACCGGATCCTGGATGCGCCCCTGGCCCGGGTGGGCGGCAAGGGCTTGTTCGTCAAGGAGATCGAGGAGGGACTCCTTACGGGCCGGGCCGATTTGGCCGTGCACAGCCTCAAGGACGTCCCGGCCGAGTTGCCGGCCGGGCTGACGATCACGGCCGTGCCCGCCCGCGAAGACTATCGCGACGTCCTGGTCTGCCGCGGGGCGGCAGGCCTGGCCGACCTCCCGCCGGGCGCCCGGGTGGGAACGAGCAGTCTGAGGCGGGCGGCCCAGCTCTTGCACCACCGGCCTGATCTGGCGATCATCGGACTCCGGGGCAACCTGGAAACCCGTTTGCGAAAATTGGAGGAACAGGACCTGGACGCGGTGGTCCTGGCCGCGGCCGGGATCATCCGGCAGGACCTGGCCCATCGGATCACGGCCTGGCTCGAACCGGACGACTTCCTGCCCGCGGTGGGGCAGGGCGCCCTGGCGATCGAGACCCGGATCGACGACGACCGGACCAATGATCTGGTCCGGGTCCTGGACGATCCCGGCACCCGGACGGCCGTGGCCGCCGAGCGGGCCTTCTTGTCCCGCCTCGAAGGGGGCTGCCAGGTGCCCCTGGCCTGCCTGGCCCGGCTCGAGGGAGGGCGGGTCGAAGTCGATGGTCTGATCGCCGGCCTCGAAGGGGAGCCTTACCTCCGCGGCCGGAGGTCGGGCCCGGCCGATAAGGCCGAGGCCTTGGGAAAAACCCTGGCCGAGGACCTGTTGGCCCGCGGCGGGGCCGAGATTTTAGAGGCCATCTACGGCCGAGGGGAGTGAGCCGTGGTCAGGGAGGATTCGCGCACGGGAACGGTCTTTCTGGTCGGGGCCGGTCCGGGTGATCCCGGGCTGATCACCCTCCGGGCGGCCGAACTCCTGGGCCGGGCCGACGCCGTGGTCTATGATTACCTGGCCAATCCGGCCCACCTGTCCCTGTGCCGGCCCGCGGCCGAGAAAATCTACGTGGGCAAGCAGGCCGGGAAACACACCCTGCCCCAGGAACAGATCAACGACCTGCTGGTCAAGCTGGCCCGGTCGGGAAAGGACGTGGTCCGGCTCAAGGGCGGGGATCCGTTCGTGTTCGGCCGGGGCGGCGAGGAGGCCCTGTCCTTGGCCGCGGCCGGCGTGCCCTTCGAGGTCGTCTGCGGGGTGACCGCCGGGGTGGCCGTGCCGGCCTACGCCGGCATCCCGGTCACCCACCGGGACCACAACGTGGCCGTGACCTTCATTACCGGACACGAAGACCCGACCAAGGACCGCACCGACCTGGACTGGTCGGCCCTGGCCTGGGACAAACAGACGCTCTGTTTCTTCATGGGCGTGGGTAATCTGCCCCGGATTGCGGCCCGGCTGATCGAGCACGGCCGGGACCCGAACACGCCCGTGGCCGTCATCCGCCAGGGGACCACCCCCCGGCAGCAGACCCTCACCGGGACCCTGGCCGATATCGCCGAAAAAATCGAAGCCGCCGGGCTGAAGCCGCCGGCCGTGATCGTGGTCGGCACCGGGGTGTCCCTGCGCGACGATCTGGATTGGTACGAGCGCAAGCCCCTGTTCGGACGGCGGGTGGCCGTGACCCGGACCCGGACCCAGGCCAGCATTTTGTCAGGGGCCCTGCGCGATCTGGGGGCCGAGGTCATCGAGACGCCGACCATCGAAATTGCTCCCCCCGAGGACTGGGGGCCGCTCGATGGGGCCATACAACGACTGGCCGACTACGATTACCTGGTCTTCACCAGCCCCAACGGGGTCGATAAATTCTGGGAGCGGCTGACGCTCGCCGGCCGGGACGCCCGGGCCCTGGCCGGGCTGACCCTGGCCGCCATCGGCCCGGCCACGGCCCAGGCCCTGGCCGAACGCGGCCTGAAAGCAGACGTCATTCCCGAAAAATTCGTGGCCGAGGGCCTGATCGCCGCCCTGGCCGATCGCGACTTGGCGGGTAAGAAGGTCCTGCTGCCCCGGGCGGCAAAGGCCCGGGAAATCCTGCCCGACGAACTGCGCCGCCAGGGGGCGACGGTCGAGGTGGTCCCCGCCTATCAGACCGTGCCGCCGGCGGACGATTCGGCCGCCCTGGCCTTTGAGCAAGGCGTCGATCTGGTGACCTTCACCAGCTCCTCGACGGTCACCAATCTCCAGAAGATGCTGGGTGACGATTTCCTCAGCCTGCTCGAAAACGTGACCGTGGCCGCCATCGGTCCCATCACCGCCCAGACCGCCCGCGATTTGGGGCTGACAATCCACGTCGAGGCCGCCGAGCACACCATCAGCGGCCTGGTGGCGGCCATCACCGCCTTTTACTCGTGATCGACTATCAGTCCCAGCTCAACCCGGCCCAGTACGAGGCGGCCATGACCGAGCGCGGCCCGGTCCTGGTCATCGCCGGGGCGGGCAGCGGCAAGACCCGGACCCTGGTCTTCCGCGTCGCCCGCCTGGTCGAGACCGGGGTCATGCCGCGGCGGATACTGCTCTTGACCTTCACCCGCCGGGCCGCGGCCGAGATGCTCGACCGGGCGGCCCAGGTCGGCGATCCGCGCTGCCGCCTCGTCCCGGGCGGGACCTTTCACGCCGTGGCCCACCGCATCCTGCGCCGCTACGCCCCCCGCCTGGGCTATCCGGAGAATTACACCGTCATCGACCGCGAGGACGCCGAGTCCATTCTCAAGCAGCTCCGGGACGAGGTCGGCGGCAAGGGCTCGCGGCTGCCCAAAAAGGCCACCCTGGCCAACGTCCTGTCCAAGACGGTCAACGTCGGCCTGGACGTGAGCGGCGCCCTGGACCGCTATTACCCCCACCTGATCGAGCACCAGACCGACCTGGAGTCCATCGCCCTGAAATACGACGCCTACAAGCGGGACATGGGCCTGATGGACTTCGACGACCTGCTGGTCAACCTCTGGCGGCTCCTGTCGGATCAGCCCGAGGTCGCCGAGCGCGTGGCCGCCCAGTACGACTACCTGATGGTCGATGAGTACCAGGACACCAATCATCTCCAGGCGGCCATTGTCCGGCTGTTGGCCAGAAACCACGACAACGTCATGGTCGTGGGCGACGACTCCCAGTCGATCTACTCGTTCCGCGGGGCCCGCTTCAAAAACATCATCGAGTTCCCCGAGCTCTTTCCCGGGGCCAGGCTGATCAAGATCGAGCAGAACTACCGCTCGACCCAGCCCATCCTGGATCTGACCAACCACATCATCGCCGGGGCCGCCGAGAGCTACACCAAGTGCCTGTTCACCGAAAACCGGGAGGGCCCCCGGCCTCGATTGATCCGAAGCACGGATGAAAAACATCAATCCCGGCTGGTGATAGGTCAAATAAATGACCTGATCGCCCGGGGCCTGGCCCCGGAGAATATCGCGGTGCTGATGCGGGCCTCGTTTCACTCCTTTGACCTGGAGGTCGAACTCGGCGCGGCCGGGATGCCCTATGTCAAGGTCGGCGGGTTCAAGTTTCTGGAGCTGGCCCACGTCAAGGACCTGCTGAGCCATCTGCGGGTCACGGTCAATCCTCGAGACTTTTATTCATGGCAGCGGATCCTGCGCCTGATCGAGGGCGTCGGTCCGGGCCGGAGCCAGCGGATCATCCAGCACCTGGCCCGTCACGGCCCGGAATCGGGGTATCTCCAGGCCCTGGGCACGGCCCCCCTGGGGGACAAGCTCAAGGGAATCCGCGAACTGCAGCAGGTTTTGGGCGAGATGGCCGCCCCGGGACTCAGCCCTCTGGAGGTGGCCGAAAAGGCCTACGAGTATTACGAACCCCTGCTGCGGAGGCTTCATCCGGACGACTATCCCAAGCGGATGAGGGACCTGGAGCATCTGGTGTCCCTGGTCCACGACCAGGACTCGCTGGACGAGTTCGTGTCCCAGGTCGCCCTGGACCCCCCGGTCAGCGAGCCGTCGCCCGAGGTTACGGGCCGGCTGACCCTGTCCACCATCCACTCGGCCAAGGGGCTGGAGTGGGAGGCGGTGTTCATCATCTGGGCGGCCGAGGGACGCTTTCCGTCGCCCTACGCCGAGCATGACCCCGAGGAAGTCGAGGAGGAGCGGCGGCTGCTCTACGTGGCCGCCACCCGGGCCCGGCGCCATCTGACCATCCTCTATCCCGGCCGGTTCTACGTCCGCGGGACGGGCGGGATGATCGGGCGGCCGTCCCGGTTTCTGGACGGCGCCCCGGCCGAACAGGTGGACGCCCCGCGCCCCGAGGTTTCGGGCTGGTCGCCGCCGGCCCGGACCCCGGCCCGACCGGCGGCCTTCGCCGAATTCGCCACCGGCCAGCGGGTCGTTCATGACGAATACGGCCCGGGCCGGATCGTCGGCTTCAAGGGCGGCGATCAGGTCCTGGTCCAGTTCGACAAGTTCGGGTTGAAAACGGTCTTCACTCGTTTTGGGGCCCTGGAGCCGGATAAATAGAGAAACGAAGATGACCGCCTATCAAAAAACCATCGACCGCCTCTATCAACTCCAGTTCTTCGGCATCAAGCTGGGGCTGAACTCGACCCGCCGGCTCCTGGACCGCCTGGGCCGCCCCGAGAAGGGGCAGAAATTCATTCACCTGGCCGGGACCAACGGCAAGGGCTCGGTCGGGGCGATGATCGCCGCGATCCTGGGCCAGGCCGGCCATCGGGTCGGGTTCTACACCTCGCCCCACCTGGTCACCTTTCGCGAGCGGTTTGTGATCAATGGCCGGATGATCTCCCAAAAAGACGTGGTCCGCCTGGCTGACCGGGTCTGGGCCGTGACCGATGACCGGGAGTCGCCGACCTTTTTCGAGGTCGTGACGGCCATGGCCTTGCTCTATTTTCAGGAGCAAGGCCCTGACTGGGTGGTCTGGGAGACCGGTCTGGGCGGGCGGCTGGACGCCACCAACGTCGTTCGGCCCCGGGCGGCGGTCATCACCAACGTCTCCGTGGAGCACACCGCCTACCTGGGGCCGACCATCGCCCACATCGCCCGGGAAAAGGCGGGGATCATCAAGCCGCACGTACCGACCGTAACCGCCGTCCAAAACCGGGTCGCCAGGCAAATAATCAAGGAGACGTGCCGGATCAAAAAAAGTCCTCTGATCCAGGTCGGCCGGGACGTCCGGTTTCGGGCCGCCCCGGGCGGGGGCTTCCACTACTATGGTCTGTCCCGGCGACTGGCCCGCCTGAGCACCAATCTGGTCGGCGATCACCAGCATCGAAACGCGGCCACGGCCCTGGCCGTCCTGGAGGCGATCCCGGTCCCGGACGTGGGCGAGGCCCAGATCAGGGGCGGGCTGAACCAGGTGTCTTGGCCGGGCCGTCTCGAGATCTGGCAGCGGCGGCCGCTGATCGTCCTGGACGGGGCCCACAACCCGGCCGCGGCCCGGGTCCTCCACCGGGCCCTGGGCGGGATGGAGTACCGGCGGCTGATCGTCGTCGCCGGGGTGATGGCCGACAAGAATCAGGCCGGGGTGATGGGCCCGCTGGTGTCCCTGGCCGACGAGGTGATCTTCACCCGGCCCGACTACTTCCGGGCGGCCGATCCCCGGGCCCTGGCCGCCGCCTTTCCCTCTCCCCGGGGCCGGACCCGTGTCGCCCCGCGGGTGGACCAGGCCGTGGACCTGGCCCGGGGACTGGCGGCCGAACAGGACCTGATCCTGATCACCGGCTCCCTGTTCGTCGTGGGCGAGGCCCGGGCCCACCTGACGGGTCGCCGGACCGATATCTTGAAATAAAAGGCGCCCAACAGATATCTTGAAAAAACGGACCCTTTGTGCTATTTGCTGGGGGTCCGCTCATGCTCGCAAGAAAAGTCCCGGGGGAAGTGGTTGCATTTGGTCCGCCTGAGCGCCTGGTTCGTGATCGGGCTGTTGTGTTTGGCCCCGATCGAACCCGCCGCCGCCCAGGTGCTGTCCTTCGGCGGCAGCCAGCCCTTTGATGTCAGGGCCCGCCAGATATCCTTTGATCGGCGCCGCAACATCTACGAGGCCCGAGGTCAGGTCGAGGTCAAGACCGGGGCGTTCGTGGTCCAGGCCGATTACGCCCGGGTCTATATGGACACCCGGACCGTCCACGCCGAGGGCAACGTGGTCATGCTCTCGCCCCAGTACCGCCTCTCGGGCGAGAAGATGTTCGTCAATCTGCGAACCCGGGTGGCCAAGGCCTACAAGGCGACCCTGTTTCTGCCCGAAAAACACTTCTACCTCCACGGCGACCAGATCGAAAAGACCTCGCGGGACACCTTCCGGGTCCTGGGTGGCTCGTTCACCTCATGCGACGGCCGGCATCCGGTCTGGAAGTTCACCTCCCGCCAGATGAAGGTCACCCTAGACGGTTACGGCTGGGCGACCCACAGCGCCTTTTTCCTGGGCCGCCTGCCCATCTTTTACACGCCGCTGCTGGTCTTCCCGGCCAAGACCACCCGGCAGAGCGGTTTCCTGATGCCCTCCGTCGGCAACTCGACCACGGACGGGACCATCATCTCGACCCCGTTTTTTATCAACCTCTCCCCCAGTCAGGACCTGACCATCTTTCCGACCTGGATGACCAAACGGGGGTTGATGCTCGGCCTCGAGTACCGCTACGAGCTCTCCCGCAAGAGCTTCGGCATCGCCATGGTCGATTACATGTTCAGGGATCAGGTCTCCGATGAACTCTACCGCTCCGGATACCTGCGGGCGCCCTACAAGGACCGCTATTGGCTCCGGTACATGGGCTATCACCAGGTCTTCCCCGAGGTCCAGTTGAAGATGCAGTTGGACTGGGCCTCGGATGCGGATTTCCTGCGCGAGTTCACCTACCTGCCCGAGGGCTACGCCTACTCCTACGACACCTTTCGGCGCCGGTTCGGCCTGACCCTGGACCCCAAGTACTCGACCACCCGGACCTCCTTCCTCGGGTTCACCCGGACCTGGGAACGGGCCCAGTTGACGGCCAATTTCAGGTACTACGACAACTTGAATTCGACCCAGCACAACCGGGAAACGACCCAGATCTTCCCCAGCATCAACTTCGACTTTTCCCGGCAGCCCATCGGGAAGAGCCCCTTTTATTTCCAGCTGACCTCGAACTACACCAATTACTACCGCCAGATCGGCAGCAGCGGACAGGTCGTCCAGATCACGCCGACCATCAACATGCCGGTCAACCTCAAGAACATTCTCGAGTTCGACTTCTCCTTCTCGCCCCGATTCGACCTGTGGTGGCTGTCCGGCCTTCAGGACCCCAAACAGTCCTCCATCGATCACCGGGAAATCTACGACTTCACCGCCACGGTCTCGTCGTACATCTTCCGCATCTTCAACCTGAACTGGGGCAGCCTCAAGAAGATCAAGCACGCCCTCAAACCCCAGATCACCTACACCTATCGCCGGGCCATCAATCCCCAGGTGGCCGTGCCCAACCTGATCGGCTCCTGGCAGAAGGCCAACACCGTCACCTATTCGCTGACCCAGACCCTGACCGCCAAGCGGATGACCTGGGACACCCGGGCCCAAAAACTCAAGCCGAACTACGATGAATTCCTGAAGCTGACCCTGGCCCAGAGCTATGACATTGACGAGGCCAGCCGGAATCCAGTGTCGGGCACCAACAGCCGGCCTTTCTCGGCCATCAGCGCCGTACTCCAGCTTTTTCCGCAAGGGAAGTACCTCCAGCTCGAGAGCGGCACGGCCTGGAACCCCTACGACAGCCGATTCACGTCGTTCTACACGGAGATGAGCGTCTCCAGCGGGGTGGGTGATTCACTGTCGCTGGATTACCGCTACACCTACGGCGGGGCCCGGGAGTTGACCACCCGCCTGATCTGGACCATCATCAACAAGAGGCTCATCTTCCGCTTCTACAACCGGCATTCCTTCGAGTACCGCAAGGACTTCGAGACCATCTGGGAGCTGGAATACACCCCGCAGTGCTGGGGGATCCGCCTCGTCTTTTCCGAGCGCCCCGGGGACCGGACCTACATGATCGTCTTCTCCCTCCAGGGCTTCGGCGAGGTGGGCGGCTACACCGGCCGGCTGGGTCGGCGGACGACCGAGGCCGTGCCCTAAAAATACTTGACAACCCTCTCCATTCCGTTAAACTACATATTTCGATTGGTTCACATGCCCCGGCCGGGCCCTCCGGCCGGTTCGCTTTGCCTGGAGTCGGAACATGAAAACGCCGAAAGCGGCCGACCGCGACGAGCGCCAGTGGGTCCTGGTTGACGCCGAGGGCCAGGTCCTGGGCCGGTTGGCCTCCCAGCTGGCTGTCCGGTTGCGGGGCAAGCACAAGCCCGGCTTCGCCCCCCACCTGGACCAGGGTGACTTCGTCGTCGTGGTCAACGCCGAAAAGATCAGGCTCACCGGCCGCAAGTGGGAGCAGAAGATGTACCACCGTCATTCGGGGTACGTCGGCGGTCTCAAGTCCATCGTGGCCAAGAAGCTGTTGGTCAAGGACCCCGAGGAGTTGATCCGCCACGCCGTTCGGGGCATGCTGCCCAAGAACAGTCTCGGCCGGTCGATGCTCAAGAAGCTCAAAGTTTACGCCGGGACCGACCATCCCCACCAGGCCCAGCGGCCGCAACCCTTGAGTCTGTAACCGGAGCCGCCCCATGAGCGAAACCAGATACTACGCCACCGGCAAACGGAAAACGGCCATCGCCCGGACCTGGATCAAGCCGGGGACCGGACAGGTGACCGTCAACGGCCGGGACATCGACGAATACTTCACCCGGGAGACCTCCAAGATGGTCCTCCGCCAGCCGCTCCAGTTGACCGGGACCCTGGGTCAAATGGACGTCATCGTCAACGTCCGCGGCGGCGGCGCGTCCGGCCAGGCCGGCGCGGTCAAGCACGGCATCGCCCGGGCCCTGGTCGAATTCGATCCGGCCCACCGGGCCGTGCTCAAGAGGGCCGGTTTCCTGACCCGGGACGCCCGCAAGAAAGAGCGTAAGAAATACGGGCAGCGCGGCGCCCGGGCCCGGTTCCAGTTCTCCAAGCGTTAGGCGGCCGTTCGCCCCGTCGTGCCGCCCGCTCCCGTTAGGCGTCCAGGCGGCCAGCAACCGGCGGCGCGTATTAAATAAATCTTTCGCGGGGCGTCCCTGACGGCGACGCCCCTTTTTCGTGCGGGCACTACCAGGAGGTGGTCTGATGGGCCAGTACAAAGTGTCCGTGGTCGGCGGCTCGGGCTACACCGGGATCGAGCTGAGCCGTCTGCTGCTGGAGCACCCCGGGGTGGACCTGGCGGCGGTCAGTTCCAGCCAGTACACCGGGCGGCCGGTGGCCGAGGTGTTTCCGTCTCTGTTCGGCCGGACCGACCTGGCCTTTGTGGATCACGACGATGACGCCCTGACCGCGGGGATTGACCTGGTCTTCGCCGCCGTGCCCCACAAAACGGCCATGGAGCGGGTGCCGGGTCTGCTGGCGGCCGGGGCCAAGGTCGTCGATCTGTCGGCCGACTTTCGCTTTGACGACCCTGTTGTTTACGGCGAATGGTACCAGGAGCACACCGCGCCGGATCTGTTGGCCGAGGCGGTTTACGGCCTGCCCGAGCTGTACGCCGAGCAGATCAGGACCGCCCGGCTGGTGGCCAACCCGGGCTGTTACCCGACCTCGATCATCCTGGCCGCGGCCCCGCTCTTGGCCGCCGGGGCGATCTTCGCCGGGACGATCATCGCCGACTCGAAATCGGGCGTGACCGGCGCCGGCCGCAAGTCTGACGTGGATTTTTCCTATTGCGAGGTCAATGACTCGATCAAGGCCTACGGCGTGGGTACCCACCGCCACACCCCCGAGATAGAGCAGGAGCTCTCCAAGCTGGCCGGGGCCCCGGTGGTCGTGTCCTTCACTCCGCACCTGACGCCCATGAGCCGGGGCATCCTGTCCACCGTTTACGCCCAGACGGCCGGGGACCCCTCGACCGAGGATCTGCGGGAGATCATGGCCGAGTATTACGCCGGCAAGTTTTTCATGAAAATCCTGCCCGCCGGACGGCTGCCGCGCACGGCCGACGTTAGGGGCACCAACTTCTGCCAGCTGGGCGTGGTGTCCGACAAGCGCACCGGCCGGGCGGTGATGGTCTCGGCCATCGACAACCTGTGCCGCGGGGCCTCGGGCATGGCCGTGGCGAACATGAATCTGATGCTGGGGCTCGACGAGACGGCCGGCCTGACCGGCCTGGGCCTGGCGCCGTGAGACCGGGATTGCCCCGGCCGCGGGTTTGAACAGGTCCGTGCACCCCCTGGTTGACCCGCCTCAAACGGACGACGTCCCCTGGGCGGACGACCGAACCGGCCGCCTGGCCCTGGTCCTGGCCTACCAGGGCACCGACTATTCGGGCTGGCAGCGCCAGCCCAACGCCCCGACCATTCAGCAGGCGGTCGAGGACGCCCTGTCCCGGGTCTGCGCCCGGCCGGTCACGGTCGTGGCCGCGGGCCGGACCGACGCCGGGGTCCACGCCCGGGGGCAGGTGGCCCACGCCGACGTGATCACCCGCCTTGAGCCCGGCGAGCTGACCCGGGCGGTCAACGCCCTTTTGCCCGCGGACGTCCTTGTCCGCCGGGCGGGCTGGGTGTCCGAAAAGTTCCACGCCCGCTACGACGCCCGGCGCAAGACCTATGTCTATCTGATCCATACCGGCCGGCAGCGGCCCCTGTTCAGCCGCCCCTTTGTCTGGCACTGCACCCGCGATCTGGACCTGACGGCCATGGACCGGGCCGCTTCGGCGCTGGTCGGCCGCCGGGACTTCACCTCTTTCGCCGCCGCCGGCGGCGAGGTCAAGTCGGCCGTCCGCGAGGTCCAGGCCGCCGAATGGCATCGGGACGAGGCCGGCCGCCTGGTCTTCACCATAACCGCCAACGGCTTCCTGCGGACCATGGTCCGGTCCATCGTCGGCACCCTGGTCCAGGTCGGCGCGGGCCGGTTTACCCCGGCGGAAATATCTGATATCGTGGCCTCCAGGGACCGGTCCCGGGCCGGACCGACCGCCCCGCCACAGGGCCTGTGGCTGATGAACGTCAACTATCAGGCGGGAGAAGGAGCATGAAAGGCGTTGTCTTGGCCGGCGGACTGGGCACCAGAATGGCCCCCCTGACCCGGGTGACCAACAAGCACCTCCTGCCGGTCTATGACAGGCCCATGGTCTTCTATCCCATCCAGACCCTGGTGGGCGCCGGCATCGAGGAGATCATGATCGTCACCGGCGGCAACCACGCCGGCGATTTTCTCAAGCTCTTGAGCAACGGCCACGACTTCGGCCTGAAGCACCTCAATTACACCTATCAGGAAGGGGAGGGCGGCATTGCCGCGGCCCTGTCCCTGTGCGAGCACTTCGTGGCCGGTGACCGGGTCTGCGTGGTCCTGGGGGACAACATCATTGAGGGCAACATCCGGGCCGCGGTCGAGGCCTTTCAGGAGCAGCCGGCCGGGGCCAAGATCCTGCTCAAGGAGGTCCCTGATCCCCAGCGCTTCGGGGTGCCCGTCCTCGACGGCGACCGGGTGGTCAAGATCGTGGAAAAGCCCCAGGAACCGCCCAGCCCCTACGCCGTCATCGGCATCTATCTCTACGATCAGGACGTCTTTGACCTCATCCGGCCGCTCACGCCCTCGGCCCGGGGGGAGCTGGAGATCACCGACGTCAACAACGCCTATATACAGCGCGGCCTGATGACCTTTGACATCCTGGCAGGCTGGTGGTCGGACGCCGGCACCTTCGATTCCCTGCGCCGGGCCTCAAATCTGGTGGCCGAGACCGGGGCCAACAAGACGTCCTTGTGACCTCGCCGGGCGGGCGGCCGATCTCCGTACCCGGGAGTTCTGGGGCCTCGCTGCGGGACGGGGCTAGTCGGCCGTGTCGTCCAGGCTGCCCTTGACCGTCCGGAAGATCTGCCGCCAGGTCTCGTCGAAATTCTGGGGCGAGATGCGATTGGTCTCGATGAACTTGATGGCGATCTCCTTGACCACCTTCAAGATTATTTCATCCTTTTTGTCCATCCGTCCCTGAGCGATCCGGGTGAGGTTGATCTAGGTGCATCCCCGCCCATCGGAAGAAGGCAGTTATTCTGATCGGGCGGGGACCACCTGGAGAAGAACCGGAGCCCTCCCCCGTCAAGACTATATTACAAAGGGACGCCCGGAACAATAAATTGTTCACGGCCGGGCCTGCGCCCTGGCCGCTGGCGTCACCGGTCAGATTACTTGACACCTTCCGAGGCGCCACGCTAGCCTGATTTTGCAGCCCAGTTTACCCGGGGACCATGGCCGTGACCGAGACGCGCATCAACATCCTGCCCGAAACCGTGGCCAACCAGATCGCCGCCGGCGAGGTCATCGAGCGCCCGGCGGCCGTGCTCAAGGAGCTGCTGGAGAACTCGCTGGACGCCGGGGCCTCCAGCATCGAGATCGAGATCGCCGGCGGGGGCCGCAAACTGGTCCAGGTCGCAGACGACGGCCCCGGGATGTGGCCCGACGACGTCCTCCTCTCCCTGGAGCGCCACGCCACCTCCAAGATCGCCGCCGCCTCGGACCTGTCCCGGATCGCCTCGCTCGGGTTCCGGGGCGAGGCCCTGCCGTCCATGGCCTCGGTCTCGCGCCTGACGATCATGAGCCGGCCGGCCGGGGCCGAGACCGGATTTCGGGTGAACATGACCGGCGGCCGGGTCCAGAAGACGGGCGAGGTGGCCATGGACCTGGGGACCGTGGTCTCGGTGGCCGACCTGTTCTTCAACGTCCCGGCCCGGCGCAAGTTCCTGCGCCAGCCCGCCACCGAACAGGGGCATCTCCTGACGGCCTTTATCCGCCAGGCCCTGGCCCGGCCCGATGTCCTCTTCCGGCTCACGGCCGACGGCCGGCGGCTCCACTCGCTGCCCGGCCAGACCCCGGCGGACCGGGTCGCCGCCCTGCTGGATTCGGACGTGATCCGGCGGGGCACCCCGGTCGATTCCCGGGCCGGGGAACTGGCCGTGACCGGATTCATCGGGCCGCCGACCCTGACCCGCCCCTCGGGGGCCGAGGTCTTCACCTTCCTGAACCATCGCTTCATCCGGGACCGGCTGGTCAACCACGCCCTGTTCGACGTGTTCCGGGGGCTGCTGCCCAAGGGCCGCTTTCCGGTGGCCGTGTTGTGGTTGGCCCTGGAACCGGGCCTGGTGGACGTCAACGTCCATCCGACCAAGGCCGAGGTCCGCTTTCGCCGGCCGGACCTGGTCTATCAGTCTTTGCAGGCCGCGGTCGGCCGGGCCCTGGGGCTGACCCGGGCCGACTCGCCCCCCTCGGGCCGGCCGTTGCTGGCCCGGACCGAACCCACGGCCTATGCCGCCCCCGGCCCCGCAGCAAGCTCGATCCGGACGGCCGAGCCGGCGGCGACCCAGGTCTCGGCGGACCAGGGGGCGACGCCGGCCTGGGGCGCCCCGCCGCCGCCCGTGTCCCCCGGACCGGAAGGGGCCGGGCTGTGGGCCGGGCCCCGGCGCTCGCCCTTCGAGGACCTGCGGGTCATCGGCCAGCTGGGGGCCAGCTACGTCCTGGCCGAGGGCCCGGACCGGCTGGTGATCATCGACCAGCACGCCGCCTTTGAGAGGCTGGCCTTCGAGCGGCTCAAGGCCGGATTCACGGCCGACGATCCGGCCCGGCAATTGCTGCTGGTCCCGGCCGCGGTGGAACTGGAGCCGGGGGCCGGCGCCCTGGTCCTGGAGCGGACCGAGTGGCTCAAGCGGGTCGGCCTCGAGGTCGAGGACTTCGGGGGCCGGACCGTGGTAGTCAAGGCCGTGCCGGCGGTCCTGACCGAGGCCGATCCGGCCGATCTGGTCAGAAACGTGGCCGAGTCCCTGGCCGAGCTGGACGCCGTCCCGGCCACCGACCGGCAGGTGGACAAAATCCTCGCTGAAATGGCCTGCCAGGTCTCGCCCCGGGCCGGACGGCGGCTGAATTTCGGGGAGATGCAGGCCCTGATCGAGGACCTGAACCAAAGCGGTGTGGCCCCGACCTGCCCCCACGGCCGGCCCTTTTTGTGGGAGATCGGCCTGGAAGAGGTGGCCCGGGCCTTCAAGCGATGATTTCCGGTCATCCAGCGGGCCGGGCAGCGGACGCCCGGCTGGTGGTTCTGGTCGGACCCACGGCCGTGGGCAAGACGGCGGTGGCCCTGGAGTTGGCCGGTCGGTTCGACGCGGAGATCGTCGGGGCCGACTCGGTCCAGATGTATCGGCTCCTGGACGTAGGTTCGGCCAAACCCACGCCGGAAGAACAGGGGGCCGTACCGCACCACCTGATCGACGTCCTCTGGCCGGACGAGGCCTGCTCGGCCGCGGATTATATGGCCCTGGCCGACAAGGCCATCGCCCGGATCCACGCCCGAGGCCGGCGGGCCCTGGTGGTGGGCGGAACGGGCCTGTATCTGCGGGCCCTGCTGGACGGCCTGTTCGAGATGAACCCGGCGGACACGGCCGCGGCCCGGCTGATTCGGGACCGCATCCTGGCTGAGGAAGAGGACTCGCCCGGCGCCCTGTACCGGCGGCTGAACGAGGTCGATCCCGAGGCGGCGGCCCGGATCTCGCCGGCCGACGTGCTTCGTCTGAGCCGGGCCCTGGAGGTCTTCGAGGCCACGGGCCGGACCGTGTCCGAGTTACGGAGCAGCCAGACACCCGGGCCCCGCTACGAGCACCTGATCATCGGCCTGGACCGCCCCCGGGACGAGCTCTACCAGCGCATCGACCGGCGCGGCCGGGCCATGCTGGCCCGGGGTCTGTTCCAGGAGGTGCGCGCCATCCTGTTGCGGGGTTTTGATCCTGATTTACCGGCGCTTCGCTCCCTGGGCTACCGTCACTGCCTGGACCTCTTGCGGGGGCGGTTGGGCCGCGCGGAAATGGAACGGCTTTTTCTGCGCGACACCAGGCGCTACGCCAAACGGCAGTTGACCTGGTTTCGCAAAAATGACAACATCTGGTGGGGCCATCCCGACGATCCGGCGGCCGTGATCCGCCGGGTCGAGAGTTTTTGGGGGACACAGTCATGACATCTGGTAGGTGGAAAAAATGGATGGGCGTCGCGGTGTTCGTGGCCGCGACCCTTGGTTTGATATCCGGCGCCGGGGGGGCCGGGCCGGCCCGGACGCCCGGTCAGACCTTCCTGGGCTGGGCCCGTCTCATCCCCCGGAACCTGGTGATGAGCGAGCGGGCCGCCGTGACCGACGCCCTGAGGCGGGCCGTGGCCGCCGAGGTCAGGCGGATCATCCGCCCCAAGCTCTTCGCCACCCGCCTGGGCCCCATCGCCCGGCAGATTCTGGCCCGGCCCGACCGGTTCGTCATCTCCAACCGGATCGTCGGCCGGGGCCAGGGCGGGGGAGGGTACCAGGTCTTGGTCCAGGCCCGGGTCAATCACCTGGCCGTCAAGCGGGCCCTGGGACGACTGGGGCTGCTGGTCTCGGCCCGGGACGTGCCCCCGGTCCTGATCCTGTGCACCCAGCGGACCGGCGAGGCCCCCTGGTTGTTCTGGTGGGGGCAGCGGGCCGCCAACCGCCGGATCTACGCCGCCCAGAAGGTCCTCGAGACCGAAATGAGGCGGCTCAAGGCGACCATCCGACCGGCCGCCGGGCAAACGGTCCCCCGGGCCCTGCGCCGGTTGCTGTTGACCGATTCCCAGGTCCGGCGAATGGGACGGCTGGCCAAGGCCCAGGTGGTCGTCCTGGGCCGGGTGACCATCCTCAAGAGGGCCGCCGCCCGGAAGGGCCGGGGCCTGACCATTCAGCTCAAGGCCGTTCAGGTGGCCACCGGGGCCGGCCTGGGGGTCAGGACCTTTGTCGGTTCGATCAAGCCCGGGGATTCGGTCCGGGTCGGGCTGACCCGGGCGGCGGCCGAGGTCCTGCCCCGGCTGGTCCAGGACATCCTGGGCCGGCTCAGCCAGGCCGCGGGACCGACCATCAAGGTCAAGATCATCCTGACCCACATCACCGACGCCGACGACATGTATCGCTTCGAGACGATCACCCGTTCCCTGGCCATGGTCCGGAAGATCACCCAGGAGGGCATGGGTTCGGGACGGGCGGTGTTTACCGTGGTCACCCAGGGGAACCTCAAGGACCTGCAGACCCAGCTCTTGGCCCAGGACTACCGGACCTACTTGATCTCGATCAAGAAGACGGCCGACAACGAGTTGACGGTGACCATCGTGCCCAAGATCTGAGCCGTTCGGGCCGGGATCGGGGTGTTTGAAAACGGGTTAGGACTTGACACTTCTTGAAAGAAATGTTAGTGGTTTAGATCGTTTTTAGGCACGTAGCTCAGGGGGAGAGCGCTACCCTGACACGGTAGAGGTCAAGAGTTCAAATCTCTTCGTGCCTACCACCCCCCGGGGCCCGCTTGGGCTGGCGAGCAGCCTGGACCGGGGTTGAGCCCGGGCGGGCGGAGTGGTCGGGACCAGGGAACAAACGGCCGGAGCATAACCTGCAACCTAGAAAGGGAGACGGACATAGCTAAACGAGTGAACGTCAATATGGGCATCCGGGCGAAAACGGTTCGGCTGATCGGTGTTGACGGCGAACAACTGGGCATCATGTCCCTGGAACAGGCCCTGGCCCACGCCCAGGAGGAGGGGCTGGACCTGGTCGAGGTGGCGCCCACCGCCGACCCGCCTGTCTGCCGGGTCATGGATTACGGCAAGTTCAAGTACCAGCAGAACAAGAAGGTCAAGGAAGCCCGGAAGAAATCGACCAGCGTTCAGATCAAGGAAGTCAAATTCCGGCCCAAGACCGACGAGCACGACATCAATACCAAGATCGGTCACGCCAAGAAGTTTCTGGCTAAGGGGCACAAGCTCAAGCTGACGGTCATGTTCCGGGGTCGGGAGCTGGCCCATCCGCATCTGGGCGAGGAGATGCTGAACCGGGTGTCGGAGCTTTTGGCCGAGGACGCGCTCATCGAGTCGGCCCCTTCCCGCGAGGGCCGTCACATGTCGATGCTGATGGCCCCCCGGCCGTCGGGACAGCAGACCAAGACGTCCCGTTCGGAGGCGCCGGTCCAGGAAACGGCGGCCGAAGGCTGATCAGGCCCCGGTCGGCTCCGGTCGGGATGAACGGGTCGCCGGGCCGTCCCTCTTTTTTTTACGGAAAACCCGGCCGGTCGGGGAGACCGACTTGGCCGACACGAGCAGCGCGGCGCCGGGCCGGCGTCGCGGGGAGAAACAGATGCCAAAGGTCAAAACCCGCCGCGGGGCGGCCAAGCGATTTCGGAAGACCGGAACGGGCAAACTGGCCCGCAACCGGGCCTACCACAGCCACATCCTGACCAAGAAGGATACCAAACGGAAACGCCGTCTCCGGACCGGCGCCGGCCTGTCCCAGGCCAATATCAAGGCGGTCCGGAGGATGTGTCCGTACCTGTAGGAAACGAGTCATGTCTAGAGTAAAAAGAGGTTACAAGGCCCATCGCCGCCGCAAGAAGGTTCTCCGGGCGGCCCGGAGCTACGTCGGCCCCCGGAGCCGCCACTTCCTGATGGCCAAGGAGAGCGTCATGCGCTCCCTGGCCTATGCCTACCGCGACCGCCGGGCCCGGAAACGGGACTTCCGCCGGCTGTGGATCGTCCGGATCAACGCCGCCGCCAGGCAGCACGGTCTGAGCTACAGCCAGTTCATGGGCGCCCTCAAGAAGAACGACATCGCCGTGGATCGCAAGATCCTGGCCGACCTGGCCGTCAACGACCCGGGTGGATTCGAGAAGCTGCTGGCCATGGTCCGGTGATGGAAGAGGAACTGGCGCGCCTCCGCACCGAGGCCCTGGCCGCCATCGAGTCCGGCCAGGACCCGGCGGAGTGGAAGGTCCGGTATCTGGGCCGCAAGGGGCGACTGACGTCCCTGCTGCGCGGCGTCAAGGACCTGCCCGCCGAATCCAGGCCGAAGGTCGGCCAGCTGGCCAACAAAATCAAGTCCGAGCTCGAGGCCGCCCTTGAACGGGCCGAGTCTGCGGGCCGGGGCCGCCGGGCCGCCTATGACCTGGACGTCAGCCTGCCCGGACGCCGCCGTCCCCTGGGCCGCCTTCACCCCGTCACCCAGACCGAGGCCGACATCTGCGACATCTTTGTCCGGATGGGCTTCAGCGTGGTCGAGACCCGCGAGGTCGAGCTGGACTACTACTGCTTCGAGGCCCTCAACTTCCCGCCCGACCACCCCGCCCGGGACATGCAGGACACTTTATACATCACCGAGGACGTGGTCCTGCGGACCCACACCTCGCCGGCCCAGGTCCGGACCATGGAAGCCCAGGACCCGCCGGTCAAGATCGTCTGTCCGGGCAAGGCCTTTCGCCGCGACTCGGACGTGAGCCACACCCCCATGTTCCACCAGGTCGAGGGCCTGCTGGTGGACGAGGGCGTCTCCTTCGGCGATCTCAAGGGCGTCCTGGCCGAGTTCGTCCGCCAGTTCTTCGGGCCCCGCACCCCGCTCCGGTTCCGGCCCAGCTTCTTTCCCTTCACCGAGCCCAGCGCCGAGGTGGACATCGGCTGCGTGGTCTGTCAGGGCCAGGGTTGCCGGGTCTGCAAGCAGACCGGCTGGCTGGAAATCCTGGGCTCGGGCATGGTCGATCCCAATGTTTACGGATTCGTGGGCTACGATCCGGACGTCATCAGCGGCTTCGCCTTTGGAATGGGCATCGAGCGGATCGCCATGCTGCGGTACGGCATCGACGACATCCGGCTCTTTTTCCAGAACGACCTTCGCTTCCTGAGACAGTTCTGATGCTCATCAGCCTCAAATGGCTCGCCGAGTACGTTGATCTGCCCCCGACCGGCGAACTGGCCGACGCCCTGACCGCCCTGGGCCTCGAGGTGGCCGAGGTCAAGCCGATCAACCAGGGGCTGGACGCGTTCGTGGCCGGCCGGATCATCGAGGTCAAACCCCACCCCCGGGCCGACCGGCTGACGATCTGCGTCGTGGACGACGGCTCGGGTGAGCCCAAGGACGTGGTCTGCGGCGCGCCCAATGTCGCGAAAAACCTGGTCAGCGCCCTGGCCCCGGTGGGGGCGGTTCTGCCCGGGGGAATGAAGATCAAGGAGGCCAAGATCCGGGGCGTGGCCTCGTTCGGCATGCTCTGCGCCGAGGACGAGCTGGGCATCTCGGCCGACCACACGGGCATCCTCGAACTGCCCGGGGATATGGCCCCGGGCGCCCCGCTGGGGCCGGTCGTGGCCGACGAGGTCGTCGAACTGGACCTGACCCCCAACCGCCCCGACTGCCTGTGCCTGATCGGCGTCGCCCGCGAGGTGGCCGCCCGGTTCGGCGGCCCGGTCCGCTATCCCGAGACCGATCCGCCCGAGACGGGCGACGACATCGGCACTCTGGCCTCGATCGAGGTCCCGGCGGCTACGGCCTGTCCCCGGTACGCCGCCCGGTTCGTGGACCGGGTAGGGATCTATCCGTCCCCGTTGTGGATGAGACTCCGGCTCATCGCCTCGGGGGTCCGGCCCATCTCCAACGTGGTGGACGTGACCAACTACGTCCTGCTCGAACTGGGCCAGCCCCTGCACGCCTTTGACTTCGACCGGCTGGCCGGCGGCCGGATAATCGTCAAGCACGCCCAGGAGGGCGAGCGGTTCACCACCCTGGACGGCGAGGAACGCTTCCTGTCCCCGGCCGATCTGATGATCTGCGACGGCGAGCGGGCCGTGGCCCTGGCCGGGATCATGGGCGGGCTCAATTCCGAGATCGTCGAGACCACCAGCCGCGTCCTGATCGAGAGCGCCTTTTTCGAGCCCATGGGCATCCGCCGCACGGCCAAGCGTCTGGAGATGTCCACCGAGGCCTCGTTCAGGTTCGAGCGCGGCATTGACCTGGAAAACTGCGCCCGGGCGGCCGACCGGGCGGCCCAGCTCACGGCCGAACTGGCCGGCGGACGGGTGGCCCTGGGCGTGCTCGACGTGTACCCCAAACCCCACGTCCGGCCCACCCTGACCCTGTCCGTGGCCCGGACCAACCGATATCTCGGACTGGACCTCTCGGCCGCGGACATGACCAAACAGCTCCGGTCCATCGAACTTACGGTCGAGACCAGGGACGAGGACACCCTCCTGGTCACCCCGCCCGGGTTCCGGGTCGATCTGGAACGCGAGGTCGATTTGACCGAGGAGGTCGCCCGGCTGACCGGGTTCGACGCCGTACCCGAGACCCTGCCCGAGGACCGGGTCGTGGCCGCGCCCCGGCGGCACGATCATCTGGTCCGGACCCGGGCCCGCCAGGTGATGAGCGACCTGGGGTACGCCGAGGTGATCACCTACAGCTTCGGCTCGCCGACCGACGGCCCGGCCCTGGAACTGCCCCCGGATCACCCCGGGCAAAAAATGGTCCGCCTGCTCAATCCCCTGTCCGAGGACCAGTCCGTGCTCAGGAGCCTGCTCCTGCCGGGCCTGCTGCGGGCCCTGCAGCGCAACCTGGCCTTCCGGGTGGCCGACGTCCGCCTGTTCGAGTGGGGCCAGGTCTTCCGCGCCGTAGAGGGCGAGAATCTGCCCGCTGAAAAGCTGCGCCTGGCCGGCCTGCGGGCCGGGCTGGGCGACGGCGACGACTGGCACCACCCGGACCGCCGGGTCGATTTCTTTGACGTCCGGGGGGACCTGGAGACCCTCTGGGAGGGCCTGGCCCTGCCCGGGTTCAGGCTGGAACGGGCCGAGACCGGCGCCGCCCAGCCCTGGCTGGATGAGGCCGAGGCGGCGGCCATCGTCACTGACGGCCGGCCGGTCGGCTGGATCGGCCGGATCAAGGGATCGATCCTGCGGACCTTTGACGTGGACCCGCCCCAGGCCTACGGCTTCGGCCTGCACCTCGAGGACCTGATCGATGCGGCCCTGCTCACCCCGGTCTTTACGCCCCTGGCCCGTTACCCCGAGGTCGTCCGCGATGTGGCCCTGGTGGTGAACCGGGACGTGACCGCGGCCGAGCTTCTGGCCAGGGTCGAGGTGGACCGGATCGATATCCTCGAGTCGATCTCCATCTTCGACGTTTACGAGGGACCCCCCATCGAGCCCGGCCAGCGGAGTGTCGGCCTCCGCTTCCGGTATCAATCCCCGGAGCGGACCCTGACCGAGGAAGAGGTCAACCAGGTCCACCAGCGCCTGGTCGAGGCCGTGTGTCAGGGGACCGGGGCCCAGGTCCGGGTCGCCTGAAGTTAAGGTTTAGGTTCAAGTCTCCGCCCGCCAGGTCCCGGTCGGGTCTGGCCGCAAGCGACGCCCGGGTCAGGCCGAAGACCAATAGTTGGTAATCTCTTTAGTTAACAAAAAAAAGAGCCAGTCCTCACCCGCTGCTTTAAGTCGCCTCCGGCCCCAAAGACCGGGCCCAACAGGGTTTCGATCCCTCGCCAATCGGGACATCCCGGACCTCAAGTTAAACAAAAGGTTTGACTTTTTGGTTTAGCTTAGCGAGTATGTTAGTAATATGATCGGTTACCTGCGGGAGAACGGCGGTCCAAGCGATCAGGGGGGGAGCCGTGCCCGACTCGCCTGACAATCAAGAACAACCCACGCTTATAGAGATACCGCAAAAGAATTTCTACAAGATTGGTGAGGTGGCCCTGATCACCGGACTGGAGCCCTATGTCCTGCGGTATTGGGAGACCGAGTTCCGTGAGATCAAACCGGTCCGGGCCCGGTCCAAGCAGCGACTCTATCGTCGCGAGGACGTGGATGTCATCCTCCGGATCAAGCAGCTCCTCCACGAGGAAAAATTCACCATTGCCGGGGCCAAGCGCAAACTGCTCGAGGAAAAGAAGGGCCTGGTCGCCCCGCCGGACGACAAGGCCCCGGGCCAGGACATCCTGGCCGAGATCCGGGCCGAGCTGATCAAGATCAAAGACATCCTGTCCTGAACCGCCGCCGCACCGGACGGTAACCAGGAGGTCCAGGTCGCGGGGCCGCGCCCGACGCCTGGGGCGCTCGACTTCTGGTCGGGCGTTTTAGGGCGACCCGCCGTCTCTGTCGTTATCTGCGGGCCCCTTCAGGGTCGCATTCTGCGGATCAGTCGGCCCAGGCCGGGGACGCGGCGGAAGTGTTCCAGGAACTTCTTGGGGTCGGTCACAAAGGACCGGGACCTGATCCGGCCCTGTTTGTCGATGACGTATTCATAGGTCCCCAGGATGATGATCCGCCGGGATCGACGGCCGACCGAGGCCGAGATGCCGCCCTTGCCGGCAATGTTCCAACCCTGACCGGGGTGGGAGACCGAGGTCACCAGATACTCGCCCCGGCGCGGCACACCCGCCAGGTGGAAGTACCCCCCGGCATCGGTCGGGGCGGTGTAGCGCCGGACCCGGCGGCGTTGGTGGTATCGATACCGCCGGGTGATCTGGACCAGCAGGCCGGCCTTGATCGAGTCGCGCCGGCCCTGCCAGCCGTCGAACCGAACCAGGACCCGGCCGAGGACGTAAGCCTTGGGCGCGGCGGCCGCGCCCCGAGGCGAACCGATCCCGACCAGCATCGCCGTTGCCAGACAGAGCGGCCACCACCCGACCCTCACCGCCGTCCCCCGTCTCTGGCCGTGACGTCGTACAGGAAGATGGCCTCGTTGCCCCCCTCGTCGTCGCGCAGATTGAACCGCCGGCGCCTGATGAGGAAGTCCTCGCGGATCAGATCGAAGAAGCCGATGGTATAGGGCCGCTCGGTGTGGGACAGGTAAAGATGTCCTTCCGGGGCCAGGTGGGTGCGGAGCAGGTCGGCCAGGATCGGGTACTGGGCCGGCTGATAAAGGATCTCGGCGGCGACGATGACCTCGAAGGTGTGGGCCAGACACGGCCGTTGCCAGTCAAAGGCCACGAACGAGACCTGATCCAGCGAGTTGTGCCGGGCCGAGGCCCGGGCCAGCTCCAGGGCCCGGACGTCGATGTCGGAGATGATCACCCGGTGGCCGTGGGCCGCGGCCGTAAGGCCCACCAGACCGAGGCCGGCCCCCAGTTCGAGCATGACCTGCCCCGGCCGGGCGGACAGGCCGGCCACGAACCGGCTCAGCAGGAGGGCCGCCGGCCAGAGCCTGGTCCAAAAGGGCAGGTCCTTCTCGCCGTCCAGGCCCCGGGCCACGGCCTGGACCACGATCGGATCGTCCTCGGTCAGCTCGAACAGCTCCAGTTCGGCCCGACCGATCTTGACCGGGCAGAGACGGGTCTGATACCTGTCCGCCCCGGCGGCGGGGCCCGGTCGAGAGCGGGTGGGAAAGACGCGGTTCACATCAGGGCCTCGATGATCGAGTCCACCTCCGCCACGGCGCGGCCGACGATCCCCCGGGCGGTCTCGAGGTCCAGGCCCAGCCGGGCCGCGGCCTCGGGGTAGATCTGGGCCGGAGGCAGGCCGCCGCCCCAGTCGTCCCTGAGCCTGACCACCAGGGCGTCGGCCAGATGGACGATTACGTCCAGACCGATCGGATCGGCCGCCAAATCGGGCTCGTGATGCTGGCCGACCCCGGACAGGAGTCCCTCGGGAAAAGACGACGCCCGGCAGAACAGTTCGCCCAGGACATCGTGGGTGACGCCGTTGACCCGGGCCTCGGCCTCGAAAAACGAGGCCCCCTGCTCGCGGGCGTAAGCGACCGCCTGGGCAAAGTCATCCGGAAATCGGCTCAACAGCAAAGGCTTGCCCAGATCGTGGAGCAGGCCGGCGGCAAAGGCGTTCTCGGCGGTCGCCACCCGGGGCGACCTCTCTGCCAGGGTGGCCGAGGCCGCGGCCACGCCCACGGCGTGCATCCACAAATCCATCAGGGACAGGCCGGCCGCGCTCAGGCCCGGATTGAACAGCCGGAGGACGCTCACCCCCAGCACCAGATTCTGGACCTCCTTGAAGCCCAGCAGGACCACCGCCTGACGGATGCTGGTCACCGTCTCCCGCAGGCCGAAAAAGGCCGAGTTGGCCACGGCCAGGATCCTGGCCGCCAGGGCCGGGTCGGTCATGATCAGCCGTTCCAGGTCCTGGGCCGACGACGTTTCGCTCCGGACCAGTTGACTGATCTCGATGGCCACCGTCGGCAAGGTCGGGAGATCGGCCTGGGGCGACTCGACGGCCCGGATGAGGCGCAGGGCCCGAGACTCCAGTTCCTTTGAACCGTCGGGCGATTCATCCACCTCGCGCCCGGAATCCCGATCGTTGTCTGTCATGGGCCAGACCCTCGTGATAGAGCAATTGATTATTGACCGGAGGGCAAGGATGGGTCAATCCATTTTCCGGGCCAATGACGGGCCGCATCAGGCCGCCGTGAAGGCCGCCCGGTGAATTCAGCGGATACTTGGCTGGTTTCCGGTCGCTGGGGTGTGATCAGGGAGAGAGGGGACTCGATCCGAGCTGGGCAAGGGCCGCTAATACCATCTTTCAAAAAAGAGATTCTTGGCCAGGGCGTACATGCCGTCCCCGAAACTGGGAAAGAGCTGGGTCAGGATCAAGATGCTTATCGCCAGGCCAAGGACGATCAGAATTACCGGCAGGGCCCGCATTCTTTGCTCCCAACATGGATCGGTTCGGCGGCCGCCAGACCGCCGCCAATCTAAGGCCGCAAAATCATGCCAGTTTCGTTCAATCTCAACTGGCCACACCATATCAGAAACGGGTTCGATTCACAATCTTAAAATACAAACGGGCTTAGGACCGGCCACAAGAAAGGCCCCGGTCGAAACGACCGGGGCCCAAAAGCCATCCCGGGACCCACCCTTGTCGGGGGGACCCGGGCTGGGACCGGCTGATTGGGATCAATAGCCGGGTTGATAGTTCGGGGGAGGATAGTATCCCTGCGGCGGGTAGTACCCCTGGGGCGGGGGATAGTACCCTTGCGGGGGATAATACGCCTGTTGCTGCTGGGCCTGGGACTGGTTCCAGGCGTTCAGCCATGAGCCGGCCAGGAGACCGGTCACGCCGCCGAACGCCGCGCCGATCCAGGCACCTTGACCGCCGCCGACCGCGTGTCCGACCAGGGCGCCAGTGCCCATACCGATCGCGCCCATGACCGGGGTCTGGTAAGCGGTGCTCATGCACCCGACCAATCCGCTGACGCCCAGTACCAACACGAAGATGATGGTCACGATGCGCCTCATGGTAATTCCTCCTTCAAGGTTGACCGATCTCAAATCGGTTTCACCGCCAGAGGTAGCATCCCCCGTGCCAGGGCCCTGCCTGTGGCCACTCAAATATTTAAATATTTGAAATAACGTTTATTATTGTGCCGAATCGACTTCGGATGGCCCCAGGATCATGGCCGCCCGGGCCGTCCGAGCCCCCTGTTTTCCAAAAAACGGAAAACGGGCCGCCCGGTTTCCAAAAAACGTCTATTCCGGGATGATGATTGGCATTATCAGGGGGGCGGTCCGGGTCATGGCCCGGTCCGGATGTTGCCGGGGGCGGGGAAGGGTCCTCAGTCCCCGATGTGGCCGCTGCGCCAGATGTCTTCCCAGCCGACCACGTCCGAGTTGGAGATCTCGTCGGCCCGGGGCTTGTCGGTCACCCGGCGGTTGGCGCATTTTTCACACGAGAAATCGCGCCACCAGTTGACCGTGGCCACGTCCAGGCACTCGAAATAGAGGGGGCACCACAGGTTGCGCCTGGTGCCCTGGTCCTCGGCCGCGGAGCGGCGGTGAATCGGATTGGGCTTCCCCAGGGGATGTCGTTCCAATTCAGACCTGGATTTGGCGGCGTCAGTCAACGGGACGAGCTCCCTGTGGCATGGGCTGCGACCGGCCCGGTTTCAAGCATCCTAGACCATACCAGAAAATCAGAGCGTGTCCATAGTTTTCGTGTTCGGGAAGATGGAGGTCGAGCGCCGGCCGGTCGGCCGGCCGCCGGTCAGGGGCCTACTGGGGAAGGATGAAAAAGAAGTTATTGCCCGCCTGAGTGGGCTCGTAACCGACCTGGCCGCCGTGCAGCTCGATGACGTCCCGGATGAACCGGAGACCGTGTCCGGTGCCGGGTTCCTGGTCGGCGTTCTTGCCCCGGAACCCCTCCTGGAAGATGCGCTGGGCGTCGTCCGGGTCCAGGTGAGGGCCGGTGGTGAAGACGTTGAACTTGATGCCGTGACGGCCCGGACCGAAGTGATCGGTCAGCCTCTCCATGCCGTAGGCCATGTATTTGGTGTTTCGGCCGTCACCGTCGATCACGTTCCGGGCGTACTTGGCCGCGTTGGAGAAGAGGTTGGCGTACACCTGGGAGATAAGCCCCACGTCCAGGACGACCTCGATCTCCTCGTCCGGGATGCCCGAGACCTCGGTATTGACGGCGATCCCCCGTTTGGTGAACCGCTCCCGGTAGCGCTCCAACTGGGGACCCAGGATCCGCTGGTTGATGTTGCACAGCCGCTTTTCCAGGACGTAGCCGCCCCGCTCGAAGTGGGCCCGGCGGAGCAAGGTCTCCAGAAAGAGCGAGGTGTTTTCGTAGTGGCGGGTGAGGTTGCTGAGCTCGTCCTCCAGCCCCTCGTTGACGGCGTTGATGTCCCGCAGAAACCGGCCCATCTCTTCCCGGGCAATGGGGGTCAGGTCATCGGCGGACATCTTGGCGGCCAGGTCCGCCTCGAGCCGGCGGTTCATCTCGACCTTGCCCGTCAGGCGTCTGAGGAAGGCCTTGAAGAACATGTTGGGGACGATGACGTTGTGACCGATGTCGCCCACCAGGGAGTTGATGAAATTCAGGTGCTCGACGTTTTTCTGGGCCAGCTCGTGGTTGTGGAGCGAATAGCCGATCCGATTGGCGTACTTGCCCAGAAAGAACTTCATCCGGTACGACATGTCGCCGGCCGGCCAGACCGACAGCATCCCCAGGACATTGTCGGGCGGGGTGAAGGGCAGGTAGGCCTTTTGGCTCTTGTGGCCCTTGATGGGCAGCATCAGCCGGTCGCTGCTGAGGCATGGCTCGGTGGCCAGGGACAGCCCGCTGTCCTCGCCCCCGGTCTCGGCCAGGCCGCCGGTGGTCGAGCAGATCAGGTAGAGGTCGCCGTCGGGCCGAACCAGGTACAGGGCCGCCTCCAGTCCGAAGAATACCTTGGGGATGGCCACGCAGAGCCGGTATTGATCGTCCGTGGACAGGTATTCCTGGGTCAGGTCAAAGAAGGCGTTCAGGGATTCTTTTTGGGACTCGGTAAATTGATAGCGGCCGAAATCGGCCTTTTTGTCTTCGGCTCGAGCGATTATTTCCTGCAAACGTTTCATTAGTACATATGATAATGCCAATTAGAGTGGGGGGCAAGTGGGCGCCGGTCAATAATCGGGGAGGATGAACCGCGACCGGTCGAGCCGGGGTATGGTCAGCAGCAGTCTGATTTGCGGCGGCCCAGGGCGGACTTGATCGCCGCCGCGGCGCAGCCCACTCCGGTCTCGACGGTGATCGCCCCAAAGGGACAGTTGAGGGCGCAGGCCCCGCATTCCATGCAGGCGTCGCGATCGACGATCCGCACCCGGCCGTCGGCCAGGTCCAGGACCTGGTGGGGACAGACGTCGATGCACAACCCGCAGCCGGTGCACTTGTCCGGGACCAGTTCCAGGGTGACCACGTCGGGCAGATAGATCATGGTTCTCATCAGTCCACCTCTCAAAACGCGAACCGGGACGCCAGCCACAGGACCAGGCCCAGGGCCATCCCGGCCACCTGGAGCGGCACGGCCCGTTGCATCTCGCGCTTGACACCGGACAGCGAGGTGAAGGTCGAGGCGCCGGTGAAGTTCATGGCCCAGAAGGCGGACAGGGAGGGGATGGCCACCAGCCAGGCCAGGGCCTCGACAACCCTGGCCCCGACCGGACCGCTATGTCCGAGGACGATCAATCCGGCCAGGGCGGCCGCCGGGACCAGGGCAACGACGAGTCCCTTGATCGAAAAGGCCCGGCCCGGCAGCCAGGGCAAGAGCACCGGCGTCAGCACGGCGCCGCAGATCAGGGCCAGGAGCAATCCGGCCGCGGCCCGGACGCCGGCCGAGGCGACCTCGGTCCAAAAGCCGCCCGGGCCGCCCAGGCCGGCCAGGAAGAACAAAATACCGGCGGCCAGGAGCGTCCAGCCGGCCCCCTGGACCAGTTCCACCGGGATCAGGACCGTCCGCTCGGCCAGGTCAAAGGTCTTGCGCCGCATCCTCGGCGTGACCTGATAATCCCCGTCCAGGAAGATGGGCAGGTCCTCGGCCCGGATGGGGCCGAACACGGCCCGGAACCCGGAGAGTTTCGTGACCAGCCACCCGGCCACGCCCGAGGCGCAGAGTTGGGGCAGGATGATCCGGCGATGGGCGACGATCTCGGCCAGGCGGGTGGACCCGATCCGGGAGACGACCTCCTCGGTGGAAAAGGTCCGCTTGCCGGCGGCGCACCAGACGTTGATGCCGTGGGTGTCCACGACCATGATCCAGGCGTTCCGGCCGGGGAGGGACGCCCGGAGCCGGTCAAAGCTGAGCTTGTAGTTGGCCGAGACCAGGACCGGCGAGTCGGCGTCCGGCTCGCCCAGGGCGTACAGGCCGGGCTCGACCAGGTAGTTCATCCGGCCCAGGCCCAGGCGGACCCTGATGGCCCCCCAGCGGTCGGTCCGGGTCAATCCGGCCGAAATTCGGGGCACGGGATAAGCCGGGGTCTCTTGGACGCCGATGACGAAACGCTGGGCCAGGGGATCGCCGCCCACCCGGGGCGCCGTCTTCGGGCCTCAGCAGGTTTCGACCGGCTGACTGACGGTTTTCAAGAGATCGTCGCCCAGGGGCTGGAACGAGACCTGGTTCATCAACTATCCTCCGCGGGATGGGGGCCGACCAATCCGCGCCCGACTCTCCTGGGCGACCCGATCATTTCCAGGCGCTGTTTTCTATTATAGCCCGAATTCGGCCGTAAGCAAACGACGGCTCCGGCCGGTCGGCGCCGGACTGTCGGATTTCAGGGCGGGTTGACAAAGGATGGCGTGTTCAGCGGCCGGTTCCGGCCTTGAGTCCGGTCAGGTAATCGTCCAACAACCGCTGGCGGTCGTGGGCGGTTATTGACCGGGACAGGATGCGCTCGGCCTCGGAGGCGGCCAGGTCGATGATCTCCTCGCGCAGCCGCTCCCGGGAGACCCGGACCCGGGCCTCGGCCGCGGCCTGGGCCTTGCGCAGGATCAAATCCGATTCATAACGGGCCTGGTTAAGGACCTCGTCCTTGACCCGCTCGCCCCGCTTCCGGAACTGGGCCTGCAGGTCCTCGACCTCCCGGGACAGGCCGCTCAGCTTGTCCTCGACCCGTTGATATTCGTACTCGGCCGAGTCCTTGAGACGTTCCAGTTCGGCCAGTTCGGTCTCCCGCTCCTGGCGCTGGTCGGCAAAGAACTTTTTGGTCGGCGCCCGCAGCAGCTTGACCATCAGGACCACCAGGATCAGGAAATTCAGGATGCGCCAGATGCGGTCCCACCACTGGCGCCAGGGCTGTTTGACCTTGGCCAGCGCCGCCGAGGCCGCTTCCATATTCAGATCCAGGGCCGAAAGGACCGCCCTCGTGGACTGCATCCTGGGGGTCTCGACGAAAAGCGTCGGCGGCGAGACCAGGGGCCACCCCAGCCAGATCACCAGCCACAGACCGACCCCGATCAAAAACAGCCGCCGCTTCACCTCACGCCTCCCCGCCGCCCGGCTCCACCGACCGGGCCAGAACCCGCTCGGCCATTTGTCGGGCCAGGACCTGTATCTCGGCCTTGAGTTCCTGACGGGCCTGATCGACCTGTGCCTCGACCTCCCGGGCCAGACGCCTGGTCAGGGCCTCGGCCTCGTTCCGGGTGCGTTCCAGCAGGGCCAGGGCCTCTTCCTCGACCTCGCTCCTGATCCGGCTCAGGTCCTCGGTGGCGGTGTAAAGCGCCTCGTGCCGCCGGTGGCGGTAGTCGCTCTCGCCCTGAACCGCCTGGTCCTGGAGCCGGTCGGTTTGCTCCCGCTGGGACCGGGCGTGGGCCTGGCGCTCCTCCATCAGCCGCTTCACCGGCCGGATGAAGATCCGGTTCAGGATCAGCAGCAGGACCAGGAACGAGACCAGCTGCACGATCAGGGTGGCGTTGATACTGATCATGGCCCGCGGCGAATCCTACTTGACGACGAAGATCAGCAGCAGGGCGATGACCAGCGAGTAGATGCCGGTAGACTCGCTGACCGCCTGCCCGACGAGCATGGTCCGGGTGAGCAGGCCCGCCTCGCGCGGGTTGCGGCCGATGGCCTCGCAGGCCTTGCCGGCGGCGAAACCCTCGCCCACGCCGGGCCCGATGGCCCCCAGGCCCATGGATATCCCGGCCCCCATCAGGGCCGCCGCCCGAACGATCTCAGTTCCCGTAATTTCGATGGCCATAGTCTTTGTCTCCTTGCGCCATGATCACGACGCCGCCCGGCCGCTTCCGGCCCGGGCCGCGTGATGACGAAAATTTTCTCCCCACCCCGATATCCGCCGCCCGGCCTAGACCACCAGGACCAGCAACAAGGCCACGATCAGGGAGTAGATCCCGGTGGATTCGCTGACGGCCTGTCCGACCAGCATTGTCCGGGTGAGCAGGGCCACCCGCTCCGGGTTGCGGCAGACCCAGCGCACGGCGTATCCGGCGGTGATGCCCTCGCCCACGCCGGGGCCGATGGCCCCGAAGCCCATGGCCAGGCCGGCCCCCAGCAGGGCGGCGATCTTGACCGGATTGGCCGTGGCCGGGAACGACGTGAACAGCAGGATCAAGCTGATCAAGAAACCGTAGATGGCCGTGGACTGGGACACCGTCTGGCCGATGAGCATCGTCCGGGTGGCCTCGCCGTAGGTCTCGGGGTTCCGGGCGATGCCGGCCGCCGCCTCGCCGGCCGGGAAGCCGTTGCCTATCCCCGGGCCCACGGCCGCCAGGCCGGTGGACAGACCGGCCCCTAGGACGGCCGCCCAGGTGGGCGACAGGGGGGCCTGGGAAAAGTCGATGAACATCAGCATGAAGGCCACGACCATCCCGAAGATGGCCGGGGTCTGGCACACGGCCGAGCCGATGAGCATGTTGGTGGTCAACTGGTTTTGGGCTTCCGGCTGCCGGGCGATGCCCGCCGCGGCCGCGGCGCTGGACAGGCCCGACCCGACGCCCGAACCGATGGCCGCCAGGCCCATGGACAGGCCGGCCCCCAGGAAGGTGAAGGCGCTGATCAGGCTCAGGCCCTGGACGTCGGAGAAGACGAGCAGTACGGCAACCACCAGGGCGAAGATCCCGGCGCTCTCGGCGATCGCCTGGCCGACCAGCATCGTCCGGACGATGCTCCCCGAGTACTCGGGGCGCTGGGCCAGGCCCTCGTTGGCCAGGCCGGCGGTGATGCCCTCGCCCACCGCGGCCCCGATGGCCCCGAACCCGATGCACAGACCCGCCCCGCCAAAGGCGGCGGCCTGCACGATCGAGGTTGTCCAGTCAACGGCCACGCGGCACCTACTTGGTTTGAACCGAGATATAGACCAGCGTCAGCATGGTGAACACAAAGGCCTGCACCGTCCCCACGAACAGGCCGAAAAAGGCGTTCAAGAAGGGGGGCAGGAGCAGCGAAAAGACCAGATCGGTCACCACGGCGATGATGATCGCCCCGCCCATGATGTTGCCGTACAAACGGAACGAGATCGAGACCACCTTGGCCACCTCGCCGATCAGGTTCAGGGGGGCCATGAAGAACATGGGCTCCACGTACTGGGACAGGTAGCCCTTGATGCCCTTGGTCCGGATACCGGCGTAGTGGGCGATGAAGAAGCCCATGATCGCCAGACCGAGCGGGGTGTTCAGGTCCCGGGTCGGCTCGCCCAAACCGGGGATGATGCCCATCCAGTTGCTCAGGACCAGAAACATGAACAGGACCAGGATCAGCGGAAAGTATTTCCGATTCCGGCCGTCCAGGGCGTCGTTGACCAGGCCCTCGAAGACGCCGACAAACAGCTCGGCGATGGTCTGGAAGGGACCGGGCAGAAAGCTCATCCTTCTGGTCGAGACGATGGCGAACAAGATCAGCAGGCCCATCACCACCCAGGTGTGGATCAGGGTATCGGCGTTGAGGATCACCTCGTGTCCGCCTAGCGAAAAAATCCATTTGGGGGCGTGGGTGAACTCTTCCATTGAATCTAACCGCTGGCCGGGATGATACGTTCCAGGAGGATCGTCAACTGCACGGCGAACAGCCCGACGGCGGCGGCGCCGAAGGACACGGCCGGCGTCAAGGCGCCGACCACCAGCGGTACGGCCAGGAGGGGGTAGCGGGCCAGGAGCCCGAAAAAGCCGAGGGCCGTGGCCCGGGCCTGGGTCTGACCCAGCCGGTGGCGCAGCATCCGTTCCATGAGCCAGAAGTTGATGACCGACACCACCGCGCCCAGCACCAGGCCCAGGGCCACCGGGTACTGACCCAGACCCAGACTGACCGTCGCCGCGGCAACGGTCAGGCCCAGGGCCTTGAGGCCGATGCGCCGGCACAGGGACCGGCCGGTTTTGTCGGTCACGCTCAATTCGATCCCCGAGGCCCGTCCTGGTCCTCGTCGTCCAGTTTCATTATCTGCCGGTAAACGGTGTATCCGCCGCCGACGATGCCCAGGAGGATGAACACGACGGTGAACAGGCCCCTCGTCCCCAGCCAACGATCCAGCAGAAACCCGGCCAGGAGAAACAGGATGATCGATCCGGCCATGGTCAGTCCCACTTGACTGACCAGGGCCAGATGCTCCCAGTATTCCTTTCGCCCCGGCTTGGCCCGCCGGCGAGGCCGACCCGGCATCATCGCCTCCACCGCTGGGGGCGCCAGGGACGAGGGCCCGACGGGTCCTTGCCCCGGCCGGCCCGACAGGCCGGCGACGGTCTGGCTCCCGTCCGCGGCTTGAGTTATCAAGATCGCTATTAATAATAGACCGGGCGGTCATTTGTCAAGGCGGCAATTGCCGTCCCGCGGCCAAAAATCGGTCCGGCCCGAGGCGTTGGCCATGAAAAAATTGAATCGGGCCGTCTTGCCCATCCCCGGCCGGCATGATACGATCACAAGAACCGGGAGAAAACGTCGGGGGGACAAGGCCAAACCGGCCGAGGGCGGACTTGGGGGTCGGTCCCGGCCCGCGATGTTGACTCCTTTCAGGTCACGGTTAGGCAAGGACCCGGTCCGCGGGGCCGGGGTGGAAATCAACGTGTCGAAGGAGGTCGCTATGAGCGGTGAGAAAAGGGTGGCTCGGGTAACCGAGATCATTGCCGGGTCGCCGGTCAGCTTCGAGGATGCCATCAAGGTCGGCTTTGATCGGGCCACCAAGACGCTACGGGGCATCACTGGCATGAGAATCCTGCAGCAGCGGATATCGGTCGAAAACGGCACCATCATTGAGTACCGGGTCCGCATCGAGGTCATCTTCGTCCTCGAGTCCTAGCCTTTACACTGAGCCGGGAAGGGGTCCTGAGGGACCCCTTTTTTTGACGATGCTCCATCCGGATCAACTTTTATATGTCTATGAGTTCGAGGGCCTGGGGCCGGGCGAAGGCGAGTTTCCCGGTGAGCCCTCGTTTGCCGGCTGCTGGGTCGAAGGGCAGTGGAGTTTTTTGTTCTTCACCGAGCCGGCGGATGACCGGTTGGCGGACCTGACGGTCCGGCCGGGGGTCACCCTCCGGGCCAGACACGAGTTGACCTACGGCCAGTGGCAGGCCGGCCGCGAACCGAAGGTGATCCGGGCCGGACGGGTGGTCGTGGTCCCGGTGGGTCTGACCTTTCGGGCCGCTCCGGGTGAGGCCCTGGTCTGGATGGACCCCGGCCTGGTCTTCGGGACGGGTCTCCATCCCACCACCCGGTCGTGCCTGCTGTTGCTGGAGCAGATCCTCGCGGCCAGCTCGGACCCCGAGGTCCTGGACCTGGGATGCGGCACGGGTGTATTGGCCCTGGCCGCGGCCCGGCTGGGGGCCCGGCGGGTCTGGGCCGTGGATCAAAACCCCCTGTGCGTCCGGACCACCCGGGACAACGTGGCCCGCAATCAACTGGAGGCCACGGTCCAGGTCGCCGCGGGCGACGCCCGCGACTGGATCGCCCGTCCGGCCGAGGTGGTCCTGGCCAACCTGACCGCGGACCTGCTGCTGTCCATCTTCCGGCCCGAGTTTTTAGGGGGCAAGCGGGCGGTCATCGTCTCCGGGTTTCTGGACTCCCGGGCCGGCCAGATCGGCCGGCACTTCCAGTCCCTGGGCTGGCGTCCGGTGGGCCGGGAGTCGGATTCGGGCTGGTCGGCCCTGGCCTTCACCGACCCCCGGACCGGGGAGAGTGCGGCCCGTTAGGCGCGAAGGGTCGTCAGCGCCTCCTCAGGCTCGCCCCAACAGGGTCGGGCCGGCGATCACATCCGGCCGCCGTGCCGCCTCAGCAGATCGGCCACCCGGTGATGATTGTTGCGGACGGCGTAGGCCAGGGGCGTCCGGCGCCGGGCGTCCTTGACGTTGACCTTGGCCCCTTTTCTGATCAGCAGCTTGGCCAGACCCAGGTAGCCCTTCTGGGCGCAGAGGTGGAGCGGGGTCTCACCGCTCCTGGCGTTGGGCTGATTGATGTCGGCGCCCCGCAGGATCAGCAACCGGGCCACGCCCTGCCGGCCAAAGGTCAGGGCCGCGAGCAGGGGCGATTGGCCTTTGCGGTTCACGGCGTTTTTGGCCGCCCCCCGGCGCAGCAGGTAGGCCGCCACCCGGGTCGAACCATACATGGCCGCGGTGTGCAGGGGCGTGTCCTTGCCCGAGTTCAGGGCGTTGACCGGCGCGCCGCGCTTGATCAGCAGCCGGGCTACGGAAAGTCGCCCCTTGTAGGCGGCCATGTGCAGGGGCGTGTTGCCGCCGTTGTCCTTGGCCCTGATGTCCGCGCCCCGGTCCAGGAGCAGTCTGGTCATCTTGACCTGGCCCAGTTGGGCCGCCAGGATGAGCCCGGTCTGGCCGTAGTCGTTCTTGGCGTTCACCCGGGCCCGGCGGGAGAGCAGCAGGGCCACGAACCCGCGCCGGTCCCGGGACACGGCGTAGTGCAGGGCCGTGTTGCCGTTATTGGTCTTGGCCCGGACGTTGGCCCCCTTGTCTAAAAGCAGGCGTCCGATGCGGACGTTGCCCGCCAGGGCGGCCACGTGCAGCGGCGTCCAGTCCTTGGCGGTCTGGGCGTTGACCGATCCCGGGTCGGCGGCCAGGGCGGCCCGGACCGCCTGGATCCGGCCCGAACGGACCGCGGCGAAGATCGGGGCTTCAGCGGCCTGAACCGCCGCCGGGGACATGAGCAGGACCGCGACGGCAACCAGGCTTCCCAATAGGGCCAGGCGTCGAGACATGGCTCTCCTCCTTGATAACGGTTGGATTATTTGTAAACCGGGAGGAGGGGAAGATCAAGTTTTCCGGGAAGATAAAGGCGACCGGCCCGACGGGTCCGGTCGCCATGATTTGAAAACAGGATCCCGCCGGTCGCGGCCGGTCAGTAGCCCATGCCCTTGAGTTCGTCCACCAGGGATTGGACCGCGGCGGCGCTTTTTTGAAGGGCCTCGGCCTCGGTCGGCAGCAGCTCGATCTCGATGACCTGTTCCGCGCCGGCCCGGCCGAGCTTGACCGGGACGCCGATGAACAGGTCCTGGCAGCCGTACTGCCCCTGGAGCAGGGCGGCGCAGGGCAGGATCTTTTTCTGGTCAAAGAGGATGGCCTTGCACATTTCGACCGCCGAGGACGCCGGGGCGAAAAAGGCGCTGCCCGTCTTGAGGAGTTCGACGATCTCCGCGCCGCCGAACCGGGTCCGGTGCACGATGCGCTCGATGGTCTCGGCGTCCATCAGCTCGGTGATCGGGATGCCGGCCACGGTCGAGTAGCGGGGCAGGGGGACCATGGTCGCCCCGTGGCCGCCCAGGACAAAGGCGTGGGTGTTCTCGACGCTGACGTTCAGTTCATCGGCGATGAAGCGGCGGAAGCGGGCCGAGTCCAGGACCCCGGCCATGCCGATGACCCGCTCGGGCGGGAAGCCGCTGACGCTGTGGGCCACGTGGCACATGGCGTCCAGGGGATTGGAGACGATGATCAGGATCGCCTCCGGGGCCCGGGCCTTGACTTGCTCCACGACCTGCTTCATTATCTGGGCGTTGGTCGCCAGCAGATCCGACCGGCTCATGCCCGGCTTGCGGGGCAGGCCGGCGGTGATGATCACCACGTCCGAGCCGGCGACCGGCTCGTAATCATTGGTTCCGATGATCCGGGCGTCGTGCTTTTCCACCGGGGCGGCCTCGGCCAGGTCCAGGGCCTTGCCCTGGGGCACGCCCTCGATGATGTCGATCAGGACCACGTCGGCGATTTGTTTCTCGGCCAGGCGCTGGGCGGTGGTGGCGCCCACGTTGCCGGCTCCGACCACGGTTACGCGGTGAATCATGGCGGGCTCCTGCGTAAAATGTCCGGGGGCCACTCTAACCCCAAGCGGGGCGGCTGTCAATTGGCGGTCCGGCCCCGGCCCGGACCGGGCAGCAACGCATTCGAGGAGGCTCGAGTGAGCATCGTCTATCAGACCGAACTGGGTGATCTGCCCCTGTTGAACCGGGGCAAGGTCCGCGACATCTACGACCTGGGCGACTCGCTGTTGATGGTCGCCTCGGACCGGATCAGCGCCTTTGACGTGGTCATGGCCGAGCCGGTTCCGGACAAGGGCCGGGTGTTGACCGCCCTGTCCCTGTTCTGGTTCGATTTTTTCAAGGACGTGGTCGCCCACCATCTCCTGACCGCTGACGTGGACCAATATCCGGACGAGTGCCGGCCCTATCGAGATCAGCTGGCCGGGAGGTCCATGGTCGTGGCCAAGGCCGAGCCCCTGCCCATCGAGTGCATTGTCCGGGGTTTTTTGTCAGGCTCGGGCTGGAAGGATTACCTGGCCACGGGCGAGGTCTGCGGCCACCGGCCGCCGCCGGGCCTGCAGGAATCGGCCCGGCTGGACGAGCCCCTGTTCGCCCCCTCGACCAAGGCCGAACTGGGCGAGCACGACGTCAACGTCACCTTTGAGGAGGCGGCCCGCCTGGTGGGGGCCGAGGTCGCGGCCGAGGTTCAGCGCCTGTCGCTGGAACTCTACTCCCGGGCCCGGGACTATGCCGCCGAGCGGGGGATCATCATCGCCGACACCAAGTTCGAGTTCGGTCTGGCAGGCGGCCGGCTGATCCTGATCGACGAGGTCCTGACCCCGGACTCGAGCCGGTTCTGGCCGGCCGACGAGTACCGGCCCGGCGGCCCCCAGCCCAGCTTTGACAAGCAGTATCTCCGCGATTATCTCGAAACCCTGGACTGGGACAAGGCCCCGCCGCCGCCGCCCCTGCCGGCCGAGGTCCTGGCCAACACCCGGGCCAAGTACCTGGAGGCCCTGGAGCGGCTGACCGGCCGGGAACTGGACTGATCTCATCCAGACCATTAAAAAACGCCGGGGGACGAGCCGTCCCGCCGGCGTTTTTCATCGGAATCGTGATCGGGCGTGGTGCTTACTGGCTCGCGCCCGCCGGGGGAACGCCCGGGGTGTCGCCGGCCTGGACCGCGCCGCCGGGCCGCAGGTAGCGCGTGTTCTCCTCGATCCGGAAGAAAACGATCAGCAATTCGCACCAGACCCGGACCCAGATCGGTCCCAAGAACAGGTAGAACAGGCCGAGAAGAATCATCACCGCCCCGCCCCGGTAGGTGGTCGCCCCGGCGATGATCATCACGATGCCGGCGATGATCGAAAACACCACGCCGATCCAGAACAGGATCTGGATCAGGACCGGGGTCATCATCCTCCGAAAACTCATGAATTCGGCAAAGTCTCCCATCTCGCCCTCCTTGGAGATCGTTCGTCAGGTTGGCGGGTACACCGGCCCCGGGGTCCTGGCCCCGGACAGGCGGCAGGCCTTTCCGGATTTTCTGTAAATTATTCTACCGCCCCAAAGGTTGTCAAGGCGGGTCTGGGCCGGGTTGTGCCCCGTCCGTCGGACATCGGTGTCGTTAAGAGGTTGCCAAGCGCCCCCGCGATTCGTAAAATGGATAGCAATGGTTCCGGCCGAGGAAGAGACCGGTGGTGCCGGCCCGGAGACAACTGATCGGGCCGGGTAAGAGGCATCCAAACCGCAAAACCTAGGAGGCAGAGATGGAAGAAACCACTCAACAAGCCACGCCCCAAGGGCCGCCGCCCCCGGTCGATTCTAAACCCAAGATGTTCGGGGCAATGGTCATCGTCGGCCTGATCGCCAAGCTGGTCGGGCTGATTGGCAAGGTCCTGGGCGCCAAGTTCTTTGACGCCACGGCCTACGTGTTCACCCTGATCGGCCACTGGGTCACTCTGGTCGCCGCCGTGCTGTGGTTCCTCTTCTGCTTGATCGCCGCCCTGGCCGTTCCCAGTAAATTCCTGGTCATATACATCTGGCCGCTGGGCCCCTATCACCTGTCTATAGGGGCGATGATCATCGCCGGTATTGTCGGCGCGGCCGTGATTCTGCTGTTCCAGTATATTGCCAGCCGGTTCCTGGAGTCGGGCGAACGCCTGATCAAGTCCTCGCCCAGCTCCATGGCCTCCATGGGTTATCTGGAGTGCGTCGGTCTGCTCCTGCTCATCTCGGGCGTGGTCGTCTTTATCTTCGGTATCGTCGGCCTGTTCTCGGGACGGGTGCCCCAATTCTTCTTCAGCCTGGCCTGGCTGGTGATCACCATCTACTGGACCTGCTTCGCCCTCAACCCGGGGACGGTCAATATCCAGATCGCCGCCGAGTCCTCGGCCGGCCAGGAGTTCATCGGTATCGTCACTTTCTGGGCCAAGAGCGCCCTCAAGCTGGTGCCCATCGCCTTTGGTGTGGCTCTGATCGTGGGGGCCGTGGTCCTGATCGTGTCGGCGATCATGTGCCTTGGCGGCGGTGCCAGCGCAATAAATGGCATTATTGACGGAAATCTGGCCGGTATGCTCGTCTTCGGGGGTTTGCTCCTGCCCCTGTTCGCCTACATGGGATTTCTGGCCTACTATCTGGCCATCGACATCATCCTGGCCATCCTCAGGCTGCCCGGGCTCCTGGAAAAGAGGTAGCCGAAACGGCGGCCGGGCAGGCCCCCGTCCATCTGTTCCCCTCCCTCGTCACCGGCGGGGGAGGGGTTTCTTGTCCGAAAATTCCGGACAGGGTGACCTGCCCTGGATTACTGTAAGCAAACCAGATAAATAATCCCGAAAAAGACCCCGGCCGGGAGGGGCGGCCGGGCGTTTTTATCGGGGCAATATTGACGGGTTGAACAAGAATTCCGGTCAAGTGCGGCCTGACCGGAAATCAGAGGCCTTTTTTCCGGAAACCAGAGGTCAGCGGCCTGGTTATCGGTTGTGGGCCGGCGTGAACCTCTGGATAATTTTTGACATAAAAACATCAAGTTAATGAATAATCGACCTTCCCCGGACCCGGCTTGGCACATCGCTTGCCCTTATCCTGAGAAAACAACGCCCCGAGCGGAGACGGCAGTCATGAAACTCATATTCGGCACGACGATGATCGCCCTGGCAGCCCTGTTGATGAGCGCCGCGGCCGTTTCCGCCCTGGGCTGAACAGCAGCCACCGGCCCTCGGGCCGAAGAAATAAATCGCTCCCCCGGGAGCGCACTGTCTCCTCCCTGTCCTCCTCTGTGGTGTGTGGTTCACCCGGCGGCTCCCCCCCGGCCGCCGGGTGAAATTTTTTGGGCGAAAAATGAATCGGGATTCATTTTTCATTGCCGGGGGCCGTCAATCGTGATATATATCATTGTCCGCCCATAACATTTTCAGGAGGCATTCGTGGCCAAGCCATCTGGATTCGATCAATTCACCGGCACGGATCAATACATCGTCTCGCCCGAGCTTCAGGACGTGGTCAACGTGGCCATCGCCCTTCAGCGCCCGCTCCTGGTCAAGGGCGAGCCGGGCACGGGCAAGACCCTGCTGGCCCACAACATCGCCCGGGCCCTGGGCAAGGACCTGGTCGTCTGGAACATCAAGAGCACGACCAAGGCCAAGGACGGCCTGTACTTCTACGACACGGTCCGCCGGCTCAACGACGCCCGGTTCGGCGGCGGCGAAGTAAGCAACATCCGCCTCTACATCGACCCGGGCAAGCTGGGCCAGGCCTTTGACGCGGACGAGCGGGTGGTCCTGCTGATCGACGAGATCGACAAGGCCGACCTGGAGTTCCCCAACGACCTGCTCAACGAACTGGACGAGATGTCCTTCCACATCCCCGAGCTGGACGAGACCGTAACCGCCAAGCACCGGCCGATCGTGATCATCACCTCCAACTCGGAAAAGGAACTGCCCGACGCGTTTTTGCGGCGCTGCGTGTTCCACTACATCGAGTTCCCGGACGAAAAGCTGATGACCGAGATCATCCACGTCCACTTCCCGGACATCGAGGCCACCCTGCTCAAGCAGGTCCTCAAGAAGTTCTACTGGCTCCGGACGTTCGACGATTTCCGCAAGAAACCCTCGACCAGTGAACTGCTCGACTGGATCCAGGCCCTGATCGCCGGCGGCATCTCCCCGGCCAAGGTCGAGAAGGAGATGCCCTTTCTGGGCGCGCTCCTCAAGAAGGAGGAGGACGTGGCCAGCCTCCAGCGCCAGGCGACCATGGGCCAGCGCCGGGCCACGGTCAGAAGGTTTTAGGCCGGGAACTATACGGTCAGCCCCGGACGGGATAGAGACGTGTTCGTCGATTTTTTCTTCACCCTGAAACGGTACAAGGTCCCGGTGTCCATCACCGAGTGGATGACCTTGATGCAGGCCCTGTCCCAGGGCCACGGCGGGGCGTCGCTGACCGGGTTCTACTACCTGGCCCGGGCCCTCTTAATAAAATCCGAGACCTTTTACGATCACTTTGACCGGGCCTTTGCCGACTACTTCGAGGGGATCGAGACCCCGGACGAGATTACCCAGGAAATCCTGGACTGGCTCCAGGACCCGATCAACCCCCTGATGCTGTCCGACGAGGAACTGGCCTCCCTGGAAAAACTGACCCTGGAGGAACTGCGGAAACTGTTCGAGGAGCGCCTCCGCGAGCAGACCGAGCGCCACGACGGCGGGGGGCGGTGGATCGGTACGGGCGGGACCTCGCCCTTTGGCCATTCCGGCTCGCACCCGACCGGCGTCCGGGTGGGCGGCGAGGGCGGCGGCGGCCGGGCGATCCAGGTCGCCGCCGAGCGGCGGTTCAAGAACTACCGGACCGACGTCACCCTGGACGTCCGCCAGATCAAGGTCGCCCTGAAAAAACTCAGGTTCTTCAAGAACGAGGGCCCCGAGGACGAGCTGGACCTGGAAGAGACCATTGACAAGACCTGCAAGAACGGCGGTGACATCGAACTGGTCTTCGGCCGCGAGCGCAAGAACGCGGTCAAACTGCTCCTGCTCATGGACTCGGGCGGGTCCATGGAGCCCTTTGCCCACCTGGTCAACCGGCTCTTCTCGGCGGCCAACCAGGTCCAGCACTTCAAGGACCTCAAGCACTACTACTTCCATAACTGCGTCTATGACTTTGTCTATGAGGACATGTGGAACCGCGAGGCCCTGCCGACCACGAGCCTGCTCAAAAACCTGGACGGCGACTACAAGCTGATCATGGTCGGCGACGCCCACATGGCCCCTTACGAGCTGTTCGCCGAGGGCGGGATCATCGACTACTACACCCACAACGAATCCCCGGGGATCGAGTGGCTCCAAAGGGTGGCCGATCATTTCCGCTATTCAATCTGGCTCAATCCGATCAACCCGAGGATGTGGATCCACCCCACCATTCGGGCCATCGGCAAGATATTTCCCATGTTCGAGCTGACCGTGTCCGGCCTCGAGGATGCGATCAAGAAGCTGATGGTGCGCAAATAAGCCTGGCCTGAACCACCACTGCTGATCAGGCCCAAGACGTCCCCTTGCAAAATAAATCAGCCTTACCAACCTCATGAATTTCGGGGTGTGCTGTCAATGTCCGTGGCTGACCGGGATTCACATGTCAGGAGAGAGCCAATGACCACCGCCTTGGTCCTGATCGACATCCAGAACGACTATTTTCCGAAAGGAAAATTCGAGGTGCCGGGCAGCGTTGATGCCGGCCGCCAGGCGGGCCGGCTGCTCGGATTCTTCCGGGACCGGCAGTGGCCGGTCTTTCACGTCCAGCATCTTTCGATCAGGCCCGGGGCGGCCTTTTTCCTGCCTGACACGCCGGGGGCCGAGATTCATGAGAGCGTCAGGCCACTGGCCGGCGAGATTGTGATTACGAAAAGTTTTCCCAATTCATTCCGGGCGACCACTTTGCATGAGACGTTGCAACAGGCAGAGGTCAGGCGGGTGGTGTTTTCGGGGATGATGACCCAGATGTGTGTCGATGCCACGGTCCGGGCCGCCTTTGACCTGGGTTACGAATGCCTGGTCGCCGCGGACGCCTGCGCCGCGCGGCCCCTCACCTTTGAGGGGCGGGCCGTGGCCGCCGAAGATGTTCATGCTTCTTTTCTGGCGGCCCTGGGCATGGTCTATGCCAAGGTCAACCAGGTCGAGGCCCTGGTCGCGGCCTTGACCTAATCGTCGATCTCGCCCGCCTTGATTGACCGGTCAGTTCCAGGTGGGATGAACAGTCCCCTATTTCTTTAGGCAATGGAGGTGGCGTCGTGGAATTCAGCCAGATCGAGTACGAGGTTCACCCGGAGATCCGGGTCATCCGCTTCAACCGGCCTGAGGTGATGAACTGCATCGGCCCGGTCACCCACCAGGAGCTTTGCCAGGCCTGGGACATGTTCCGGGTGGATGACGAGGCCAAGGTGGCCATCATCACCGGGGCCGGGGACAAAGCCTTTTCGGCCGGAGGCGACCTCAAGAACGCGGAGGGGCTGGTCCCCTTCGAGCCCGAGGAGTTGGCCGCCCACAACCGGGGCGAGAGGCCGGGCGTCCTGGGACCCAGCCGCTGGACCGACATCTACAAGCCGATCATCGCCGCGGTCAATGGCGTGGCCTATGCCGGCGGCCTGGAATGGGCCTGCTTTGCCGACATCCGGATCGCCGAGGAGCACGCCAGTTTCGGCGTGACCTGCCGGCGCTGGAACATCGGCCTGGCCGACGGCGGAACCCAGCGCCTGCCCCGGATCGTCGGCCTGGGCCGGGCCATGGAGCTGATCATCACCGGACGGGTGATCGACGCCCGGGAAGCCGAACGCATCGGCCTGGTCAACGAGGTGGTTCCCCGGGGCAAGTCCCTGGAGCGGGCCATGGAGCTGGCCCGTTTCATCTGCGCCCTGCCGCAGCCGGCGATTCACACCGACAAGGAGGCTGCCATCCGGGGATCGGGCCGTCCCCTGCCCGAGGGCCTGCGCATCGAGGCCGAGTGCTTCAACCGCCTGCTGAGCACACCGGAAATAAGGGAAGGCCTGCGGCGATTCCTCGAGCGGGATCACCCCGACCGCCGGTCGGAAGGCCAGGGCGTCACCCCGGGACTGGTAAGGAGCTGAACGGGCGACCGCGACCAGACGGCGTCGTCGATCAGTGGCGGGAGGCGGCGGAGCCATCAGACCGAACCAGCAGGCCCGGCCCGGCTTATTTGGCGAGCCGGGCCGGGCCTGTTTGCCTCGGCGGTTAGATATTTTTTAATTGCGGGAGCTTGTGGCGAGACCGACTATCAAGCTTTCTTGGCCTCCTCGATCAGGCTCTCGACTAATACCCGTATTGCATGCGCCCGTTCCTCGGTCGGGGCCTCGAACCTCAGGACCAGGACCGGCTGGGTGTTGGAGGCCCGGACCAGGCCCCAGGCGTCCGGGAAGGTCAGGCGCACGCCGTCCACGTCGATGAACTCCAGGCCCCGGGCCCGGGCAATGGCGGCCACCTTGTCCACCACCTTGAACTTGATCTCGTCCGGACACTCGACCCGGATCTCGGGCGTGCTGAAACGCACCGGCACGTCGGCCAGGAACGACGACAAGGGCCTGTCCGTGGCCGACAGGATCTCAAGCAGGCGCGCCGAGGAGTAAATGGCGTCGTCATAGCCGTAGTAGCGGTCGGCAAAGAACATGTGACCGCTCATCTCGCCGGCCAGGGAGGCGTGGACCTCCTTCATCTTGGCCTTGATCAGCGAGTGTCCGGTCCGCCACATGATGGCCCGGCCGCCCTTGGCCGTAATGTCGTCGTACAAAAACTGGGAGGCCTTGACCTCGGAGACAAAGGTCGCCCCCGGGTTGGTACGTAAAATTTCACGGGCAAAGATCAGCAGCAGCATATCGCCGAAGATGATGTTGCCGTGCTCGTCGGCCACCCCGATCCGGTCGCCGTCGCCGTCGTAGCCGATGCCGCAGTCCAGACCGTCATCCAGGACGGTCTTTATCATGTCCTTGACGTTATCGGGCACGGTCGGGTCGGGCGGGTGATTGGGGAAGGTGCCGTCCATCTCGCAGTAGAGCGGCGTGACCTCGGCCCCCAGGGCCTTGAGCAGCGGCAGGCCCACCGGCCCGGCCACGGCGTTGCCCCCGTCCAGGGCGATTTTGAGGGGCCGCGACAGCTTGACGTCCTTGGTGACGAACTCGAGGTAGGGGCCGATGACGTCCTCGATGGTCAGGCCGCCCCGGCCGTTCTCGAAGTCACCGCTCTGGGCCAGGTCATACAGGCCCATGATATCGGCCCCGAAGATGGTGTCCGGGCCGTCGCAGACCTTGAAGCCGTTGTAGATGGGCGGGTTGTGGGAGGCGGTGATCATCACCCCGCCGTCTGTCTGGAAGTGCCGGATCGAGAAGTAGAGCAGGGGGGTGGGGCAGACGCCCAGGTCCAGGACCTCGAGGCCGGATGCGGTCAGTCCCTCGACCATCAGGTCCCGGAACCCCTCGGACGACAGCCGGCAGTCCCGGCCCAGGGTGATCCGATTTCGGCCCCGGCGCTTCAGGAAGGTGCCGATGGCCCGGGACAGGAGCGAGACGTCGGCCTCGGTCAGGTCCTGGTCAACGACGCCCCGGATATCGTACTCGCGAAAGATATGGCGATCCATTAGTCGGTCTCCGATCGTTTGGTCGCGGGCGGCGATGAACAATCACGCATACTTATTCTTAACATAGGACAGAGATTCGTCAATGGCCCGCAGGGTCAGTTTCAGGTCGTCGTCGGTATGGCGATAGCAGATATAGGCGTGATGGAACGGGCTGAAAAAGAACTTGCGGCGGATGAGCTGGGTGTAAAAGTCGGTCCGCTTGCCCTTGTAGGCCCCGGTGTCATCCTTGGCAAAGGTGACGTAGAACATGGGGGCCACGCCGGACAGCTCGGCGCCCACGTCGTGCTTGTCGAGCAGGGCCTGGATCTCCCTCATGAACCACTCGCCCTTGGCCCAGATGTTGCCGAGGACGTCGTCCCGCTCCAGGATCTCGATGGTCTTGAGCGCGGCCACAAAGGCCTCGCTGTTGGGGAAAAAGGTGGACGAGATGAACAGCTTGTGGGCCGCGGCCATCATCACGTCCTTTTTGCCGGTCACCACCGAGATGGGGTAGCCGTTGGCCATGGCCTTGCCCAGGACGGTCAGGTCCGGGGTGACCCCGTAGAGTTTCTGGGTGCCGCCCAGGGACAGCCGGAAACAGGTCCGGATCTCGTCATAGACCAGGACTGCGCCGTAGCGGTCGGCCAGTTCCCGGACTCCTTCCAGGAATCCGGGGGCCGGGATCTGCATCTTTTGGTGGTTGGGGTGGCCGAAGGGGGTCATGATGATCGCCGCCGTGTCGTCGCCGTGGACGGCCATCAACTCGGTCAACTGGTCCAGGTCGTTGTACTGGAATTCGAACACGTCCTCGTAGAATTTGGGCGGAATACCGCCCTTCATCTCGACGCACCAGTCGTGCCAGCCGTGATAGCCGCAGCGCATGACCTTGAGCTTCTTGGTGTGGGCCCGGGCGATGCGGATCGCCGCCGTGGTGGCGTCCGAACCGGTCTTCAGAAAGATGCTCAGTTCGGACGAGGGCACCAGTTCGGTCAGCTTCCTGGCCAGGAGGTTCTGGTACTTCTGGGTCAGGGTGAAGCAGAACCCCTTGTCCTTTATCTGCCGGTAAACGGCGTCATCCACCTCTGCCTCGCGGTAGCCCAGGATGATCGGGCCGTAACCGCACAGGAAATCGATGAACTCATTGCCGTCCACGTCGATCAGGCGGCAGCCCTGGCCGCTGTCGATGAAGATGGGGTATTCGCCGTCGATGAAATCGCCGGGCTTCCTGGCCCCCAGGACCCCACCGGGGACCAGGGTCAGGGCCTCCTCGAACAGTTCCTGGCTCTTGGCGATATTGAGCTTTGGTGCTTCTTTCATACAAGTTCTCCCTACAGCGATCACACCTCGAACATGGATGAAATCTGTTCAGTCTGATGAATCCGGGCGCCCCTCTTGATGAAGGCCGCCAGGAATTTGCCGGGATCGATGCAGCCCTCCGGGGCGACCACGCCGCGAACGGTCACGTCGCCGGCGTCCATCATCAGGGCGGCGATGGAGGCGGGCAGTCCCGTGCCGGGGGCCATCCGGCCGACCATGTCCGCGGTGTAGGTCACCCCCTTGCCGTCCCTCTCGCCCTTGACGATGACCTTGAGGCCCGAGGACTGGGGACCGTTGTCCCGGTCCCGGGGGATGGTCTCCCAGAGCTTCAGGGCCAGGTCATAGGGGGTGATCTTGACGCCCTTGACCTCGATGGGCTCCAGGCCCAGCAGACCGGTCTCCTTCTGCTCCTTGATCAGCTCGTCCACCCACAGGGGGATCAATGCCCCCTTGATGATCACGTTTCTGACCCCCTCGATGTAGCGGGGGATGGTCATGGGCTGGGGATGACCCACGTACCGGACGTGGCAGGTGCCCAGGGGCTCCAGGAACTGCTCGGCCACCGGCTCGGTGCCGCCCTCGACGTAAACCAGTTGCCCGTCCAGGTACTGGGGGATCTGGCCGAGGGTCATGTGCAGGCTGTGGTCCCAGGCGGCCCCGGACAGTTCGGCGATGCTGACCACCCAGTAGAGGTAGATGTCATCCACCCGGTCCAGGTGGTCGGCGTACCACTTGACCAGGACGTTGTTGGTGCCCGGGTCGGAGCCCATGCCGGTCAGGACGGTGATGCCCGCCGCCTTGGCCAGGGCGTCGATCTCCGAGTTGAACAGGATCTCGGTGCCTTCGTAGTCGTCGCAGATGTCGATGTAATTGACCTTGGCCGTAACCGCGGCCTTGGCCACGGGCACGGCCGTCTTGTAAAAGGGCCCCGCGGCGTTGATCACCACGTCCACGTCCTGGAACCGCTTGACCAGGGCGTCGTGGTCATTGACGTCCATCTTGACCAGGGTCGTCTTGTCGCTGTCTCGCAGCTTGGGCGCCAGCCGGTCCGGGTCCGGGTACAAATCCCCCAGGACCACGTCAATGACCTGGGGTTGCTTTATCAAGTCCCGGGCCACACACTGACCCATTCCGCCGGCTCCGCCCATTACCAAGGCACGCATCTGTTTTCCTCCTGTCAATACTCCGCTTCCGTCGGCGCCACTTGGCCGATTCCATGGTCGTGGTTTGAATCTTATCTCTGGATGTTCTGGGTCAGCCTTTCCTGGCCAGGGCGGCCACCTCGCCCAGCAGGTGATGGATGCGCTCGGCGGCCGAATCCGCCTGGGTGGCCATGCCGCAGGACGGGGTGATCAGGGCCTGGGCGGCGATGAGGCTGCAGGCCGGGGTGATCAGGGCCTGCTCCGAGACCGCGGTCCGGTCCACCCCGCCGGCGGTCACGCCGTCCAGGGTCGTTTTCAGCTTGTCCCACAGCCCGGTCGCGGTCTCGTCCCCCTGAAACGCGGCCGTGGGCACGGCCCCCCAGGCGACCACGCCGCCCCGGGCGTAGAACCCGGCCACGGCCTCGGGGTAGAGCAGCAGTCCCTGGCCGAAGCCGAACGAGTCGATGTTGACGATATCGACCCCGGCGTCGATCAGCAGGGACCAGTCGGTGTTGCCGCAGCAGTGAACGCCGAGCCTGACCTGGACCTGGCCGCGCACGGCGTCGAACAGGTCGGACCAGACCCGGATCACCTGATCGCGCTCCAGGGCCGAGAAGGCCGAGCCGAAGCCGCTCAGGATCGGCTCGTCGAAAAAGACGATCGACTTCTGGCCCAGGTCATTGAACCGCTTGACCTGCCAGACCGCCTCGAGGGCCAGGCCCTGGGTGATGGCCTCGAGCATCTCCTGGTCGTGGACCACGGCCTTGCCCGTGGCGTCCCGGACGACCGAGGCCAGGGTGAACGGCCCGACCACCTGGCCCTTGACCCAGCCCGAGGGGGGCGGGTCGGCCGCCAGCCGCCGCAGAAAGGCGTACAGCCCGGAGCCGTATTCCTCGCTGATGGCGAACGGCTCCGGATCGCCCTGGAAGACCTTTTCGTAGAACTCGGCCAGGGCGGTCGCCCGGTCGGCGCCGTCGTCCAGGGTGACCGTCCTCGTTCCGGGATCGACCCGCAGCAGGGGCAGGCCCTCGGTGAACTGGAGGGACATGTCCTCGGTCGGCCGGGCGGCGCTGAGCTGGGGCCAGTAGGGGATGGTGCAGCATTCCCAGATCAGGTCCAGGGCGGCCTCGGGGTCGTCGAAGGGGACGCTGCCCACACCGGTGGTGGCGAAGTTCAGGTTGTCAAAGGCGAAAACTGCCATCTTGTCGTCCGTCGGTCAGGATGGGTCCGGGCACGCCCGGAGCCCAAACGCGGTCCCGTGGCCGGGGGAGGGGCCGGGATGATTCAGGCCTTGACCCGCTCGATGTAGTCCCCGGTCCGGGTATCGACGCGGATTCGTTCTCCGACGTCGATGAACAGCGGCACCGAGACCACGGCCCCGGTCTCCAGGGTGGCCGGCTTGGAACCGCCCGAGGCGGTGTCGCCCTTGACGCCCGGCTCGGTCTCGGTCACCTCCAGGTCCACGAAAAAGGGGAGTTCGATGCCCAGGGGTTGGTTGTTGTGAAACAGGATCTTGACGTGGACGTTTTCGACCATGAACCGGGCCTCGTCGCCCGCCGCCTCGGCGGACAGGGGCAACTGCTCGTAGGTCTCCAGGTCCATCATCATGTAGGCGTCACCGTCCCGGTAGAGATACTGCATCTCCTTTTCTTCAAAGTCGGGCCGGCCGACCTTGTGGCCGGACTTGAAGGTCTGCTCGACCACCTGGCCGGTGGCCAGATTCTTGAGCTTGGTCCGGACAAAGGCCCCGCCCTTGCCCGGCTTGACGTGCTGGAAGTCAACAATCCCGAACAGCTTGCCGTCGATTTCGACCTTGAGTCCTTTCCTGAACTGGGCCGTGGTGTACATGTTCCTCCTCGTCAGGTCTTTGCTTTTTCCAACCAGCCCTCGAGCGCCTTGATGACTTCATTCTTGACTTCTGGCGGGAGCTGGCTCAGGGCCTCGACCTCGGGCGGCGCCTCGCTTCCGGGGATCGTCTGTCCCAGTTCCAGTTCGACCAGGCGGAATCGATAGGTCTCGTTGTCCGGTTCGGCCGCCAGGAGGCGGCGGTACATCTCCTTGGCCTGGTCCAGGTGTCCCTGTTGGAAGTACAGTTCGGCCAGGGTGGCCGTGGGGGGCGGCTCCGCCCGGGACGGGGTCGTTGGTTCGGGTCCGGTCGGTTCGTCCGGCTCGGCCAGGATGCCCCGGACCTCGTCATCGTCGGGGTTCAAGGCCAGGTAGGCCGCGGCCGTCAGGCGGGCCTTGTCGTCCTGCCCCTCACGGTCGTAGAGCCGGGCCAGGGTGCCCAGGACCTCGGCCTTCTCCACCAGGTCCTCGACCGCCTCGAGCAGGGTCTTTTCCGCTGCCTCGGCATCCCCCTGCGAGATCAGGGCCCGGGCCAGCAGGTGACGCCCGTCAATGGAGCGGGGATGGATGGCCAGGCCTGCCCGGCAGAGGTCGATGGCGTCGGCGCCCCGGCCGACGGCCAGATAGGCCTCGGCCAGACGGATGAACACCCTGGGGGACTTGTCCCCGACCCACCACTCCTCGAGCAGGCGGATCGTCTCCGGGGTGACGTCAAAACTGGCTTGGTCTCTGCTCATGGGCCTAATGGTCTCCCGGCTGTTCCGTCTTGATCGGCGGAAAGAGGTAGATGATTTCATCGGGCCGGATCAGGGGCGTCAGTTCCAGACGGATCGTCTTGAGGGTCAAATCCGAGTTTTTTTTCAGGCGAAAATTGCGCCGGGCCAGCTTCCGATTGGCCGAGGCCAGGATCCGGTTCTGACGGGCCATGGCCGTGACCTGGGCCCGGCGGGCCAGCATGTTCTTGAGGCCCTTGTTCGAGTACCAGACCAGCAGGGTCAGGCTGAGGGCCACGCCCAGCAGGATGGCGATGCCCAGGCGTCGTTTCATAGGATTCCCAGGGTCCTTTCGGCCGGCCAGGTATCGACCAGCCGTTGGGCCAGACCGATGAAGGCCCGGGCCGGGGGCGATTCCGGCTCCTCGAGGATCAGGGGGCGGCCGGCGTCCGCGGCGGCGACCAGCTCGGGCCAGAAGGGGATCGATCCCAGAAAATCGACGCCCGTTTCCTGGGCCAGGCGCTCGCCGCCGCCCGAGCCGAACAGGGCCAGCGGATGGCCGCAGTTGGGACAGGCCAGGGGACCCATGTTCTCGACGATCCCCCAGACCGGAATGCCCACCCGCCGGCAAAAGGTGATCGAGCGGCGGACGTCGGCCAGGGATATCTGCTGGGGCGTGGTGACCACCACGGCCCGCACCCCGGGGACGTTCTTGGCCACGGCCAGGGGTTCGTCCCCGGTGCCGGGCGGCGAGTCGATGACCAGTTCGTCCAGTTCCCCCCAGTCCACGTCGGCCAGAAACTGGCGGATCAGGGCGATCTTTTTGGGACCGCGCCAGATGACGCTGGTCGATTGGTCCGCCAGCAGGGCGGCCATGGACGCCACCTTGAGCCCGCCGGCGGCCGGAATCGGCTCCAGGAGCTTGCCCTTGACCTCAAAGCGATCCTTGAGCCCGAGCATGATCGCCGTCGAGGGCCCGTGCAGATCAACGTCCATCAGGCCGACCCGCTGTTTCCGGTCGGCCAGGGCCAGGGCCAGGTTGACCGCCACCGTGGTCTTGCCCACCCCGCCCTTGCCGCTCATGACCAGGACCTTGCGGTCTATCCGGGCCAGATTGGCCTGGATGGCCAGTTTTTGCCCGGCCATGCGGGTCGCTTTGTCGGAGACATCTGCCGCCATAACTCTTCCTTGTTCTTCACTTTTTATAACGCGGCACCGGGATTGTCAACGGCTTTGGGACCGGGCGGGGGGCGGCGGGGCAGGGAGGCCGGCCGGGTATTCGGGACGGGCCGGGGGGTTTTAGAGCTCGATGGTCGAGCCCTCGCGGGCGCCGCGGCAATCGACGTCGGCGCCTTGTTCGGAGAGCATGCCGCGGGCCGTGTCCACGATCTGATCGACCACGGAGTCGTCATGGTCCGGGTCGTGGTGCGACAGGAGCAGGCTCTTGACCCGGGCCGTGGCCGCCAGGCGCACGGCGTACGAGGTCGGACTGTGTCCCCAACCGATGTGGGCCTGATACTCCTCGTCGGTGTACTGGGCGTCGGTGATGAGCAGGTCCACCCCCTGGCAGAACTCGACCAGGGCCTGAAACCGCCGTTCCAGGTAGGCCTCGTCGTCCGGGGTCAGCGAGCCGCGCATCTCGAGGCAGGGTTCGCGAAAGGGCTCGTGGTCGCCGGTATAGACAAAGGCCTTGCCCTCTGCTTCGACCCGATAGCCCACGGACAGGCCGGGGTGGTTCATGTGCAGGTAATGGATGGTGACCGGTCCGATCGTCAGCGGCCCGCCGGGCAGGGCCTGAAAGTCGATGTCCGCCTCCATGCGGTCCAGGGAGACCGGAAAGTACTGCACGGCCATCTGGTCGGCCAGGATCTGGGCCAGGGTCCGGGGATAACCGTCGCAGCCGTGGATGGTGAACCGGGCCTCGGGCTGAAAACCGGGCCGGAAGAAGGGGAAACCCTGGATGTGATCCCAGTGGGTGTGGCTCAGCAGGATGTGGGTCGTCCGGGTCAAATCCGTGCCGTCGGCCAGCATGGCCTGACCCAGCTCCCGGATGCCCGTGCCGGCGTCGAAGATCACCTGGGTATCGCCGGCCCGGCATTCGAGGCACATGGTGTTGCCGCCGTAGCTCGAGGTGGCCCCGCCCGGAGTGGGGATCGAGCCCCGGCAGCCCCAGATCTTCAGGATCATGGCCGGACTCCGGACGGCCCGACCAGTCGGCCCACCGTTTCCCTGACCAGTTCGTCCTGGAGCGGCTTGCGCAGCAGGGCGTCCGCCCCGGCGGCCGAGACGATCTCGTCCTCGAGGGGATAGGTCTTGAAGCTGGTGATGATGACCGGTATCGAGCGGTCGTGGTTTCCCCTGATCTCGTGGCAGACAATGGTTCCCAGCAGGTCGGGCAGGTACAGGTCCACCACGATCAGATCACGCTTGACCGCCGCGGCCCGTCCCAGGAGGTCCCGGCCCGAGGACGCCAGTTCGACCTCGAAACCCATGGTTTCCAGCAAACGCTGCAGGCGCTGTCCGGTCGGCTCGTCAGTCTCGGCCACCAGAGCCTTCAAGGGCATGGCTCGCTCCCGTTGTCCGGCAAGCCCTGATTATGAACTAAACAGATAAATTTGTCACGGTTTATGATGTCCGGAGGCCAGCCGCCCCCAGGGAATGACCCGGAAGCCGCGTTCCGGACGCCGCGGGTCCTTGAGCCGATGTTCCAGGAACCAAAGCCGGCGGCCGTCAACCTTGACGGTGAAGAAATTGACGGCCACCGGACGGATCGACCGGGATTTTCGTAAAAAACACCACCGGTGGAGGGCCGGGCCGACCAGGTGGGCGGCCAGTTGGCGGCCGCAGCCGCAGGTCCGGGTGTGGACATACTGGGGGGCGCCGCCGCCACCGGCCACCAGGAACAGCACGTTGTTGATCCGAAAGGCCTCGGTCACGTGCTCGTGGCCGTTGAACACGGTGAAGCGCAGGCCCGGGTAGCGGCGGGCCAGGTCCAGGACCGTCCGGCCGTATTGTCTGGCGCCGGCCGAGACCCGCTCGTCGCTGCAGGTGTAGGGCGGGACGTGCCAGGTGACAAAGACGTGCTGAATACCCTTCCGCGCCGCCGCCCAGGCCGCCACCCGCCTCAGCCAGGCGGCCTGCTTATTGGCTGAGGCCACCTTGCAGACGTAACCACCCCGCGGACCCCCCTTTTGCCGCCCGCCCGTGCACAGAAAGGCAAAGACCGCGTTGCGATAGGTGGTCCAGTAATAGTGCAGGCAGACCCCGCCCGGCGTTTTTAAAAACGGGAAGGCCTGATGAAATCCCCTGAGGCAGGGTTTGGCCGGGGTCAGGGTGGCCCGGTTCTTGGCCGTGAAGGGCGTCTCGTGATTGCCGATGGCCGGCCAGAATCGGATTCGTTGTTTGAGGTGTGACAAAAAAATCTTGTCGAATAGCACCCAATAGGGAGGGCTGTAACCACTGAAGAGCAGGTCGCCGGTGTGGACGGCCAGCGAGGCCCGGCCCTGGTTCAACAACCGGGCCACTTGGGCGTACACCAGCCGCCGCCAGGCCGGGCAGTAACTCGCCCCGGCCGGACAGCGCCGGCCGGCGGCCAGGTAGCGATTCCACAGCTTCTGTTCGTGGGGTCCGCCCCGGGTGTCTCCCAGGAGGATGAACGACCAGGGGCCCCGCTCGGACCAGGCGGCCGGGCCGGTGATGTAATTGTCCGGCCGGACCAGAATCGAGGCTGATCGGGCCGCGGTCGGGAGACCGAACCCGCTGGTCAGAAAGATGATGACCACCAGGGCCAACATCGAAGTCAACCACGTCCGTCCCCGAAAACCCATGGTCCGCTCCTCGATTTGGTGGCGATTAGACGAGCTTGCCTTCCAGCTTCTGGGCGGCGATCTGGATCGGACTCCAGGAGCCGCCGAACGGCGGGGCATAGGCCAGGTCGAGCCAGCCCGTATCCATGACCGTCAGGCCGGCGAACAGGGCGGTGGCCACGACGTTGATCCGCTCGACCACCCCCTCGGCGCCCACGCCCCGGGCGCCGAGCAGCTTGCCGCTGTGCCTGTCGGCGAACATCTCCAGCCGGATGGGCCTGGCGCCCGGATAGGACCCGGCCCGGGACAGGCCCTGGATCTGGACCGCCACCGGGTCGAATCCGGTCTGGGCCGCGGCCGCGTCGTCCAGGCCGGCCCTGGCCACCTGGAGGTCGAAGACCTTGAAGCACTGGGCCCCGACCACGCCCGGGAAGCGCCGGAGGTCGCCGGCGGCCGCGTTCTCGCCGGCGACGCGGCCCTGGCGGTTGGCCACGTCGCCCAGGGGCAGCCAGGTCTCGAGGTTCGAGACCCGGTGCCAACTGGTGGCGCAGTCGCCCACGGCATACACCCCGGGCCGCGTTGTTCGACCAAAATCGTCCACCCGGATCGCCCCGGCCGCGCCCAGCTCGAGCCCGGCCGCTGCGGCCAGGGCCGTGTTGGGCCTCACCCCCAGGGCGGTCAAGACCACGTCCGCCTCGAAGGGGCCCTGATCGGTCCGGACCCTGAGCCCTCGGTCCGTTTTCTCGATGGCCGTCGGCCTGGTTTTCTGCCGGAAGTCCACGCCCTTTTCGGCCAGGTGTTGCTTGATTTGTTGGCCGATATCAGGGCCGAAGGCGCGGGCCGGCAGTTCCCCCCGGTAGAGGACGGTCACGGCCATGTCGCGGAGGGAAAAGCCCTCGGCCATCTCCAGGGCGATGAATCCGGCCCCGATGATGACCGCCTTTTGTCCGCCGTTCTTTTCGAGAAACGACCGGATCCGGACGGCGTCTTCCAGGTTTTTGAGCTGGAACACGCCCTCCAGGTCCTGGCCCGGGATGTCCGGGAGCCGGGCCTCGGTCCCGGTGGCGAGCACCAGCCGGTCATAGGCCACGGTCTCGCCCGAGGCCAGGGCCACCTGACCCTTGTCCAGGTCCAGGGCGGTGACCTCGACGCCGAGCCTGACGGACACCCCCGAGGCCTCGAATTCCTCGGGCGTCCGGGCGATGAGTTCCCGGTGATCCTCGACTACGCCGCCGACGTAGTAGGGGGTCGGTCAGGCGGCGAATGACACGAACCGGCCCCGCTCGAGGATGGTCACCTCCAGGTCAGGGTCGGTCCGTTTGGCCTTGGCCGCGGCGCTGGGTCCGCCGGCCCCGCCGCCGAGGACCACCAGCCGGCCGCCTCGTTTCGCGGGCATTGCTCCCCCTCGTGGTTTCAGTCCTCGGTCGCCTCGACCTTGATCTTGGTCAGCTTGGACTTCTTCTTGGCCGACTTTTCGACTTCCTTGTCAATGGCCTCGATCCGGTCCTCGATCAGGGACTTGAGGCCCTCGAGGAACTCCTTGCGCGAGGCGAGCATGTGCCGGCGGAAGTTGGATTGCCGGCCGATCAGGTCCTCCAGGAAACCGAAGAACTCGCCGACAGGACACAGCCCCCCCCGCCGGCGTTCGTCCAGGTCCTCGATCTTTTCCCGGGGTTTGCCCCGGGTCCTTTGTTGGGCGCTCATAATGGCCTCCCTTGTCTGCCGGCCGGCGACCCCGACGCGGCGGGCCGCCGGGAATGTCACATCACTCGAAGGTGATGTTCAGCCGATCCTGTTCGATCTTGGCCCCCGAGGGATTCCGGGAGGCCAGTTGCCGGGGCAGCAGGATGTGCTGCTTGAAACCGCCGATGCGGACGATCAGGTCCTCGCCCCGATTGGCCAGCTCGACGTCATCGGAGGAGACAAAGGGCAGATGAACCTCGAGCCGGTAGTGACCGTTCTCCTTCTCGAACCGATACGGCGGCCGGCGGAAGAAGACGTCCGTGGGGTCCTGGGATTGATACAGCTCCCGGCCCAGCCGGGCCAGGTCCTCGGCCCCGACCACTTCGTTGTCGTAGAACGGCACCTCGAACTGGGGCACCGGCGAGAAGAAGTGCTTGGCCTGCTCGATGTGCTCGAGCTGGGCCTGCCGCCAGTGCTCGAAGTAGCCCTGGGCCGCCCGGGCGGGCAGGACCCGGTTGATGATCACGGCGTCGATGGACATGTGGTACATGCAGAAGTACATGAACGCCCGCTGGGTTTCCCGCAGGACGATCTTCTCCGGGTTGGTCACCAGGCGGACGGTGGTCACCTCGGGATCGGTCAGGACCTTTTCCACGCCCTCCAGGCGCTTGAACAGGCGCTCCAGGGCGTCGAAGTAGTCGTCCCCGGGCAGGGGCACGTCGGTGAAGTGCTTGACCACCGGCCGGGCCACCTTGGCCACCCGGCGTTCGAGCTGGAACAGCTTGCGCATGTACCACTCCAGGGCGGTCGGGATGGACACGAACCGGAGCGATTCCCCGGTCGGGGCGCAGTCCAGGATGATGACGTCATAGTTGTCCTGGCGCAGGTACCGGTTGATGTAGAGCAGGGCCGAGACCTCTTCCATGCCCGGCAGGACGGCCAGCTCCTCGGCCAGGACCTCGTCCAGGCCGGTGGTGTTGAGCAGGGTGGCGAAGTAGCGATAGACCTCGCCCCAGTTCTTGTCGATCTCCTCGATGACGTCGATCTCCTGGATGGCCAGGTTGTCGCCTACCGCGACCGGCTCGCCCTTGTTCTTGTCCATGAGGCGCCGGTCCAGGTCAAAGGCGTCGGCCAGGGAGTGGGCCGTGTCCAGGCTCATGACCAGGGTGTTGAGCCCGTTCCGGGCCGCGGCCAGACCGGTGGCCGAGGCGACCGAGGTCTTGCCGACCCCGCCCTTACCGGCGAAGAGGATGATACGCATTTTATTCTCCTTGGGGCCGCTGGCCCCTGGTCCCAGGTTAATCTTACGTTAGAGACGCCCCTGGGCGCAAGTTAATTAACCGTTTGGTTAGAATTGTAACGGTTGAAGTCGTCCCATTGCAAGTTTAATTTAACCGATTGGTTAAGAGGGCGGCGGAGCAGGTAGATGCAACCGAATTTCACAATATAATTAATATGTTCAACCGGACGACCCTGGCTGGAATTATGCGGGCCTGGCTAGACCCTCTCGAACAGAAACTCCCGGAGGCCGTTTTTGAGGACAAAGGACTTGAC
>CAZMVB010000020.1:0-75983 GCA_964569795.1 uncultured Desulfarculales bacterium | reverse complement strand
GATGATCAGAAGTTGAGGATGGGCCAGCCGCGGTGCATGGCCTCGCGGCGGAGGATGATGGTCGGGTTGACCGCCACCGGATTGCCGACCAGCTCCAGGATGGGCACGTCGGCGTGGTGATCGCCGTAAGCGTAACTGGCCGGCAGATCGATGTCCAGGGCCCGGGACAGCCTGACCAGTTCCTCTTTCTTGTTGTCCCCCCAGGGGTGCCGGCCCTCGATCCGCCCGGCCAGGACCGGTCCGGACCGGGCCAGCCGGGTGGCGATCATGTGGTCGGCGTCCAGCTCCTCCTTGAGCAGTTCGACCAGGAAATCGAGCGAACCGGACAGGAGCACGATCATGTGCCCCTGGTCCCGGTGGCGCTCGATGTAGTCGCGGCCCAGGGCGCTGAGCCGGGGCAGGATTCTCTCGTGGAAACAGCGCTCGGCCAGGTGGTGGACCTGTCCGGCGTCCTTGTCCTCCCAGATGGCCTTGTTGCGCTTGTTGAGCTGGGTCCCCAGTTCGTCCAGGTGTTTCAGGTAAAAGCCCAGGTACCGCCCCAGGTCGGCCAGGTTCAACTCGCCCCGGGCGATCAGATACCGGACGAACAGGGATTCCATGGAGGTGCCGCGGATCAGGGTCCGATCCACGTCAAACACGGCCGCGATACGTCCCATTCAATCGTCGCTTTTCTGCCAGGTCCCCAGATAGGCCCGCACGTCCCACAAGACGGGAAGGCCGCGGACCAGACACATCCCTACTGAAACATATACCAGGACCTTGGTGGCCGTGTCCACCAGGATGACGAAGACGTTGGTCGGCGCCAGCCACTTGTCCAGGGCCACGCCCAGGGCCAGCCCGGCCCAGGCCGAGACCTTGGCCACCCCGTAGGAGGCCCGCATCAGGCGCGAGGCGACCAGGAATTTTCCGAGACGGGTGTGCATCATCCCGAAGGCCGACTTGCCCCGCTGCAGGACATAGCTGCGCATGGAGTCGATCACAAAGCTCCGGGTCAGAAAGACGATCGGCACCCAGACCGGGACCAGACCCAGATCGAACCAGACCAGCCAGAAGACGTTTTCGACCACCCGGTCCAGGGCGATGTCCAGGATCGACCCCAGATCGCTCACCTCGTCGCGCATCCGGGCCACGTACCCGTCGAACCAGTCCATCAGGACCAGGATGATGATCAGGAAAAAGCAGATGACATAGACGACCGGGCGGCGGGTATAGAGCAGCCCGACAATGCCGAACAACAGCGGTAAACGGGCCAGGGTGATGGCGTTGGCCACGGACATTTCGTCATGTTATCCGGGCCAAAAAAGGTTGTCAACCAACGGACCGACGCCCTGGACGGCCGGCCCGAATGTTCGACCGCTCAGCGGCGCAGGCGGGGGATGATGACCATTTTCTGGAGCATGCGCCAGGCCTGGCGGCGCTGATAGGTGACGGTCTCCGAGGGAGGCTCCCGGGCCGGTCCGCCCGAGGTGATGACCACCTCCTGGGACCCGTCGGGGTGGGTGATGATCTTGCGGACCGCGTCGGCCTGCCGGTCCTGGTAGCGTTTCTGCCTCAGGATGAGGATCAGCCGGATGGTCTTGTCGTCCACGCCGGTGGCCTTGAGCTTCTTGACCTCCTCGGCCGAGATGGCCAGGCCCTCCCGGTCGATGAGCATCTGGATGGTCCGGTCGCTGACCCCGGCCTTCTTGAGCTTGATCACCTGTTCGACGGTCACCGCCCCGGCCGGAACGCTTGCGGCTAAAATCAGGCTGACCACCAGCACCATTGCCCAATATATACGAGGCACGATGGTTCTCCCCTGACATGTCATAATCAAATATATGAGCAAGCTTGGTGCCAGATTGGCCCCTCGCCTGATTTACATGATATCAAAACCGGTTGGCGGCCGCCAAGGGATCGCCCCGGTTGACCGGGACCGGACTTTTTTTTATAGTAGGGGCCTATTCTGCCGCCTCAACCTCAGGGGGAGATCGTGTTCATTCACAGCGCCGCGCACCCGAACCGCAAGTCCATTGCCTGCCCCCAGGGCCGGGTCAAGCGATGCTGGTCAATCAGCAGGGCCTTTCTGGCCGCGCCCCTGGGCATAAATCACCTCACCGGCGTGGTCGAGCCCCCGCCCGGGGTGGTCGATTACGCCCTGTGGGTCGTCGGCGGGGTGATCGTCTTCGTCATGGCCGGCTTCTACGTCTGGGGCATGATCAAGCGGCGGCGCTGAGCCCCGGCCCCCACTCCCGCGACCGAATCAAGAGTAATCGGTCTGCCTCCCCTCGATCCCCGCCAGCAAGACCCCGGCGGCGACGATCAGCCGCCGGTCCAGGGACGAATCCGGCCGCTCGATGGTCAGGCCGTACTTGAGGACGAACGGATTGAACTTCTGGTTGATCCGGGCGACCTTCGTGCCGTCGGCCGTCTCCACGGAGTACTTCTGCGGGATCAGGTTGATGAACCGGCTGGCCAGGGCCCCGGCCATGGACTTTTCGGTCAGCCGGCCGATCTCCCGGTTGTCCGGCGACAAGAACTTCCACTCGTCACGGACAATGCTCTTGAGAAATTTCCGAGCCACGGCCCCCACCGGCTCCTGGGTGGCCGAGTCGGTGACGTAATAGGTCGCCCCGAAGTCCAGAATCTGCGGGGTCTTGATGGTCAGCAGTTCATGGCTCAGGGACTCGTCGGCGTAGATCCGGAAATCCTCTTTCAGTTTGAAGGCCTTCTGCTTGGAGTACAGCAGGAGCTGGCCGTCCTTCCCGTAAACGTGAAAGGCCCCGCCGAATATCTTGAACACCTTGCGCCGAAAGAGATAGAAATCCTGGGTGAATGCGGGATGAAGCTCTGCGGACATGATTGACCCCCAGCCATAGGTTGCCGCTCCCCGGGGTGAAAGTGAATCTCGATCTCCCGGGACGGTGTTGGTTACCGCTATAAAATACCACCCCCGCCCGCCCGGGGCCAAGGGGCTTGACCTGATTTTCCGGTTGTGGGATTTTGACGAGTCGTCATCTGAACGCCCGAGCCTGGAAGGGGTAACCGCCGTGGAACTGCCGCAGTTGTTCGAGATCGCCCAGCTTTTTGTGACGCGCCTGGACGGGGCCTGGTTCCTGGCCGCGGCCGACAAGCTGGGCGTTCAGACCGCCTTTGAACTGGACGTCGAGGCCTGGAAGCGATTTTCATACGTCCTGGGCAAGAGGCTGGCCGCGGACTTTCTCCCCGAGCCGACCTGGCCGGACACCTTCCTGACGGCCCTGGCCGTCATGTCCCGGATCATGAGAATCGAGGGCCGGGAGGTGACGGTCAACGGCGATCTGATCACCATCCGGGTCACCGACTGCGAGACCCAGCGGATGATCGCCAAGGCCGGCGTGGCCGACTGCGGCATCGCCACCATCCAGTCCAACCAGGGCCTGGCCAAGGGGCTTTTCGGCAAGGACACCGAGATCTTTGTCAAGCACGCCAAGAATCTGAACCACGGGGACGACTGCTGCGAGGTCCTGATCTCCCAGAAGCCAATAGATTGATTAGAACGATCGGCGGCGGGAATGTTGTCCAGGGACCCGGGGGCGCTCAGATATAGTCGCCCCGGTTGAACTTGACGGTCTCGACCATGGACACCACGGCGATCCGGGACAGGATCGGCCGGAGGGGATCACCGTCGGGCAGACTGCCCAGGCCCTCCTGCAGGCGGGTCACCTCTTCCTCCAGGTCCTTGACCAGGGGGGCCATGGACTTGAGCGAGCGTTTGGGATCGGCCAGGGCGGCCTGATAGGCGTCCAGCAGGTTCAGGGCCCGATCCGCGGCCAGCTCGGCCTGGGACCGGATCAGCTCCTCGGGGGCCACGGCCGGCGAGGGGCCGTAGATGGACGACGGGGCCTGGGCCCCCGTACCGCCCAGGCTGACCTTGTCCCCGCCGCCGTCGCGGACGGCCTCCTGCAGGGACTTGTCAAAGTCCGCTTTTTCCGTCCCCTCGGGCTTGGGGCCCGCCTTGCCGCCGACCTGCTTCAGCCGGGGGTCGATGTCGCCTATCTTGACCATGCCATGCCTCGCTTTAGATAGTACCCCGGCCGGAAAATCGTCTCAAGGTCTTTATCGTCTTTCGTCGGCAACGGCTTGAGCCAAATATTTATCGCCCCGCGAGTTCGGCCAAAAACTCCGCCCGGGCCAGGGGGTCGTCGAACAGGCCGGACCACCAGCAGGCCAGCCGAACGCTGTCCCCGTCCGGAGTCAGGGCCATGATCTCCGGGCCCATGACCGTGGACTCGATCCGAATAACTGGCTCGCCAGACATGGCCCGCACCCGGCCCAGCCACCAGACCTCGCCGAAATCCAGCCAGGGCCTGGCCCGGGCCGCGGCGATCAGGTCCGACCACGCGGCCGGGTCCAGACCCAAACCCAGGACCAGGCGCTCCAGGTCGTCCCCGGGCGGAATCAGGGTATAGGCCCGGCCGGCGGCAAGGGCGGTTTGCTCATGAGTCAGGAAAATTTCCAACAGGTAGGCCAGGTCGGCACGCTCGGCCCACGGCCAAGCCAAACCTCGCTGATCGAGGAAGGCTGCCAGACGCCCCAGATTGGCCGCGCCCCGGTTCAATCCCCGCCAGGCCCGGCGGCCCACGGTCCGCACGTTCAGGTCCCGCCGCAAGAGACGCAAATAGGCCCCCACGGTCGCCCGATCCAGGGCGGCCAGTTCATCCGGCGTCAGGTCCAGACCCGGCCCCGCGGGATCCTCGGTCAGATAATGGACCGCCTCGGCCCGGGCCACCTCGGGCATCTCGCCGGCGTGGGCCACGGCCGCGACCTCGTCCTCCACATCATTTCTGATTTGGTCAAGATGGTCGGTCATCTAATCAAGGTGACTCGGGATGATTGTTTGACCCGGGCCAGACCCCGGGCCGGGAGAATATTTTTTTTTCAAGGGGACCGGGTCTGCCACAAGCGTCACGGGTTCAGGCGTCGATCTGGTGGTTGACTCGAAGGGGTCAATACCACCTGACCCACTCTTCCAGCCCCGCCCGGGGCGTGACCAGGCGGTTGATCGGCGCGCTCTCGTCGGGATAACCCAGGGCCACGCCCAGGGCCAGGACCTTGTCGGCCGGGACATTCAGGAAGTCGAAGATCTGGTCCGCGTACTGGGTGATCAGGCCGATGGGACAGGTGGCCAGGCCCAGGGCCCTGGCCGCCAGGAACAAGTAGCCGAGGATTATCCCCGCGTCCACCAGGCGGCGCTCGGGATGGGCAGGGTCGATGTAGAAAATCAGCCCGGCCGGCGCGCCGTAGAAGTCGAGGGTCCCCTGATTGACATAGGTCGGGATGTCGGTCCCCATCTCGGCCAGGAGCGGGGCCATGAGCCGGCCGGCCTCGGACATGCGCCGGCCGAAGACCTCGGGCAGGGGTTTTCGCTCCTCGGGACCGCAGGTGGCCTGCCGCTCCTTGAGCGTTTTCCGTAAAGCCCGGCCCAGGCGGCGCAGTTCCTCGCCCAGGACCACGGTGCACTCCCATGGCTGGAGATTGATCGCCGACGGGGCCAAACCCGCCAGCCGCAGCAGCTCCTCGATGGTCTCTCGTTCCACCGGCCGGTCGGTGAAGGCCCGGCAGCTGTGTCTGTTCTTCATGGCTTCGGCAGTGTCCATTTTTTACTCCCCTGGAGATTGCTCCACCATGCAAACCAGAATCAGATTTGTCAAGGCGCCTTGACACCCCTGGCCTCCGTGTTATGTTCAGTCCCTGGATTCGAGAAGGAGGTGGATCGATGAAACGGGCCAGGATCTGGCTGAGATGCGCTGTGATGTTCGACCCGGTGTCGCCGGTCATCGTCCAGCCGGCCGTCATCGGCTGGGACGCCAAGTTTCGGGACATCGACCTGACCATCGAGCGTCCCTTGCGGGGGGCCGAACTGCTCAAGCGAATGAAGGGCTGGGCGACCATTGACGTGCACCGGGCCGCGGACATCCTGGAGAGCCGGGGCCGGATCAAGCTCCTGGACGACCGGGAGCTGGTGGTCGAGTGCGAAAATGAAGATGATCTGAATTATCTGCGCGCCAAATGCCGCGAGGAGTTCGGGGACCAGATAGACCTGGATGACTATTAACCTGTTTCAGGCCTGTTCTACTCGATCTAGAAAGGCCATCAGCTTTCGCATCGTTTCAGTAACCATGTAGGTCTGGGCATCATTGTCCCAAGCAGCCATACTGAGCCTAACAATCCGACCGCTTTTTGCGAGTCTAGCCAAAATAAACATGAAATCTCCAAGCGGAACTTCGGGACATTGATCTGGCAATTTGTCCCAACCCTTCCTCATAGCCCACTGTAATTCGCTTTCTCCATCTTCCGGTCTATCCTGCTGCTGTTTATAAATAGCATTCAATACAACTAGTTCACGAACAGTGAGGTCGGAAAGCGAATTGAGGTAATCTTCATAACTAGTTTCGTCCTTTTCTAAACCAAGACTTGCTCCCTTTATAATCTTAACAAATAGCCTTATTTTTTCTTCATGCCTTGTTTTCTTTGTGGCTTCCGTCACCATCAGAAAGAGGTCAAAGAATTCTTCTGACTGAAGGTATTCCTTATCTACCGCACTTTGTTTAATCGTTAGCATCTCTTCTGCCAAGAGTTTTAGAAGTCTTTTTATTCGATTGAAAAGAATCGATCCTCCAGTCGACACAATTAGCTGAGACAAAGGTCCGCCAATATATGGGACTGAAGAAGCGATAACAGAAATAGTATCCCAAAGAGGCTGGGATGATTCACCTTTTTTGACGTCCTCAATTAGGTCTCTTATTTCATTTGCCATATAATAACTGAATGTTATTTTATCCTTATTGTCAAGGACATTTTCTCTTTTTTATATGAGATCTTTTTGTGGGGGCTTCTCCCAGCCCCCACACCCCCAGGGCCAAAGGGGCCTCCTTGTCGAGGCCCCTTTGGAATCCCCCGCCACTTAGGGGCTTCGCCCCTAAGAACCCCATCGTGCTGATTCGAACACCGCCAGACGTGATTCCCTCCGGCACAGTTTTTCAGCGCGACGCCGGGCCTGCGGCCCTCTGGCCGCGCCGAAAAACCCTCACCTCCGGTCAAGACGTCTGGCTATCCGCTCCAGTCAGGCCGGTGGTTGTTCCAAGGATAGAAGAACTATGAACGCGCGGCCGTGACCAAAAAACGGCCGCGCCTCTGGCCGCCGGGCCGCAAAGCGACTCCGGCGACCCACCCGTTTCGCCGAAGGCGAAACATGACATAAAGAAAAGCCGTCTTCGCGCTGTGTCATACCGCTTTATTAGGCAGCGCGGATAACGCGTACAGGCGCATTGGGAATCACCAACCCACAGTTGGGAAGGACGAAATAAGCTGGAAACCCCGCCAAGAACAAACCTGACGGCACGGAGAACAGCTAACGTAAACCAAGCGGCAGCCGAAATGAAATGGAGGCGGCAAGCGCGGACGGGAAGTGCCCCCATGAACAGCGTACCCACGCGAAGTACGAAACAAAAAAAACCCCGCGTTGGTGGCGGGCGCCACCGCCGCGGGGTTGGGACAGGGGGGTTGGGGAACCTTTATACGGCCCGATCAGATGGGCCAGCGTTCGAGTTCAATCACCTTATCGGCGATGATTCGTCTCTGCACGATGGCGTTGATCGGGGTGTATTTCATGAACTTCTTGACTCCCATCAGGATGGTGCGCAGGGTGTCGCCCTCCTCGCACTGGGCCAGGGCCTCCTTGGCCCAGGCCTCGATCCGGGGCACGGTCTCGTCCACGTAGGAGTTGACGCAGGCCAGGTGCAGGGCGGCCTTGTCCTGGCCCAGCCTGTCCAGGGCCTTCTGGGCCCGGAGGTAACCGGACTCCATGGCGTAGATCTCGATGAACATGTCGGCGATGCGGGCCAGGACCTCCTGCTCGTTGACCAGGCTTTGCATGAATCTCTGGGCGGCCACGCCGGCGGTGAGCAGGGCCGCTTTCTTGGCCATGCCGATCATGTGGGCGGCCATGGCCAGGGGCCCGTCGGGGATCTGAAGGCCCATGGTGGTGTAGGTCATCAGGTCGCCCTGGACGGCCTGGGCCGCGGGCAGGAGCGGCAGGACGCCCTTCATGGCCCGGCGCATCAAGGTGCCGGGGACCAGGAGGCGGTTGATCTCGTTGGTGCCCTCGAAGAGGCGGTTGATCCGGGCGTCGCGGTAGTGGCGCTCGGCCGGGTACTCGGCCACGTAGCCGTAGCCGCCCAGGATCTGGACGTACTCGTCAACGCAGTAATCCAGGACCTCGGAGCCGAAGACCTTGTTGATGGAGCACTCGATGGCGTACTCCTCGATGGCGGCCAGGCTCTGGCGGGAGGCGTCCTCGGCGGTCAGATCGACCTTTTTGCTCTGGGCGTCGATCAGGCCCGAGGTCCGATAGACCATGGCCTCGGCCATGTAGGTCTTGGCGGTCATCCGGGCCAGCTTTTCGCGGATCATGCCAAACTGGGAGATGGCCTTGCCGAACTGGATGCGCTGATTGGCGTACCTGGTCGCCTCGCCGATGCAGGCCTTGCAGCCGCCGACGCAGGCCGCGGCCAGCTTGTAGCGTCCGATGTTGAGGATGTTGAAGGCGACCTGATGGCCGAGGCCGATCTGGTGCAGGACGTTCTCCACGGGGACCTGGGCGTCCTCGAGGATCACGGCCCGGGTGGACGACCCCTTGATGCCCATCTTGACCTCTTCGGCGCCGGTGGACACCCCGGGGAAGCCGGCCTCGACCAGGAAGGCGGTGAAGCTCTCGCCGTCCACCATGGCGTACACGGTGAACAGGTCGGCCCAGCCGGCGTTGGTGATGAACATCTTCTCGCCGTTGAGGATGTAGTGCTTGCCGTCTTCCGCGAGCACGGCCTTGGTCTTGGACCGGGTGGCGTCCGAGCCGGCCCCGGCCTCGGTCAGGGCGTAGGCCCCGCAGATCTCGCCCGAGGCCAGTCCGGGCAGATACTTTTCCTTTTGTTCCCGGGTGCCGAAATAGACCGTGGGCAGGGTGCCGATGCCGGTGTGGGCGCCGTGGGCCACGGCGAACGAGCCCGAGGTGCCCATGGCCTCGGTCACGGCCGCGGTCGAGATCTTGTCCAGACCCAGGCCGCCGAACTCCTCGGGAACGTCGGTCCCGTTGAGGCCCAGCTCGCCGGCCTTGAGCAGGATCGAGCGGACCACGTCCTTGTCCTTTTCCTCGATCCGGTCATCGTGGGGCAGGATCTCGCCCTGGATGAAATCATGGGTCGTCTGGAGGATCATCCGGTGTTCCTCGGTCATGTCCTCGGGAGTGAACACGTCCTCGGGCGAGAGTTCGGCCAGGATGAAGCCGCCGCCCTTGAGTTTCACGTCGTCGCCCATGCCCTTCTCCTTGTCTTTGGCTGTGGCTGCCGTGGACATCAGTACTTCTCCCTTTCAAAGGCCCCGGCCGCGCCCATGCCGAAGCCGATGCACATGGACACCAGGCCGTAGCCGTGAAGGTCCTGGCGGGCCATTTCGTAGAGGATCTGGGTGGTCAGCTTGGCTCCGGTGCAGCCCAAGGGGTGTCCCAGGGCGATGGCCCCGCCGTTGGGGTTGATGATGTCGGCCGGCATGTCCAGGGTCCGGATGCAGGCCAGGGCCTGGGAGGCGAAGGCCTCGTTGAGTTCGATCAGCTCGAGGTCGCCCATTTTCAGGCCGGTCCGGTCAAAGAGCTTGGGGATGGCCTTGATCGGCCCCTCGCCCATGTACAGGGGATTGACGCCGGCGACCTGGTAGCCGCGGTAGGTGGCCAGGGGGGTCAGGCCGAGGCTGTCGGCCTTGTCCTTGGTCATGCAGACGACCATGGCCGCGCCGTCGCTCATCTGTGACGAGTTGCCGGCGGTGACGGTGCCGTTTCTGGTAAAGGCCGGCCGGAGGGCGGCCAGGCCCTCGAGGGTGGTGTCGGGCCGGACGCCCTCGTCGGTGTCAAAGATTTCCTCGGTGATGACGAATTTTCCGTTCTTTTCCCGCTGGACCTCGATAGTCAGGGGCACGATCTGGTCCTTGAACCAGCCCTGCTCGATGGCCCTGGCGGCCTTCATCTGGGACTCGTAGCCGAACTGATCCTGGTCCTGGCGGCTGACGTTGTACTTCTGGGCCACGTTCTCGGCGGTCATGCCCATGCCCTCGTACGCCTCGGGCCGGGTCTCGCCGAGCATGGGGTTGATGCTCATGGTGTTGCCGCCCATGGGGATCATGGACATGGTCTCCACGCCGCCGGCGACCATGACGTCGGCCGCGCCGACCATGATCCGCTCGCAGGCGTAGGAGATGGCCTGGAGTCCGGAACTGCAGAACCGGTTGACGGTCACACCGCTGACGTTGTCGGGCAGGCCGCAGCGGGCGACCAGGACCCGGGCCACGTTCAGGCCCTGCTCGGCCTCGGGGAAGGAGCAGCCGATGACGATGTCGTCGATGTCCAAGGGATCCAGCCCCGGGGTGCGCCGCAGGACCTCGGTCAGGGCCGCGGCCCCCATCTCGTCGGGGCGGGTCTTGCTGAGCTTACCCCGGGGGGCGCGTCCGACGGCCGTCCGGCAGGCGCTGACGATTACCGCTTCTCTCATGGTTGTCACCTCCTGGGGCGCTTAATTGCGAAGGGGCTTGCCGGTGGTCAGCATGTGGCGCATCCGGGCCTGGGTCTCGGGCATGCCGCACAGCGACAGGAAGGCCTCGCGCTCCAGATCGAGGAGGTGCTGCTCGCTGACCAGGGTGTCCCGCAGCACGTCGCCGCCGGTCAGGACCCGGGCCACCTTGGCGGCCACGGTCAGGTCGTGGTCGGTGACGAACCCGGCCTTGTGCATGGTGTACAGGGCGTAGTGGAAGACGCCCATCATGTCCTTGCCCATGACCCGGATGTCGTCCCGGTACCGGGGCGGGGTGTAGCCGAGGCGGTTCAGGTGCCGGACCGTCTCCTTGGCGTCGAAGATGCGGAAGTCGCCGTTCATGGAGGGCTGATCGATCGGGCGGAGGATGCCCATCTTGATCGCCTCCTGGGCGCTGGTGGCGACCTTGGCCAGGGCGATGGTCTCGAAGGCCCGGGCCACGAACGGGGTCAGGTCGATCTGCTTGGGGTAGAGTCCGCCCCGCTGGACCTCGAACACGCCCTCGGTGTTGCGGATGAGCAGCTCCTTGCAGCCGCCGCCGGCCGGGACGACGCCCACGCCGACCTCGACCAGGCCCAGGTAGGCCTCGGCCGCCGGCCGGACCCGGTCGCTGGCCAGGCAGACCTCCAGGCCGCCGCCCAGGGCCATCTGGTGCGGCGCGGACACCACCGGTTTGCGCAGGAACTTGAAGCGCATCAGGACGTCCTGGAGCCCCTTGACCAGGTGGTTCAGGTCGTCCCACTCCTCTTCCTGGGCCGCGAACAGGACCAGCATCAGGTTGGCCCCGACCGAGAAGTTCTGGCCGTGGTTGGCGATGACGATCCCCTCCCAGCCGTCGGCCTCGACCAGATCGCAGGCCTGGTTCATCATCTGGCCGATGTCGTCGCCCAGGGCGTTCATCTTGGTGTGGAACTCGAGGCCCAGCACGCCGTCGTCCAGGTCGTAGATGGTCGCCCCGGTGTTCTGGGCGACGATCTTCTGGCGCTCCTTGAAGGCCGGCAGCAGGATGATCTCGGCCTTGAGCGGGACCGGGACGTAGTCTTTCGTCCCGGGGTCGTAATAGCAGCGGACGCCGTCCTGCCAGGTGTAGAAGGACTCGTGGCCCGCGGCCAGCATCTCGGTCACCCAGGCCGGGACGTCCTGGCCGGCGGCCTTCATGGCCTCGATTGATTTGACCGGCCCCACGGCGTCCCAGGTCTCGAAGGGACCCAGTTCCCAGGCAAAGCCCCACTTGAGGGCCTGGTCGATGTTGACGATGTCGTCGGCGATCTCGCCCAGCCGGTTGGCGGCGTAGATCAGGGTGTCGCCGGTCACCGCCTGGATGAATTTGCCGCCCTCGTCCTCGGCCCAGTAGATGTGCTTGATCTTCTCGGCGGCGGTGTCCAGGTTCCTGGCCACGCCCACGGACGGAAATTTCGTCTTTTGCGGCGGGCCGTACTCCAGGGTCTCGGGGTTCAGTTCCAGGAGCTGCTTCTTGCCGTTCTCCCTGACCATCTTGAAGAAGCCGGCCTTGGTCTTGCGGCCCAGGAGTCCCTTGTCGATCATCCGCTTAAACAGGTCGGGGACCTTGAAGACCTCGCGCTGCTCGTCGCCTTGGGCCCCGTCATAGACGTTGCCGGCCACGTGGCTCAGGGTGTCCAGGCCGACCAGATCGGCCGTGCCAAAGGTGGCGCTCTTGGGCCGGCCCAGGGCCGGGCCGGTCAGGCTGTCCACGGCGGAAAAGCTGAGGCCCATCTCCAGCTTGGTCTGGACCGTCCGCATCATGCCGAAGGTCCCGATCCGGTTGGCGATGAAGTTGGGGGTGTCCTTGGCGAAGACGACCCCCTTGCCCAGGGTCCGCTCGCAGAAATCGGCGAAGAAGTCGATCACCTCGGGTTTGGTCTTGGGTCCGGGGATGATTTCGAGGAGCTTCATGTACCGGGGCGGGTTGAAGAAGTGGGTCCCGCAGAAATACTGCTGGAACTCGTCTGAGCACTCGGCGCTCATGGCCGCCACCGGGATGCCCGAGGTGTTGGTCGTGACCAGGGTGCCCGGCGTCCGGTGCGGCTCGATCCGGGCGAAGAGCCGCTTCTTGATGTCGATGTTCTCGACCACGACCTCGATGATCCACTGGCAGTCCTTGATCCAGTCCAGGTTGTCCTCGAGGTTGCCGGTCTTAATTAGCTTGGCCGCCTCGGGCACGTAAAAGGCGGCCGGGCGCTGCTTGAGGGCGTTCTGGAGGCCGGACCGGGCGAACTTGTTGCGCCAGGCCGGCGTCTCTTCGGTCCACCCCTTGGCCTTGTCCTCGTCGGTCAGCGTCGGCGGCACGATGTCCAGAAGGATGGTCGGCAGGCCGACGTTGGCCAGGAGGGCGGCGATGGTCGCCCCCATGACTCCGGCGCCGATGACGGCCGCTCGTTCGATCTTGAAACCCATGCTCTCCTCCCTCTGTCCCGACCCCCGGGCGACGGAGACGTTTTCCGTCACCGGGAAAATTGCCCGCAATTCTATTCGGCCTCGGAGTCGGTTTGACCCGCTTTTTACCTGTGGCGCCCTGCCCCTATAACAACCTGTTATTATTACGTTTCAAGAATGAATGAGGTTTCATTCATTTTCTAAGGGACACATATCACAGGGGTTGCCCCCTGTCAAGATTTTTCGGAAAAAAATCGAACCAGACCGAGCAGGCCCGGAACCCGAGGCCGGGCCGGCCAAATCGGGCAGGCCCTCCCGGTCCGGACCCTGAAAGTCGTGCCCCGCATTGTTTCGAGGACCTATATCCCTTGAAGACCAGGAAGGCATATGCTATTCATCGTATTCGAACTCGATGGAGGAAAGCGGATGCCCCAGAAGCACCCTGAACTGGACGCCGGCAAGCTCCGGCAGGCGGTCGATCCCAACAGCCTGGGCTTCGAGACCACGGCCGACGTCTCGAAAAAGCGCAAGGGCGTGGTCGCCCAGGAACGGGCCGTGGCCGCCCTGGACTTCGGTCTGGGCATCGACAGCCCGGAATTCAACATTTACATGGCCGGTCCGACCCGGACGGGAATGGGTTATCTGGCCCGCAACGCGGTCCAGGAGTCGGCCCGGGACCTGCCCACCCCGGACGACTGGTGCTACGTCTATAACTTCAAGTTTCCGGACGAGCCCCAGGCCCTGCGGCTGCCGCCGGGCAAGGGAGCGGAACTGAAGCGGGACATGGCCGAACTGATGGAGGCGGTCCGCTCGGAAATCCCGGAGATCTTCGAGAGCGAGGACTACACCTCGCGCAAGGAGGAGATCGTCCGCGACTTCGGACAGGTCCGGGGCCAGATCCTCCAGGACCTGGAGCGCCAGGTCGAGACCGAGGGCTTTCTGCTCAACATCTCCCAGATGGGCATGGTCATCGTTCCGGCCCGGGAGGGCAAGCCCCTGGAGGAGGCCCAGCTCAAGGCCATGAACGAGGAGGAGCGCCAGGGGCTGCGGGAGAGGTCCAATCACCTCCAGGGCGAGATGAACACCGCGGTCCAGCGCATCCGGGCCTTTGAGAAGGAGATGAAGGCCAAGCTCAAGGAACTGGACACCCGGGTGGCCTTGTTCGCGGTGGGCTATCTGATCGACGATCTGCAGAAGAAGTACGGCCAGTGGGATGAGGTCATGACCTACCTCAAGGAGGTCAAGAACGACATCATCAACAACATCGATCAGTTCAAGGAGACCAAGGAGCAGGGTCAGCCCGGTTTGCCGTTCATGCCCCAGGCCCCGGACCAGACCAGCACCCGCTATGAGGTCAACGTCCTGGTGGACAACTCGGGGACCCAGGGGGCCCCGGTGGTGGTCGAGACCAACCCGACCTACCCCAACCTGTTCGGCGGATTCGAGCGCAAGTCCCAGTTCGGGGCCCTGTTCACCGACTTCACCCTGATCCGGCCGGGGGCCCTGCACCGGGCCAACGGCGGCTTCCTGGTGATGCGGGCCATGGACCTGTTGAAGTGGTACTTCTCCTGGGAGGCCCTCAAGAGGTGCCTCCGCAACCAGCACATCCGGATCGAGGACCCGGCCGAGCAGTTCGGCCTGATGCTGACCAAGTCCCTCAAGCCGGAGCCGATTCCGCTCAAGGTCAGGATCGTCCTCATCGGCGAGCCCTGGATCCACCAGATCCTGTACGCCTATGACGACTATTTCCACAAGCTGTTCAAGGTCAAGGCCCACATGGACTACGAGATGGACCGGTCCCGGAAGAACATCAAGACCTATACCGAGTTCATCGCCGCCTCCTGCCGCCACAACGACCTGAACCACATGGACAAGAAGGCCGTGGCCCGGGTGATCGAGCACGCCTCGGAACTGGCCGGCGGCGGGGACAAGCTGACCCTGCGGCTGGGCGACCTGCTGGACACCATCAAGGAGGCCGACTACTGGTCCAAAAAGCGCAACAGCAAGACGGTCGGCCTGATTGACGTGGAAAAGGCCATCAACCAGAAGATCTTCCGGTCCAACCTGATCGAGGAAAAACTCCAGGAGTACATCGAGAAGGACGTCATCATCATCAAGACCTCGGGGGCCGTGGTCGGCCAGGTCAACGGGCTGAGCGTTTACATGATGGGCGACTACGCCTTTGGCCGGCCGTCGCGGATCACGGCCACGGTCGCCCAGGGACGGGCCGGGATCGTGGATATCAACCGCGAGGCCAAGATGTCGGGCAGCATCCACACCAAGGGCGTCCTCATTCTGGAGGGCCTGCTGCGCGGCCGGTTCGCCACCAAGCATCCCCTGACCCTGTCGGCCTCGCTGACCTTTGAGCAGAGCTACGGGATGGTTGACGGCGACAGCGCCTCGGGGGCGGAACTGTTCGCGCTGCTGTCGTGTCTGGCCGAGGCCCCCCTGGCCCAGGGCATCGCCTGCACCGGGGCCGTCAGCCAGCAGGGCGAGATCCTGCCCATCGGCGGGGTGACCTACAAGGTCGAGGGCTTTTTCGAGGTCTGCCAGGCCAAGGGCCTGACCGGCGATCAGGGGGTGATCATCCCCCGGGCCAACGTCCGGGACCTGATGCTCAAGAAAGAGGTCGTCGCGGCCGTCAACAAGGGCAAATTCCACGTCTGGCCCATCTCCACGGTCGATCAGGGCATCGAGATCCTGACCGGGATCAAGGCCGGCCGCAAGCGAAAGGACGGCACCTACACCCCGGAGTCGATCAACGCCCGGGTGGCGGCCCGGCTGGAGGAGATGGCCGAGAAGGCCAAGAAGGAGGGCGAGGAGGCCCGGAAAAAGGGCGGTGACGAGACCCCGACCTGCGATGCCTGCGGTCGTTAGAAGGACCCGTTGAAATCTCTTGCCTTTATCCACCACATATGGTATGAAAAGTACCAAAAGAGGCGGCGTTAACCCTAGATGATGTTCGCATCCGGCCCATCGGCAGAGGAGAAGGCATGACCGTTTCCGGCCCCATGAGCCGCCCTTGGTTTCGCCTGGGCGGGGCGTTGATGGCGGCCGTGCTCCTGGCCCTGATCCCCCAGAACGGCCCGGCGCTGCGGGCCGCGGATCAGTTTGTGCCCGGGCCTGCGTTGTGGCGGGTGGCCCGCAAGGTTTCGGCCACCCGGTCGTTCGGCTCCAGGTCCCTGGGCCAGAAGATCAGGGGCTGTTTCCTGGGTCTGACGTCCCCGGTCCATATCGTGGTCGTCGATAAGGCCGCCCAGAGACTGTACCTCTATCGCCACTACAAGCACACCACCCTGGTCAAGTCCTACCCCTGCGCCACCGGCGAGAACCCGGGCCACAAGGTGATCGAGGGCGATCACCGGACCCCGGAGGGCGTCTATTTCTTCATCCGGGTTTACCGGGACAACCGGATGACCATCTTCGGCAGGCAGGCCTGGCACCTGAACTACCCCAATCCGGTGGACCGCCTGCGGGGACGCCGGGGAAACGGGATCTACATCCACGGCCTCAACAAGAAGTTGACCCCGCGCAGCACCAAGGGCTGCATCGCCCTGAGGCAGAGCGATCTGGACAATCTGTCCCATCACCTGCGGCTTTACCGGACGCCGGTGGTCGTCACCAGCCGTCTGCGGGGGGTTCCCCGGTTCAATGATCCCGAGTCGTGCCGCCGCCTGCGGGCGATCATCAAGAGACAGGGTCACACCCTGGTCGGCCAGCGCCGGGCGGCCACGACGGCCGTTTACACCCCCCGGCACCTGAACCGGGACCTGCACCTCCTGGCCGCATCCCAGGTCCACAACCTGGCCCCCAAAAAAGTGACCAGCCGCCAGTTCGGTCTGATCCGGTTCCAGAACCAGACCCACGTCTGGTTCCTCCAGGAACTGACCCTGGCCGACCGCCGGAAGGCCGAGATCTGGCGGCGGCTGACCTACCTCGACCACGCCGGACGGCCGGGCCTGCTGGCCAGCGAGTGGCGTCCCCTGGACCTGCGTCTGCTGGCCCTGGCCGGCCCCGCGAGGATCCGGGTGGCGTCCCGGACCCCGTCACCGCCCCCGGCCCCGACGGAGCTGAGCCGCCGGCAGCGGGCCATCGTTCGCCTGGTCAATCACTGGCGCCAGGCCTGGCAGAAAAGAGATCTGCCGGCCTACATCGCCTGTTACGACCGGTCCTTTCGGGCCCAGGGCATGAACCGGGCCCAGTGGCGGCGTTACAAGGGCAGCCTGAACCGCCGCTACCGATTCATCCGGATCAAGGTCAGCGGCTTGCAGGTGGCCCTGGCCGGAAGCGACCGGGCCCTGGCCACCTTCCACCAGAATTATCGCTCCAACTACTTCCACAGCCGGAGCTTCAAGAGCCTGGAACTGATCAAGCGTAACGGGCGGTGGCTGATCCGGCGCGAAGAATCGGGTCAGAAGGCCCACGCCCTGCGTCTGGCCATGCTGCGGCGGGTCGTCGCTCTCCGGCAAGCGGCGGCGGTTACCCGGCGATCGGTGACAGTAGCCCGGCGGCCGGTGACCGTTGTCCCGCGGCCGGCAACCGTTGCCCGGCGTCATCCGGTCCGGGTGGCGTCCCGCGTCAATACGCCGGTCAAGGTCGCTCGGCCGGCCCGCGTCAAGCCGCCGGTCAAGCCCGCCCGCCCGATCAAGGTCAGTCCGCCGGTCAAGCCCGCCTCCCCGGTCCGGGTCAAGCCGCGGGTCAAGGTCGCCCATACGATCAAGGTCAGTCCTTCGGCCAAGCCTTCTCGGCCGGTCAGCGTCAAGCCACCGGCCAAGGCCGCCCCGACACCGGCTCACCAGGAACGAAACGTGGCCAACCTGATCCACCACTGGAGACGGGCCTGGCAGGACAAGGACCTGCCGAAATACATCGCCTGTTACGACCGGTCCTTCCGGTCCCAGGGCATGAATCGGGACCAGTGGCGGCAGTACAAAGGCAGCTTGAATCGCCGTTACAGTTTCATTCGGGTCAAGGTCAGTCGCCTGCGGGTCCGCCTCGAGGGAGCGCACCGGGCGGTGGCCACCTTCCACTTGAGTTATCGCTCGAACTATTTCCACAGCAACGTGGTCAAGACCCTGGAACTGGTCAGACGTGACGGACGGTGGCTGATCAGGCGCGAAAAATCGGACCTGCTGTTCCGCGAGTGGCTGCCGAAGGTCGTTGCACGGCGGCCCGTGGTCCGGGCGGCGCCTCGCCCCTCGCCGCCGGTCAAGGCGGCCCCGGCACCGGCTCTCCGGGACCGGAGCGTGGCCAACCTGGTCCATCACTGGAGACAGGCCTGGCAGAGAAAGGATTTGTCGGCCTACATCGCCTGCTACGACCGATCGTTTCATTCCCAGGGCATGAACCGGTCCCAGTGGAAGCGTTACAAGGGCCGTTTGAACAGCCGTTACCGTTTCATTCGGGTCAAGGTCAGTCACTTGCGGGTCCGCCTGAAGGGGGCCGACCGGGCAGTGGCCACCTTCCGCCTGAGTTATCGTTCGGACTATTTCCACAGCCTCGGCGTCAAGACCCTGGAACTGGTCAGGCGTCAGGGACGGTGGCAGATCAGGCGCGAGACGTTCAGGCGCCTGGGAGGTTGAGCCGGGGTGGCTCGGCCCCGGAGAGGAGGGTCGGTTTCCCGAGATGGAGGTCGGGGGGGCCACATCGGACCCGGGGTCAACCGGGCTGGACAGGGCGCCGGACGTGGGGCCGGCCGCGGATCGAGACGTCCGGGGGCGACGCCGGGGCAAGAACCTTGATTCGGGGCCGCCCTTTTTTGTTATAGTGACTCCAGGATAAAGCGCGGCCGTCGTCGGTCGCGGCCGGAATCCCACCGGTTCCCGGGGCCGGCGAGATGGGGCGGAGGAAGAGAGGACACCTTGACTTCAAGTCGTAGAACAACCCTGTTGTTGGTCAAGGGCTCCCGACCGATCAGCTCCTTCACCGTGCCCGGATGTCTGATCGGCCTGGTTCTATTGCTGCTGGTGGCCTCATTGACCTTGGCCCTCCTGCTCTATTACGGCTACTTCGGTCTCCAAGACCAGATCGCCGCCCTCCAGACCCGGGCCCAGCGGCTGGAAAAGAAGGTGGCCTCCCTCCAACCGATCCCCAAGCCGGTGCTGGGGCTGGCTCCGCCGCCGGCCCCGCCGCCGGTCAAGGCGAAGCCCAAGCCCAAACCGGCGCCCAAGCTGATCAAGGTGGCCAAGAAGCCGGCGGCCAAGAAGAAGGCCGCCCCCGTTCCGCCCCCGCCGAAGCCCCAGCCGCCTCCACCGGTCCCGAAGCGGATCCTGGCCGAGAAAAACGACTGGCCGCTGATCCACATCGACGACATCAAGTTTTCGCCCAACAGTCGCGGCCTGCGCGTCCGGTTCGACCTCAAGAGCGCCAAGCCCGGATCGACGCAGCTCGAGGGCTACTACTTCCTCCTGGGGGTGGACCCCTCGGCCGATCCGCCGCGGGTCGTCCCCCACGCCAACGTCAAGTTGAAGAAGTATCTGCCCGAGAACTACAAGCGGGGCATGTCCTTTTCCTTCAAGTACCAGAAGCCGACCAATTCGGTCACGATCCGCTATCCCCAGGGGGTGAACCAGTTCAAGCGGATCTACGTCCTGATCTACGACAAGAAAGGCGACTTGAAGGTGATCAAGGCCATTGATGTCAAGTCCTGAAGGCGGAATGCGGCCGGGGAACGATCGCCCGGGCCGCCGGATCATGGTTGACGGACAGGCCGGTCCGGGGAGCCGACCGGGGAGGGGATTGACTTTGGCGGGTGAACCCTGGAGACGAGCGGTCCTCGGCCTGGCGGTCCTGGCGCTGGTGCTGGCCGGCGGGTCGGCCCCGGGGAAGTCCCGGGTCCGGGCCCGGCTGGCGGGGCGGCAGGTGCACCAGGTCTATTTCCCCAACACGCCCCATCAGCTCGACGTTTACCGCATCTACGGCCGCCGCCCGGGCAAGACGCTGATGATCGTCGGCGGCATCCAGGGCGACGAGCCCGGCGGCTTCCTGTCGGCCGACCTCTACACCGACATCACCCTGGCCCGGGGCAACCTGATCGTGGTCCCCCGGGCCAACTTCCGCTCGATCATCCTGTTCAACCGCGGGCCGAGCGGCGACATGAACCGGCGGTTCGCCAGCGACTCCCAGCGGAACTACGACGAAAAGATCGTGGCCATCCTCAAAAGGCTGATCGCCCAGAGCGACTATTTCCTGAACCTGCACGACGGCTCGGGCTATTACCATCCCCGCTGGATCAGCCGGACCATGAACCCGATGCGCTACGGCCAGTCGATCATCGCCGACGCCAACGTCTATGTTTACCCCCCGACCGGACGGGTGATCCACCTCGGCCGGCTGGCCCGGAAGGTGGTGGCCGCGGTCAACCGCCAGATCCCCTCCCCCCGCCAGCACTTCCGGTTCAACAACCACCGCACCGGCCGCCTGGACACCCTCCACCCCGAGCAGCGCAAGAGCGCCACCTATTACGCCCTGACCCACCACGGCATCCCGGCCTACGGCATCGAGACCAGCCGGAACCTGCCCTCGACCTGGATGAAGGTCCGGCAGCACGCCCTGGTCATCAACGAGTTCATGCGAGCCTGGGGGATCATCCCCGAGTCCCCCCGGATCTACCTGGCCCGGCCGCGGTTGAAGTACCTGGTGATCAGCATCAACAACAATATCCCCGTCGCCCTGGCCGACGGGACCGTGCTCAACGTCACCCCGGGGGACCGGATCAACATCACCCACGTCGAGGCCAATTACACCCGGGGGCTGACGGCCGACGTCCTGGGTCTGGGGACGCTCAACGATCTCCGCCAGCCCCTGACCATCAACCACTCGACCCGGATCGTGGTCCGCAAGGACCACCTCCGGTGCGGCCAGGTCCGGATCAAGGTCCATCGGGGCCGGCGACCGGTGGGCGCCCTGGCCTCGGTGGGCTCGCGGATGGTCCTGTTCATCGTCAAGGTCAACGGCCAGCGGCGGCTGGTCTTGAGCGGCGAGCATATGTCGGTGGTCAAGGGCGACCGGCTCCAGCTGGTCGAGGTCCTGACCAACATCAAGGACCAGTCCCATCTCAAGGTCAACTTCAAGGGTTTCACGCCCCCGGGCTCGACCAACAGCGGCGAGGACCGCGGTTTCGTCATCGACACCGGCCGCCAACTCCAGCGCCGCTTCAGCCTCCACCGCCACCGGGAGAGCTACGCCGTCATCGCCTCCCGGTCCGGGCGGCCCGTCGGGCGGATGGTGGTCGATGTCCTGGCGCCGCGGATGGACTACCTGGTCGTCGGCCTGGGCCGTCGGCGGAAGATGGCCTACGCCGACGGCGAGACGGTCCAGGCCCGGCGGGGCGACGTGCTCAAGATCGTGGACGTGAAGACCAACTTCACCCGGCGCCACGGCGTCAAGATATACCTGCGCCGACTGCCGGGCGGTCGCACCCGGGAATGCTCCGGCGGGACGATCCGTCTGGGCGCCCGCAAGGTGCGGCCCCGGGGACCGGATTACCAGATCCTGGTCAAACGGGACCACATTCCCATCGGACGGGTTTACATCCAGCTAAATTGAGGCAGTCATGGTCGAACACTCACCCTTCACCATCATCTCCCGGGGGACGCATCTGATGGGAGAAACACGGTCCCGGGACGAATTGATCATCGAGGGCATCGTCGAGGGCGACGTCATCGGGGCCAAAGTGGTCATCAAGAACGGCGGCCGGATCATGGGCACGGTCGATTGCGAGACCCTGGTCATCGAACCGGGCGGGATCCTGGACGGGAGCATCCGCTCGGCCGGTTTTCCGGACAAGCACCAGGGGAGACTGATGAAACGGCGGCGGCTGCGCGGCGGCCAGGTCGAAAAGAGCCTGCCGCCCCCCGGCGATGACGGCGGCGGGCCCGAAGGGGGTTCCGGGGACGAGGATCGCTATCCAGGGTGAACCCGCCGTGCTGGTTCAGGATTCGAATCTGCTGTCCGCCTTTCCGGCGGCCGACGGCTGCCTCATCCGGGAGGTGATCCACCCCCGCCGCCACGGCACGGCCCCGGGGGTGAGTCTGGCCCGGGCCTCGGTCGCCCCCGGCCAGGCGACCCGCCCCCACCGACTGGACATGGTCGAGATCTATTACCTCCTGGCCGGCCGCGGCCGAATGGTCATCGACGGCCGGACCCGGGAGGTGAGCCCGGGCCAGGCAATTTACATCCCGCCCGGCGCGGTCCAATCCATCGAGAATATCGGCCCGGAAGACCTGGATTTCCTGTGCGTCTGCTCCCCGGCCTATGACCCGGCCGGGGATCACCCCGCCTGACGCCCCGTCACAAGGCGGCCATCGGACCGAAGCCCCGCAACAGTTGCATCCAGCCGGCCGCCTCGCCCGAGGGGTGATAGAACGTTCCGACCATGGCCCCGGCGACGATGTAGGCGACATAGATCGCCAGCAGGAGCATCCCCTCGTGGCGCACCAGGTTGTGGCGCGGCGGCAGCAGGATCAGGACCAGCAGCAGGATGGGCAGGGCGGTCATGACCGGCAGGTCCAGCCAGAGGGACAGCCGGGACGGGACCGGGATGGGGGTGATGGTGCTGACCATGCCCTGGACCAGGAGGATGTTGAACAGGTTCGAGCCGACGACGTTGCCCACCGAGATGTCGGCGTGCCCCCGGGCCGCGGCCACGGCCGAGGTGGCCAGCTCGGGCAGGGAGGTGCCCACGGCGACCACGGACAGACCGATGAAGAACTCGCTGACCCCGATCAGACGGGCCAGCACGGTCGCCCCCCGGACGAAAAACTCGGACCCGGCCACCAGCCCCGCCAGACCACCCAGGACCAGCAGCACGTCCCGCCACGGCGAGCGGAAGACCTCGATCGTCTCTTCCTCGTCGCTCAGCGGGTGGCGGAAATGGTAGCAGTAGTACAGAAACAAGACGAACAGGACCAGGAGAATGATCCCGTCCAGCCGGCCCACCTGACCATCGAGGGCCATGATCCACAGGGCGATCGAGGCGCCCACGACAAAGGGGATTTCGCGCTTGACCGTGCTCTGCTGGACCAGCATCGGCCGGATGATCATGGCGATGGCCAGGACCAGGGCGATGTTGGCGATGTTCGAGCCGATGATGTTGCCCAGGGAGATGTCGGTCGAGCCCTTGAGGGCGGCCGTGGTGGACACGAACAGCTCCGGGGCCGAGGTGCCGAAGGCGACCACGGTCAGACCGATGACCAGTTGCGAGACCCCCAGCCGGGCGGCCATGGAGGCCGATCCCTTGACCAGGCCCGAGCCGCCGAAGTACAGCAGGGCCCCGCCGCAGAACAGCAGGAACAACGCCCACAACACGCTCATCGATTCCACCCCTTGCGGTTCAGCGCAGCATCTCCAGAAACGACTCCAGGCGCAGCCTGGTCCGGCCGTCGGTCGGTCCCACCCGGTCCCCCTCCAGGGTCAGGATGGGCACCCCTGACAAAAAATCCCGGAGGACGATGTCCTCGATCTGGCGGTGACAAAAGGTCTGGGTGTAATGAATCAACCCGGCCAGGCCCCGCCGCTCGCTTTCCCGGGCGATATCGGCCACCCGGGCCGCCACGTCATAGGGGTAGGTGAAGGCCAGGTACTGATCCACCAGGTCGCCGCCTCGAGGCGGCATGGCGAACTGGCGGGAGATTTCGTGAAAGACCACCCGGCCCCCCAGGTCCTCGACCACGTCGAACAGGTCGGTCATGATCGGCGGGACCCCCAGAAAACCCAGTTTCAACGCCCGCCCCGGGGCCGGCCGTCTCTTGACCTCGGTCAGAAAGTCCTCCAGGCCGGCGGCGAAGGCGTCCGGGTCCTGGTTGAAGTCCGAGGCCGAGACCAGCCACTGGTGAAGCTCGGCCCCCCGGACTTTTTCGTCCCGCCAGGCCAGATCGTCCAGGCGGACCAGCCGGTCCCGGATCTGGTCCAGCCTGGCCTTTTGGGCCGCGGCCGCGGCCCGGGTCGTCCCAAACAAATCGATCAGCCGGTCGATCTCGGCTTCGAGCCGGACCGGGTCCCGGTCGGCCGGGTACTCGAAGGGGATGATGCTCTTGCCCTGCCGGGCCAGGACCTCGGCCAGGGCCCGGGCGTTGCTGCAGTCCCCCTGGGTGACGACCACGATCCGGTCCGGCCCGTCCGGGCCCGCAGCCACGCCGTAAATGCCCTTGATCCAGGCGCAGACCGTGCGCGGAAACCCGGCCGCCTCGGCCGCGGCCACCAGGGCCTCGGGCCGGGGATGGGTGATGAAGACATTGTTCAGGTCCACCGGGACCAGGGCCGCGGCCAGGATGACCTCGATCGGGATCGAGGTCGTCAGGCCCACGGCGGGCGGGAGGCCCCGGGTCACCGGACGAGCGCCATCCGGGCGTCCACCACCAGGCCGCCGTCGGCTCGGGCCATGACCGGGTTCAGGTCCACCTCGGCTATGGCCGGCAGGTCCAGCCCCAGCTTGGAGAGGCGGATCAGGTTCTGGGCCAGGGCCTCCTTGTCCACGGCCGCCCGGCCACGGAAGCCGTCCAGGACCGAGGCCCCCTTGAAGCCGCTCATCAGCCGGCCGGCCTCGATCCCGTCCAGGGGGGCCACCCCCAGGGCGACCTCCCGCAGGACCTCGACCATGATCCCGCCCAGACCCACGGCCAGCACCGGCCCGAAGGAGGCATCCCGCTTCAGGCCGAGGATGATCTCCCAGCCCCCCTTGACCATGGGCTGAACGATCAGGCCCCCGCCGGGGGGCAGGGCCATGCGCCCGGCGGCCCGGGTGACGGCCGCCTCGTCCTCGAGGCCCAAGACCACCCCGCCGGCCTCGGTCTTGTGGGAGACCTCGGCCGTGGACATCTTGAGGGCCGCCGGAAATCCCAGTTCGGCCGCCGCGGCCGCGGCCCGGGCCGGGTCCTCGACCCGTTGCCAGGGACAGACGGTCAGGCCGTAGGCCGCGAGAATCTCGAAGCACTCCTCGAGGAGCGGATCGCGGCCCTGGCTCAGGGCCCGCTCGATAATCTTCTCGGCCCGGGCGCGGTCAACGACCAGGTCGGGCTGGACCCAGGGGCGTTCCGGCTTCCGGGCGTGGTACAGGCTGGCCAGGGCGCGGACGCCTTCCTCGGGCGTGGTGAACACCGGGTGCTCGGCGTTCTGTTTCAAAAAATTCAGTTCGTCGTCGGCCACCAGGGTGCCCAGGGCCAGGGGCTTGCCGTACTTGTCGGCCAGGTCCCAGGCGTTGAAGACAAAGGCGCGGGCGTCCTTGGTCTCCGGGCCCCGGTAGCCGATGACGCAGACCACGCCGTCGATCTCGTCCATCTTGAGGGCCTCCTCGACGATGAAGTTGTAGAAGGTCATGTCAAAGAGGTCGCCCAGGTCCAGGGGATTCTGGAGCTTGATGACCGAGGCCCGGAAGTGGCTCTCGATCTTGTCCAGCACTTTCTGGGGGAAGGGCGGCAGGACCATGCCCAGCCGGTCGCAGGCGTCGGCGGCGACCACGGCGTGTCCGCCCGACCGGGAGATGACCGCCAGCCGGTTTCCCTTGGGCCGGGGCACGGTCAGGGCCTTGAGCACGGCCAGGGTGTGGGCCACCTCGTAGGTCCGGATGATGCCGGCCTGCTTGAAGGCCGCCTCGACCACGGCGTCGTCGTTCAAGAGGGCCGCGGTGTGTGACTGGGCGATGCTGGCCGAGCCGGCGCCGATGTTGGCCTTGTGGATGACAATCGGCTTGTCCGTGCCGCCGGCCAGCTCCATCAGGCGCCGGCCGTCCACCACGGATTCCAGGTAGAGGCAGATGGCCTCGGTCCCGGGGTCCTCGATCATGTACTCCAGCAGTTCGGCCTCGTTGACGTCGAGCTTGTTGCCCACGGACACGAACTTGTTGACTCCGATATTCTCGTAGGCCAGGGCCGAGACATAGGTCAGGCCCACGCCCCCCGACTGGGAGATGACCGAGATCCCGCCCTGATGCAACACCGCCGAGATCCGCGGAAACGGGACGCACAGGCCGTTTTCCAGGTTGATGACGCCGATGCCGTTGGGACCGATGAAGCGGATGCCGTGCTCCCGGGCGACGTCCACCACCTCGGCCTCCAGGCCGCTCCGGTCGGCGCCGTACTCGGTGAACCCGCTGGATTCGATGATCACCCGGCTGATTCCCTTGGCGGCGCACTGACGCATCACCTCGGGGATGACCTTGGCCGGGGTGAAGATGACCGCCAGATCGACGTCGTCGGGCACGTCCAGGATGGTCTGGTGAATCTTCTGGCCGAACAGGACCCCGCCCCGGGGACTGACCATGTGCAGCCGGCCGCTGTACTGGAAGTTCAGACAGTTTCGGACGATGATCTTGCCCATGTTGGTCGGCGAGGCCGAGGCGCCGATCACGGCCACCGACTCCGGATAGAAAAATCGCTTCATTGGGGCTCCCTGTGGTTCTCCGCGTGAGCTTCAATTTGATCTGGAAAGGCCGAGTCTTCCGGGGCCGACTCGATGAGGGCCGCGGCGAGACCGACGGGACTTTCGAGTCAGGTTTGAATGAACTCCCTCTCCGGCAGCATCAAGCAGGTCAGTTTATTACCGTACACGGCGCCGGTGTCAATGCCGATCTTGTCCGGCTGGACGATCGGCCGGCGGGACGGGGTGTGGCCGAAGACCACCAGCGGGGCCGTTTGCTGGGGGACGTAGATGAACTCCTCGCGGATCCAGAGCAGGTCGTGCTCGGTCTGGTGCTCGAGGGGCACCCCGGGACGAACCCCGGCGTGAACGAACAGGACGTCCTCCTGGCGGTAATAGAGGACCAGCTCGTCGAAAAAGGCCCGGTGCTCGGGCGGCAGGTCGAACGGCTCGCCGTAAACGGCGTCGTAGCTGTCCAGGGTCGAGGCCCCGCCGTTGTACAGGAACATGTTTTCATTGTCCCCGGCCAGGTAGTCCAGGAACAGGCCCTCGTGGTTGCCCTTGAGACAGATCACCCGGGGACATTTGGCTTTCAGGTCGAGGATGGCGTCCACCACGCCCTTGGGGTTCGGGCCCCGGTCCACGTAATCGCCGATGAACACGAAGGTGTCGCGCTCCAGGTCGGCCTTGATATTGCCCAGCAGCCGGACCAGGTCCTCGGCGCAGCCGTGGACGTCACCGATGGCGAAGACGTGGGGCTGGGTTCTGGTCCGGGCGGCGGTCATCGTTTCAAAAAACCAGTTTCCACCTGATGCGCTCGCGGTTGTCCAGGCGCAGTCCGGCCCGCCGGGCGGCCTCGACCGCGGCCCGGTACTCGGTCGCCGTCAGCCTTCGGGAAAGCTTGTCGAATCTCATGGCCTCGCCGCAGGGCCGGTACTGGTCCATGACGTTGACGTAGGTGTCGGGCGATATCTCCTCAGCCAGCCAGGCCAGCACCTGTCCGCTTCCGGACAGGTCGTGGGGCATGACCAGGTGCCGGACCAACAGCCCCCGCCGGGCCAGGCCCTGGGCGTCCATCTCCAGGTCACCCACCTGGCGGTGCATCTCGCGCAAGGCCGCCCGGGCCCGCTCTGGGTAGTCCGGCGCGCCGCACAGGGCCTCGGACACGGCCGGGTCCCAGAATTTTATGTCCGGCATGTAGATGTCAAATATCCCGTCCAATTCTTCGAGGGTCTGGATCGACTCGTAACCGCCGCAGTTATAGACCAGGGGCAGGCGCAATCCCTGGTCCACGGCCAGGGTCAGGGCCCGGACGATGGCGGCGATGGCGTGGGTCGGGGTGACGAAGTTGATGTTGTGGCAACCCGCCCCGGCCAGGTCGAGCATCATGGCGGCCAGGTCCGTGTCCGACACCTCGCGGCCCTGGCGGAGGTGGGAGACCTCCCAGTTCTGGCAGAACACGCAGCCCAGGTTGCAACCGGTCATGAAGATCGTGCCCGAGCCGCCGCGGCCCACCAGGGGGTCCTCCTCGCCGAAGTGGGGATTGTAGCTGGAGACCATGGCCCGGGCCCCGATCCCGCAGAACCCGCGGTCCTCGGTGTTCCGGTCCACCCGGCACTCCCGGGGGCACAGGTCACAACCTTTCAGGCGGTCGGACAGGGCCTGGGCCCGGGCCGCCAGCTCCCCGGACCGATGCAGCGCCAGGTAGGATGGCTCGAACATGACCGCCTCTCGGGAAATTACCGCAGTAATTCTATTCCAAATAGGGGATCGATGACAACCTTTACCGGCCCCTACCCGGCCCCGGCGGACCGATCCCGTCCCAGGCGACGCACCACGGCCGGCTCGGACCAGTCCACCGGGATCCGCAGCCGGTGGCCCTCCCGATCGCGATAGACCAGGTGTCCCTGGCGGGCGCCCAGTTCGAACAGATCGCGGGTCAGCTCCACGTCCCGGCGGCAGTAATCGATCACCTTTTGCCGGTCCCCGGCCCGCCACCACTTGACCGCGTCCAGACCGTCGCCCGTCTTGGCCGCCCCCAGGTTTTCGGTGGCCAGGTGATCCAGGGACAGCCTGAAGCGCAGGAGCTGGAACACGTCGTCCAGCATGTCCAGGGTGGGCACGGTCGAAAAATCGAAGTCAATGTACCCGGACAGGACCGTGTAGTCAAAGCGCAGGACGTTGAACCCGACGACCAGGTCAAAGGTCAGCAGCTTCTCGATCAAGGCCTCCACGTCGGGCTCGAAAAACTCGGTGAATTGGTCGGCCGCCCGGTCGTAGATCACGGCCACGGCCAGGCCCATGAGACTGATGTTGCCCCAGCCCCCCACCTCGTCGGCCAGCCGGAGCGTCTCCAGGTCGAAGAACCCGTAGCGCAAGCCCGGGGACCCCTCCCGGACCCGCTTTTTCCGGGAAGGCGCGTCCAGGGGTGGTGCCTCCTCGACCGGCAGGGGCGTCTTGCCCAGCAGGCCCTCGAGCAGGGCCACCGCCCCGGCCTTGTCCAGGGGCTTGTTGCCCGAGCCGCACTTGGGCGAGTGGATGCATGACGGGCAGCCGTCCAGACAGCCGCAGTCCCGGATCAGGCCCAGGGTCTTGTGCAACAAATCCTCGATGATCTCGAAGCCCCGCTCGCTGAGGCCCACCCCGCCGGCGTGGCCGTCGTAGATGAACACCGCCGCCCGGCCGGTCTGGGGGTGGGCCGGGTAGGCGATGCCGCCCACGTCGTGCCGGTCGCACAGGGCGAACAGGGGGAACATAGCGATGGCCCCGTGCTCCAGGGCGTGGATCGATCCCATGAAGTGGCCGCCCCGTTCGGCCACCAGGCGCCGCAGGGCGTCACTGATGTCTATCCACAGGCCGATGGTTTCGAAGGTCTGGGGCGGCAGGTCCAGGTCAAAGGTGCCCAGCAGTTCCTGGCCGCTGATCCGCCGTTTTTCATAACCGACCACGGTCTCGGTGACCTTGAGCCGGCCCAGGTGGACCAGGAAGTTGTGGACCGGCCGCCGCTTGAGTTCGGACAGGATCTCGGTCTGCTTGTCGGTCAGGACCCGGGTGAAGTAACCGACGTTGACCGGCCGGACCGTCACCCGGCGGGCCTTGAGATCAAGGCGGGTGACCTCGTACTGCTCGGCCTGGTGGAGATAGATCGCCCCGGGATGGCACTCCTTGAGGGCCCGGCCGCCGTCGATGTGACCGATGAGCCGTCTGGAATCATGGAGGCTGATGACAAAGGTGTCACCCATGCCCCGGATATTGACTTTGCGGTGGGGGGCCTTGGGCCCGGCGAACCAGCGGCGGCCGTCCGCCTCGCGCAGCAGTTGGCCGGTGCGGACCAGGTCGGCCACCACCCCCTGGTGACGCTCGAGATCGAACTCGGGCTCGCCCGCCTCGAGGGGGCTTTCGGCCGCGGCGCAGACCAGGTGTTCGGCCACGACGTGGGCGTTGTCCGGGTCCAAGACGGCCGCCTCGTAGGACCGGCCGAAGAAGTCGGCCGGGTTTTTCATGAAATACTGGTCCAGGGCGTCGGCCCCGGCGATGAGGACCACGGCCGACTCCCGCCCCGAGCGCCCCACCCGGCCGGCCCGCTGCCAGGTGTTGATGATCGTGCCCGGATAACCCACCAGGACGCAGACGTCCAAATGGCCGATGTCGATGCCCATCTCCAGGGCCGAGGTCGAGATGACCCCGGCCAGTCGGCCCGAGGCCAGGCGGGCCTCGATCCCCCGGCGCTCCTCGGGCAGGAACCCGGCCCTATAGGAGGCGATCCGGTCGGCCAAATCAGGGGCCGAGCGCATGACCCACATGGTGATCAGCTCGGTCAGCCGGCGGGACCGGGTGAAGACGATGGTCTGGAACCCCTGGCGGACGCCGGCCTCCAGGAGCCGGGCGGCGGTGGTCGAGCCGGCCAGGCTCGGGTTCAGAAAACACCAGTCCCGCCCGGCCACGGGCGCGCCGTGCTTGTCGATCACGGTGAACTGGCGCCCGGTCAGGGCCTGGACAAAGGTCCGGGGATCGTGGATCGTGGCCGAGCTGAGCAGCAACCGGGGCTCGCTACCGGCCCGGCGGCAGATCCGCGTCAGCCTTCTCAAGATCTGGGCGACGTGGCTGCCGAAGATGCCCCGGTAGGTGTGGACCTCGTCGATGACCACGTAGCGCAGCTTTTCCCAAAAACCCGACCAGGCCTCGTGATGGGCCAGCAAGCCGTGATGAAGCATGTCCGGGTTGGTGAGCAGGATGTGGGGCGGCTCGGCCCGGAGCTTGTTCCGGGCGGCCGGCGGGGTGTCGCCGTCATAGACCGCGGCCCGGACGGGCCGGGCGCTGCCAAAGGATAATTCCTGGATCATCCGGAGCTGGTCCTGGGCCAGGGCCTTGAGCGGAAACAGGTACAGGGCCCGGGTCTCGTCGTCCTCGAGGATGGACTCGAACACCGGCAGGTTGTAGATGAGCGACTTGCCGCTGGCCGTGGGCGTGGCCACCAGGACGTCTTGGCCGGACCGGACCGCGGCCACGGCCTCGGCCTGATGCGAGTAGAGCCTTCCTACGCCCAGGGATTTCAGGGCCCGGGCCAGCGGCTCGGGCCAGGGCGGATCGACCCGGCCGTAAACCGCCTCCCGGGCGGGCAGGTGCTCGTAATGGGCCAGCTCGTCTGAAAAATTTCTTTCGATCCAGTCAACCAGGTCCACGGCCGCGCGGCCTCCAGAAGTGACCCGGGCAGGATAGCATCCCGGCCCGGGGCTGGCAAATGATGCGGCCGGCGTTTGACAAGGGGTTCAGACGCCATTTATCATCCGGGCCATGCCACCCGCCCCGGTCCGGAGTCGGGCCGGGCCTTTCCCGGAGAAGGCCAATGACCTTTATCCTGAACGACGACGACCTGGAGGCCTTTGACGAGGCCCTGTCCAACGGCCACTGGCTGGCCGAATTCCAGATCGGCGACGAGGACAGGCGGCAGGCCATGCTGGCCACCGTGGAAAAGATATTCGACATCGCCGAGAAGGCGGACAAGATCGTCAGCGAGATGCTCTTCGGTGACGGCCAGCAGGCCTCCAGGCTGGCCGGACGTCCGGGCCAGGCAGAATGAGCACCCCGACCCGGGGTTCGCACCGGTCGCTTACAATTGTCATAATTTCCAGGATCGAGACAATAAACCCGAATCGGCCGATGAACTAAGCGGGATAAGCCCGGGGGCCGGACGGGCGGGTCGCCGGGCAACGGTCCGGCCGTCGATTCCGGTCGCCCTCACTTGGGGCCCGGACCGGGGAACACCGGCCGGCCGGCCGCCTGCCAGGCCTCGAGCCCGCCGTCATAGACCTGGACCCGGTCCTCGGCCTCCTGGGGGTCCCACCCGGCCCTGGTCAGCCGGGAAACGAGTTCGAGGCGCACCTCCCAGGCCGGAGCGTCCCGGTCGGCCCCCCGGCCGCCGTGGCCGTAAACCACGATCCGGCGCTGGAGCTTCAACACGTATTCATGAGCCGGGAAACGGGCCGCCACCTCGGCGGGCGGCAGGTTCAGGGCCCCGGGCACGTGCCCGGCCCAGTAGTCAAACGGCCCCCGGACGTCCACGAACATGACCAGGACCCGGCCGTAAAGCCGGGCCGCCCCGACCCCGCTCAGGGCCTGGACGTGGCCCGGGGGGCGGTCGGCCAGGCACGACAGCGGCCGGGTGGACAGGCCGTTGACCGACAGGCCGAAGACCGCCGCCAGGCTGATGATCAGGGCGCAGCGCCACAAGTACCCGATCCACAGCCGGCCGACCGGAGAGGCCACCTATAAGGCCCGCATCCACTCGGGCCGGAGCTCGACCCGGCCGGACAGGGCCTGATCGATCCGGGCCAGGGCCCGGGGCTTGCCGTCCGGATAGATCACCTTGAGGGGCAGATAGTTGCTGGCGTGATTGGAAAAGAACATGTGGCCCCGGCTGAGTCCGGTGGCGGCCAGCATCTCCCGGAATTCCCTCAGAAGCTCGGTCTGGGAAAGCGGCTCGAACCGGCCGGCCAGATAGTCCTGGCCCAGCTCGGTGTTTTCCAGGAGCATCAGGGTCAGGGCGCCGACGTACTCCGGGTCCAGGGCGGTCAGAAGCTCGCCCGTGGCCCGGGCGTGCTCCAGGGACAGCGCCCGGCCGCCGATGCCCAGCAGGACCGTCACCGACAGTTTCATCCCCGCCTGCCGGAGCCTCTTTCCCTGGGCGATCAGGGTCTCGGGACTCGAGCCTTTTTTGATATTTTTGAGCAACTCCCGGTGGCCGGTCTCGACGCCGTAGTAGGCGATGCCCACGCCCAGTTCGACGTATTGCCGGAGCTGGTCGTCGGTCTTGAGCCTGACGCTCTTGGCGTTGGCGTACAGCCCGATCCGGGTCACCCAGGGCAGGTACTCCTTGATTTTTTCCAGGAGCCAGACCAGCCGGGCGTGGGGCATGACCAGGGCGTCGCCGTCCATGATGAACAGGCGTTTCTGGCGGCGGCAGTACCTTTGGGCGAAGCGGAGGTCGGCCAGGATGGTCTGCTCATCCTTGATCGAAAAGCGTTTGTCCTTGTAGGTCCCGCAGAAGGTGCACTTGTTATGGGAGCAGCCCAGGGTGGCCTGGAGCAGAATCGAATCGGCCTCGGACGGGGGGCGGATGACCACGCCCTGGTAGTCCATGCCGTCGGGGATGACCTCGCAGTCCATGGGAGCTGACCTCGAATCACGCCGCGGTTGATCAAAGTGAGGTTACCGGGGCCGGGCCGCTCCGGCAGACCGCGGCCCCTTTGATCAAGATAATGACTTTATTTAATTTGTCAATTCGACTCCCGCCGGCCCGGACCGCGCCGGTCCGGACGGGGCGGGGCCGATCCTGGAAGCCGTTATTTGAAGATCTTGGGCTCCAGTTCCTTGAGCACCTGGGCCCGGGTGATGACCCCGTTGCAGGCCCCGGTCTCGTCGATCACGGCGACCATGGCCACCCGCTTGTCCAGAACGATCTCGACCGCCTTGGAAAAGGGCGAGTTGCCCATCAGGTTCCGGCCCCGCTTGACCAGCTTCTCGCCGATCTTCATTACACCGGCCAGCTCGCACAGGTTGAAGAACGCGTCGCCCCAGTCGCGGCCCCCCTCCTTGGCACAGGCGTCCTTGTAGAACTGGTTGAGATCGGAGGACAGGTCCTCGATGGTGTACATCCCGGCGTACTTGCCCTCGTCGTCAACGACGACGATCCCCGGCCGGTGCGGCGGTCCTTCCAGGTTTTTCATCAACAGGTCATAGGCCTGCTTGAGGCTGGCGTTGCGGTTGATGGTGTCAAAATCCGACCGAGCGAAATCCCAGCAATGTTTTTCCAGAGGCATCCTTCCCCCTCCTCTTGGGTGGTTGCGGGCCAATCTCTTCCGACTTCGCCGGCGTAGAGCACCCCTGACCGGCGTTCCCCTCTGACATTTGTTTTAAGATTACCAGAAACAGTCCGGCGCTTAAAGGGCAGGACACAAATTTTCAGCCCGGACCATGGTTTTGCCCAGTTTCTAGGATTGTTGAGGCGATGCAGTAGAGCGGGTGAGAGGGGGGAAGCGACTGGGCAACGCTATACCGGCCCTGATAGTTAAATCACGTTGAGGCCGTCTACCAGTACTATTTGGACGACTTTTTAGGCGGTACTGTCGAAATCTGCTGGGGAGGCTTGGGTGTCTGATTTTGGCCGCTTTGATTCACTACCGGCTGGTAGCCCTTTTTCTCTTGGTTGCCATCGAGCACCGGTTGGTAGCCTCCGGTAAAAGGACCTCCCATTGGTTTAATTTTTGATTTTGACTTTGATTCTTCGCCCATTGTTTCACCTCGGTTTTGTTCCTACAATAATTCTACCCTAGATATTCCATGAATTCAACTGCCCTAATCTCATCACCCATGACAATGATACCTGCCGAACGATCTACTGGTTCGGTAAAAACGCCGTCCTCTTGGTACCACACCTCCTCCAAGTATATCTGTTCAGGAGCAGGGTATGAAGAAGAGAAAGACCTGTATCCGTATTTACCACATATCATATCCCCATTTTTTAGATGTATTACAACCCAATACGGCTCCCTTTTTCCAAACACGAAATCCCATGGTTTCAATATTGGATGAACCGTATACTTTTGCAAAAAATGAGATTTTCTGATAAAGAAGAATATGATAGGCCAAATAATAGGAAAAATACAACCAATGATGAAAATGATTATTAAATACCATACGAAATATTTCTCAACAAAGTTCCCAGTGTGAATTAAAATTAGCAACCAGGAGAAAAATACGAAGTTTAGGGCACTGTATCCCATTACCTCTGGAATGGATTTAGAAAAGTCACGTGGCTCACGGGATACGAATAGATCGTACACTTTAATGGAAATGAAGCCGGGAATAAATAAAAATAAAAAAATGATAATCCTGTCAATTGTCCATACGTTCATAACTTTAATCTCCAGACAAATATTCGCTATAACAATCAACTACTTTTTAATATTATTATCTTAACTCCCAACAATTGTCAATTAAATTCTTATCATTTTCAAAAATGGTTCTGTAAATGTTTCCAATAACAACCGTTAGCTTTATGTTTCAGTCGATGGCGTCGAACTTACAGGAGGTGATGCAGGTCAGGCACTTGACGCATTTGTCCCGGTCGATCCAGGCCGGCTTTTTCTCCTCGCCCTTCTTGGCCTTGGTCCAGACGATGGCGTCCACCGGACAGTTGCGGAAGCAGAGGCCGCAACTGGTGCACTTGTCGGTATCGACCACGAAATGGAGCAGGTGCGGACAGCGCTTGGCCGGGCACCTCTTCTCGAAGATGTGGGCCTCGTACTCGTCCCGGAAGTAGCGGAGGGTGGACAGGACCGGGTTGGGACCGGTCTGGCCCAGGCCGCACAGGGCGGCGTCCTTGATGATCCTGGCCAGCTCCTGGAGCAGGTCGATGTCCGTGTCGCGGCCTTCTCCCGAGGTGATGCGCTCCAGGATCTGGAGCATCCGGCGGGTGCCCTCGCGGCAGGGGGTGCACTTGCCGCAGGACTCGTCCTGGACGAAGTCCATGAAGAACCGGGCCATATCGACCATGCAGGTCTGGTCGTCCATGACGATCATGCCGCCCGAACCCATGATCGCCCCGGCCTGGGTGATGGCCTCGTAGTCGCAGGGCAGGTCCAGGTATTCCTCGGGGATGCACCCGCCCGAGGGCCCGCCCAGCTGGACCGCCTTGAACTTGCGTTTCTTGCCCGGGATGCCGCCGCCGATGTCATAGATGATGGTCCGCAGGGGCGTGCCCATGGGGACCTCGACCAGGCCGATGTTGTTGACCGCCCCGGTCAGGGCGAAGACTTTCGTACCCTTGGAGGTCTCGGTGCCGATTGCAGCGTACCACTCGCCGCCGTGCTGGACGATCTGGGCGACGTTGGCGTAGGTCTCGACGTTGTTCAGGACGGTCGGCCTCTGCCACAAGCCCTTGACCGCCGGGAAGGGCGGCCGGGGCCGGGGCATGCCCCGCCGGCCCTCGATGGAGGTCATCAGGGCCGTTTCCTCGCCGCAGACAAAGGCCCCGGCGCCCTGATAGATCTCCAGGTCGAAGTCAAAGCCCGAGCCCATGATGTCGGTACCCAGCAGGCCGTACTCCCGGGCCTGGCCGATGGCGATGTTCAGGCGCTTGACCGCCAGAGGGTACTCGGCCCGGCAGTAGATGTAGCCGTGGTTGGCGCCGATGGCCTTGGCGGCGATGAGCATCCCCTCCAGGACGGCGTGGGGATCGGCCTCCAGGACCGAGCGGTCCATGAACGCCCCGGGGTCTCCCTCGTCGGCGTTGCACAGGACGTACTTGACGTCGCCCGGGGTCTTGGCGCAGAACTCCCACTTGAGGCCGGTCGGAAAGCCGCCGCCGCCCCGGCCCCGGAGACCCGATTTCTTGACCTCGTCGATGATCTGGGCCGGCTCCATCTCCAACAGGGCCTTGCCCGCGGCCAGGTAACCGTCCCGGGCGATGTACTCGTCGATGACCTCGGGATCGATCATCCCCTTGTTGCGCAGCACGATCAGCTTCTGGTGGGCGAAGAAGGGGATGTCCAGCATCTCGGGGATGAGTTCCTTCTTCTCGGGCTCCCGGTACAGGAGACGCTGGACCGGCCGGCCCTTGACCAGGTGCTCCTCGACCAGTTCGGGGACGTCCTCGGCCGTCAGGAGCTGATAGAAGATCCCCTCGGGATAGGCGACCATGACCGGGCCGGCGGCGCAGTAGCCGTTGCACCCGGTCTCGACGACCTTGACCTCCTCGGCCAGGCCCCGCCTTTCTATTTCCGCCTCCAGGGCCTCCCGGACGGCCGGGGACCCGGCCGATTGACATCCGGTCCCGCTGCAGATCAACCAGTGCGCGCGAAAGGTTTTCATTTACGTACTCCGTAGATTGAGACGGAGGTGCTCAGCCCAACCGCTGGAAGGCCCGTTTCACCCCGAGGTACCACGTCAAATTAACTGGATTTAACGATCATCCGGCGTGCTCGGAACCCTTGGCCAGGACGAACTGGTCCTGGATCTCGCCGTCGAGGACGTGTTTCTTGAAGATCTGCCGCATCTTGTTGCCATCGACGAAGACGTAGCGGATGGGCTCCTCGCCCAAGAGTTCGACGGTGACGATGGGCTCCTGGCTGCACAGTCCCAGGCAGCCCGAGGTGGTGACGATGACGTCGTCCCGGCCGGACTGGGCCAGTTCGTCCAGGAGGGCGTCCATGGTCTGGCGGGCCCCCGAGGCGATGCCGCAGGTGCCCATGTGGACGGTGACCTTGGCCCGGGCCCCGCCGGCCCGGAGGGCGGTCTCCTTTTGGACCTTGTCCTTGATCTTCTTGAGGTCTTCCAGCTTCAGCTTGGCCATGCCTGCGCGTCCCTTGTCCGCCGCCCGGGCGGTCGGTGTGAGTTAGTCCTTGAGGCCCTCGAGTCCGGCGACCACGTTGCTCCGGAGAAAATCGATGACCTCCGGGTGCGACAGCGACACCCCGTCCAGGGCGGCCTTGATCTCCCGGGTGTCCAGGGCGAAATCGATCGATTCCTCCGGCGGCGTCCAGGCGCCGGCCTCGTCCCAGACGATCCGCTGCCGATAGACGAAATCGACTTCCGGCCGGCCGATGATCAGGTTGATCAGGGTCCCGGCCATGTCGCCCAGGGGCGGCCGGTCGATGTGGCTCAGGCCGAACTCGACCGCCAGATCGGTCCCCTGCCCCGGGTTCGAGTCGATGGCGAACGACCCGCCGGTCTGCTCGGCCGTCTGCAGCAGCAGGGCCAGTCCCAGGCCGACCCGGCGGGTGGTCCGGGTGGTGAAAAAGGGATCGGTCACCCGGGCCAGGTCCTCGGGGCGGATGCCGCGCCCGTTGTCGCGAATCCTGAGCCGGAGCCTGTCGGCCGGGGCGTCCTTTTCCAGGTCGATCTCGACCAGATCGGCCCCGGCCATCAGGGAATTCTCCGCAACGTCGAGAATATGTAATGAAATCTCGTCCAAGTCAACTCTTTTCCGAGACCATCCGGCCGTCCCGGCCCTGAAGGGCCAGCCGAATCTCGTCTAATTCCGGGCTGTTGAGCCGGAACTCGGTCCAGGCCGAGCCGATGTCCCGGGGAAAATGGGCGTCCGAGCCCCGCAGCAGGGGACGGCCGGCCAGGGCCGGATATTGGCGCACCAGGTCGGCCTCGTCGGCCCGGGCCGAGATCTCGAAGGCGTCCACCTCCAGGTCGGGCGGGACGAACCCCAACTGCCCGATCAGGGAAAAGGCCGGCCGGTCCACGTGGGCGGCCACGGCCAGCCCGCCCAGGGCGTGACAGTGCCGGATCACCTCGGTCAGCGGGAGGAGCGAGGCCCCGATGAGCAGCCGCTCGTTGAAGCCCTCGACCTCGTCGAACTCGTTGGCCACGACCTGTTCGCCGAAGATGTCCGGCCGGTTGGTTTTTCCCGGGAAATTGGCGTACAGCACGTCCTGCATGGCCAGGGCCGTCTCTGGATCGTTGAACAGGGTCAGGACGTGGACCTCCTCGACCGAGGTGATCTCCATCCCGCACAGGACCGTCAGCCCCTCGCGGCCGGCGGCGGCCCGGACCACGGCCGCCACGTTTTCGGCCGAGTTGTGATCGGTGACGGCGATGATATCCAGCCCGGCCGCGACCGCGGCCTCGACCACCCCCCGGGGCGACATGTCCAGGTCGCCGCAAGGGGACAGACAGGTGTGGAGATGCAGATCGGCCCGATAAATCATCAGCCCTCGAGCAGCCGGTGCACCCGGCCGGCCAGCTCGAAGGCGGTCATCGGGCTGCTCAGGATGGGCAGGCCCTCGGCCTCGGCCTTGGCCCGCATCTCATCGGCCGGTGGGCGACCGGCGGCCAGGATCACGCCGGCCAGTTCGCGCAGGGTTCCCACGGCGATCACGTTGAGGTGGCCCTGGACGGTGATCCAGACCTGGCCGGGGGCGGAGTTGGCCATGACGTCGCTCAACAGATCGCCGACGTACCCGCCGTTCACCTCCCGGTCCAGGCCGTCCCCGCCGGCCAGGACGATCATTTCCAACTCGTCCGCCAGTTCCTTGAGCGTCACGCCGACACCTCCCGTTCTTTGCCCGCCATGTAAGGGCAGTGGGACAGTTGGGCCCTTCCCAAGACCACGTCCTCGGCCAGGGTCTGGCAGTCCGGCGCGCCGCAGGCCCCGCACAGCTTGCCGGGCAAAAGTCTCTCCAGGCGCTGGGCCTCCTGGAGGGTCCGGAGGGCCTCGAGGGGGGTTCGTCCCAGGGCGGTCGGGGTGGGCGGGATCTCCTGTTCAATGTCAAAAAACCCCTCGCGCCACAACTGCTTGACCTCGGCCGGACGGACCCGGGGCCGGGTGCCGAACATCTGGACGAGATTCATGACCGTGGCCCGGGCCCGGTAGTGGTTGGCCACGGTCAGGCACCCGCCCAGGCAGCCGTCGGGACAGGTCCGGCACTCGACGAAATTCATGTCCCCCAGACGTCCCGATTCGATGTCCTCCAGGACCTCGATGGTCTCGGCCAGGCCGTGGACCGACAGGGCGCCCTCGACGTTGCGGAGACCCATCACCTCGCCCCCGGCCGTGTCCCAGGACAGCCCCAGGCCGCTGGACCGAAACAGCATCTGGTCGTGATCGGCCGGGGTCAGCTCCTTGAGGCCCATGAAGATGTCGCCGTAGAGGTCGGCGATGCCCAGGGCCCCGGTCAGGTAGGATCGCTTGAGGGCCAGGGGACTGTTGATGGACTGGACCTTGGAGGCGCAGGGCGTGATCTGGAAGACGCCGATGGCCTCGTCGGGCTGGCCGGTCTTGGCCCGCACCAGGCGACGGATGTAACGGGCGGCCACCTCGCGGGGCGGCTCGATGGGGATGACCAGCGGGATCAGGCCGGGAAAGCGTTTCGTAATGAGCCGGACCACCACCGGACACATGGCCGAGATCATCGGCCGGGGCTCGGGATTATTTTTGAGCCATTCCACCACGGCCAGGGAGACCATCTCGCAAAAGGGGCCGATGTCATAGACGTAATCAAAACCGAGCTTGGTCAGGGCCAGCAGGACGTCATTGGGCAGGACCTCGTCGCCGAACTGGCTGTACAGGGACGGCGAGGGAAAGACGGCCGTGACCTGGAACTCGGCCAGGTCGCGGTAGGTCGAGACCATGGGCTCGACCGCCTGACGGGGACAGACCCGAACGCACTCGCCGCAGTCCACGCAGAGCTGGCCGATGATGTAGGCCCGGCCGGCCTTGACCCGGATGGCCCGGGTGGGGCAGGCCTTCATGCAGACCACGCAGCCGTTGCACTTGGGTTCGACGATGACGACCGAATGCGACTTTTTCGGTTTTTCCCGGTCGTTGGTCATGATCCCTTGTCCCGCCAGCCGGTGTCGAACACGATTTCCAGCCGACTGCCCCGTCCCGGGGCCGACTCGATCTTGAACCGGCCGGCATTACGGTTGATGTTGGGCAGGCCCATGCCCGCCCCGAAGCCCATTTCCCGCATCTCCTCGGTGGCCGTCGAAAAGCCCTCGGTCAGGGCCAGGTCGATGTCCTCGATGCCCGGGCCGTCGTCCTCGACCAGGATCAGAATCCGGTCCTCGGTCAGTTCCAGGGTCATCCTTCCCCCCTGGCCGTACATCACCTCGTTCATCTCGGCCTCGTAGGCGCAGATGGCCGCCCGGTGGACCAGAGTCGGGTCAGCCCCGATCTCCTTGAGGACGTGCTTGATCCGGATGGACGCCTCGCCGGCCCGGGCGAAGTCCATCTCCCGGATGTCGAACTCTTCGCGATACAGGGTCATGGGACGAGCAGTCCGGGCAGACCCAGGTTGTACAGCAAACCACAGGCGCGGTACATACAGCGGGAAGTGAGGAGCATGGGCAGGGACAGGGCGCGCCCGCGGGCCATCACCTCTTCGGGCGGCCTCAGGCCCCTGACGAAAATCAGGCCGGACAGCTCGGCGACCATGGCCGTGTTCACGACCTGGATGTTGGTCAGGCCGGTCAACAGGACGGTTCCCGGGCGGGCGAAGGCCAGGACCTGGCTCATCAGGTCCGTGGCGTCGGCCCGCTCCACCGGCTCGGACAGCCGCTCCTGCCCGGCCAGGACCTCCGCCTCCAGGGCCCGCCGGATGTCGTCCAGCAGGACCGGGCGCCAGGCACCGTCGTCATTCATACTTGTCCAGGACCTCGACCACCCGGTCCGCGGTCAGTTTGCGGTGGGTGTCCTCGTTGATGACCGTCACCGGGGCCAGGCCGCAGGCCCCCACGCAGCGGACCACCTCCAGGGTGAACCGGCGATCCTGGCTGGTCCCCCCCTCCTTGAGGCCGGTGTAGGTCTTGATTCGCTCCAGGGTCTCGTTGCCGCCCCCGACAAAACAGGCCGTGCCCAGGCAGCACTTGATGACGTTGCGGCCCCGGGGGACCATCGAGAAAAACGAGTAGAACGTGGTCACGCCGAACACGTCGCTCCCCGGCACCCCCAGCCCCCGGGCGATGCGCTGCTGGAGGGCCACCGGCAGATAACCGGCCACCTCCTGGACCTGCTGCAGGACCGGGATCAGGGCGTTGGGCCGGCCCTTTCCAGAGGCGACGATCTGGTCGATCTGGTCCAGCATGTCCGGGGTCACGTCATCGGGAATCGGCTCGGTAGCGGGCATCAGGTACATCGGTCACTCCTGCTGGTGATGCAATCGGGAGGCTGCGGCTCCCGGTCGAGTTCGGATTAAATCAGTCATTTTCTAGCATAACCGCCCGGACCAGGCAAGTCGAATTGGCCCCGGACTTGCTCCGGAAAATAATTAACTCGCCCGCCCGATCGTGCTACATTGAACCGGTTCGGCGGCCCGACACGGGCGACGCGGACCAGGGACTTGTCCCTATTTTTGTTAAATCCAGTTTTGGTTGGAAAACGGACATGCTGTCAGAACATGAACTGGCTTGGGCCGACGCCACTGACCTGGCCGGCCTGGTGCGGCGCCGGGAAGTAACGCCCCTGGAACTGGTCGAGGCGGCCATCGGCCGGATCGAGCGGCTCAACCCGGATCTCAACGCCGTGGTCACCCCCATGTTCGACCAGGCCCGCAAGAAGGCCCGGGGACCGCTGCCGGACGGGCCGTTCATTGGGGTGCCCTTTCTGCTCAAGGACCTGGTGGCCACCTATAAAGGGGTGCGCCTGACCGCCGGATCAAAGGCCCTGACCGGGTTCGTGGCCCCTCACGACAGCGAACTGGTGTCGCGTTTCAAGCGTTCCGGCCTGATCGTTCTCGGCAAGACCAACACCCCGGAATTCGGCCTGATGCCGACCACCGAGCCTCACCTGTTCGGGCCGTCCCGCAACCCCTGGGACACCAGCCGGACGCCGGGCGGGTCGAGCGGCGGCTCGGCCGCGGCCGTGGCCGCGGGCCTGGTCCCCCTGGCCCACGGCAACGACGGCGGCGGCTCGATCCGGATCCCGGCCTCGTGCTGCGGCCTGTTCGGCCTGAAGCCCACCCGGGCCCGCAACCCCCTGGGACCGGGATTCGGGGACGTGATGAGCGGCCTGGTGATCGAGCACGGCCTGACCCGGTCCGTCCGGGACAGCGCCGCCCTCCTGGACGCCACGGCCGGGCCCGGCCAGGGGGATCCCTACGTCGCCCCGGCCCCGGCCCGGCCTTTTATTCAAGAGGTGGGTGCCGACCCGGGACGGCTGCGGATCGCCTTTTCGACCAAACCCCTGGCCGAGGCCCCGGTCCATGCCGATTGCATTGCCGCCGCAGGTGACGCGGCCCGGCTCTGCGCCGACCTGGGGCACGAGGTCTTCGAGGCCGTCCCGAAGATCAATGACTCCGAAGGCCTGGCCAAGGTCTTCGGCGTGATCTGGACCGCCGGCCTGGCCTGGACCATCCAGGGCGTGTCCCGGGTGATTGGCCGGCCGCCCCGCGAGGAGGACTTCGAGCCCCTGACCTGGGCCCTCTATCAGAAGGGAGCCAAACACAGCGCCGCCGATTACCTGACGGCCGTTCAGACCGCCCAGGGCATGGCCCGCCAGGTGGCCGCCTTCATGGCCGACGTGGACGTCTGGCTGACCCCTACCCTGGCGAGTCCGCCCCTGCCCCTGGGCTCCTTCGAGGGCGGGCCGGACGATCCGCTCAAGGGCTGGCGGGCGTCCTATGACTTTGCCCCGTTCACCGCCCCGTGCAACGTCACCGGACAGCCGGCCATGTCCGTGCCGCTTTTTTGGAACGCGGACGGGCTTCCCATCGGCGCCCAGTTCATCGGCCGCTTTGGTGACGAGGCCACCCTGTTTCGGCTGGCGGCCCAGCTCGAGGCGGCCCGGCCCTGGCGAGATAAGCGGCCGCCGGTCTCGATCTGATTCAGGATTAGAGGGGTCGGATCACGACCTTCACGGCCCGCCCGGGGCGAGTAGCCAGGTGGCCAGCAGGATCGCCTCGGCCAGTTCGCCGGCCGCGCCCAGGCAGTCGCCGGTCACCCCCCGCAGCCGGAACCAGACGTAACCGCCCCAGATCAGGGCCCAGGCCAGGCCGACCAGCCCCAGCCAGATACCGCCCCAGCCGCCCAGTAACACGAGGCCGGCCGCGGCCAGGACCGTGCCCGCCAGGGCGTGCCCCCAGCGCAGTTCATGGACGAACGGCTTGCCCAGGCTCCCCCCGGCCGAGGGCAGGGCCCAGGCCAAAAGGACCATCACCAGGCGGGGCATGACCGGGACCAGCAGCAGGCCGAAAAAACGGGAAGGTCCCAGGTGGGCCACCAGGGCGACCTTGAGCAGAATTACGAAAAAAACGGCGCCCGCCCCGAACACGCCCACCCGGGTGTCGTGAAGAATTTCCAGAGTCCTGGCCCGGTCCGAGGTCCCCATAAAGGCATCGGCCACGTCGGCCAGGCCGTCCAGGTGCAGGCCCCTGGTACAAAACTCCCACAGGGCGACGACCAGGACGGCGGTGACCAGTCGAGGAAAAACCATTCCCAGGCCGTAGTCCGCCCCGGCCAGGGCCAGACCCAGCAGCAGCCCGATCACTGGATAAAAAATCATCGAGCCCGCCCGGTCGCCGGCCCTCGGTTCCAGGCGGGGGACAAGGGTCACCACGGTCAGGAACTGGAGGGCCAGGACGAACCGGCGGGCCCAGGCAATCATCAGCCGGACTTCTCCGAGACCCCGGCCGAGGAAAAGGTGGCCATCTGATTGAGCACGGCCAGTGAGGCTTTCAGTAACATCATCCCCAGGGCGGCCCCGGTGCCCTCGCCCAGGCGCATCTGAAGATCGAGCAGGGGGTCCAGGCCCAGGGCCGCCAGGGCCGCCTGGTGCCCCGGCTCGACCGAGCGGTGGGCGGCGAACAGATAGCCGGACACGTCCGGGTGGAGCCGATGGGCGATCAGGGCCCCGGCGGTCGAGATGAAGCCGTCCACGACCACCGGCACCCGGGCCGCCGCGGCCTCCAGAATCAGCCCGGCGATGGCCCCCAGCTCGAAGCCGCCGATCTTGTGCAGGACGTCCAAAGGATCGTCGGCGTCGGGCTTGTTGACGCTGATGGCCTTCTGGATGATCTCGACCTTGCGGGCCAGGCCCGGCTCGTCCAGGCCGGTGCCCTTACCGGTCACCTCGACCACGGGCCGCCCGGTAAACACGGCCGTGACCGCGCTGGCGGCGGTGGTGTTGCCGATGCCCATCTCGCCCGGGGCCAGGAGCCGGCAGCCGTCCTTGATCGCCCCGGCCGCCAGTTCGGCCCCGACCGCGATGGATTGCAACGCCTGGTCCCGGGTCATGGCCGGACCGAGGACCATGTTTTCCGTGCCCGGTCCGATCTTGCGGTCGATCAGGCCGACGGTCTGGCCGAAATCGTGGGCCACGCCCATGTCAACCACCTGGACCCCGGCCGGAACCAAAGCGGCCAGGACGTTTATCCCGGCCCCGCCGGCCAGGAAGTTGAGGACCATCTGGTGGGTGACCTCCTTGGGGTAGGCGCTCACCCCCTCGTCGGTCACGCCGTGGTCCGCGGCAAAGACGACGACCAGGGGCGAGAGGTCGCCCGGGTTCATGGTCCGGGCCGCGGCCACGTATCTTCGGGCGCACTCCTCGAGCCGCCCCAGGCTGCCGAGGGGTTTGGTCAGATCATCCAGGCGGGCCTGGGCCTTTTGGGACCAGGACTCGTCAATGGGTTCTATCTTTCTGAGTATTTCCTGGAGACGCTCCACATCAAACTCCGCTTTATGTCTGGTTTTGAGCAGGTTGGCGACGGCCCGGATCGACGACCGTCGATTTTGTCAGACCGTAGATTGTTTATAGATAATTGCCCAGCACGAGTCGCGCCCGCTCATTTCAGGGTCAAGGGTTGCCCGGCCACGACCAGGGTCACCCGGTCGGCGGCTCGAGCCAGGAGCTGATTGGTCCGGCCGGCCAGGTCGCGCCAGGCCCGGCTCAGCTCATCGGCCGGGACCAGGCCCCAGCCGACCTCGTTGGCCACCAGGACCACGTCGGCCGCCAGGTCGGGCAGGAGCCCGGCCAGTCTCTTGGCCCGGTCCAGGGCCGCCTCCGGGTCCAGGCCGGCCCGGGTCATCAGGTTGGACAGCCAGACGGTGACGCAGTCCACCACGAACGTCCGGTCCGCCGAATCCTGGCGCGTAAGCGCCGCCTCCAGGTCCAGGGGCGCCTCGATTGTCCGCCAGCCCGGGCCCCGCCGCCTCTGGTGGTCCTCGATCCGGGCGGCCATCTCGGCGTCCAGGGCCTCGGCCGTGGCCAGAAACACCCGGTCAGCCGAGAGCCGTTCGGCCTCGGCCAGGGCGAAATCGCTCTTGCCGCTCTTGGCCCCGCCCAGCACCAGGTGAATCAAAACCACCCTCCGGGCGTGCCGGGTCTATGAGGCCACCCGCATCACGCCCTCGGACCCAAGATGAATCCCCGCCTCGAAAAGAGGCGGGGACAACGTTAACACACTTGGCGGACGGGTGGCAAAACCGGCCCGCTGGTGGATCAATCCACCTGGGGCCTCGGCAGGAGGCCGGCCGCCTGGACGATCTCGGGCACCCGCTCCTCCCACTCGATGGCCATGAGGTGGACCCCGGCGATGCCCGTCATTTCCCGGATTTCCTGGATCTGCTCGACGGCCATCTTGATGCCCTCGTCGCTCTGCTCGCTCTTCTTGACGCCGCGGAGGCGGTCGATGACCTCGTCGGGCACGTCCATGCCGGGCACCAGGCGTTGCATGTATCGAGCCATACCGACGCTCTTCATGGGGGTGATCCCGGCCAGGATGAAGCACCGCTCGTGGAGCCCCAGGTCCACCACCCGCTTCATGTAATCGCGGAACTTGGGCATGTTGTAGATGCACTGGGTCTGGACGAAATCCACCCCGGCGTCGATCTTCTTCTTGAGCCGGATGGGCCGGAACTCGAACGGATCGGCAAAGGGATTGGCCGCGGCCCCGATGAAGATCTCGGGCCGGCCGTTGAGTTCCTTTTCCGAGATGAGCTTGCCCTCGTCGCGCATCATCCTGACCGTCTGGATGAGTTGCATCGAGTCCAGGTCAAAGACGTTCTTGGCCTCGGGGTGATCGCCGAAGCGCTGGTGGTCGCCGGACAGGCAGAGCAGGTTCTTGATGCCCAGGGCGGCCGCGCCCAGGATATCGGACTGGAGGCCGATCCGGTTGCGGTCGCGGACGGTCATCTGCATGTTGGGCTCGATGCCCATCTCCTTGAGGAGGAGGCACCCGGCCAGGGAGGACATCCGGACCACGGCCGTCTGGTTGTCGGTCATGTTGACCGAGTCCACGTTGCCCTTGAGGAACTTGCCCTTCTCGCGGATGACCTCGGGGTTGGCGCCCTGGGGCGGACCGCACTCGCCGGTGACCGCGAAATGACCCGCCCGAAGAATCTTCTCCAGATTGCTGCCGGATTTGTACGTCATTTTCGCAGGTCCTCCTTTATCCGGCGGCGGGGCCCGCCGTCCCGGGCCGTGGACCAGTTCTTGAGGGGCATCAGCCGTTCGAGCTGATCCACCTTGCCCTGGTCCATGAACTTGCGGACGATCATATCCCAGATGCAGTCCACGTCCGGGCTGATCTCGCACTTGCCCCCGGCCGAACCGCCGCAGGGCCCGTTCATCAGCGACTTGGAGCAGCGGGCCACCGGACACAGCCCGCCGGTGACGTTCAGCAGGCAGTTGCCGCAGGCCTGGCAGCGTTCGGCCCAGACGCCGTGCTCCAGGGACCCGCCGATGAAGGTGGTGTTGATCCCCGGAAAGATGGGCTTCTCGGGGTAGCGCTCGGCCAGGAACTGGGGGCCGACCCCGCAGGCGATGGAGACGGCGCCGTCGTAGTCCTTGATGACATCGGCGATCTCCTCGATGTACTCCGGATCGCACTGCCGTTCGAGCGTGAATTCGTCCACCTGAACGTCGCGTCCGTCGCGCCGGGCGGCGATGCGCAACGTCGAGGCCAGGATCCCGGCCTCCTTGGTCCCGCCCACGTTACAGACCGTGACGCATCCCCGGCAGCCGACAACCAGGACCTTGGACAGCCCCTCGATCATGCTCTGGATCTCGGCCAAGGGTTTTCGATCCCCAACAATCATGGCAAACCTCTTTTCAATCCCCAACAGTGATCCAGCGAGCCGCGGCGGTCGCTGGCGGTTATCTCTTTGACCGGGGCCTTCCCGGCCCGGTTCAGGCCGCCGCCTCCGGGGCCCACTCGGCCCCTGAACCGTCCCGCAAGGGCGTCGGCCCCAACTCCCTGATCCGGGCGTCCATCTCGGCCGCCACCTGGGCGAAACCCGGCTCCTCGCCCAGGCAGAACCGGAACATGGCCAGCCGGTCCGGGTTCAGGCCCAGCTCGCCCAGGTGGGCGCGAACGGCCTCGACCCGCTTGCTGGCCTGCTGGTTGCCGGTGACGTAGTGACAGTTGCCGTCGATGCAGGCGGCGATCATCACCCCGTCGGCCCCGGTCTCGAAGGCCCGCAGCATGTAGATCCAGTCCACCCGGCCCGAGCAGGGCACCTCGATGACGTGGACGCTGTCCGGGTACTCCTGGCCGGTCTGTCCGGCCACGTCCACCGACCGCCAGCCGCAGAACCGGCAGGCGAAACAGACGATCCGCGGTTCGAAATCGCCGCTCATTATCCCTCCATGGCGCCGAGTTCCAGGGCGTCGGTCTCGGCGATTATCTGACCGTCCTCGCAGTAGCGCAACCCGATGGCCTTGCCCGGGCACTCGGCAACGCAGATGCCGCAGCCGTAACACCGGACGGGGTCGATCACGGCCGCCCCCTGATCCCCGATGAACGGGATGCCAAAGGGACAGACCCGGACACAGGTGCAGCACAGGGCGCACTGGGTCTCGTCCACCCGGGCGACCGGCCCCTCGACCAGGACCCGGGGCCGACCCAGAGCGGCCAGGGCCCGACCGGCCGCGGCCCGGGCCTGGGCCAGGGTCTCGTCCAGGCCCTGGGGGTACAGGGCCAGGCCGGCGGCGAACACCCCGGGCACGGCCAGGTCCACCGGCTCCCACTTGGGATGGGCCTCCTGGAAAAAGCCGTCCGGACCCAGGCCCAGGTTAAAGGCCTGGCAGAGCTCGGGCGCGGCGTTGGGCAAGACCGCCGCGGCCAGGACCAGGGCGTCCGGCCTCAATTGTAATCTTTTTCCGGCCACCCGGTCCAGGACCCGGACTTCGATCCCGGCCTCCCCGGCCGTGACCTCGGGTTTTTCCCGAAAATCGAAGCGGACAAAGACGACCCCCGCCTCCCGGGCCGCCTGATACAGTTTTTCCCGAAAACCCCAGGTGGTCACGTCCCGGTACAGGACATAGACCTCCAGGCCGGGATTGAGCCGTTTCAGCTCGATCGCGGTGCCCACCGAGTGGGTGCAGCATATCCGGGAGCAGTAGGGCCGCTCCGGCTCGCGGGACCCGACGCACTGGATGAAGACCACCTGCCCGAAATTCTTGACCCGCCCGGAATTCTCCCGGAGCATGGCGTCGAACTCGAGGGCGGTCATGACCCGGTCGCTCTGGCCGTAGCCGTATTCGGTCGGCTGAAACTCGCGGCCGCCCGTGGCCACGATCACCGCGCCGTGCTCGATGTCCCGCTCCATCCCCTGGACCTGGACCGTGGTCAAAAAATGTCCGGCATAGCCCACGGCCCGCTTGACCGAGGCGTTTTTCAGGACATCGACGTTCTCGGCGGCCTCGACCCGGTTGATCAGGTCGTCCATGATCGGGCCGACCGGCTGGCCGCGCCAGGTCTGGTTCACCCCCAGGGCCGTGCCGCCCAGGCAATCGCTTTTTTCGATCAGGGTCACGAAGTGCCCGGCCGCTGCCAGGTCCAGGGCGGCGGTCATCCCGGCCGGGCCGCCGCCGATGACCAGGGCCCGGGGATCGACCGCCACCGTGATCGGCGGGGTCGATTCGAGCCGGGCCAGCCGGGCCACGGCCGACCGGATCAGGTCCCGGGCTCGGGCCATGGCCCGCTCCGGTTTTTTGGTGAAGACCCGGGCCGCCTGATTGACGATGGGCGCGACCCGGACGGCCTGGGGATCGATCCCGGCCGCGGCCGCCGCCCGCTTGAGATACCGGACCGCCGTTCGCGGCGGGCCGCCGGCGACCACCACCCGGTTGACGCCTTGGTCCCGGACGAGTTCGGCCAGCCGGTCGGCAAGCGTTCCGCCGCCCGCCTCGATCGTCTCGGCAACGACCACCCCGGGCAGGGTGGCCGCATATTCGGCCAGGGCGTCGTGATCCAGGACCTCGCCGTTGGTCTCGACCAACACGGCGATCTTGGATTCATCATCGCCCCTGTCCGGGGGCGGCGGCGCGGTCCGGTCCCGGGCCTGGTTCAGATCCAGGGTCGCCGCGCCGGCCGCGGCCAGGGCCTCGCTCACCGCGCCCGAGATGTCCTTGGGCTCCACGGCCGCGCCGCAGGCGTATATTCCCTCCCGGGTGGTAGCTGGCCCACCAAGGGAATCAGTAACGATGAAGCCCTGGGCGTCCACGTCCACGCCCAGCTTTGCGGCCAGGTCGGCCGTGCCCGGATCGGGATGAAGCCCGACGCTCAGGACCACCAGGTCAAATTTTTCGTCCATGATTCGGCCGTCGTCGTCGGCCCAGGCGATTTTTATCCGGTCGTCCTCGGCCGCCTCCAGACCGGGGACCCGGGCGTGGATGAATCTGACGCCCATCTCGTCCCGGGCCCACTGAAAGGACCGCTCGGCCCCTTTTCCCTGGGCCCGCTGGTCCATGTAGAACACGGCGCAGTCAACCTCGTCGCCGCGGCCCGCGGCCCGCTGCTTGACCGTGGTCGCCTCCTTGACGGCGTACATGCAGCAGACGCTCGAACAGTAGGGGTTGTCGCAGGCGTTGATGTCCCGGCTGCCCACGCACTGGAGCCAGGCGATCTTCTCGGCCGGACGATCGTCGCTGGGGCGCCGGACCACGCCCAGGTCCAGGCCGAACAACCGTGACCGATCCTCGTGCTCCAGGCTGGTGATCACGTTCGGCAGGCGGCCGTAGCCGTAGATCTCCGGGGCGCAGCCGGGATCGAAGACCGAGAAGCCGGGGGCGACGATGATCGCGCCCACGGAAATTTCTAACAAGCGATCGCCCTGGTCCAATTTGACCGTGAAGGCTCCGGCAGAGCCTTGGATCTCACGCACCTCTGTTGCGGTCATGACCTCGATGCCCGGATGGGCCAGGCAATCCACCAGACGGGGCGTGGTGCAGCAGTAGAGGCAGGCCGACAGATGGGTCGAGCTGAACCCGGTCTCCAGGGCCGTCCGCTCGGCTTGCCAGCCGCCGCCGCGGGGGGCGCCCTGGCAGGTGACGGTCAACTGGCACTTGGGGGTGGGAAAGGTCCGCTCGAGCCGGCCGGCCACGCCCCCGATCTCGGCGGCGCGTTCGACCAGATAGACCCCCAGCCCGGCGGCGGCCAGGCCGAGCGCCGCCGCGACGCCGGCCGCGCCGCCGCCGACGATGAGCACCGCGCCTGTGGGGGAACTATCCGGCATGTCGCTCCAAGAACCTGGGCCCCGCGGCCAAGTCATGACCAGGCGTCATTTTCATGGTCGGACAGCTTAACACCGCGCCCCGGTGAAGGCAAGCTTTTCGGGGGCCGCCGGGGTGACCAAAAAAGCCGGCGTTCCGTACGGAACCCACCGTCCGGAACGCCGGCCGATCACGTCCTCGACTCGGCTAGAACAGGCCCTTGACCTTGCCCGTCTCCACGTCCACATCGACGCGGCGATAGGCCGGGTTGGAGCTGGTGCCGGGCATCAGCGAGATGGCCCCGGCCACCGGGACCACGAAGCCGGCCCCGCCGTAGGTCAGGATGTCGCGGACGAACAGCCGCCAGCCCTTGGGCACGCCCTTGAGGGACGGGTTGTCGGTCAGCGACAGGTGGGTCTTGACCATGCAGGTGCCCAGCTTGGACAGCTCGGGGTCCTTTTCCATGCGCTCGGCCCTCTGGTTGGCCTCGGCCGAGTAGTCCACGCCGTCGGCCCCGTACACCTCCTTGGCGATCATCTCGATCCGCTGGCGCAGCGGCACCTCGAGCCCGTAAAGGAGCTTGAACTCATTGGGCTCGTCGCAGGCGTCCTTGACCGCGTCGGCGAACTCGAGGGCCCCGTCGCCGCCCTTCTCCCAGTGCCGGGACAGGGCCACCCGGGCCCCGGCCGCCTCGGACAGACGCCGGACCGCCTTGATCTCGTTGTCGGTGTCGGTGTAGAAGGCGTTGATGCAGACCACCGGGTTGATGCCCGCCTTCTTGACCGTCCGGATGTGATGGACCAGGTTCTCGCAGCCCTTCTCGACCCAGCCCACGTTCTCGCCCTTGTACTCCTCGGGCATGGGCTTGCCCGGCACCGGGATCGGCGCCCCGCCGTGGCACTTGAGGGCCCGGATGGTGGCCACGACCACGGCCGCGTTGGGCTTGAGGCCCGAGAAGCGGCACTTCAGGTTCCAGAATTTCTCGAAGCCGATGTCCGCGCCGAAGCCGCTCTCGGTGATGTGATAGTCGAACAGCTTCAGGCCGACCCGGTCGGCGATGATCGAGCTCTGGCCGATGGCGATGTTGGCAAAGGGACCGGCGTGGACGAACACCGGCTGGCCCTCCAGGGACTGCATCAGGTTGGGGTTGAGGGCCTCGACCATCCAGGCGGTCATGGCGCCGTCCACCTCGAGGTCGGCCGTGGTCACCGGCTTGCCGGACCGGTCAAAGGCCAGGACGATCTTGCCCATCCGCTTCCGCATGTCCGCCAGGTCCGTGGACACGGCCAGGATGGCCATGATCTCGCTGGACACGGCGATGCCGAACTTGGACTGCATGGTGAAGCCGTCCATCCGGCCGCCCAGGCCGATGACGATGTTCCGGAGGGACTGGGCGCAGAAGTCGATGATCCAGCCGAACTCGACCCGGGTGGGATCGATGTTCAGCCGGTCCATGCCGCTTAAGCGCTTGAGCTGCTCGTCGTTGTAGTTGCGCTCGTGCTGCATCCGCGAGGTCAGGGCGACCATGGCCAGGTTGTGCGAGTTCATGATGGCGTTGATGTCGCCGGTCAGGCCCAGGGAGAAGGGGGTCAGCGGGATGCACTGGGCCAGACCGCCGCCCGCGGCCGAGCCCTTGATGTTCATGGTCGGGCCGCCCGAGGGCTGGCGGATGGCCGCGCCCACGTTCAGGCCCCGCTTGCCCATGCCCTCGACCAGGCCCATGGAGGAGGTGGATTTGCCCTCGCCCAGGGGGGTCGGGGTAATGGCCGTGACGTTGATGTACTTGCCGTCAGGCTTTTTGGCCAGGCGGTCGAGGACCTTCTTGAAGTCCACCTTGGCCACGTAGTGGCCGTGGAGCAGCAGTTCCTCCTCGGTCAGGCCGCATTCGTCGCCGATCTGCTTGATCGGCTTCATGGTCGCCTCCGCCGCCTCGGCGATTTCCCAGTCTTGGTGCTTGGTTGGATCCAGGGGCATTGTTTTTGACCTCCTCGAAATAAAACTCTTTGGCGTGGCCCTCCCTCATCAGGGCCGGACATTTTTGATAACTGACCGGAAGGACGAAACGATCCTTCACGAGGTGACGGCGGCCCGGATTCAGATCAATGGCCAGCCGCAGTTTGCGGTAAATATCACAAAACAAACCAGGGGTCAAGGGAATTACGCTATGCCCCATGATCGAGGGCGTCAACCCCGAGACAGTTGTCCTCGGATCAATAAAAATACGGCCATGAATCAAGTAATGGCCTACTATAAATAACTTTGTAGGCAAAATACCCATGAGGTGAAAATTTTTGACTTGGTTGCCCGATGGTTTTTGAGTATAATAAAAACCCAGTCAAGATAGTTGGTTGCCTGTTCACGGCCTTCGTCGGGGTGGGGTGTCGGCATGGTAATTCCCTGGATGCGGCGACGGCCAGTGGCGTATTTTGCCGTAGGGCGGCCTGTGGAGGAGGAGGTGAGCTAAAAGTTTGCTACGCGGACTGAGATTGGGGTCCAGGCTGGGTCTGGCCTTTGGTCTCCTCCTGGCGCTGATGGTCCTGATCGGCACGGTAGCGGTCATCGAGATCGGCACCCTGTCCCGATTGCACCGGCGGGCCTACGAGCATCCCTTTACCGTGCGCAGCGCCATCCTCCGGGCCGAGGCGACCGTCACCCGCATTCACTCCACCATGGGAGAGATCGTCCAGTCCCCTGATCGGGCCACCCTTGATCGCCGGACCCGGGAACTTGGACGCCTCGAAAGGCTTTTCCGGCAAGATCTACAAATCATCTCCCGGCGCTACCTGGGCCCCCCGGCCGACGTGGCGCGGGCGGGGACCCTGTTTGCTTCCTGGAGACCGATCCGGGCCAGGATCGTCGCCCTGGTCAAGGCCGGCCGACGGGCCGAGGCCGCCAGGATCGAACAAGGCCGGTGCCGCGTCCAGACTATTCGGCTGAACAAAGCCTTGGACGTGCTGAGCGCCTCTGCCCGGCACAAGGCGATCGAATACTTCCAGCGGGCCAGACAGATCCGGGGCCAGGTCCTGTTCTTCATGATCGTGATGCTGGCCGTGGCCTTCCTGGCCGGCCTGGTCCTGACCGTGCTTATCACCCGGTCCATCTCGCGGCCGGCAAGAGAAATCGCCCGGGTGTCCGAGGCCCTGGCCCGGGGCGACTTCGAGCCGCGGATCACCTACCGATCCGCCGACGAGTTGGGCCGGATGGCCGAGAGCCTGCGCCGGATGCTGGCCGGGGTCATCGGCGAGGGCCAATCCATCAAGGAGGGCCTGCCCTTCGCCTTCTGGACGGCCGACCGGGACCTGGTGGTGACCTACCTCAACCCCCAGGCCGCCTGGCTGGTGGACCAGTGCTGTTCCCTGGAGGAAGACCAGGTCGTCGGCCGAATGACCGTGGCCGCGGCCCTGCACGACGAGGACGGGCTGACGGCCCAGGCCTGCCAGGAGGTCCTGGACACGGGGGCGCCCCTGATCCGGGAACTGGTCTTCCGGTTCAACGGGAGCCGGGCCCATTACGAGACCGTGTTCGCCCCCCTCAAAAACCTGGACGGAGAAATGTTCGGGGTGATGGGCGCGGGCACGGACGTGACCGACCGCCACGAGGCCCTCGCCGCCCTCCGGGACAGCGAGGCCCGGTTCCGCCAGTTGTTCGAGACCATGCCCAGCGGCGTGGCCGTGTATCAGGCCGTGGACGACGGCCGGGATTTCGTCTTGACCGACTTCAACCCGGCCGCGGAAAGGATCGAAAAGATCGCCCGGGACCGGGTCCTCGGCCGCCGGGTGACCGAGGTCTTTCCCGGGGTCAGGGACTTCGGACTGCTCGAGGTCTTCCAGCGGGTCTGGCGCACCGGCCATCCGGAGCAGCATCCCTTGTCCTGGTACCAGGACGGCCGGGTCGCCGGCTGGCGGGAGAACGAGGTCTTCAGGCTGCCCTCGGGCGAGGTCGTGGCCGTTTACGACGACGTCACCGAGCAGCGCCGGGCCCAGGAGGAAATTCGGGAGAGCGAGGAACGCTATCGCCTCCTGTTCAACGCCGGCATGGACGCCATCTTTGTCATGCCCGTGGGCGACGAGGGCCGGCCCGGAAAATTCTCCGAGGTCAACCTGACGGCCTGCCAGCGGCTGGGCTACACCCGGGAAGAGCTGCTCCAGATGGGGCCGGCCGACATCAATCATGACCTGGACCCGGATCAGATCCAGGCCCGATTCCGGGAGGTGCTCGACCAGGGCCACGCCCTGTACCAGACCGTACACCAGGCCAAGGACGGAACTGCCATCCCGGTCGAAATCAGGATCCACCGGTTCGACTTCAAGGGCCGGCCCATGGTCCTGGCCGTGGCCCGGGACCTGGGCGAGCGCCAGAGCCTCGAGAACCAGCTCCGGCAGGCCCAGAAGATGGAGGCCGTCGGCCGTCTGGCCGGCGGCGTGGCCCACGACTTCAACAACCTGCTGACGATTATCTCCGGTTACGCCGATCTCATTGTCGAGCAAATGGCCCCCGAAGCCGCCTGGCAGGGGATGCTCCAGGAAATCAGGGACGCCTGCACCCGGGCCTCGGGACTGACCCGTCAATTGCTCATCTTCAGCCGCCAGCAGGTCGCCGAACCCCAGGAGGTTGACCCGTCCCAGGTGGTGACCAGCTTTGAGAAGATGCTCAAGCGCCTCATCGGCGAGGACATCAACCTGATGACCATGTGCGGTCCCGACGCGGGCCTGGTCCGGATAGATCCCGGCCTGCTGGAGCAGGTCGTCCTGAACCTGGCAATCAACGCCCGGGACGCCATGCCTGACGGCGGGCAATTGACCATCGAGGTCAAAGACATTCACCTCGATGACGAATATTGCCAGGAGCACCTGGGCGTCAAGGTCGGCCGATACGTGTTGCTGGCCGTGAGCGACACCGGGGTGGGCATGACCGAGGAGGTCCGGAGCAAGGTCTTCGAGCCCTTCTTCACCACCAAGGACCGGAGCAAGGGCACCGGCCTGGGACTGTCCACGGTCTATGGCATCGTCACCGAGGCCGGGGGCTGTGTCAACGTTTACAGCGAACCGAGACAGGGCACGACCTTCAAGGTCTATCTCCCCTGCCTGGACTTCGCCGCAAGCGGGGCGGGCCTGGACGTGGAGGCCTCCCCACCCCAGGGCGGCAGCGAGACCATCCTGCTCGTCGAGGACGAGGCGCGGGTCCGGCGCATGACCCGCCAACTGCTCGATCAGTGGGGCTACCAGGTCCTCGAGGCGGCCGACCCGAACCAGGCCCTCGAGGTGGCCCGGTCCCACGACGGCCCGATCCACCTCCTGCTCACCGACGTGGTCCTTCCCCAGATGAACGGACTCAGCCTGGCCACCCGCCTCGCCCGAAAGCGCCCCGAGATGCGGATCCTGTACATGTCCGGGTACACCGACGACGCCATTGTCCGCCACGGCGTGATCGAGGCCGAGGTCAACTTCCTGGCCAAGCCGTTCTCACCGGAGAGCCTGGCCCGCCGGATCAGGGAAATCCTGGACCAGGCCGATCCCTCTTGACGGGGCCCGTCCGCCGGGCCCGGACCGTCCCGGAGAAGGCATCATGTCCCCCTGGCGACACGTCGCCGCCGTCCTGGCCCTGCCGGCCGTCGTCACCCTGGTCGTCCCGGCGGCCGTCCTGGTCTTGCAGTCCCGGCTCGATTGGCCAGCGGCCGTCCCCCTGATCCCGCGTCTGGTCCTGGCGGCCCTGGGCGGCTGTTTCGTCCTGGGCGGGCTGGCGCTGTGGGCCTGGACCGTCTCCCTGTTCGTCCGGGTCGGCCAGGGGACCCTGGCCCTCTGGGCCCCGCCGACCCGCCTGGTGACCCGCGGCCCTTACGGCCTGGTCCGCAATCCGATGATCACCGGGGTCTTCGCCGTCCTCCTGGGCGAGGCGGCCTTGTTCGTCTCGTGGGGTCTGCTGGCCTGGCTGGCAATCTTCATGACCGGAAATTTCTTTTGGATCAAATACCGGGAGGAGCCGGACCTCGAGCGCCGCTTCGGCCCGACCTATTCCGCGTATAAGCGCCACGTCCCCCGCTGGCTGCCCCGGCTCAGGCCCTGGCGTCCGCCCCGGGGCCCGGCGGCCTGACCAGGTCACTCTCCGCCCGGAAAGGCGACCTGGACCCGGCTGTCGGCCTCCAGTCCCGCGGCCGGCCGGCCCCTGTCAGCCGCGGCCGAGACCTGATATTCTGATTCGGGAGGAGTGATCATGGGCGCCCGTCAAGGCCGGGGGCCGCATCCGGCCGCCTGCCGGCTCTGCGGCCGGACCACGGGGCCGGTGTCGGCCGGGCTGGGGTTCTGCGCCGCCTGCCTGACCGAACACGGCGATCGGATCCGGGAGGATCTGGCCGGCGTCCACGCGGCGGCCCGGAGGCCGTTCGGCCTGCCCCCCCGGCCTCCCCGGGACCAAGGGGGCCTGGTCTGCGACCGATGCCTCAACCTCTGCCGGATAGGCCCCGGGCGATTCGGATATTGCGGCCTCAGAAAGAACCAGGCCGGCCGGCTGAACGGCGGCGACGAGGACACGGGCCGGGTGTCGTGGTACCTGGACCCCCTGCCCACCAATTGCGTGGCCGATTGGGTCTGCGCCGGCGGTACGGGCGCGGGGCATCCCCGGTTCGCCGGCCGGGATGGCCCCCAACGGGGCGAGTTCAACCTGGCCGTGTTTTACGAGGCCTGCTCGTTCGACTGCCTGTTCTGCCAGAACTGGACCTTCAAGCAAAGCACCAACCGGCCGGGCACGGTCAGCGCCGCCGAGTTGGCCGCGGCGGTCACCCCGCTGGCGAGCTGCATCTGCTTTTTCGGCGGCGACCCGTCGCCCCAGGTGGTCCATTCCCTGGAAACGTCCCGCCTGGCCCGGCAGGCCCGGGGAGAAAAAATCCTGCGCGTCTGCTGGGAGACCAACGGCTCAGTGGCCCCGCGGTACCTGGACGAAATGATCGACCTCGCTTTGGAGTCGGGCGGCACCATCAAGTTCGATCTCAAGGCATTTTCCGGCCACCTGCACCGGGCCCTGACCGGGGCGCGCAACCAACGGACGCTCAAAAATTTCGCCCGGGTAGCGGCCCGGCTTGACGAAAGACCCGACCCGCCCCTGCTGGTGGCGGCGACCCTGCTCGTCCCGGGCTACGTGGACGCCGCCGAGGTGGGCCGGATCGCCCGGTTCATCGCCGGGATCGACCCGGACATCCCCTATGCGCTGCTGGCCTTTCATCCCGAGTTCCGGATGACCGATCTGCCGACCACCTCGCGTCGGCACGCACGAGAGGCCCTGGCCGCGGCCCGGGCGGCCGGCCTGAGGCGGGTCCGGATCGGCAACCAGCACCTTTTAGGCCGAGATGCTTGAATCAGGTGTCCCGTCGTGCTTCCATACGGGATGGTTTCTTGGTGGTCTGACCGGAACCGAACATCGGGGGCAATCATGAAGGACTTTCAGGACAAGGTGGCGGTCGTGACCGGGGCGGCCAGCGGCATCGGCCGGGGACTGGCCGAGCGGTGCGCCCGGGAGGGGATGAAGGTCGTCCTGGCCGACGTGGAGGAGGCGGCTCTGACGGCCGCGGCCCGGGAGATACAAGCGGGCGGCGCCCCGGTGTTGGCGGTCAGGACTGACGTTTCCAGATTTGAAGAAGTCGAGGCCCTGGCCGAAAAAGCGATCGAGGCCTTCGGGGCGGTCCATGTCCTGTTCAACAACGCCGGCGTGGGCGCCGGCCGCCTGACCTGGGAGACCACCATCGAGGACTGGCACTGGGTGTTGGGGGTGAACCTCTGGGGCGTGATCCACGGCATCCGGGCCTTTGTGCCGATCATGCTCGACCAGGGGACCGAGGGCCACATCGTCAACACCTCGTCCCTGGCCGGCCTGGTCTCCGGGCCGGGCCAGGCCGCCTACAAGGTGTCCAAGCACGGCGTGGTCACCCTGTCCGAGACCCTGTATCACGAACTGTCGTTGACCGGCGGCCGGATCGGCGTGTCGGTGCTCTGCCCCGGGTTTGTCAAGACCCGGATCATGGACGCGGAACGGAATCGCCCGGCTGACCTGCGCAACCGTCCCGAAGACGACGTCCGGAGTCCGGAGCAGGAGATGTGGTTCCAGTTCTTCAAGACCAGGGTCGAGCAGGGGATGCCCGGTGAGGAGGTGGCGGACCTGGTTTTCGAGGCGATCCGGGAAGACCGGTTCTACATCCTGACCGACCCCGCATTCAAGGCGATGATCGAGCGGCGGCTTCAGGATGTGTCCCTGCTGCGGAATCCGACCTTTGTCCTGGAGGGCAATCCCTGAGCCGTCGAGGCCGGCCGGCCAGGCTCAGATCCGGTTGGCCTGATGCAACAGGGGCCGGCGCTGGCGCAGCCGCTCGATGTTCTGGGCCACCACCCGGCCGATGGCCTCATGTGACTGCTCGGTCACGCCGGCCACGTGCGGGGTGGCCACCACCGTGTCCAGGGAAAACAGGGGATGGTCGGCCGGCGGCGGTTCGGTCCGAAAGACGTCCAGGCCGGCCCCGGCCAGGTGGCCGCTCTCGAGCGCCTCGATCAGGGCCGCCTCGTCCACCACCGCCCCCCGGCTGACGTTCACGAACACGGCCCCCGGCTTCATCCCACCGAAGACCTCGCGGTCGAACAGCCCGATGGTCGCCGGGTTGGCCGTGACGGTTGAAACCACGAAGTCGGCCCCGGGGAGCATCTCTCGAAAATCGTCCGGGCCGCCCAGGCGGGTCAGGCCCAGTTCCCGGGCCAGTTCTTTGGCCGGATGGGCCTTGACGGCCATGACCTGCACGCCCAGGGCAATCAGTTTTTTGGCCAGGCCCTGCCCGACCCGGCCCAGACCGACGATCAACGCCGTGTGGCCGAATATTCCGCGCCCCAGGGGAAAGCCCCAGGGGCCGTGAATCAGGGTCCCCCGGCACTCGTTCAGCTTGCGGGCGCAGGCCATCATCAGGAACACGGCGTGCTCGGCGGTCGATTCGGCGTTGGCCGGGGCGACCTCGCCCGGGACGTTGCAGACCGGCACCCCGGCCCGGGTGGCGGCCTCGAGGTCCACCCCCTCCAGGCCGACACCGTACTGCTGGATCAGCCGCAGCCGGCCGGCGGCGATGATCTCGGCGGTGATCGGCAGCATCTCCGGGATCAGGACCTCGGCCCAGCTCAGGCGGGTCAGCCCCTCGGCCGTGGGGCCCTGCCAGACCTCGTCGTCCGGCAGGAGCCGCCCCAAGATCCGGCTGACCGACGGAAAGGCGTCTGTGGGGATGAGGACGTTCATTTGATCGGCTGATGCGGGTCGTCGCTCACCGCCGTCAGTTCGGGATAGAGCTTTCGGCGGCATTCGGGACAGATCCCGTGGGTAAATTCGGCCCGTGAATGTTTCGTCAGATAGGTCTCGAGCCGGGTCCAGTAGCCCTGATCGTCGCGGATGCGCTTGCATGAGGAGCAGATGGGCAGCAGGCCGGTCAATTCCTTGACCCGGGACAGGGCCACGGCCAGTTCCCGGTTGGCCTCGAGGAGTTCCTGCTGGGTGCGCTGGTGCTGCTTGAGCAGGGAGAACCAGTAGAGGCAGAGGGGCGGGGCGATGACCAGGGGGCAGATGAGGGCCATGATCGAGGCGACGCCCAGGTGGGCCGGATCGATCAGGAGGTAGGCGGCGGTGGTCATGACCAGGGACAGGCCGATGGCCGCGGCCGTGGTCATGATCGTCAGGGGGAGGACGCCCCATTGCTGCCAGAAAACCCGCGCCTCTCCGCCGCCCGGCTCGGTCCTGTCCTTGATCCCGGCCGACCCCTGCGGCAAGGGCCGGAGGTCGGGCCCCGGCCGGCTGTTGTCAACTGCTTCCGGCTGGTTCTTGATGCCCGTCTCCATGAACCATCACCCCAGGCCGGCGCCGGTCTTTTCCGGGCCGGTTTGTCCATATTTATTCCGCTGCCTTGAGCGGCCTCATGGGTCTCGATCCCCCCGACGGACCCGCCGCCGATGGACCGATTCGCGAACCTACTACAATTCCCGGTCGGGCGTCAATGCCCTTGTCGGGATGCATCCGGTGTGGTGTGCCATGACGCCTGATCTTGCGAACAGGCGTGCCTTGAGGCGGGAATGAGACTGCCGGGGGGCGGGGGGAGGGGAGATCAGACGGCCTCGAGCCAGGACGGAAACCGCGCCAGATAGGCCCCCAATCGGTCGCGGCCCTCCGGGTCCAGGGCCGGGCAGTCCCCGGGACCGAAGGCGCCCTCGGCCACCTGGGCGGCAAAGACCAGACAGGTCGGCCGGCCGCACTCACGGCAGTTGGTCCGGGGCAGGCGCTTGACGATCTCGAAGACCTGGGGCCGTCCCTCGCCGTCGTACTTGGGCTCGATCGAGTCGCGCTCGTCCCAGACCCGGTTGATCTCGCCCAGAAGCCAGGCCAGGATCTTGTCGGCCTCGTCCTCGTCCTTGAGGGCGTTGACCGCGATCAGCCGGGGGTGGATCGTGATCAGCTTGCCGTGGGCCCGGAAGGTGACGCTGGGCGGGTCGAGGGTGTACTCGAAGCCGCCCAGGTCCCGGTTGAGATAGGGCAGGACCTCGGCCACGTCCTGATCCAGATGGGCGTGGCAATGCAACGTCTCGAACCCGGGATTGCAATCCGGGCGGAAAATTTCCTTCCTGAAATTTTGGAGCAGCACGGTCCCTCTCCCTGATCGAAAACGCCGGTTCGACCCGCATGTCCGGATCGAACCGGCGTTGTCGTCGGTCAAGAAGCTGAACGGCTCCCGGTCACTGTCCCCGGCGCCGGAAGATCAGGCTGCAGGGCGTGCCGCCGTGGAAGGTGCTATTGCCGTTCAACACCAGGCCGTTGTAGTTCCGGAAGGGATAGCGCTCGGTGGCGTAGGTCCCCTTGACCGTGACCACCAGCTGGCCGCCCTCGATCCGCCAGGTGTCGCCCTGACGGTACCGGCCGTTGAGGGCCCACCGGCCGTCCGGGTTGAAGAAGTAACGGTAAAAGCCCTCGCCCCGGCACCGGCCCAGCCAGTGGGTGTTGTTGAAGTAGGCCGGGGTGTCGAACCGGGCCTGGTGGGGCCAGCGCCTTTCGACCGGACCACGGCCGACGTAGCCGATCGAGCAGGGCGTGCCGCCCCGGAAGGTGCTCCGGCCGTGGAGGACCTTGCCTCTGAACAACCGCAAGGGATACGTCTCCGTGGCGTAGTTGCCCTTGACCGTGACCACCAGGTTGCCGCCCTCGATCCGCCAGGTGTCGCCCGGCCGGAAGTGATGGTTGAGGGCCCACCGGCCGTCCGGGGCAAAGTAGTAGCGATAGTAGCCCTCGCCCCGGCACCGGCCCAGCCAGTGGGAGCCGGCGAAGTATTTCTGTCTGGCGTCCGGGGCCGCGCCGATCTGACCGCCGGAGGGTCCCTGCTGCGCGGCCGGGCCGCCGCCGACCCGGATCAGGCTGCAGGGGGTGCCGCCGTGGAAGGTGCTCCTGCCGTGCAGCACCCGGCCGTTGTAGTTTCGGAAGGGGTAGCGCTCGGTGGCGTAGGTCCCCTTGACCTTGACCACCAGGGTGCCGCCCTCGATCGACCAGGTGTCGCCCTGGCGGTACCGGCCGTTCAGGGCCCACCGGCCGTCACCAGCGAAGTGATACCGGTAGAAGCCCTCGCCCCGGCACCGGCCCAGCCAGTTCGAGTCAACGAAGTAGCTTTGGGTCTTGTACTGGGGTTGGGGCGGAATGTACTGGCTCAGCGGCCCGCGACTGACGAAGCCCAGCGAGCAGGGGGTGCCGCCCCGGAAGGTGCTCTGGCCGTGGAGGACCTTGCCCAGGAATTTCTGGAGGGGGTAGGTCTCGGTGGCGTAGGTCCCCTTGACCTTGACCACCAGCTGGCCGCCCTCGACCTGCCAGGTGTCGCCCTGACGGTACCGGCCGTTCAGGGCCCACCGTCCGTCAGGGGCGAAATAGTAGCGGTAATAGCCCTCGCCCCGGCACCGGCCCAGCCAGTGAGTGCCCACGAAATAGGCCCGACTCCGGACCTGGTCCTGGGCCCTGGCCGGGGGCGTTGTGGCCGAGATGACGCTGAACGACGCCACCAGCGCCAGGAGCAAGGCCAACGCCGTGAATGCACTCAATACCTTCCTGCTTGACATCTTTCGACCTCCCTGGCCTGCTGGCAGGCCGCCGCTGGGTGATAGTGATTATGGGTAAACGCTCGCCGCCTCCCGCGACCTCACGCCTTCACAAGGGCGGGCTGCCGAACAGCCGGTCCAGGCGGCAGACACGGACGACCCCGTCAGTTCTCGACTCGGATCAGTACCCCCATGGATTCATTCAATATATCATAATCCAGGCCTGACCTGCGCAACTATTTTTCGCCTCCCCGGCAACGGTCACGGCCGGCCCGGGTTGCAATGCGGCCGTGGTTCGGATGTAATTGGCTCAGATATTGATGACCCTGATTTTCAGGAGAGCCGACATGTCCCTGGTCAGCCTGGCCCACACCGACTCCCGCGCCGCCGGGGTGCGTTCCGCCCTGGCCGGCCTGGAACTGGACGCGAACCGAAATCCGATCAAGGGACGACAAATCCTGCTCAAGCCCAACTTCAACACCGCCGACCCGGTGCCCGGCTCCACGGACAACGAGACCCTCGTCAGCCTGATCGACGAGTTGTGGGGCCTGGGGGCGAAGTCCATCACCCTGGGCGAGCGGTCCTGGCAATCCACCGCCCGGGTCATCGAGGCCAAGGGCGTCCGGCCGCTTCTGGCCGCCAAGGACGTGGGCCTGATCGTGTTCGACGACCTGCCCGAGGCCGACTGGATCGAGATCAAACGGCCTGATTTTCACTGGCCCGAGGGTTTCCGGGTGGCCCGGCCCGTGCTCGAGGCCAAGTGCCTGGTCGAGACCTGCTGCCTCAAGACCCACCAGTATGGCGGCGTGTTCACCATGTCCCTCAAGCTGGGGGTGGGCTGCCTGCCCGGCCAGCAGCAGATGCCCAAGTACATGAGCGCCCTGCACTCCTCGCCCCATCAGCGGCTGATGATCGCCGAACTGAACACCGCCTTTACGCCGGACCTGATCGTCCTGGACGGGGTGGATGCCTTTGTGGACGGCGGCCCGATGACCGGGAAACGCAAAAAAGGCGAGGTCATGCTGGCCGCCACCAACCGGGTGGCCATGGACTGCGTGGGCCTGGCCTGCCTCAAGCGACTGGGTGCCAACCGGGCGATCATGGACCCGCCCATCTTCGAGCAGGAGCAGATCGCCCGGGCAACAGAGCTGGGTTTGGGGCCGGCTTCGCCGGCCGACATCGACCTCCGGGCCGCGGACCCGGCCAGCGCCGAATATCGGGACCAGGTGGCGACCCTTCTGGCCCAGGGCTGAATCCCGGATCAGTCATTCCCCCCGCCGGCCGCGCTTGCCCCGAGACCTGGGTTGACAGGGGCCAGACCCCCGGCTAGGATGGGCTTATCCTGTCCCGCTGACCCCTGAATGCGGCATCCTCGCCTCGGTTCTTCTCTCCGATTCTCCTTTGGTTTGATGTGAGCCCTCTTTCGCCTTTCCGCCTCTGGTGATGCTCGATCCAGCTCGCTCCGGCCGGTGGTGGGGGAGTAAGACCCCGGCTGACGTCTCGTTTAAAAGAACACCAGTCATGGTGAGCGATAACTTTTTTATGGGGAGGGGGATGGATGTCTGAAAAGAAGAGTACCGATCCGGCGGTCAGACAGATGATCGCCAAGGCCGCCGCCCAGGAGGTCCCGACCGTCTGGGACCGTTACGAGGCCATGCTGCCGCAGTGCGGTTTCGGGGAGACGGGCCTGTGCTGCCGCCACTGTCTCCAGGGCCCCTGCCGCATCGATCCCTTTGGCGAGGGGCCGACGGCCGGGATCTGCGGGGCCGGCCCGGACACCATGGTCGCCCGCGGCCTGGACCGGGCCATTGCCGCCGGCACGGCCGCCCACGCCGGGCACGCCCGGCACCTGGCCCACACCATGCTCAAGATGGCCCGGGGCGAGGCCCCCGCCTACCAGATCAAGGAGCCGGCCAAGCTGCGGGCCGTGGCCGCGCGCCACGGGATCGAGGTCGAGGGGCGGTCGGACAACGACATCGCCCGGGACCTGGGCATGGCCGCCCTGGCCGATTTCCACGAAAAGGACTCTCCGGTGATGTGGGCGGCCACGGTGGTCACCGAGGGCCGGGTCAAGGTCCTGTCCGACCTGGGCATCGTGCCCCGGGGCATCGACACCGAGGTGTCCGACATCATGCACCGGACCCTGTACGGCGTGGACGCCGACCCGGTGAACCTGCTCCTGGCGGGTCTGCGGTGCAGCGTGGCCGATCTGGCCGGCTGCTACATGGGGACCGACCTGGCCGACATCCTGTTCGGCGTCCCCGGGCCGGTGGTGACCGAGACCAACCTGGGGGTGCTCAAGGCCGACGCGGTCAACATCGCCCTGCACGGCCACAACCCGGTCCTGTCCGACGTGATCGTCGCCGTGGCCCCGGACATGGCCGGCGAGGCCCAGGCCGCCGGCGCCAGCGGCATCAACCTGGCGGGCATCTGCTGCACGGGCAACGAGGTGATGATGCGCCACGGCATCCCGGCCTGCACCCACTCGGTCAGCCAGGAGATGGCCCTGATGACCGGCGCCGTGGACGCCGTGGTGGTCGATTACCAGTGCATCATGCCGTCCCTGACCCAGGTGGCCGAGTGCCTGGGGACGACCGTGGTCACCACCATGGCCAACGCCAAGATCCCCGGGGCGACCCACGTCGAGTTCACCGAGGAGGCGGCCGCGGACAAGGCCCGGGAGATCATCCGCCTGGCCATCGCCAACTTCCAGAAGCGCCGGGGCCGGGAGGTGGACATCCCGGACGTCAGGCAGAAAGTCGTGGCCGGATTCTCGGTGGAGACCATCGTCGGGGCCCTGGCCAAGGTGGACGCCGATGATCCGCTCAAGCCGGTGATCGACAACATCGTCGCCGGCAACATCCGGGGCGTCTGCCTGTTCGCCGGGTGCAACAACGTCAAGGTGGCCCAGGACCACAACTTCGTCACCATCGCCGCCAGGCTCCTCAGGGAAAACGTGCTGTGCCTGGCCACGGGTTGCGGCTCGGGGGCCCTGATGCGCCACGGCTTCATGGACCCGGCCAGCGTGGACGGCCTGTGCGGCGACGGGATCAAGGCGGTGCTCACGGCCGTGGGTGAGGCCAATGACCTGGGCGGGCCCCTGCCGCCGGTGCTGCACCTGGGCTCCTGCGTGGACAACTCGCGGGCCGTGGCCCTGGCCGTGGCCGTGGCCAACCGGCTCGGGGTGGACCTGGACAAGCTGCCGGTGGTCGCCTCGGCCGCCGAGGCCGTCTCGGAAAAGGCGGTGTCCATCGGGGCCTACGCCGTGACCGGCGGGCTGCCGACCCACGTCGGGGTCATGGTCCCGGTCCTGGGCGGCCCGGGCGTGGCCCGGGTCTTGACCGAGACGGTCAAGGACCTGACCGGCGGCTACTTCATCGTCGATCTGGACCCGGATTCGGCCGCGGACAAGCTCCTGGCGGCCATTGACCAGCGCCGCCAGGGCCTGGGCCTCTGACGGGGGGGTAAATCATGAAGGAAATCTTTGTCCGGATCGATCAATGCCTCGGGTGTCACACCTGCGAACTGGCCTGCGCCGTGGAGCACTCCCAGGGCAAGAATCTATTCGCCGCCCTGGCCGAGACCCCGGCGCCCCGCCGGCGCCTGTTCGTGATGCCCGCCGCGGCCCGGAACGTCACCCTGACCTGTCGTCACTGCGACCCGGCGCCCTGTCTCGAGGCCTGCATCGCCGGGGCCCTCTACCGTGATGAGCGGGGCGTGGTCCGACAGGACGACGAGCGGTGCGTCGGCTGCTGGACCTGCCTCATGGTCTGCCCCTACGGCGTGATCTCCCGGCAGGCCGAACAACGGGTCGCCGTCAAGTGCGACCGGTGTCCGGATATCGACCAGCCGGCCTGCGTGGCCGCCTGTCCGACCCACGCCCTGGTCTTCCAGGAGCTGGGCGACTTCGGGGCCGGGGCCCGCCGGCTGGCCGCCGGGGTGGTGGCCGAGGCCCTCGGTGTGTCGGAACAGTCGGGTTAGCCCCAAGGAGGTGCCGGTCATGCGTTACCTGATCATCGGCCACGGCGCGGCCGGGTGGGCCGCGGCCCGGGCCATCCGGGATCGTGACCCGGACGGCGAGGTGGTCATCCTGACGGCCGAGTCCCATCCGCCCTACTTCCGGCCGCTCATTCCGGCGCTCATCGACGACGGCCACGGTCAACACTCGCTCCAGCGAAAAAAAACGGACCTGCCTGACGGGGTCGAGGTGCGGCTGGGCGCGCCGGTAAAGGCCATCAACCCCGGCGATCACGGCCTGACCCTGGCCGACGGCCAGACCTTGACCTTTGACCGACTGCTGATCGCCACCGGCGGCTCGGCCCTGCCCCTGGCCGTTCCCGGGGCCGAGGGCCCCGGCGTGCACCTGCTGCGGACCATCGACGACGCCCGGGCCATCGGCCGGGCGGCCCGGAAGGCCAAGCGGGCAGTGGTCGTCGGCGGGGGGCGGGTCGGGATGAAGTCCGCCCTGGCCCTTTGTCGCCTGGGGTTGGAGGTCTCGGTCGTCGAGCAACTGCCCCGGATCGTGCCCCTCCAGCTCGACGACGCGGCCGCCGAGATCGTCGGCCGGGCGGTCGAGGCCAGGGGCGTTCACCTCGTCCTGGGGCGGACCGTCTCCCAGGTGGAGCGGCGCCGTAAGCGGATCAAGGGCGTCGGGCTGGACGACGGTCGAACAATCGCGGCCGATCTGGTGGTCTCGGCCATCGGCGTCCGGCCCAACGCCGACCTGGCCCGGGACGCCGGCCTCGAGGTCGAACGCGGGGTGGTGGTGGATGAACACCTGCAAACCAGCGCGCCGGACGTCTTTGCCGCCGGCGACGTGGCCCAGACGATCGACCTGGTCACCGGCCAACCAATGGTCAGCGGCTCCTGGACCAACGCCGCGGAAATGGGCCGCCTGGCCGGCCGGAACATGGCCGGCGAAGAAGCGGTCTTTCCCGGGGCCTGGGGGGTGCTGAATTCCTTGCAACTGGCCGGGGTGCCCACCACGGCCGCGGGTCTGATCGATCCACCGCCGGGCCAGGGTTACCGCGTTCTGGCCGATCGTCGTGGCGAGACCTATCGCAAGCTGGTGCTCAAGGACGGCCGGCTGCAGGGGGCCCTGCTGGTCGGGAACATCGACGGGGCCGGGGTCTATACCTGGCTGATCAAGAGGCAGGCCGACGTCGGAGAGATGATCGAGGACCTGATGGCTCCCCGACCCAGCTACGCCCCCTGGATCGCTCGGGAGACGGCCCGGGAAGCGGGAATCCTGACCGCGCCGGCCTAGCCGGATCGTTATTCGTCCAGGGCGGCCGTTGCGGCCCGGGGCTGAAGCGCCGGCCCGGGCGGTGCATCAGTCCGTGGGCATCCTGGTGGCCGGGCACCTGTTCTGGCAGCTCCAGCAATAGTAATAATTGCCGGTCATGAAGGACTGCCACAGCTCGCGCAGGCCGTGGCCCTCGACGATCTCCCGGACCTCGTCCGTGGGCCGGTCCATCAGGCCCCGGATGAAATCCTGGAAATAGCGGAAGCCGAACAGGAAGATCCGATTCCCGCAGAGCTTCTTGTTGATCTTGCCCTCGCCGGACAGGGCCTCGGCCGGGCAGGCCGCCAGGCACCGGCCGCAGTGGTCACAGACGTCCTCGTCCAGGGGTTGTCCGGGCTCCAGCTCGGCCCTGGTGACCACGCCCGCCAGACGGACCGCCGCCCCGAACTCGGGGGTGATCAAGAGGCCGTTCTCGCCGTATGACCCCAGGCCCGACCTCACCCCGGCCCGGCGCCAGCAGATCTCGCCCCGCATCCCCTTCTTGGGCGGGGCCATGTCCAGGGGCACGAAACCCGACACGGCCGCCGCCGGGTGGCCCTCGGCCTCCAGGAACCGGGCCGCGGCCAGGGCCGCTTGGCTGCTCTGGGCATAGGTGTGGGCGGTGTCGAACTGGGCGACCTGGGTGTTGGCCGAGGAAATGGCCGTCCGGGCGTGGGGGGCGGCCACGACCACGACGCTCTTGGCCCCGGGCAGGATGGTCTCGATGCTCTCGGCGTGCTCGGGCAGGTCTTTTGCGACGACCACCCCGACCAGGGCCGCCCCGTTCTCCAGGGCCGCGGCCCTGACCTGATCGGTCAGTTCCCGGCAATTCATCTCGATCCCTCCCCTGCGGTGTCCACGGTCAGTCGCCTGAGATTCAGCAAGAAATCGCCGCGCCGGTCCAGGTCTTGGGCGGCCTCGGTCAGATAGACCTGGGCGTTGTCGCCCAGCCAGGGCGACACGCCGGCCTCGGACAGGTCATTCAACCGGCAAAACACGGCCAGCAGATAGGCCAGGTCCTCCTGGCCCAGACAGCCCTGGACCACGGTCCGCCAGCCGCCGCCCAGGCCCAGGCCCAGCATGGCGTTGGCCGTGGCCGGGACGAGGCTTTCCAGGTGAAAGGCGGCCCGGATCATGAACAGGCCGAAGCCCAGCAGGACCGCGGCGGCCTCGGCGGCCAGCTCGTGCACCGGGGCGCCCGAGTCGGCCCCGGGCGGCTCGGACCCGGCCCGGTTGACCACGATCCGCCCCAGTTCCCGGGCGAACCAGGCCACCAGCCGGTCCGGTTCTTCCAGGAGGTCCTCGGTCCAGATGACGACCGCCTCCCCGGGCCCGGCCCCGTCCAGGGCGTCCTCGGCCGGGCAGGCCGTGCTCGAATTCTCCAGGCGCACCCCGCCCAGGGAGTCGGACAGGTCCCTGACCGGCGAATCGACCCGGACCAGCCGGGTCGGGGTGCCGCTCAGGCCGGCGTGTCCCTTGGTCAGCTCCAGGACCCGGGCCGCCAAGTCATCGCCCTGTAAAACGCCGTCCGGAAAATCCTCGGCCACGGGCCGGACCAGGCGTCTCCCCCGGAAAAGACGGCCCTCGGGACCGCCGACCAACCAGAGCGCGGCGTCCAAGAGCCACGATATATTTTCTTCCGGGGGCAACACCGGTCGCGGGCCGGACTCAGACGGCCATGTCGGCCGGCGGGGTGAATACCCGGGCCCCCAGGTCCTTGTCCAGCATGAACAGGCCGCCCGGGGCATCCTGCATCAGCTTCAGCTTGCCCACCAGGTCGGTGGCATTGGACTCCTCCTCGACCTGCTCGTCCACGAACCACTGAAGCATGCCCTGAGAGGCGAAGTCCTTCTGGTCAACGGCCAGGGCCATCAGGTCGTTGATCAGGCCGGTGACCTTTTGCTCGTGGGTGAGCGTGGCCTCGAACACGGCCAGGGGCGAGTCCCAGTCCGTGGGCGGACCGTCAATGGCCGTCAGCTTGACCCGCCCGCCCCGGTCATTGACAAAGTTATGGAACCTCAGGGCATGGGTCATCTCCTCCTTGACCTGGACCCGCATCCAGTTGGCGAACCCGGGCAACTGCTGCTCCTCGAACCAGGTGGCCATGGACATGTACAGGTAGGCCGAGTAGAGTTCGGCGTTGATCTGCCCGTTCAGGGCGTCCGTCATCTTGGGGCTTAACATGGTCATCGTCCTTTCTTTTTTATGCGCTCAAGTCCTGGAAGCAGGCCGATTGGCTGTTTCCATTTATTGTACTACATCAAATAATAGCATAAACCAGAAGTTATCACCAGTGCCAGGCAAGCAATAGACAAGTTAAGCCAAACAACTATTAGAAATACAGAGCGAAAGTAATTGCAATTCATTCTAGTCTTTCGTAACGTCCGATCCAATTCCCTTCATTGTCGAAATTTAATGACTTGTTTATGCCGCAAGCCCGCCAGAAAGAATCGAAGCAAGGTCTTAATACATCCAATAAATCAATGTCGTATGACTCAATTAACTGCTCCCTTGCAAAAAGATGATCCTTTTCAATAGGGCGAGGCCTAACACGCCACCTAAGTTCGTCTATTGCCATACTATATCCCTTCACTCCTAACATATTTAGAAATAATAAAATGGGCGGCATGATATTTAAGGATTCTAGTAAACCTAGCCCATGTTTTAGTCTACTGTGAATCCAAGCTTCATGATATTCTGAATATATAATTTTTCTGTCCTCCGGATCAGAAAAACAATTACTGTTGATCGCTTCGATGATTCCGTTTTCGAACAGTTGAAATGAAGAAGTTGTAGGTTCCTGGTCCCTGTCATAATATAGTACGCCATCGAAATTGAACCTACCAAATGGATATTCCTGTATAAATTGCTTTCTCATTTCCTCTGCAATTACCTCCAACATATGGGTGTCCAAATGTGATGGGCGACCAAACGAAGAAATAGGAACCAAATGAAATAGTATTTTACCGTACTCGGGCATTACAAGCGAGGTTTCGCCAACTATTACCTTGGCCGTTCTTTCCTCCCTAAAGTGCCGTATCCGGTCAGCCAAAGTCTCTGACAAATTGAAAGCAACTCGTAATTCATCTATCTCCATAGGGCGGCTACGATTGCTTTCCCTGATATAGAACTGGTAGTGTTTATTGAATTTCACTCGATGGGGACTGCGAAAGCTTTGTGGTATACGAATCACCAAGGCGTAATTACCTTGGGGTAAAGGAATTTCTTGTGGGTCCACTCCTGGAATCGGCGGCTCAACTCCGTGGAATATCAAATCCAGCAGCCCCCTTTTCTCCTCATCCGGGCTGTCAAGCGCAATGCCGCATAATTCTACTGGGAAATTGTCTTTATCCTCCTTAATGCCGTATATAATGTCGCCTCCGCTGGTGTTGGCCATAGCAGAGATATCAGCCAGAAATTCCCTTTTCTCCTTATCGGTATTTACGTTTAGTTTTTCTTTTTATTCTAGAGTCTTATGCTCCGTGACCTTGTTGGTGACCAGACTCTGAAGATCGGGTTCCTCAATTTCATTTAATTTTTTTTGAATCATGTTAGCCTGCCCTATGGTTTTTTCATATTTTATTTTATAGCTCACCCATTGTCAAATAAAATATCTCGTTAATATCTCTTGTAACAGAAAGAAATTTTTCAATGGTCAATGAATTATTGTGGGGGCTTCTATTAGTCTCCTTGCCGACGTCGTAACGCCCGCCGGAAGAACACGGGACCTGGCATCCCTCAAAAAGCAGGCAGAGACCGTATGGACGTACCAGTGTTTGGCCCGGTCCGGCCGGTCGGCTCTCCGCCGGTTGATTTTCCCGGTCCGCTTCAGGATAATCGAGACTCGTCTCGAACACCAACTCCAAAGAAAGGTTTTTCGACCATGGAACTCGGACTGACCTGGCCGACGCTCTTTTTGGGGGTCGGCGTCTTCTTCGCCCGGATCGCGGACGTGAGCATGGGCACCCTGCGGACCATCAGCATTGTCCATGGCCGAACCGCTTTTGCCTTTTTTCTGGGGCTGGTCGAAATCAGCCTCTGGCTGGTGGTGGTCTCGACCGTGCTCCAGCGAATCATGGCCGAGCCGGTCCTGGCCGTGTTTTTCGCCCTGGGTTTTTCCACGGGCAACGTCGTGGGCATAAAACTCGAGCAGCGACTGGCCATGGGGCACATCGTTCTCCGGGTCGTCAGTCGCCGCCTGGGCCAACCCATGGCCCACCGGCTGAGAGACGAAGGCTTCGCCGTGACCACCTTTCACGGCCAGGGCCGCTCCGGCCCGGTAACCCAGCTGTACCTGGTCTGCCGCCGCAAGGATTTGAGGCGCATCCTGCCCGTGGTCAACGCCGTCGATCCGGACAGCTTCTACATCACCGAGCAGGCCGGATCGGTCAACAAGGTGTTTCGGCCGGTCCTCCAGCACCTGACCGGCTGGCGGGCCATCCTCAAGAAGAAATAACTCCGGTTTGGTGGCCTCCGGGACCTCGGTAAAGGGAACCAATCGGCCTCAGCAACCCTTTCGCTTTGCAAAAAATCACATGAAATCAACCGGGCGGCCATTCCCCGGTGAATGGCCTCCAATTAGTTTTTGACACCCTTTTCCGCTTGTGCTATCAAGTGCAAATTCAGACACCTCCAGTCATATTACCGCCTTCGGGAGGAATCAATGTACCGCATCGTCGATAAAAAGGTCATGGCCCAGGGCACCGTGGTCATGAATGAGATCGAGGCCCCCTTGATCGCCAAAAAGGCCAAGCCGGGTCAGTTCGTGATCCTGCGGGCCAACGAGACCGGCGAGCGCATCCCCCTGACCATGGCCGACACCGACCCCGACAAGGGGACGATCACCATCATCTATCAGGTCGTGGGCAAATCGACCGCCATGTTCGCCGACATGGAGGTCGGCCAGGGCTACGCCGACGTGGTCGGCCCGCTCGGAAAACCGACCCACCTGGAAAACGTGGGCAAGGTCGTCTGCGTCGGCGGCGGCACGGGCGTGGCCGTGCTCCACCCCATCACCCGCGGGCTCAAGGAGGCGGGCAACCACGTCATCGCCATCATCGGCGCCCGGACCAAAGATCTGCTGATTCTCGAAGACGAGATGAAGGCCGCCAGCCACGAGCTGTTCGTGTGCACCGACGACGGCACCTACGGCCGGCCCGGGTTCGTCACCGAGCAGCTCAAGGACACCCTGACCGAAAACCCGGACATCAAGCTGGCCGTGGTCATCGGGCCGGTGCCGATGATGAAGTTCACCTGCAAGATCACCGAGGAGTTCAAGGTCCCGACCATGGTCAGCCTCAACCCGATCATGGTCGATGGCACCGGGATGTGCGGCTGCTGCCGGGTGACCGTGGACGGAATTACGAAGTTCGCCTGTGTTGACGGCCCCGAGTTCGACGGCCACAAGTGCGATTTCGACGAGTTGATGCAGCGCCAGGCGGCCTACGTCCAGTGGGAAAAACAGTCCTGGGACCGTTACAAGCAAGCCCAGAAATAGGCCCCGGAGGATATGACCATGACCGATGCGCCGGAAAAGAAGAAAAAGGAAAAGGTCCCCCGGCAGCCCATGCCCGAGCAGGAGCCCAAGGTCCGAGCCAAGAACTTTGACGAGGTCCCCCTGGGCTACCCCGACGAGGTGGCCATGCGCGAGGCCAGCCGGTGCCTCCAGTGCAAGAATCCGAGCTGCGTCACGGGCTGCCCGGTCGAGATCGACATCCCCGGGTTCATCAAGTTCATCGCCGAGGGCGATTTCGCCGGGGCCATCGGCCGGCTCCAGGAAAAGAACGCCCTGCCCGCGGTCTGCGGCCGGGTCTGTCCCCAGGAGGACCAGTGCGAGGCCAAGTGCATCCTGGGCAAGAAGGACGACCCGGTGGCCATCGGCCGCCTGGAGCGCTTCGCCGCCGACTGGAACCGGGCCCAGGGCGAGATGGTTCTGGCCAAGATCAAGGCCAAGACCGGCAAGAAGGTGGCCGTGGTCGGGGCCGGTCCGTCCGGGCTGACCGTGGCCGGCGACCTGATCCTCGAGGGCCACGACGTGACCGTGTTCGAGGCCTTCCACGCCCCGGGCGGGGTCCTGGTGTACGGCATCCCCGAGTTCCGGCTGCCCAAGGCCATTGTCCAGGCCGAGTGCGACTACCTGGCCAAGCTGGGCGTCGAGTTCAAGATGGACCAGGTCGTCGGCCGGTCCTGGACCATTGACGAGCTGTTCGACGAGCAGGGTTTTGACGCGGTCTTCCTGGGGGTGGGGGCCGGCCTGCCCCGGTTCCTGGGCGTGCCCGGCGAGAACCTGATCGGCATCTATTCGGCCAACGAGTATCTGACCCGCTCGAACCTGATGAAGGCCTACCGCTTCCCCGAGTACGACACGCCCATCGTCGAGGGCAAGAACGTGGCCGTGTTCGGGGCGGGCAACGTGGCCATGGACTCGGCCCGGACGGCCCTGCGCCTGGGCGCGGACAACGTCCACATCATCTACCGCCGCTCCCGGGACGAGATGCCGGCCCGGGCCGAGGAGGTCCACCACGCCGAGGAAGAGGGCGTCCAGTTCAAGCTCCTGTCCGCGCCGATCCAGTTCGTGGGCGACGACAAGGGCCGGGTGATGGGCGTCGAGTGCCTGGAGTGCAAGCTGGGCGAGCCGGACGAGTCCGGCCGCTGCTCGCCGGTGCCCCAGGACGGCACCAACTTCGAGATCGAGTGCGACCTGGCGGTCATCGCCGTGGGCGCCGGGGCCAACCCCCTGATCACCTCGACCACCCCGGGCCTGGAGGTCAACAGGCGGGGTTACATCATCGCCGAGCCGGACACCGGCAAGACCACCAAGCGGGGCGTCTGGGCCGGCGGCGATATCGTCACCGGATCGGCCACGGTCATCCTGGCCATGGGCGCCGGTCGCAAGGCGGCCAACTCGATCCAGAAGTATTTGACCCTGGGCTGGTAGCCGGACGGGTTTAACTGGTTTTTCCCGACCGGGATAGTTATAATTCGACTGATCGATAGCACCGAGCGGTCCCCGTAGATGCGGGGACCGCCATTACAAAAAACTTCAGCCGGGGCTCCGTACAAATGACCCAGTATCCGGCTCCCAGGACTTTGATCGCCGACGTCCAGAACCTGGCCGATCACCGCCAGATAAACATCGACAAGGTCGGCGTCAAGAATATCAAGTATCCGATCACCGTCCGGGACAAGGCCCGGGGCGCCCAGCAGACCGTGGCCTCGGTCAACATGTACGTCAATCTGCCCCACCACTACAAGGGCACCCACATGTCCCGGTTCGTGGAGATCCTGTCCGAACGCAGCCACGAACTGGACATCAAGAATTTCCAGAAGGTCTTGGGCGAGATCAAGCGCCGGCTCAACGCCCAGAGCGCCCACATCGAACTGACCTTCCCCTACTTCATCAAGAAAAAGGCCCCGGTCAGCGGGGCCGAGGGCATGATGGAGTATCAGGTCCGCTTCCAGGGCAGTTCCGGGCCCAACGGCCAGGATTTGATCGTCGAGGTCCGGGTGCCGGTGACCACCCTCTGTCCCTGCTCCAAGGAGATTTCGATAAACGGGGCCCACAATCAGCGGGGCATCGCCCGGGTCAGCCTCCGTTTCGAAAAATTCATCTGGCTCGAGGACATCATCGAGCTGATCGAGTCCTCGGCCAGTAGCCCGGTCTATTCGGTCCTCAAGCGCGACGACGAGCAGTTCGTGACCGATCAGGCCTATGACAATCCCATGTTCGTCGAGGACGTGGTCCGCGAGATTTCCCGGAAACTAGAGGCGGACGAAAACATCACCTGGTTCGCCGTGGAGACCGAAAACTTCGAGAGCATCCATAATCATTCGGCATA
>CAZMVB010000019.1:54313-77869 GCA_964569795.1 uncultured Desulfarculales bacterium | reverse complement strand
CCAGGTACCCGGTCGAGAGGTCGAGCGGTTCGGTGATCGAGTCCAGGATGTCGTTAAACTGGGCGACCATCTCCTGGTAGGCTCCCGGCAAGCGGTCGGCCTCCACCCGGGCGGTCAGGTCGCCGCCCCGGATGGCCTCGGCCAGCCGGGCCAGTTCCTGCTGCAACTCACCGACGGCCCGGCCGCCCTTGATGTTTTTCATTGCCTTCATGATCTGTCCTCCCTGCCATGTGTAAACTGTCGTTGGTACCGAGTCAAGCGCTGTCCAGGGCGCTGTCGGTAATATTTTGAACGTCCACGATCAGGGCGATGCTGCCGTCACCCAGAATGGTCGCCCCGGACACGTCGGCGACCTGACGGTAGAACGGTCCCAGGGACTTGATGACCGTCTGGTAGTCCCCCAGGACCCGATCCACGACAAAGCCCATCCGGGTGGCGTCGAACTGTCCGACCACCACCTGCTCGATGGAAGGGCGCTCCCCACCCGCGTTGAAGCGATCCCGCAGCCGGATGTACGGCACCAGCTCGCCCCGGACGGTGACTGTCTGCCGGCCGTGGGCCCGGGCCAGGTCCTCGTCCGTCAACTCGACGCATTCCTCGACCACCGACAGGGGCAGGACAAAGTGGTCCTGACCGATCATCACCAGCAGGCCGTCGATAATGGCCAGGGTCAGGGGCAGCTTGAGGGTGACCGTGGTGCCCTCGCCCGGCCGGCTGTCGATCTCGATCGATCCCCGGAGGCTCTCGATGGTCCGCTTGACCACGTCCATGCCCACCCCCCGGCCCGAGACGTCGGTCACCGCCTCGGCCGTGGAGAAGCCGGGGGCGAAAATGAGCTGAAACAGGTCGCCGTCCGCCAGGGCCTCGTCCGGGGCGATCAGGCCGCGGGCCACGGCCTTGGCCCGAATCGTCCCGGCGTCCAACCCGGCCCCGTTGTCGGCGATCCGGATCAGGACGTGAGCCCCGGAATGGACCGCTGACAGGTGAATCGTCCCCTGGCTCGGTTTGCCCAGGGCCGTCCTTTCGGCCGGTGCCTCGAGGCCGTGGTCGAGGCTGTTGCGGATGATGTGGACCAGCGGATCACCCAGGCGGTCGATGACCGTCTTGTCCAGCTCGGTCTCGCCTCCGGTCGTGACCAGGACCGCCTCCTTGCCCAGCTCGGCGGACAGATCCCGGACCAGGCGCTTGAACCGGCTGAAGGTGGTGCCGATGGGCAGCATCCGGATGCCCATGGCGTTGTCCCGCAGATCGGCGGTCAGACGCTCCACCTGCTCGGCGATGAACAGCAGCTCGGGATCGCTCTCCCGGGCCGCCTTCTGGGAAAGGGAGGCCTGGACCGTCACCAGCTCGCCCACCAGATCCACCAGGCTGTCGAGCTTGTCCGCGTCCACCCGGATGCTGCTCGAGGCGGTCGCCTGCTGGCGGGCCTGGCGGATTTGCTTGACATGCTCCTGCTCGGCCAGGGCCGACTCGACCGTCGAGCGGTCCACCACCTCTTCCGCAACCAACTCCTCGCCGACGCGACGGTGCTCGGCCAGCACCCGCTGAAGTTCGGCGGCCGACACGTCGCCGCGCTCGACCAGGATCTCGCCCAGCAGCTTGTAACCCGCCTCGTCCTCCACGCCGCCGTCCGCGTCTATCTCCTCGACGGTCAGTTGGCACTTGTCCTCGACAAAGATGAACACGTCCCGGATGGCGTTCACGTCCCGGCCGGTGGTCAGGATCACGTCCCAAAAGAGGTAGCACTGGACCGGGTCGAGGTCCTCGAGGCCAGGAAGATCACTGGTCCGGGCCACTACCCGGCCCTCGCCCAGGTCCAGGAGCTCGTCCAGCAGCAGGATCGGATTGGTCCCTGATTCAAAGATGTCCGGATCGGGGTGGAATCCGATCCGGTAGGTGACCTTGCGTCCCGGACCGTCCTCCTCGTCGGACCCGGGGCCGGTGGAGGCCGCCGCCTCTTCGACGGGTGAATCGGGTTGGGGGACCATCCGCCGGAACGCCTCGACGATCCGGCTCGTCTCCGCCTCATCAACGGCCTGGCCGTCGATCATCTCCTTGATGTGGTCCCGGGCCGCCAGGGACAGATCGACCAGTTCCCTGGTCACCGGCAGTTGCCCCTCCCGCACCAGGTCCAAGACCGATTCCACCTCATGGGTGAAGGCGGCGACGTCGTCGAAACCGAACATGGCCCCCGAGCCTTTGATGGTGTGCATGGCCCGGAACACCCGACCCACCAGGTCCATGTCCTCCGGCGTCTCCTCCAGCTCCAGCAGCGAGCTCTCCAGTTCCGCCAGCAGTTCGTGGGCCTCTTGCTTGTACGTTTCAGCGTGCTGATCCATGATCCGCTTCCCTCAGCCGAGCACCTTCTTGACCACACCCAGCAGTTGCTCCGGCTTGAAAGGTTTGACGATCCAGCCGGTGGCCCCGGCGGCCTTGCCCTCCTGCTTCTTGGCGTCCTGGGACTCGGTGGTCAGCATGATGATGGGCATGTACTTGAATTGATCTTTGGTCCGCGCCTGCCGGATCAACTCGATCCCGTCCATGTTCGGCATGTTCAGGTCGGTGATCAGCATGTTCACCGCCTGGGAATCGAGCAGTTGCAATGCCTCCCGGCCGTCGGCCGCCTCGACCACCTCGTAACCGGCCTGGGAAAGGGTGAAGCTGACCATCTGCCGGACACTCTGGGAATCGTCTGCAGTCATGATCACCTTGCCCACGTCATGCCTCCTTTTCCGAGCCCAGACAGTCCTCGAGGTCGAGCCCCGCCCGCAACACGGCCTCCCTGACCACGGCCGGGACCCCGGAGACGACCAGACCCTTGCCCCGGGCCGAAGCGACCAGCCGGGCCGAGTACAGCAACTGCACCCCGGCCAGGTCACACTCGGTCACCCGGTCAAGCTCCAGGAGCACTTGACCGAAGCGGTCGAAGCACTCGATCAATTCGTCACGCAGGGCCGCGACCTCGTAAATGGACAGGGGGCCCTCGGCCCTGACCGCCGCCCGGTCGCCCTGTTCCTGTCTGATAAAGGCCATCCGGCACCTCCCATGCCTAGAAGAGTTCGACGTTGTCCCCCAGTCCGTCTTCATCCACCGCGTCATTGACCGCGAAACCTTTGGCCGGTCTCCCGGCCCCGGACCCGGCCCGGCCGACGACCTGCTCATGGACGTCCCGTTCCCGCTGCATGGTGTAGCGGCCGCTGAGTTCGTCCCAGACCGAGCCCGATTCCAGTCCGGCCCACGGACTCAAGAACCGGCCGATCTCTTCCAGCCGACCCAGACAGCTCGCCAGGTCGTCGGCCATGGAACGGAAAAATCTCAATTCGTCGTTGGTCTGGGAAATAGTCTGCTGCAAGGCCTCGGCGCTTTCGTGGGCCTGGGCCGAGCCCTGCCTGAACCGGGCGAACGTCCGCGAGACATCATCAATGCCCTGGGCCAGTCCGCCCCCGGATCGGCCGTCCGGGGAGATCTCCCGGTCCGGGCCTTGCCCTTGGCTTTGCAATTCCGCGGCCGCCGAGGTGATCATCCCCAGAATGACCTCGACCGCGGCCACGAACTCGTCCGACCGGCTGGACAGCTTGTTGACTTCCTCGGACAGGACCCCGAGGCTTCTGCCGTCATCCCCCAGATTGACCGTGTTGATCAGGGCGTTGATGGCCATCAACTGCACGTCCTCGCTGATCTCGCGGACCTGGCTCAGATAGTCCGACAGGCCGGCGGCCGTCTTCGAGGCCACTGTGGCCGATTCACCCATCTGTCCCACCAGATCGCGCCCCTGTCTGGACAGGGTTTCGATGCGCTCCAGGGCGGTCTTGAGGTCGGCAAAGGGATCCGCCGACCCACCGCCTCCGGAGGAATTCACTTCCTTCGGGCGACCAAAGGCCGACAGGCCGTCGGCCAGGGAGCCCACCTCGCCCGTGATCTCCTCCAGGGCCTGCCTCGTTTTTTGGTGAACCGTCTCGATGATCGAAATGATCTGGGCCAGCTGGGCCGTCTGAATGCTGATCAGGGAGTGGACCGCCCCCAGTTTCCGATCCAGCAGGTCGTCAGGTTCCCCCTCGGGCGCACCGGGGTCGCATAATCGGCGGGCGTCCTCCAGGGCCGTGACCAGGTGATCGGTCCGCTGGCTGACGTTGTCATGGAACTGAATCCCGACCACGATCTCGCCCACCTGTCGGGCGATCACTTCCGAGCGGGCGCCGGCCTGCTCCAGGGAGTCGGTGGACAGGGAAACCAGCCGCTCGATTTCCTCGACCGCCGTCCGCAGCACCGCCGCGACGTCACCGGCATACCCTCCCAACCGGCCGACGCCCTGGGACATCTGGTCGTGGGCCGCCAGTTGTCTGGACTGGGCCGTCCGGGAGTCGCGGCGGATATCCTTGACAATCCCCAGGACCTTTTCCGCGAACTGGCCGATGTCTTGGGAGAAGCCGGAGAACATCCGGTTGGCCCGGCCCGACCGCGAACTCTCCACGGCGATGTTCAGGGCGACCACCCGGACGAAACGGGCGATCCGCTCCATGTCCGGCAACAGGTCGCCCAGATGGCCCAGATGGCCGCCCACGGTCCGGACGTGCGCCAGGTTGTCCGTCACCAGCGCCTGATAGTTGCTGAGTTCGGTCAGGGCGTCCTCGGCCTGAGAGCCGACCTCCTTCAGAACGCCCCCTTCGGATTGACCGCCCATCAAGTTGATCGTCTCCATGATCCGGTCCGTCAGCTCGCCCGCGTCCTGGTGTATGGTCCGCAGAATCCGGCCCAGGTTGATGACGTCGGGCTCCACCCGACTGCAGGTCCTGGTAAGGGCCTCGCCCACTTCCTTCAAACGACCGGCCAGGTCGGTCAGGTCCTCCGGCGGCAATGACCCGGGGGCCCCGGCCGGCTCCCCGGTCAGTTCGAGCGCAACCGCCTCTTCACGTGGCCAGGCATTCGCCATCTGCATTCGGCCGCGCCCCCTCAGCCCTTTTCCCAGACCGGTCGGTCCATACTCATCGGGGCCCGGCCGACCGACGTTTCCATTCGATGTTCCACGACGCCGTTCTCACGCCACCGTCCCCCCGTCAGCCTTGGTCAAGACCTGGGCCACGCGGTCAAGGATCTGTCTCTCCTCAAAGGGCTTGTAAATGCACTCCGGACAACCCCGTCGCTCCAGTTCCTGGGCCGTCAATTCGTAACCGAACCCGGTGATGGCGATGGTCGGGATGACCAGTTCATGCCGGGCCAGCTCCGAGATCAGCCGGAAGCCGGACATGTGGGGCATGAACAAATCGGTGATGAGCAGATCGATGCCCTTGCCGTGCCTCTGGGCCTCGAGGATCTTGTTCAGTGCCTCCTGGCCGTCCACGGCCGTGGTTACCAGGTAATCGGCCGCGCTCAGAATGAACTTCAGGCTCCGGATCATGCCCGGTTCGTCATCAACCACGAGAATGTGTTTCCGCTGCATTGTTGTCCTGCCGACGGTGTTGTCCCGCCACCAGTGGTGCCGGGTGTCGATACTTCGGGGCGATGGTTCGGGGGGTTGCAGGGCAACCACCGTGCCAGGCCGCCGTGAAACGGCGGAAGTGCCCGCGGTTACAGTGGTTAGCGGTGGCCCCGGCCTTCGGGAAAGGGGTGGGAAGGGGTGGCACATTTCGGCCCGGCTTCTGGTCCCGGTCGGTCGATCTCAAATGAAACCAATATCTTTCTGTCGGCACAAAAAGTGACGACGGGCACGAATGTGCCACCCTTGTGGGGACGGGGGCGGGTCCAGACCTGACCGTACTCAGGCGGCGAAGGGTGGGTGGAAAAAATGGGGGGGGCTTGAAGCCTGATCGACCGCACCACCGGGAGGAGGCCCCGCCGGAAATCGGCCCTTGGGGTTAACTAGTCATCATTGTCGTCGGACGGACCGGCCTTGGGGAAGGCCCGGGACAGACGCATGCCCAGGGCCCGCCGGGTCATGCCCAGAAGCTCGGCGGCGATGGTCTGGTTCTGTCCGGCCCGCCTCAGGGCCTCCTTGATGACCATTTGCTCCGCCTCCTTCAAGGTGGGCATCTTGGCCGAGAAGGTGATTCGCTTGTTCACCTGAACGGCCGAGGGACAAGCTTCACTGGGGGTCTGCCCGGCGCTCATCGGCCCGGCGCCGATTTTGGTCCGAATACCCTTCAGGGACAGCACCCCCGACCGGTGGGTGCTGACCGCATCGAAGATCAATCCCTCCAGTTCCCGGACATTGCCCGGGAAGTCATAGACGGACAGCAGGGTCACCAGTTGCCGGGGCGAGGTCGGCTTGCGCTTGCCCAGCTCGCGGGCCGCCTTTTTAAGGAAATGATCAACCAAACAGGCAATGTCCTCGGGCCGTTCGCGCAGGGGCGGCACCACGACCTGATGGGCCTGAAGCCGATAGTAGAGGTCCTGGCGAAAGTCCCCCGAGGCCTGCCTGGCCCTCAGGTCCCGGTTGGTGGCCACCACAATCCGGGCGTCATTCCGACGCGGCCGGTCCGCGCCCAGGGGGTGATAGAGCCCGTCCTGGAGCAGGCGCAACAGCTTGATCTGTGATTCGCCGCTCAGATCGCCGATCTCGTCCAGAAAAAGCGTTCCGGCCGCGGCCTCCTCGATCAGTCCCTGGCGATCCCGGTCGGCGCCGGTGAAGGCGCCCCGGAGGTGACCGAACAGGGTGTCCGAAAACAGGCTGTCGTCCAACCCGGCCACGTTCACCGCGACGAACCGGCCCTCCCGGCCGCTGACCTGGTGCAGGGCCCGGGCGATGAGTTCCTTGCCCACGCCCGTCTCACCGGTGATCAGGACCGGCCTTCGAGTTCCAGCCACGGCCTCGATGTATTGAAAGATGGATCGCATCGACCGGCTGGCGGTGATGATCGACTCGAAGGCCTGGGGCTGTTTCAAGCTGTCGGTCAGGAGATACTCTTTCAGCCGGACGTTTTCGTCCTGAATTTCCTCCAGCTCGACGGCTCGTCTGACCGTGGTCGTCAGGCGGGCGGAGTCCACCGGTTTGACCAGGTAATCAAAGGCCCCGGACTTCATGCACTCCACGGCCGTGTCCACCTCGGACACGCCGGTCACCATGACTACCGGCAGGAGGGGATGATCCCGGACAATCATCGGCAGAAGTTCCCGGCCGGAGAGATGAGGCATGGACAGATCGAGCAGAACCACGCTCGGCTCCCGTCGGCTCAGCAGGTCCAACACCTGCCGGCTGTCCGTGCAGGTGGCCACGTTGTCGATCCCGTCGCTGGCCAAGATCAGTCGCACGCTGCGCAGGAAGGACTCCTCATCGTCCACCGCCAGGACCGGCTGCATCGGGAACCGGGAGGCCATTACCGTCCGCCCTCCCTCCGCCCCCGGTCCTCCGGCATGGCGGGCAGGGTCAGGCTCACCGTTGTCCCGACCCCGGGTTGGGAGGTGAAATCCAGGGTTCCCCGGTGGGCCTCGATGATGTTGTGGGAAATCGACAGGCCCAAGCCCATCCCTCCCGAGTCCCGTTCCGTGGTGTAGAAGGGATCCTTGATATACGGCAGGTCCCCGGGTTCAATGCCCTTGCCGTTGTCCGACACCCGGACCACCAACCGGCCGTTATCCGGGTCGTAGTTTGTCGATACGTTCAAATGGCCCGGCCGACCCGTCAGGGCCCGGCAGGAATTGGTCAGCAGATTGATGATGACCTGCTCCAGACGCTGGTGATTGCCTATCAGGCGCGGCAGATCGGGGTTCAGGTCCAGGTTGAAACGAGCAACGCTCTTTTTGACCAGATTCTCGACGATGACCATGGCCGACGTGACGACCTCATTGATGTCCACCGGTTCGTCCATGGACCCCCGGTCCTGGCGGGCGAAGTCCCGCAGGCTCTCGACGATCTTTTTGATCCGCTCGGACCCCTGGGAAATGTCCTGGATCATCTGGCCGATTTCGGAACGGGCTTCCTCGAAGGGAAGTCCGGCCAGTTCCAGGCTCCCCCGGTCATGATGATATTGTTCCAGAATCGGCTGGACGTCATCCCAGACCCGGGCCAAGGTCTTGGCGTTGAGCATGATGAAGTTGTTGGGATTGTTCACCTCGTGGGCCACGCCCGACACCAGCGTCCCCAGGGACGCCAGCTTGGCCGACTGATAGAGTTGCTCCTGGTGGATCCTCTCCCGCTCCTCCGCTTTTTTGCGCTCGGTCACGTCCTCGTAGATGGCCACGATTTCACCCGAGGGCAGCTTGAAGACGTAATTTTCCACCCAGATGGAAATACGATCATCCTGGTAGCGGGAGACCTTATGGTGCTCCGGCCGACCGGTTCGCCAGACCTTCTGAAAGACCTCGAACAGGCCCAGCTCCTTCACCCCGGGAAAAACATCGGTGACGTTCCGGCCGACGACGTCATCCCGGTTGACCTGGCTGATTCGATCGCCGGCCCGGTTGTGATCGACCAACACAAAGTCCCGGCCGTCCGCCTCGGCCCGGTAGATGGCCACCCCGTCCCCCATGTTGTCGAACAACTGGCGGAAGCGGTACTCGCTCTCGCGCAACGCCTCCTCCGCCCGCTGGCGCTCGGTGATATCGCGGATTATGGACACGTAACCGCCCAGAACGCCGTCCGGTCGTTTGAGGGTCGAGGTGACCTTCTCCACCGGCACATAAGACCCGTCTTTGCGCCTGAACTCCCATTCCCCCCGCCATGAGCCGGCCCGTCTGACCGCGGGATAGACCTGGTCGCCGAAGGCCTTGAAGCTTTCTTCAGAGGGATGAAGCAGGGACATCGACCGGCCGATTATCTCCTCCTGGGTGTAACCGAAGAGCGAACCAAAGGCCTGGTTGGTCCGGACGATCTTGCGGTCGGGGTCCAGGGTGACTATGGCGTCCGGGGAACTGTTGAACAGGGACCGTAAATATTCCTCGCTATTTTGGAGGGCCTCCTCGGCGGCCTTGCGCTTGGTGATGTCGCGGGCGACGGTGAAAATCAGTTTTTCGTCAGGGAGCGGAAACGACTTCCAGGAGATCCAGCGATAGGACCCGTCCCGGCACTGGTACCGGTTCTCAAAGGAATAGACCGGCCGGCCTTGACGGAGCTGGTCGCTCATGGCGATGGTGGCCGGACGATCCTCGGGATGAACATACTCCAGCCAGGGCCGGATGAGCAGCTCGCCCTCGGTCCAGCCCAGGGTCGCCGTCCAGGCGGGATTCAGCTGTCTGAAAAACCCGTCGAATCCGGACACGGCCAGCATGTCCAGGGACAGGTCGAACAGGCGATCCCGTTCCCGTTCCGCCTCCCGGCGGTCGGTGACGTCGGTGATGAAGCTCAAGGCGGCCGGGCGCCCCTCCCACTGGACCGTGACCGGTTTGACCTCCAGCCAGCGTATTCTTCCGTCCTGGCGGATGGCTCGACACTGAAAAATGCCGGTCAGGTCTTCGCCGGCCCAATTCCGGCGAAAGCGCTCCACGACCGCCGGCCGGTCATCGGGGTGGATGCAATCGGCGAAGGGTCGGGAGCGCATCTGCCCCAGGGTGTAGCCCGTGACCTCCTCGATCCGGGGGTTGGCGAATTTGATCATCCCGTCCTGGACGATGCAGATCACCTCGGCGGCGTTGTCCACCACCAGGCGATACTGTTCCTCGCTCCGGTGCAGGGCCTCTTCGGCCCTTTTTCGGTCCGTGACGTCATGGAAGATGCAATGGGTCTGCAGGAACCGGCCCTGGGCGTCGTGTCCGATCCGGCCGGTGAAAGAGACCGCAATCAGGGAGCCGTCCTTCTTCCTCATTTCAAAATCGGAGCCGATGACCTCGCCGATCGCCTTGAAGCGGCTGAAATTTTCTTTGAAATGATCCACCCAGTCCGGATGAAGGAAGTCGCCAAAGTTCCGGCCGATGACCTCTTCCCGGGTGTAACCCAGCTTGTCCAGCCAGGCCTGGTTCACATCGATGAGGTTGGCGTTCTCATCCAGCGATTGGTACCCCACCGGCGCCCGCTCATAGAGCAGTCGAAGCCGGGCCTCGCCTTGGCTGACGGTCTGCTCCAATCTTCGGCGCTCGGTAATGTCTTCCCCGGAACTCAAGGTACCGACGATGTTGCCCGAGTCGTCGGTCATGATCGTATTGTGCCAGGCGATCAGCCTCTCATCGCCGCCGCTGGTCAGCACGTGGTTTTCAAAATAGGACGCTGGATTGATCTTTCCGGCCGTCAACCGGGCGAACACCGCCTTGAGCCGGTCCCTCTCTCTCTCATGAATGACCACATCAAACCAATTCCGGCCGAGCAACGATTCTCGGTCATACCCCAGAATCTCGCAGCCCTTCCTGTTGATCAGGGTGACGATCCCCCCGAATCCAAGGCGACCATGATCACGCCGGCGATGTCGAGATATCGCTCCGCCCGATTCCTTTCGGCCAGCAGGTCCGCCTCAGACCGCCGGCGCTCGGCATCCACCTGGGCCAGGCGGAGGGCCATTTCTATGGTCGTTTTTGAATTCCGCTTGTGGGCCGGATCGAGCAAACAGGAACAGGGCAAGGTCGGTCTGGTTTGCTCCGAAGGGGCCTCATCGTCGGACTTGGTCAGGAAGACAATCGGAATACCCAGCCGGGAGCTGATGCGATCGGCCGCCTCCAGACCATCCCTTTCCTCGGTCAGGAGCATGTCCATCAGGACCAGGTCGGGCCGTTCCCGTTCGGCCCGGGCCCAGGCATCCCCGCCGGTGGTCGCCGGCCCGCAGACCGCAAATCCGCAGGTCCTCAGGGCGGCCTCTAGATCCGCGGCCACATGGTCATCAGTCAAAAAAATCAGGATCTTAACGCCGGACATGCCCCTCCCTTGGAACAAGCAAATGTCGCCCGGAAACCCTGACAGGCTCTTTCAGCTTTTGATCAAAACACGGTGGTATCAGCCCTGACCTTTTTAAGGAGGACTCGTTATCAGGGACCTGTCAAGTGTTAGTTTTACTACAATCGGGTGCTGATGGAAAGGCCTACGCATGTAGTATTATTTTCGAATGCGTCGGAGAGGGGGTGATGACGGGCCGCATTTCAGGATTGGCGGTGACCGATGGCCTCGGTGTCCGTTGACCCCAGTCCCCGGCCCACGAGCAACAACCGGCCCAGGCGTTCGGCCGCGCGTTCCATCAGTTCCAGGGCCCGGTCCATGGCCTCTTCCAGGGCCAGGGGACCCGGAGTGATCGGCAGGACGGCCGAGATTCCGGCGGCCGCCAAGTCCGCCTCGCCGCCCCCCACGCCGCCGGCCAGGGCGACCACCGGCCGATGGTGTTCCCGGGCCAGCCGGGCCAGGCCCAGGGGTCCCTTGCCGCTCAGGGTCTGGGCGTCCAACAGGCCTTCCCCGGTGATCACCAAGTCGGCCTCCCTGATCCGGCGGTCCGCGTCCAGGTGTTCCAGAACGAGGTCGATGCCGCTCTCGAGCCGGGCGTTGCAAAAGGCCGCCAGCCCGCCGGCCAGGCCGCCGGCCGCCCCGGCCCGGGGGAGATGGCGCACGTCCCGCCCCAGGGTCCGGGCCGCCAGACCGAAGAAATGACCGAGGTTGGCCTCGAGCCGGGCCACGTCTTCGGGCGAGGCCCCTTTCTGGGGCGCGAAGACGGCCGCCGTCCCGGTCGGGCCCAAGACCGGGTTTTCCACGTCGCAGGCGACCACCAGGTCCCGCCCGGCCAGGGCCGGCGCCAGGCCCGAGGGATCGATCCGGTGGATACGGCCCAGGGACCCGCCCCCCGGCGGCACCGGATCGCCCGCCTCGTCCAGCAGGCGCACCCCCAGGGCGGACACGCATCCGGCCCCGCCGTCAACCGTGGCGCTGCCGCCGACGCCGATGATGATCCGCTCCGCCCCGGCCTCGGCCGCCGCGGCGATTAGTTGTCCCACCCCCCGGGTGGTCGCGGCTAGGGGATCGCACTCCCCGGGGGCGAGCAGCTTCAGTCCCGAGGCCCGGGCCATCTCGATGACCGCCGTCCGGTCATCGGCCATCAGTCCCAGGGTGGCCCGAATCGGCCGCCCCAGGGGATCGGCCACCTCGACCTCCAGGGTTGACCCCCCGTCGGCGCACAGGACCTCCAGGGTGTCGTCCCCGCCGTCGGCGATGGGCATCAGGTCGAAGTGCCAGTCAGCCGCGGCCCGGGACAGGCCCCGGGCGATGCCCTCCGCCGCCCGCGGCGACGACAGGGAACCCTTGAAGGCATTGGGTGCGATCAGGATCTTCATAGCGGGTGTATCCGACGCGGTACGATCGGGCCGCTTTCGGAAAAGCGGTCCGCCGTCACGTCCCGGCCTGGTCCGGCGGGCCGCCGCCGAATTTGGGCGGCCTCTTTTCGAAAAAGGCCCGGACCGCCTCCTGGTGATCGGCGGTCTTCCAGAGCAGGGCCTGGGCCTCGGCCTCGCGAATAAGGAGCGAGTCCAGGTCCAGGGACATGGACTCCTGCAGGATGGTCTTCATCAACCCCTGATTGGCCCGGGGCTTGGCCGCCAGGCGGCCGGCCAGGTCGTCCACCGCGGCGTCCAATTCCTCGGGAGGGACCACGGCCGAGATGAGGCCCATCTCCAGGGCCTCCCGGGCCGAGAAGATGTCGCCCTCGTAGCACAGTTTCTTGGCCAGGGGGAGACCGACGATCCGGGGCAGGAAGTACATGGTCCCCATGTCCGGGACCAGCCCCAGGTTGGAAAAGACGAAGCCGAGGGGCGCGTCCTCGGCAACGATGACGAAATCGCAGGCCACGGCCAGGGCGGCCCCGCCGCCGATGGCCGGTCCATTGACCCGGGCGATGGTGATCTTCTCCAGGTGATAGAGCCGGGCCATGACCCGGGTGGCGGCGATGAGCTGCCGCCGGCTGGCCGGCGGCTCCAGGTCCCGGATCTCCCGGATGACGTTCATGTCGCCGCCCGAGGAAAAGGCCCGGCCGGCCCCGGTCAGGACCAGGCAGCCCACGGACTCGTCTGCGGCCGCCAGATCGAGGATGGCCGACAGGTCGGCGCAGAACTGGGCCGAGACGGCGTTCATCCGCTCCGGCCGGTTGAAGGTGACCCGGCCGACGCCGCCGGCCTGGTCGTAGCTCATGGTCTGTAAGTCCATGTCTCCCCCGGATGATGCTTGGTCTTTGCCGGCCGGCCGCGCCGCGGCCCTGCCTGGCTTGTCCGGTCCTCATGATAGCAGGGACCGCCCCCCCGGGGGAGATTTATCGCCCGCCGGGCGAAACGGCCGATCCCGGGCGCCGGATCACGAGGGTGAATCCGAAACAAAAAACGGCCCGGGCGATCAGCCCTGGGCCGTTGGATTTATGTGGCGGGGACGACGAGACTTGAACTCGCGGCCTCCGGCGTGACAGGCCGGCGCTCTAACCAAAGCTGAGCTACGCCCCCGCAGTATGTGTTCAACCGGTTCCTGGTCTGGATCGAACGAACCTGGTAACCAGAGCCAGACCGGCGTCCTTGCAAAAAAGTTACATGCCAGGTTTTGGGGACAAAGGCAAGCCTTTTGTAAAGACGGGTCGCATTTTTTTGGACTCGCCGGGATGGCCCGCTCCCTCTGCCCGAGGCCGCCGGTCAGGCCCAGGGGGCCTCAACCCGCTCCAAAAAAATACCGGCAAAAATCAGGTCAACGGGCCATCGGTCTTCAGCCGGTTCAGGCGCGGCAAAACCGGTCGGGGCCGGGGCTACCAGCTCGGGGGGTGGTTGACCCAGACCACGAGCGCCCTTTTCGGGCCCCGGTTGTGGAAGCGGTGGTCCTTGGTCGAGGAAAAATAGAAGCTGTCCCCGGCGGACAGATTGTAGGTGATGCCCTCGATGGTCAATTCCATGCCCCCCTCCAGCACCAGGCCGAACTCCTCGCCGGAGTGGCGATAGTCGCCCTCGGAGCCGCCGCCGGGCTCGAGGATGGCCAGGCGGGCGTCCATGGTCTTTTTCGGGTTCTGGGGCACCAGGATCTCGATCTTGAGCCGGGACCCGGGGAAGGCCACCCGGGGGCGTTCGTGCTGTCTGAGGACCATCTCCTGGCGGCGGGGCTCCTGGAACAGGTCGATGATGGTCGTGCCCAGGCCCTCGGCGATGGACTTGAGCCGGGAGACCGAGGGGTTGAGTTTCTCGTTTTCGACCATGGACAAATAGGACGCGGAGCAGCCGACCTTGGCGGCGAGCTGTTTGAGGGACATTGCTCTGACCTTGCGGAGAGAGCGCAGTTTTGGCCCGATGTCGTCCATGGTTCCCGGCCTCGATTGTTCAGGATACTGAACCCCAGCTTATTTTCAACATCGCCTGTTGTCAAGTCCGACCACCCCCATCCGGTCCTCAGCGGTCCACCCCCAACCGGCCCACCAGGGCCTTGCGGCCTATTTCTCCAATAATCAATGGTTGTTATGACGGACCAGGCCGGACCCGACCCGGCGGTCCCGGCCCGGGTCCCGACTGCCACCGCCGATTAACCGCGTTTCACCAAAATTGAAGTCTTGACACATATTCAGGATGTTTCTAAAAATGGTAATGGAGGCTCAACCGGGCCGGGCGTCGGCACTCACCAGGCCGGCCCTCGGAAGGGGGGCGGGGGTTTTCAATCGGCCCTGCAAACCGGGCCGACACCTGGTCGGCGTTCAGGAGACTAATCTCTCCCAGGGGGGAGAGCTGTCTTTACGGACAAACCAAAACAGGAGGTCTCCCATGGGTGACAAATCAATGACCAGACGAGACTTTGTGAAGGCCGGCCTGGTGACTGGGGCCGCCGCCGGTCTGGGAGCCGGCGCCCTCAAGCCGACCAGTCTGTGGGCCGCCGGAGCCAAGATCAAGGGGCCGATCAAAATCGGCTACCAGGCCATCAACTCGGGGACCCTGGCCGGTTATGGCGAGTTCCACAAGATGGGCGTGTTCATGGCCGCCGACGAGATCAACAAGAAGGGCGGCATCGCCGGGGCCAAGGTCGTGGTCAACTTCCGCGACTCGACCCTGGGCAAGGCCCAGGCCATCAAGAACGCCCGCTACTTCGTCGATTCCTGGGGCGCCGACTTCCTGGCCGGCGTCGATTCCTCGGGACAGGCCCTGGCCCTGGCCCCGGTGATGAAGCAACTGGGCAAGCCGATCATGATCACCCACGCCGCCACCGAGAAGCTGAACGAGATCGAGGTCTTTAAGAAGGGCATCAAGGAGATCTTCCGGATCAGCACCCCGACCTACCAGGACGGCAACGCCGCCGCCTTGGTCGCCAGGCACCTGCCGGCCAAGACCTGGGCGACCATCAGCCCCAAGTACGAGTATGGCTACACCTGCTGGAACATGTTCAAGCGCACCCTGGGCAAGGTCAAGCCGGGCGTCAAGTTCATCGCCGATTCCTGGGCCCCCTTCGGGACCACCGACTTCCGGTCCCACATCAACAAGATCATGGACGCCAAGCCCGACGGCCTGTACTCGACCGAATGGGCCGGCGAGCTGATCACCTTTGTCAAGCAGGCCAAGCAGGCCGGCCTGTTCAAGCAGATCAAGCACGTCATGTTCCCCGTGGGCGCGGCCATGGACGTCCTCGAGGGCCTGGGCAAAGACATGCCCAACAACATCTGGATCTCGGGCCGCTACTACTTCCAGTATCCCCACACCGCCCGGAACCGGCATTGGGTCGCCCGCTTCCACAAGCGGTGGAAGCACTACCCGGCCTACGTCTCCGAGACCGGCTACTCGGCCCTCTACGCCTTCAAGAAGGCCGTCGAGCGGTGCGGCAGCAAGGACCCGGGCAAGGTCATCAAGACCCTGGAAGGCATGACCCTCTACAGCCCGGCCGGCCACCGCGTCTTCCGCAAGGCGGACCATCAGGCCGTCTACAGCGTGCCCTGGGGCCTGACCGTGGGCAGCCGGAAGTACCCCTTCAAGATCATGGGTAAGCAGGTCCTCATCCCGGCCAAGGCCTGCTTCAATCGGCCGCCGTTCAAGGGCCCGGGCTGCTTCCCGCCCTTCAAGTCCTAAACCCCATTCCCGGCCGCCGCGGACCCCGCGGCGGCCGGAATGATTTCCGGCCGGTCCGGGCGCCCTGGGGAGCGGGCCCGGGCCGATGGAGACAAGATGGACTCCGCCGAGCGAAGCGGCCTCCCCCGGGGGCCGGGCATCGTCGTCGTTTGCATTCTGGCCCTGCTGTTCGCCGGGCAGGCCGTGCTCATCCTGACCGGCGCGGTGACCTTCCAATCCCTGGTCCACGTCTATCTGGACGGCCTGGCCAAGGGGATGTTCATCTGGCTGGTGGCCAGCGGGCTGACCCTGATCTTCGGTGTCCTGGGCGTGCTCAACTTCGCCCACGGCGCCCTGTACATGCTGGGCGCCTACTGCAGCTACACCTTCCTGGGTCTGCTGTTCCACAACTTCTGGCTGGGCCTGATCGTCGGACCGCTGTTCGTCTGCCTGGCCGGGTTCATCATCGAGCGGTTCTTCCTGCGCTACGTCTACCACCTCGAACTGGCCTACCAACTCCTGCTGACCTTCGCCTTTGTCCTGATCATCGACAATGCGGTCCGGCTCAAGATATTCTGGGGGCCGGGGACGATCACCTCGCCCAGTGTGGCCGGTCTGGCCGGGTCGTGGACCATCCTGGGCCGGGGATTCCCCATCTACAGCCTGTTCATCATCGTCGTCGGCCCCCTGGTGGCCCTGGGGCTGTGGCTGGCCCTGGAGCGGACCTGGGCCGGCCGGATCATCCGGGCCGCGGCCTCGGACCGGGAGATGGCCTCGGCCCTGGGGGTCAAGGTGCCGGCCCTGTTCACGGCCGTGTTCGTCTTCGGCACCTGGCTGGGGGCCCTGGGGGGCGGCCTGGCCGTGCCTTACGTCGGGCTGTTGACCCCGGGCATGGGCGAAACGATCATCATCGAGGCCTTTGTCGTGGCGGTCATCGGCGGTCTGGGCAGCCTCAAGGGCGCCTTCCTGGGCGCCCTGGTCATCGGCCTGCTGTCCGCCGCCGGAACGAGGTTCTTTCCGGCCTTTGACATGTTCCTGATCTTCATCCTGATGGCCCTGGTCCTGCTCTGGCGTCCCGAGGGCCTGTTCGGGGAGGCGTCATAGATGCAACGCTGGCCTACCTGGGTGGTGGTCGGCCTGGTGGCGGCCCTGCTGGTGGTCATCGGCCTGTTCGCCGGCCGCTTTGCCCAGTACCTGACCATGCGGGTCATGCTCCTGGGCATCTTCGCCCTGGGCTTCAACCTGCTCCTGGGCCGGACCGGCCTGCTGTCCTTCGGCCACGGGGCCTTTTACGCCGCCGGGGCCTACGGTCTGGGTCTGCTGCAGCAGTACCAGATCAGCAGCGACCCGGTCCTGGGCATCCTGGCCGGGCTGGCCGTGGCGGCGATCCTGGCCCTGATCATCGGCTTCTTCTGCGTGAGGCACACGGCCATCTACTTCGCCATGCTGACCCTGGCCTTCGGGATGATGGTCTTCTCCCTGCTCTGGAACGTGAGGTTCACCCTCCCCGGCGGCCAGGTGGTCGGCGGCGACGACGGCCTGGTGGGCCTCACTCGGGGGTCCATCAACCTGTTTGTGGTCCACCTGCCCCTGGCCAAGGGCCATTTCTATTGGCTGGTCCTGTTCTGTTTCGCCCTGACCATCTTCGTCATCCACCGCATCCGGTCCTCGTCCTTTGGTCTGGTCCTGGCCGGGATCCGGGAGAACGAGCAGCGGACCAAGTTCGCCGGGGCCTCGGTCATGCAATACCGCCTGGCGGTCTTCGTGATCTCGGCCCTGTTCGCCGCCCTGGCCGGGTCGCTGCACACCATGCTCAGTTACAACACCGACGTCCACTGGGCCCACTGGACCTTCAGCGCCGAGCCGGTCCTGGTGTCGCTCATCGGCGGCCTCCAGACCTTCACCGGGCCCCTGGTGGGCAGCGCCATCTTCGTCGTGCTCCAGGAGATCGCCCAGCGATTCACCGAGCAGTGGATGCTCGGCTTCGGGATCATCCTGTTGATCGTGATCATGGGCTTCCGCGGCGGGGTGATGGGCGGGATCGAGAGGTCCTGGACCAGGTGGTGGTCGGCCAAGCCCTCCGGAGGCGAATCATGACCGCGCCGCTGATGGAGGTCAAGGGCCTGGCCAAGGCCTTTGGCAAGGTGGTCTGCGCCCAGGACCTGGACATCGTCTTCGAGGCCGGGGTCCTGACCTCGATCATCGGTCCCAACGGGGCGGGCAAATCGACCCTGATCAACGTCATCACCGGCCAGCTCAAGGCCGACGCCGGCCGGATATATTTCCAGGGCAAGGACATCACCCGGCTGCCCATCCACCGCCGGGTCAAGCAGGGGGTCTGCCGCTCCTTCCAGGTGGTCAACGTCTTTCCCCACCTGACCGTGTTCGACAACATCGCCATTCCGGTCCTGACCGTCCAGCGCCGGGGTCACGGATTCTGGCGTCCCCTGGCCAGGGAGACCCGCGTCCACGACGAGGTGACGGCCCTGCTGGAGCGGGTCGGGCTGGCCGACACGGCCGGGCTGCTGGCCTCGGAACTGTCCCACGGGGACCAGCGGCTTTTGGAGGTGGCCATCGCCCTGGCCGCCCGGCCCAAGCTGTTGTTCCTGGACGAGCCCACCGCCGGCATGAACCCGGTGGAGCGGGTCCAGATCATGGAGGACATCCGCCGCCTCAATGACGAGGGGGTGACCACCTTTGTGATCGTCGAGCACGACATGGACGTGGTCTTCTCCCTGTCCGACCGGATCCTGGTCCTGCACCGGGGCGAGATCATCTGCGACGGGGACCCGGCCCGGGTCAGCAGCGACGACCTGGTCCGGGAGTGCTACCTGGGCGAGGAGGTGGCCTGATGCTGCTCGAGCTCAACGGCGTCAACACCTATTACGGCACCTCCCACGTCCTCCAGGACGTGTCCTTGGCCGTGGACCGGGGCGAGGTGGTGGCCCTCCTGGGCCGCAACGGGGTGGGCAAGACCACGACCCTGAGGTCGATCATGGGCCTCACCCCGCCGGCCTCGGGGACCATCGACTTCGACGGCCGGCCGACCCAGAGGCTCAAGGCCTTCAAACTGTCCCGCCTGGGCCTGGCCTACATGCCAGACGACCTGCGCATCTTTCCGGACCTGACCTGCCGCGAGAACCTGGAGATCGCCCGCCGCCTGTCCAGGCGGACCGGCTACTGGACCCTGGACCGGGTCGAGGAACTCTTTCCCGTGCTCCACGAGCGTCGCCGCCAGAAGGGCCTCAACATGTCCGGCGGCGAGAAGAAGATGCTCAGCCTGGGGCGGGCCCTGATGGCCAACCCGACGATGATCCTCCTGGACGAGCCCTCCGAGGGCCTGGCCCCGCTGATCGTCCGGGCCCTGGCCGAGGCCATCGAGGCCATCCGGGACCGGGGCATCACCATCCTGTTGGCCGACCAGAACCTCAAGTTCTGCCGGGGGGTCTGCGGCCGGGGATACATCATGGAAAAGGGCCGGGTCGTGTTCGGCGACGCCATGGAGGCCATCTGGAACAACGAGGAGATCGTCAAGAAGTACCTGGCCGTTTGAACCGCGGACCAAAAACAGCCGCCTTGGTTGGCGAAACCGGCGGCCTCACCGCTCAAAAAAACAACAGGGTTGACAATGGACCACCAACTTTTCGATCTGTCGGGCAAGGTCGCCCTGGTCACCGGCTCGACCCGGGGGCTGGGCGAGGTGGCGGCCCACGCCCTGGCCGAGGCCGGGGCCGACGTGGCCGTCTGCGGCCGAAATCCCGATGACCTGAAACGGGTCTCGGCCGACATCCGGGCCCTGGGCCGCCGGTCCGAGGGTTTTGTACTTGACGTCCTGTCCAGGGACAAGGTCAGGGCCGGCGTCCAGGACATCCTGGACCATTTCGGGCGAATCGACATCCTGCTCAACAACGCCGGGGTCAACCACCGGGTCCCGGTCCTCGAGTACGAGGAGGACAAGTGGGACTGGGTGATCGACACCAACCTCAAGGGCTACTACCTGGTCGCCCAGGCCGTCGTGCCCCAGATGATCGACCGGGGCTACGGCAAGGTGATCAACATCAGCTCGATCCTGGGCGGAGTGGGCCTGCCCAACATGCTGGCCTACGCCAGCGCCAAGGGCGGCGTCAACCAGATGACCCGGGTCATGGCCCTGGAGTGGGCCAAGCTGGGCGTCCGGGTCAACGCCGTGGCCCCGACCTACTTCGAGACCGAGCTGGTGGCCCAGTTGCGGAACGACCCGGAGCGGTTCAACTTCATCAACGAGCGGACCCCCATGGGCCGCTGGGGACAGCCCGAGGAGATCAAGGGCATCATCATCTTTTTGGCCGCGCCGGCCTCGGACTTCATCACCGGCCAGGTCATCTACATCGACGGAGGCTGGACCGTCTGGTAGGCGGTAGCGGAGCGAGCCGAAGCTTATCAGGTAAATATGAATCGGATGGGAGCCATATATGTTAGTCCCTGACATATTGGAAAATGCCGCGGCCCGGCTGCCGGACAAGGTCGCCCTCGTCGAGGGCGACCTGACGCTGACCTTTGCTGAGACCCGGGCCCGGGCCCTGGCCCTGGCCGCCCGCCTCCAGGAGTTGGGGGTCGGACCGGGGGACCGGGTGGCCCTGCTCTTCCCCAACTGCGTCGAGTTCTGCCTGAGCTACTTCGCCGCCCTCTACCTGGGGGCCGTGGTCGTCCCCCTGAACAACCGCCTGGCCCCCAAGGAATTCACCTACATCGTCAACGACTCGGGGGCCGAGACGCTCCTGCTGGGCTACCAGTTCTGGGAGACCTGGCTGGCCTTCAAGGACAGCCTGGACCGCCAGCCGCGCCTGATCTACGCCGGTGAGGAGCCCAAGCCGGGCGCTGAAGATTTTTCCGATTTAATTAGTCCGGGGCCCGAACCGAGCGGAAAACCCGACCTGGAGCTGGATTCGCCGGCCTGCGTGATGTACACCTCGGGCACCACCGGCCTGCCCAAGGGCGCGGTCATGAGCCACGGCAATTTCTTCTACAACGCCCGCAACTGCGGGGCCCACCTCAACTACAAGGAGAGCGACACCACCCTGATCGTGGTGCCCCTGTTCCACGTCACCGGGCTCAACTCCCAGCTGTTGGCCATGTTCTACGTGGGCGGGACCTGCGCCATCATGCGGGCCTACAACACCGCCGAGATGATCCGGCTGGTGGCCCAGCACCGGGTGTCAATCATGTTCAACGTGCCGACCATGTACGTCCTGATGCTGGTCAACGAGGCCCTGGAGGGGACCGACCTGTCGTCTCTCCGGCTGTGCGCCTACGGCGGGGCGCCCATGGACTCGGAGACCATCGTCGCCCTGCAGCGGCGGCTGGGCGTGGACCTGTACAACGCCTACGGCCTGACCGAGACCAGCTCCCTGACCACGGTCCTGCCGGCCTGCGACGCGGTCCGCAAGGCCGGCAGCGTCGGCCTGCCGGTCAGCGGCGTCGGCCTGCGGGTGGTGGACGACGCCGGCCGGGACCTGCCGCCGGACACGCCCGGCGAGCTGCTGATCAAGGGGCCCAACGTGGTCGCCAGCTACTGGAACAAGCCCGAGGCCACGGCCCAGAACATCCGGGACGGGTGGCTGTCCACCGGCGACGTGGCCCGGATCGACCCCGAGGGTTTCGTCTATATCGCCGACCGCAAGAAGGACATGATCGTCCGGGGCGGCGAGAACATCTATTCCATCGAGGTCGAGAGCGCCCTGGTGGCCCACCCGGCGGTCCTCGAGGCGGCGGTGGTCCCCCGGGCCCACAGCATCTTCGGCGAATCGGTCCACGCCTTCGTGGTCCTGGCCCCGGGCAAAACGGCCGGCGAGGACGAGGTCATCGCCCACTGCCGGGGCCTGATCGCCGACTACAAGGTCCCGGCCTCGGTCAGCTTCGTGACCGAACTGCCCCGCAACCCGGGCGGCAAGGTCCTCAAGAAGGCCCTCCGGGACCAGGTGCCGCCGGGCGACGCGCCCCGGCGCTGAGGTTTGAAGGTCGCCCTCAAATTCTGCGGCGGATGCGACCCGGCCTATGACCGGGCGGAATATTTCGGGAAAATAGCGGCGGCCGCCGGGGACTCGATCCAGTGGGTCGGCCTGGACGACCCCGGGCACCGGGCGGTCCTGCTGATCTGCGGCTGCCAGCGGGCCTGTCCCACCGGGGAGTTATCATCGGACCGGCCGCTGATATGCTTGAAAGAAGAACGAACTCCACCCTCCGAGGTGGTCGGCCTCCTCATTGACAGGGGAAAGACGTGATGGACATCCAAACCAAACAAGACTACATCCAGAGCCTCCAAAAGCAGGGCCACGTGGTCTATTACGACGGCCAGCGGGTCGAGGACGTGACCGAACATCCGGCCTTCATCCCCCACATCAACGCCGCGGCCAAGACCTATGAGATGGCCCTCATGCCCGAGTACGAGGACCTGGCCACGGCCGTAAGCCACCTGACCGGGCAGAAGATCTCCCGGTTCACCCACATCCACCAGTCGGTCGAGGACCTGATCAAGAAAGTCCAGCTGCTCCGGGCCATCGCCCACGAGACGGGCTCCTGCTTTCAGCGCTGCGTGGGCTGGGACGCCCTGAACGCGACCTACATGACCACCTATGACATCGACCAGAAGATGGGGACCGACTATCACCAGCGGTTCCTGGAATACCTGAAATACGTCCAGCAGACCAACAAGATGATCGTCGGCGGGATGACCGACGTCAAGGGCGACCGGTCCCGGGCCCCGCACCAGCAGGCCGACCCGGACCTGTTCACCCGCGTGGTCGAACGTCAAAGCGACGGGATCGTCATCCGGGGGGCCAAGGCCCATCAGACCGGGGCGGCCAACAGCCACGAGGTCCTGGTCATGCCCACCCAGTTCATGCGGCCCGAGGACGCCGACTACGCCCTGGTCTGCGCCGTGCCCCTGAACTCGCCGGGGGTCATCCAGATCTTCGGCCGCCAGACCAACGACGACCGCAAGTTCCAGGGCCGGATCGACGTGGGCAAGCCGGACTACGGCCTGGTGGGCGGCGAGACCCTGCTCGTGTTCGAGGACGTGTTCGTGCCCATGGATCGGGTGTTCATGTGCGGCGAGACCGAGTTCAGCGGTTCGCTGGTCGAGCGGTTCGCCACCCTGCACCGGCAGAACTACGGCGGCTGCAAGGGCGGGGTCAGTGACGTCATCGTCGGGGCCTGCGCCGTGGCCTGCGACATGCAGGGCACGGCCAAGGCCTCCCACATCAAGGACAAGCTGGCCGAGATGATGCACCTGACCGAAACGGTCTACGCCGGCTCGGTGTCCTGCTCGGCCATGGGCTTTGCCACGCCCAGCGGGGCCTTCTACCCCGATCCCCTGCTGGCCAACTGCACCAAGCAGAACGTCACCCGCCACATCTACGAGATCGCCCGGCTGGCCCACGACGTCTGCGGCGGCATCCTGGCGACGATGCCCTTCGAGGGCGACCTCAGGAGCGCCGAGATCGGCAAGTACGTCGAGAAGTACATGGCCGGCGTGGAGGGGGTGTCCACCGAGAACCGGATCCGGATCCTGCGGCTGATCGAGAACATGACCGGCGGCACGGCCCTGGTCGAGTCCATGCACGGGGCCGGCTCGCCCCAGACCCAGAAGGTGATGTACGGCCGGCTGGGCAAGCTGGACATGAAAAAGAAGATGGCCAA
>CAZMVB010000019.1:15903-54213 GCA_964569795.1 uncultured Desulfarculales bacterium | reverse complement strand
AGAAGGTGATGTACGGCCGGCTGGGCAAGCTGGACATGAAAAAGAAGATGGCCAAGAAGCTGGCCGGGGTGGCCGACTGACCCGCTGACGGCCGGGTCTTCGAGAGCCCGGGGCGAGCCCCGGGCGGCCGCGGTCAGCGCCTCGCCAGCTTGCGCCAGAGGGTGGTCGGGTGGACCCCCAGGGCCTCGGCGGCCCGCTGGACCGTGCCGTGGCGGGTCAGGGCCTGCCTGACCAGACGGACCTCGAAGGCCTGGACCGCCGCCTTGAGGGTCAGGCCGGCCGGGACCTGGTCCCCGGCCCCGGACAGGGACTGCCGGATCTCGCCCGGGGCGTCGGCCAGGCCGATGGACGGCCCCTCGCTCATGATGGCCATCACCTCGACGATGTTGATCAGCTCCCGGACGTTGCCCGGATAATCGTAGCCCATCAGCCGGTCCACGACCTCGGGCTCGAGGCGCTTGACCTGGCCGGTGGCCCGCCGGTGCTTGTCCAGGACGCTCAGGATCAGGGCCGGGATGTCCTCCCGGCGCTCCCTGAGGGGCGGGATGGCCATGGGGACCACGCCCAGCCGGTAATACAGGTCCTGGCGGAAGGCCCCCCGGCCCATCAGTTCCTTGAGGTCCCGGTTGGTGGCGGCGATGATCCGGACGTCCACCGAGGTCGGCCGGGTGGCCCCGACCCGGGTGTAGGTCTTGTCCTCGATGACCTGGAGCAGCTTAACCTGCATGGCCGGGGTCAGTTCGGCCACCTCGTCCAGGAACACTGTCCCGGTGTGGGCCGTCTCGATCAGACCGGCCTTGCCCCCCGGGGCGGCGCCGGTGAAGGCCCCCTTGTTGTAGCCCAGCAGTTCGCTCTCGAGCAGGGGTTCGGGGATGGCCCCGCAACTGATCTTGACAAAGGGGCCGCTTTTGCGGGAGCTGACCTGGTGGATGATGCGGGCGAGCATGCTCTTGCCCACCCCGGACTCGCCGTAGATCAGGATCGAGGTCTCGGCCCCGGCGGCCTTGACCGCCCGCTGGACCACCCGCTGCATGGCCGTGCTCTTGACCACCATCCGGTTGAAGACGTGCTCCAGGCTGTCCTGCTCCAGCAAGGCCTGGTAGTAGCGGGAACTCAGCCGCCGGGCCTCCTCCAGGCGGGCCTTGAGCTCGTTGAGCTCGGTGATGTCCCGGACGCTGGTCACCACCAGGACCACCTCGCCGGACTCGTCGTAAATGGGGGTGCCGGTGACCATGACCTGCTTGCCGCTCTTGACCTTCTGCATGATCGTCACCGGGCCGCCCTGGCGCAGGACCTCGAGGGTGACCGAGACGTCGAACACCCCGGCCCGGACCAGGTCGGCCATGTTCCGGCCGACCAGCTCGTCCCGGGACAGGCCGGTGATCCGCTCGTAGGCGCTGTTGACCCGGACGGTGTTGGCCTGGCCGTTGGTGACGTACAGCCCGTCGGCCGAGGACTCGAAGATGGCCTCGAACTGGCGGTGCAGCCGGCGGTAGCCCTGCAGCTCGGAGATGATGGCCTCGTACTCGCTGATGTCCTGGAAGATGCTGATCACCCCGGCCACCCGGCCGTCGGTCTGGATCGGGTTGCGGTTGGCGATGATCGTCGCCCGGTTGAGTCGGATCTGCTTGCCGATCTGGGGCCGGCCGGTCTCCAGGATCCGTCTCATGTCCGGCCAGGTCTCGGGGTGGACCTCGGCAAAGGTGCGGCCCAGGGGCGGGGGACCGCCGTTCTGCAGGAGGCGGGTGGCGGCCTGGTTATAGACCAGGATCCGGCCGTCGCCGTCGATCATGACGATGCCGTTGTGGGAGGCGTCGAACACGGTCCGCAGTTCGTCGGGGATGAGGGGCCAGGTGTTCGGGGTCATGGTCCTTCTCCGGTGAGGGTCGGGGCCAGCCGACCATTGCAGTATTGCATACCTGTCGCCATATTGCAATGAATGTCTTTCATTTGAATATCAATAGGTTATAAGAAAAGAACCAGTCGTTCTTGCAAAATTACAATACAGACCGGCGGCCCATCAGACCTGCCCGTTTTTTTGTCCATAAATTCCAATACCTTGGGCGACCCCTATTTCCGAGCCCTGGCACAGGAATTGCTCTTTTATATTCAATTAGGCCGGATCTCAGGGGACAGGGGTCGGGCCCAACCAGACACTCCACCATCAGCGGACGCAAGCCCCGGGACGGCCGCCCGGATCAGGGCGGGAAGGCCGCGGCGACCCAAACGGGGTCCCGGGGGCGGGGCACGGGCGACAGGCCGGTTATATCTCACCACCAAGGATTGAGGAGGGAACCATGGCAAAGAAAACCGAAACCAATCGCCGGGAGTTCTTGAAGACGGCCGGCGCGGCGGGGCTGGGGGCCGGCGCCTTGTCCGCCCTGGTGCCGGCCGCTCCGGCCCTGGCCAAGAAGAGGTCCATCCCCAAGACCCCGATCAAGATGGCGGCCATCAGCTTCCTGACCGGGCCGGCGGCCGGACCCTTCGGCATCCCGGGAGACAACGCCTACAAAATGATGGCCGACGTCTATAACAAGCAGGGCGGCATCCTGGGCCGGAAGATCGCCCTGCGGTCCCTGGACGAGGCCGGCGGGGCCAAGAAGCAGGTCGAGCTGGCCCGGAAGCTGATCATGGAGGACAAGGTTGACGTCATCCTGGGCTACATCTCGTCCGGCGACTGCAAGGCCGTCCTGCCCCTGTCCGACGAACTGCGCGGCCTGATGGTGGCCTATGACTGCGGGACCCACGTCCTGATGGAAAAGCGGCGCTCCCCCTACAAGTATCCCAAGTACAAGCTGGGCTTCCGGACCGCGGCCCACCTGGGCATCGACAACATCTCCCTGGCCCTGGCCATCAAGAAGTACATGCCCAACGTCAAGAAGATCGCCGGGATCAACCAGGACTACGCCTGGGGCCGCGACTCGTGGAAGATCTTCGAGCTGGCCATGAAGAAGCTGATGCCCCGGACCAGGGTGGTCAAGGTCCTATGGCCCAAGATCTTCACCACCGACTTCACGGCCCACGTCAGCGCCCTGATGGGCTCGGGGGCCGAGATCGTCCACAGCTCGCTGTGGGGCGGCGACGCGGTGACCTTCATCAAGCAGGCCATGGGCGCCGGCTTCTTCAAGAAATCCAAGCTGGCCATGAGCCGGGGCGAGCCCTATCCCCAGGAGATCGGCCCCGGCTTCCCCGAGGGCCAGTTCATCTGCTGCGCCGGGACCCACTACTTCCTCTATCCCCACCCTGACAAGTGGCCGCTGAACAAGTGGTTCGTGGCCGAGTACCACAAGCGCTACAAGAAATACCCGACCTACCCCAGCTACCACGCCTTCCAGGCCATCGCCATGTACAAGGCGGCCGTGGAAAAGGCGGCCTCCCTGGTGGGCGGCTGGCCGACCCAGGCCGAGGTGGCCAAGACCATGAGCGGCCTGGGCATCGAGACCCCCTCGGGCTATCTGTTCATGGATCGGGACCACAACGCCCGCGAGGCCTGCCTGGTGGGCATCAGCAAGAAGGTCAGCGGTTACCCCTTCCCCATCCTCGATCCCGCCCGGATGGAGATCTTCTCGGCCCAGGAGGTCAACGCCCCGGCCGGCATCTCCACCGAGGACTGGATCAAGGGCTGGAAGGTCTGATCTCCTCACCCCCCTGTCCGCCGGGGCCCGGTCCCCGGCGGACACCCCTTCGGGGGTCGAGGGCCGGGGTATTTGTGCCGGGTGACCCCGGCGTCCGGCCGAAAGCCCCAGGAGACAACAACCCATGTGGGTCATCTACATCCTGAACGGCCTCTATTTCGCCTCCTTCCTGTTTTTGACCTCGCTGGGTCTGAGCATCATCCTGGGGGTGATGGGCATCCTCAACCTGGCCCACGGGTCCCTGTACGCCATCGGCGGCTTCATGGCCGCCTACATCATCGGGATGATGGGGCACGCGGGCCTGGTCTGGACGCTGCTGGCCGCGGCCGGCGCGGCGGTGGTCGTCGCCGGCGGGGCGGGCCTGCTCCTGGAGACCGGGCTGATCCGGTGGATGTACCGCCGCCCCCTGGAATACCAGCTCATCATCACCTTCGGGGCCCTGATGCTGATCGAGGACCTGATCAAGCTGGTCTTCGGCGGTCAGTCCATGTACGCCTCGGCCCCCTTCAAGGCCATGGGCCAGATCAGCCTCTTCGGGGCGACCTATTCGGTCTATTACCTGTTCGTCATGGCCGTGGCCGTGGCCGCCGGGCTTTTCCTCTGGTGGCTGATGGTCAAGACCCGCCTCGGGATCATGCTCCGGGCCATCGAGATGGACCGGGAAATGGCCCAGGCCATGGGCATCCCCATGCGCTCCCTGACCGTGGTCGCCTTTGTCATCGGGGCCGCCCTGGCCGGCCTGGCCGGGGCGCTGTTCGTGCCGACCACGGCCGCCACCCTGGGCATGGGCATGGACGTCCTGATCATGGCCTTCATCGTCGTGGTCATCGGCGGCATGGGCAGCCTGCCGGGGGTGCTGGTCGGATCCTTGATCGTCGGCCTGACCCGGTCGTTTACCGTGGCCTTTTACGCCGAACTGGAAATGCCCCTCCTGTTCCTGATCGCCGTCATCATCCTGATCGTCAGGCCCCAGGGCCTGTTCGGCCAGAAGTAGGGGTGGGATCATGTTGACGAAACTGGCCAAGCCCCGCCCCATCGCCTACCTGGGGGTCTTCCTGGCGCTCCTCTTTTTGCCCCAGGTGCTGTCCCTGTTCGCCGGCCGGCGCCTGGCCGAGTACCACCTGATGCAGGTCGAGGCCGGGCTGATCATGGCCATCATGGCCCTGGGGCTGAACCTCCTGCTCCGCTACACCGGGGTGCTGTCCTTCGGTCACGGGGCCTATTTCGCCGCCGGGGCCTACGGCGTGGGCCTGCTGCAGCGCTGGTTCTTCCCCGACGCCGCGGTCAGCCTGGAACTGGCCATGGTCACCGCCCTGGGCGTGTCCTTCCTGATCTCGGCCCTGTTCGGCTACATCTGCGTGAGGCACACCCGGATCTTCTTCTCGATCCTGACCCTGGCCCTGTCCATGCTGCTCTACGCCGTTCTGGAGAAGGCCTACAACTACACCGGCGGCTCGGACGGCATCCGGGTCCTGGTGCCGACCATCTTCGGCCAGGACCTGGGCCTGGTCCGACCAGACTTCCTGGCCGGGATCTATTACTACATCGTCCTGGGCATCTTCAGCGCCGCCACCCTGGTGATGCTGGCCATCGTCAACTCGCCCTTTGGCAAGGCCCTCCAGGCCACCCGGGACAACGAGCTGCGGGCGGAGATGATCGGCATCCGGGTCAAGCTCTTTCGGTGGTACGCCTTTGTCATCTCCGGGACCTTCTGCGGCCTGGCCGGCGGCCTGTCGTCGTTCGCCACGGGCCACATCACCCCCGAGCTGTCCTACTGGGTCTTCTCGGGCGAGGCGGTCTATATGGTCCTGCTGGGCGGGTTCACCATCTTCGAGGGCCCGATCGTCGGGGCGGTCCTGTTCAACTACCTGCTCCTGTACACCTCGGCCGGGACCGAGTACTGGATGCTCTATCTGGGGGCCGTCCTGATCGTGCTGGTCCTGTTCCTGCCGCGGGGGATCACCGGGGGCGTGGCCGACCTGGTGGGCCTGATCCGGCGGAAAACGGCCGCCGCGCCGCCGGCCGCGGCCGGGAGCTAGGAGGAGGCCGTGCTGGAAGTCGTCAATCTGAAAAAGTCCTTCGGCCGCTCCCTGGTCATCAACGGGGCCAGCTTCACCATCGCCGAGAACGAGGTCGTGGCCCTGCTGGGCCCCAACGGCGCGGGCAAGACCACCCTGGTCAACCTGATCAGCGGCCACCTCTTCCCCGACTCGGGCCGGGTCAAACTCGACGGCCGGGACATCACCCACGCCGCCCCCTATCGCCGGATCAAGATGGGTATCGCCCGCAATTTTCAGATCACCCAGCTCTTCGAGGAGCTGAGCGTCCTGGACAACGTCCGCAACTGCGTCTTCTCGGACCGCAACCAGCTCTTCCGGCTGTTCAAGCCGGCCGGGGCCTTTCACCAGGCCACCGCCGAGGCCATGGACATCCTCGAGCTGTTCCAGCTGACCGCCCTGGCCCACGAGCCGGCCTCGGAACTCAGTGAGGGCGACAAGAAGATCCTGGACACGGCCATGGCCTTCGCCCTCAAGGGCACCTTCCTGCTCCTGGACGAACCGACCAGCGGCGTGGCCACGGCCGACAAGTTCAAGGTCATGAACACCATCATCTCGGCCATCGGCCAGCGGGGCACGGCGACGATGATCATCGAGCACGACATGGACATCGTGGCCGATTACGCCCAGCGGGTGATGGTCCTGGCCGACGGGGACATCCTGGCCAACGGGACGCCCCAGGAGGTGATGGCCGACAAGGCGGTCCAGGAAACCCTGTTCGGAGTGACCAACTGACATGCTGCTGGAACTGACCGACGTCGAATTCTTCGTGGGCAAGACCCACATCCTGCGCTCGGTCTCCCTGGGGGTGGGCCAAGGGGAGATCGTCGGACTGCTGGGGCGCAACGGGGCGGGCCGCAGCTCGATCCTCAAGAGCATCCTCGGCCTGTACCGGCCCCAGCAGGGCGGCCTGGTCTTTCTGGGGGAAAGGGTCAACGGCCTGAGCACCCGCAAGCGGGTGCTCAGGGGGCTGGCCTACGCCCCCGAGGACGCCCGGGTCTTCCCCGGCCTGAGCGTCGAGGAGAACGTGACCCTGGGCCGGTGGATCATCGAGAGGCGGCGGGACAGTCTGGACTTCACCCCGGAGATGAGCTTCGACATCTTCCCCAAGCTCCGCGAGTTGTGGCACCGGCAAGGCGGCACCTTGTCGGGCGGGGAAAAGAAGATGGTCTCCATCAGCCGGGCCCTGGCCCTGAATCCCAAGCTCCTGCTGCTGGATGAATCCCTCGAGGGCCTGGCCCCGCTGGTGGTCAGGCACTTCACCGAGGCCCTGCACCGCATCCGGGACATGGGCATCTCCATCATCCTGGCCGAGTCCAACCTGGCCACCGCCGCCCAGATCGTGGACCGGGCCTACATCGTCGAGCGGGGCGAGATCTTCTTCGAGGGGACCACCGATGAGATCATGGCGGACGCCAGGCTGCGGACCATCGTCGGCCGCTGAGGACGGCCCTTTAACTCCAAAGAGGCGAGGACAATGACCACTCTGTTTCGAACCACGCCCCGGGTCGTCATGGGCCCCGGGGCGGTCAACAACGTCGGCGCCGAAATAAAGGCCCTGGGGGCCACCCGGGTCCTGATCGTCACCGACCCCGGGATCATCGACGCCGGACTTCTGGCCCCGGTCGAGGCCTCGCTCCAGGCCGCGGGCGTCGAGTCCGGCGTGTTCAGCGACGTCGCGCCGGACCCCCGCTACCAGACCATCGACGCCTGCCTGGCCGCGGCCGGTGAACTTAAGCCGGATGGCGTCATCGGCCTGGGCGGCGGCAGCCCCCTGGACGTGGCCAAGAGCACGGCCATGATGCTGGGCAATCCGGGGGCCATCGCCGATTACTTCGGGGTGGACCTGGTGCCCGGGCCCGGGGTCCCCGGCCTGATGATCCCGACCACGGCCGGCACGGGCAGCGAGGTGACGCCCATCGTCATCCTCTCCGACGAGGGCGAAAAACTGAAAAAGGGCGTGGTCAGCGGCCATCTCTTTCCCCGGACGGCCGTCCTGGACCCGGAGCTGACCCTGGGCCTGCCCCCGGCCGTGACCGCGGCCACGGGCATGGACGCCCTGATCCACGCCGTCGAGGCCTACACCTCGGTCAACGCCACCGGACTGACCGACATGTTCGCCGCCCGGGCCATCGAGCTGATCGGCGAGCACCTCCGGACCGCCGTGGCCCAGGGGGGCAACCTGGCCGCCCGGTCGGCCATGCTCGAGGGCAGCCTCTTGGCCGGGATCGCCTTTGCCAACGCCGGGGTGACGGCCGTGCACGCCTTTGCCTATCCCATCGGCGCCGAGTTCCACATCCCCCACGGCGTGGCCAACACCCTGATGCTGGCCCCGGTGATGCGCTTCAACCTGGTGGGCAACGTGACAAAATTCGCCGAGATCGCGGCCCTCATGGGCGAGGTCATTGGCCACCTGTCCGACCGCGAGGCGGCCGAGCGGGCGGTCACGGCGGTCATGGACCTGGCCGACGACCTGGACGTGCCCCGCCGCCTGAGCCGGTTCGGGGTCAAGGAGGAGCACCTGCCCGATCTGGCCGCCGGGGTGATGAAGGTCACGCGCCTCCTGGCCAACAACCCCCGCGCCTTGACCGCCCGGGACGCCGAACGTATATATAGGGAGGTGCTCTGACTCGATTGCGGCCGGCCGCCAAGGAGCTTCTGTGCCGATCCTGCGCGTGGGCGACATAAATCTGTATTACGAGACCCACGGGTCCGGTGACCCCCTGGTCCTGATCATGGGACTGCGGCGCAACGCCGAGTGGTGGTATCAACAGATCCCCACGCTCTCCCGTCAATTTCAGGTCATCGCCTTTGACAACCGGGGCGCCGGGCGCTCGGACAAGCCGGCCCTGGATTACTCGATCCGGATGTTCGCCGACGACACCGCCGGCCTGATGGACGCCCTGGGGATCGAGCGGGCCCACGTCCTGGGGGTGTCCATGGGCGGCTACATCGCCCAGGAACTGGCCATCAATTATCCCGGGAAAATCCGCGGCCTGGTCCTGGGCTGCACCGGCGCGGGCGGGAGCCGGGCGGTGCTCATGGACCCGGAGCGCCTCCAGAAGTTCATCTACGTCGAGGGACTCACCCCGGAGCAGATCCTGCGCAAGGACATGGACATCTATTTCTCGGACGCCTTCATCGCCCAGCGGCCCGAGTTCATCGAGGAGTTCATCCGCCTCTCGCTGCTCCACTATCAGCCGGCGGCGGCCTTTTTGAGGCAGCTCGCGGCCATCAACAAGCATGACACCCTTGATCGGGTCGGCTCGATCTCCGGCCCGACCCTGATCCTGTCCGGCGACGACGACCCCCTGGTCCCCCACCAGAATTCGCTCATCCTGAAGGAGCTTCTCCCCGCGGCCGAGCTGCGCCTGTTCCCCGGCCTGCGTCACTGCTTTTTCATCGAGGCCGCCGCCGAGTTCAATCGCCAGGTGATCGACTGGTTGCGGGCAATCCCCGGGTAGCCGCAAGGGGACGGCCTGCGGGGCGGCCCGATCCGATCACCAAACCACAGAGGAGCTTCAGCCCATGCGCGGCTTTTTCAACCGACTTCTGACCGTGAACGTCTCGGAGCGGACCTTTGCCGTCGAGCCCATCGCCGACGAGGTGCTGCGGCAATGCCTGGGGGGCAAGGGCCTGGCCACCCGTCTGCTCCTGGAACTCAACCCGCCCGGGGTGGACCCCCTGAGCCCGGACAACCGGCTCATCTTGGCCACCGGCCCGGTGACCGGCACGTCGGTCTGGGGCGGGTGCCGCCACGGGGTGTTCACCAAGTCGCCCCAGACCGGGCTCTACTCGGAGTCCTACTCGGGCGGCACCGCGGCCGAGCCCATGGCCGCCACCGGGTTCGACGCGGTGGTGATCTTTGGTGCGGCGGACGAGCCGGTCTGGATCGAGATCACCCCCGAGGGCGCGGAGTTCCATCCGGCCGGCGACCTGTGGGGCCGGGACACCTTTCAGACCGAGGACGCGGTCAAGGCCTGGCTCAAGGAGAACCGGCCCCAGGCCAAGCGGACCGCGGCCCTGGTCATCGGCCCGGCCGGGGAGAACCTGGTCCGGTTCGCCGTGATCGAAAACGATTACTGGCGCAGCGCCGGCCGGACCGGCGGGGGCGCGGTCATGGGGGCCAAGAAGATCAAGGCCGTCGCCTTCTGGGGCGACCGGTCCCGGGAGGCGGCCGATCCGGAACTGGTCCGGGAGTTCGTCCGGGAGATGGCCGCCCGGTCCAAGTCCGACGCCGGGGTTGCGGCCTACAAATCCAAGGGCACGCCGATGATGGTCGATGTCATGAGCCACGTCGGCTCCTTCCCCAGCCGCTACTGGCACGAGGGCACGGTCAAGCACCAGGAGAACATCAACGCCGACGCCCTGCACCAGCGCTGCGAGGTCACGCCCCACGCCTGCCTGAAGTGCTTCATCGCCTGCGGCCGGATGTCCCGGGTCAAGGGCGGCCGGCACCAGGGGCTGGTCATCGAGGGCCCCGAGTACGAGACCATCTACGCCTTTGGCGGCCTGTGCGAGGTGGACTCCATCGAGGAGATCGCCTATCTCAACGACATCTGCGACCGGCTGGGATTCGACACCATCACCGGCGGCAACCTGGTCGGCCTGGCCATCGAGGCCGTGCGCCAGGGCAAGCTGGATTATGACCTGGACTACGGCCAGGTGGACCGGATCGCCGCGCTCCTCGAGGACATCGGCCATGGCCGGGGGCTGGGGGCGACCCTGGGCGAGGGGATCAAGAGCGCCGCCAAGACCCTGGGCCTGGAGGATCAGGCCATTCACGTCAAGGGCCTCGAGCCGGCCGGGTACGATCCCCGGGTCCTCAAGGGCATGGGCCTGGCCTACGGCACCTCGCCCCGGGGGGCCTGCCATTTGCGGGCCACCTTTTACAAGCCGGAACTGGCCGGCATGGTCGATCCCGAGCAGATCGAGGGCAAGGCGGCCACCTTTGTCGAGTGGGAGGACCGGCTGACCTTTTTCGACTGCCTGATCATGTGCCGGTTTTACCGCGACCTGTACCAGTGGGAGGAGCTGGGCCGGATCGTCAAGGGGCTGACCGGGCTGGACCTGAGCCCGGACGACATGCGGGCCATCGCCCGCTCGGTCCTGGACGACACCCGCCGGTTCAACCTCCGCGAGGGGCTCACGCCCGAGGACGACCACCTCCCCCGGCGCTGGTACCAGGAGGCCCTGCCCGAGACGGGCAAGATCATCACCGCGGAGCAGATGGCGGTCATGCTCGGAGAATACTACCAGGTCCGGGGCTGGGACGCCGAGGGCCGGCCGCCGGCCCGCTGAAGGCCGCCGCCAGGCGGCCCCCGACGATGTGCGTCCATTGGACTAACCGCCGCCCAACGAATCGGCGTCGTCACCGGCAGGTGGGGAGGCATCCGGCTGGGTCATGGTTCCACTGGAGGGTTTTGCCTTGGGCGCGGGCTGGCTAACCGGTGCGGTTCTGACCGGCGGAAGGCCTATCAACGCGCCGAAATGCCCGTAACGTACATGGGGACCACAAAATTTTGGCAGTCTTTCACTAATCGTCAAATCATACTTTCGCGCTCGCCACCTCGCCCAATCTCGATAATGGTCTGTCTGACGAATGTAGTCTTGTCGCGCCTTGTTCTCGTGAGAAACGTTCTTGTATTTAGTCTTAAGTAGTGGATACCATTCAACATATTTTTCAGTCTGAATGATTTCCTCAAAATCAATCTCGCCTAACGTAGCATCTGTCATTACGCCCTTCAAGGCCACTGCCTTTTCACGTAATAGGGCGTTGAGGAAAAATCGGTGACGTTTTATTCGATCTTGAAAGGCCAGCCTCTGACATATCCTGGCCTGAGCCGGTGTGATGTAGCGGGGACCAAGCGGTTTGCGCTTCCTGGTTGGTTGTTTCTCGGCTGTTTCGATTCCCAGTTCCCAGCACCCGGCCAAGACCGCAAGGGCCAGGGCCACCCCGACGACAAGCAGCCGACGCATCGTCCTCCCCCCCCTTGTAATGATTGTACTTTTATTGAATCATCCCCCACCCGGGCGGTCAATACCTCGTGACATTGAATTGGCTTTTTGACCATCGGGGGCGGTCCTGGGTCAATGGCCGAGAGCACATCCAAGCATCTCTAATTTATAAGGAGATACGGCCCATGGAGGTGCGGGCCAGCCTCTCGGGTTCCGGGGTCCCGCCAGGCATAGCGTTTCGACCGTTGGTGGTCAGGCCCTGGCCTGTCTTGTGATCTTGTGCGTCTGTTTGGGAGGGGACTTGGAGGCGCTTGACGTGTCGTCAGGTCCGACAGGCCGACAGGAACCGCACAAGACCCTTTTATTAATTGGTGGGCGGGACAGGGATCGAACCTGCGACCTTCGGCTTGTAAGGCCGACGCTCTCCCAGCTGAGCTACCCGCCCTAACCCGGATTATGCTCCCGACTACCTATCCAACCACCACCCGGGTGTCAAGTCTTTCGCACCAGTAAGATACTCCGACAAATCCCGCGCGGCTCGGTCGCTGGGTCCAGGCCAATTGTCTTGAAAATTAAAAAAGGGAGGTCGGTTTGACCCGACCCCCCCGATTCGATTGGTCCATTGTTTGAGGGCGGACTCAGTGGGCCGTCACCTCTTCCGGACCCGTGGGGGCCGGCCGTACCTTTTTGACGGCCATGATCCGGCTCAGGAAGTCGTCCTTCTCGTCATGGAAGATCGATTCCGGATCGTCGATGGCGATCGCCTGCCGCAGGACCTGGTCCATGTGCTCCACGGGGATGATCTCCATGACCTTGAGGACCTTGGGCGGGATCTCCTTGAGGTCCTTCTCGTTTTCCAGGGGGATCAGGACCTTCTTGATGCCCAGGCGGTTGGCGGCCAGGAGCTTCTCCTTGAGGCCGCCGATGGGCAGGACCCGTCCCCGGAGGGTGATCTCGCCGGTCATGGCCAGATCCCGCCGAACGGGCAGCTGGAGCAGGGCCGAGACGATGGACGTGGCGATGGTGATCCCGGCCGAGGGACCGTCCTTGGGGATGGCCCCCTCGGGGACGTGGATGTGGGTGTCGATCTTCTGATAGAAGTGCCGGGACAGCCCCAGGGACATGGCCCGGGAGCGGACGTAGGACAGGGCCGCCTGGGCCGACTCCTGCATCACGTCGCCCAGCTTGCCGGTGATGGTCAGCCGGCCCCGGCCGGGCATGATCACCGCCTCGGTCATCAGGACCTCGCCGCCGACCTCGGTCCAGGCCAGGCCGTTGGTCAGGCCGATGCTGTCGGCCTCCTCGAGCTGTCCCCGCCTGAAGCGCGGCACGCCCAGGTAACGGCCGATCGAGTTCTTGGAGATGGTGGTCGGCCGATACTGCCGGCCCTCCTTGACCACCTCCCGGGCCACCTTCCGGCAGATCGAGGCGATTTCCCGCTCCAGGTTTCTGACCCCGGCCTCGCGGGTGTAGGACCGGATGATGGTTTTCAGGGCGTTGTCGGTGAAGTTGATCCGGCCCGGGTCCAGGCCGTTGGCCCGGCACTGCTTCCTGGTCAGGAACTGGGTGGCGATGTTGAGCTTGTCGTACTCGGTGTACCCGGGGAGACGGATGATCTCCATCCGGTCCTGAAGCGGGGGCGGGATGGCGTACAGGGTGTTGGCCGTGGTGATGAACAGGATCTCGGACAGATCGTAGTCGATGTCCAGGTAGTGATCGTTGAAGGCGAAGTTCTGCTCGGGATCGAGGACCTCGAGCAGGGCCGCCGAGGGATCGCCCCGGAAATCGGCCGACATCTTGTCCACCTCGTCCAGGCAGAAGACGGGGTTGTTGCTCTTGGCCTTGCGCAGGCTCTGGATGATCTTGCCCGGCAGGGCGCCGATATAGGTCCGGCGGTGGCCCCTGATCTCGGCCTCGTCCCGGACGCCGCCCAGGGAGAGGCGGACGAACTTGCGGCCCATGGCCCGGGCCACTGACTTGGCCAGCGAGGTCTTGCCCACCCCGGGCGGGCCCACCAGGCAGAGGATGGGCCCCCTGATCCGGCGGACCAGGGACTGGACGGCCAGGTACTCCAGGATGCGCTCCTTGGGCTTTTCCAGGCCGTAGTGGTCCTCCTCGAGGATCCGTTCGGCCTCGGCCAGATCGAGCTTGTCCCGGGTCCGCTCGTACCAGGGCAGGCTCAGCAGCCAGTCGATGTAGTTGCGGACCACGGTCGCCTCGGCGCTCATGGGCGACATGAACTTGAGCTTCTTGATCTCGTGGGCGCACTTGTCGGCCGCCACCCGGGGCATGCGCTTGTTGGCCAGTTGCTCCTCGAGTTCCTTGATCTCGTTCTTGAAGTCATCCTTGTCGCCCATCTCGTGCTGGATGGCGCGCATCTGCTCGTTGAGGTAATACTCCTTCTGCGTCTTCTCCATCTGCTGCTTGACGCGTTTCTTGATGCGCTGCTCGAGCTGCGAGATCTCGATCTCGGCCCCCAGGACCTCCAGCAGCCGCTCCAGCCGGCGGTTGCTGTCGATGATCTCCAGGAGGTTCTGCTTGACGTCGATCTTGAGGTTGAGGTGGGCGATGATGGTGTCGGCCAGCCGGGAGGGGTCCTCGATCTGGTTGACCGAGCCGGTGATCTCCTCGGGGACCTTCTTGTTGAGCTTGGCGTAGCGGTCAAAGGCCTGGGTCACGCTCCGGATCAGGGCCTCGGCCTCGGAGTCCCGGATGGTGAGGTCGTCGATGACCTCGATCTCGACCAGGAAATGATCCCCGTGGGGGAGATAGCTCAGGATGCGGCCGCGGCGTTTGCCCTCGATCAGGGTCTTGACCGTGCCGTCGGGGAGGCGCAGCAGTTGGAGGACCGTGGACACGGTCCCCAGGCGGAAGATGTCCTTTTGGCCGGGGTTATCGACCTTGGCGTCCTTCTGGGCGGCCAGGAAGATGTTCTTGTCCAGGCCCATGGCCGATTCCAGGGCCCGGATGGACTTGTCCCGGCCCACGAACAAGGGCGCGACCATGTGGGGGAACACGACCACGTCCCTCAGGGGCAACAGCGGAACGCGCATGGTTCGGGCCGGCTGTCCGGGCGGACGCTGGCGGGTAAGATTGAACATCAACATACCTCACGTCGTGACCGGCCTCCTCCGGGCGCGTCCCCGGCGGTCGGCATCGGCCGTGATTTCGGCGCCCGGGGTCCCGATCCCCCCGGTCGAGGCGGGCGGGCGGCCGGTTGATTCCACCTTTTCCCGGTCGGACCTCTCCGACCGGGGCGACCGGTCGTCACCGGTCCTGTTTCAGGCGCCTTCGGCGGCGCCGGCCTTGGATTCATAGAGCAGGATGGGCCGTTCGTTGTTGAGGACGACCTCCTCGCTGACGAGGCACTCGCGGATGTTGGACTGGCTGGGCAGTTCGTACATGATATCTAGCATGCTCTTTTCCAGGATGGACCGCAGTCCCCGGGCCCCGGACTTGCGCTTGAGGGCCTCCTGGGACACGGCCTTGAGCGCCCCTTCGGTGAACCGGAGGACGACGTCCTCGAACTCGAACAGCTTCTGATACTGCTTGACCAGGGCGTTCTTGGGCTCGGTCAGGATGCGGACCAGGGCCTCCTCGGACAGCTCGTCCAGGGTGGCCACCACCGGCAGCCGGCCGACGAACTCGGGGATCAGCCCGAACTTGATCAGGTCCTCGGGCTGGGTGTGGGCCAGGACCTCGCCGATGCTCATCTGGTCGTTACTGACCACGGCCGCCTTGAAGCCCATGGTCTTCATCCCGATCCGGCTCTTGATGATCCGGTCCAGACCGACGAAGGCCCCCCCGCAGATGAACAGGATGTTGGCCGTATCGACCTTGACGAACTCCTGCTGGGGGTGCTTGCGGCCGCCCTTGGGCGGGACCGAGGCCATGGTCCCCTCGATGATCTTGAGCAGGGCCTGCTGGACGCCCTCGCCCGAGACGTCGCGGGTGATGGACGGGTTGTCGCTCTTGCGGGCGATCTTGTCGATCTCGTCGATATAGACGATGCCCCGCTGGGCCCGCTCCAGGTCGTAGTCGGCCGCCTGCAGGAGATTGAGGATGATGTTCTCGACGTCCTCGCCCACGTAGCCGGCCTCGGTCAGGGTCGTGGCGTCGGCGATGGTGAAGGGCACGTTCAGCAGCCGGGCCAGGGTCTGGGCCAGAAGGGTCTTGCCGCAGCCGGTGGGCCCGATGAGCAGGATGTTCGATTTCTGGATCTCGACGCCGTTGAGATCGACCTTGGTCTCGATTCGCTTGTAGTGGTTGTGGACGGCCACCGACAGGGTCTTCTTGGCCGCCTCCTGGTCGATGACGTAATCGTCCAGCTGGCACTTTATTTCCATGGGCTTGGGGATCGACAGCTGGGCCTCGGCCTCGTCCTTTTCATACTCCTCGGCGATGATCTCGTTGCACAGCTCGATGCACTCGTCGCAGATGTAAACCGAGGGTCCGGCGATGAGCTTCTTGACTTCATCCTGGCTCTTGCCGCAGAAGGAACAGACCAGGTCCGAGGATTTGCCGTTTCCCTTCTTGGTCATGATGAAGTCTCCTTGGGTTTCTGCTCAGAGGCGGCCGGCGGCTTGCCGTCCCCGTTCGGGGCGGTCTGCCTCCGATAGATGACCTCGTCCACGATGCCGTATTCCATGGCCTCCTCGCCGTTCATGAAGAAGTCCCGCTCGGTGTCGGCGGCGATCTTCTCCAGGGGCTGGCCGGTGTGCTTGGCCAGGATTTCGTCCAGCTCGTGACGCATGCGCAGGATTTCCCGGGCGTGGATCTCGATGTCGGTCGCCTGTCCCTGGAAGCCTCCCAGGGGCTGGTGGATCAGGATCCGGGAGTGGGGCAAGGCGAACCGCTTGCCCGGAGTGCCGGCCGCCAGGAGGTCGGCGCCCATGGACATGGCCTGGCCCAGGCACAGGGTCGATACCGGGCACTTGATGTACTGCATGGTGTCGTAGATGGCCAGACCGGCGGTGACCGATCCCCCGGGGGAATTGATGTAGAAGAAGATGTCCTTGTCCGGGTCCTCGGACTCCAGAAAGAGCATCTGGGCGATGATCAGCGAGGCGACATGGTCCTCGACCGGTGATCCCAGAAAAACGATTCTGTCCTTGAGGAGCCGGGAGTAGATGTCGTAGGCCCGCTCGCCGCGCCCTGTTTGCTCGATGACGATGGGAACCAGGTTCATTAATCCGCCTTATATGGTTGCAGGGGGCGAGGTCAGGCCCGCGTCCCCCTGGTGGTGTGATTTTGTTATGCCGACCCTCGCTCGCCGGGCGGAGTCCGTCCGCCTGACTGTTCGGGACCGATGACGCTTCGTGTTCCTTCGCATCCGCGAAAGCGGCCGGGACCGCCGGTCGAAAACAATCACGCCTTTTGGGGCGTCCCCTCGTCCTCGGCGGCCGCCTCGGCGGCCGGTTCGGTCTTACCTGCCCCGGCTTCTGAAATATTAGCACCTGAAGTAAGGAATTTCAAGGTCTTTTGCTCGACGATCCGGTTGCGGAGATCGTCCAACAACTGGTTATTGGTATAAAAATCGCGCAGGGTGGCCACGGACTGGCCGTACCTCTCGGCCAGCTTGGTCAGTTCGTCGGTCTCGTCCTGGGCGGTCGCCGTCAGGTCCTGCTGGGCGGCGACGTGGGCCAGGAGGAAGCGATCCCTGAGATTCTTTTCGGCCACCGGGCGCATTTCCTCGCGCATTTTTTCCTCGTCGAGCTGCAGCGAGGACGGATCGCCGCCGGCCTGGGCCAGGCGCCGCCTGAGGCCGGCGACCATCTGGTCCACCTCCCGGGAGACCAGCGTCGGCGGCAGTTCGAACTGGACCCGCTCGTGGAGCCGGTCCAGGACGGCCCGACGCAGTTCGTCCTCGGCCTTTTGCTGTTCCCGTTCCTTCAGGTTTTCCCTGATCCGGTCCTTGAGGGCCTCCAGGGTGTCGGCCTCGATGGGCAGGGACTTGGCCAGGTCGTCGTCCAGGGGGGGCAGGACCTTGCGCCGAATGTCGTTGACCGTGATCTGGAACACGGCCGTTTTGCCGGCCAGGCGGGGCTCGGGATGATCCTCGGGAAAGGCGACCTCGATCTCGAGTTCCTGGTTCGGGGCGGCGCCGAGCAGCTTGTCCTCGACGGTTTCGTTGAACCGGCCGGCGCCCACCTCCAGGTCGTGGTTCTCGACCCGGCCTCCCTCCAGGGGCCGGCCGTCGATCATGATCTGATAGCTGACGCTGACCCAGTCGCCCTGGGCCACGGGCCGGTCTTCCTCGACGGGCGCCAGGGTGGCCTGACCGTCGCGGAGGCGGTCAAGCTGTTCGTCGATCATCTCGTCGGTCACCCGGGGCTCGGGCGTCTCGACGTCCAGGCCCGAGTAATCGGTCAGGTCGATGGCCGGCTTGACCTCGATCCGGGCGGTGAAGGTGAAGTCCTCTTGGGCCGGGAGATCATGGGCCTCGATGGTGGGCGGAACCACCACGAGAAAATCCCGGTCCTTGATGATCTCGGGCAGGGCCTGGTTGATCAGCCGGGAGGCCACCTCCTCGTTGACCTCGGGACCGTACTTCCGCTCGAGCACGAAGCGGGGGGCCTTGCCGGGGCGAAACCCCTTGACCTTGGCCGATCGGGCCAGTTGGCGGTAGGCCCGGTCCAGTTCCTTGGTCACCCCTGATTGGGGCAAGGTGACGGTCACCCGCTTGACGACCGGAGAGACGTCCTCGACCTTTATTTCCTTGGGTTCCATGATGCCCTCGATGACGCCGGCCCGGGGCCGGCGGCGATTGATTTCAGGTCATTTTTTCGGATTAATTACAAGCGTGCTTTGTACCATCAGCCGGCGGGAAAGGCAAGTTTTTCGGGCCCGGAATCAAGTCTTGGCCGGCTGACCGGGGCCGGATGGACGCCCCGGTCGGAGCGCCGGGCCGGCGGCCGGCGGGCCCTGATCGGGCCCCGACCTACCGGACGCAGACGAACCGGCCGTGGTAAGTGGCATAGCGCCATCCCGGGGCGCACCGGACGCAGACGTAGTGCCGCAGATGGGTGCCGTAGCGCCAGCCGGGGTCGCACCGGACGCAGACGAACCGGCCCCGATAGCGGGTGTAACGCCAGCCCGGGGGGCAGCGGACGCAGAGGTAGCGACGGCCAAAGGCACTGTAGCGCCAGCCGGAACCGCACCGGAGGCAGACGATCCGGCCGTGGTGCCGTCTGATGAGCTCCCCCGGGGCGCAGCGGACACAGACCAGCCGGCCCAGCCAGCGGGTCAGGGACCAGCCCGGAGGACACCCGCCTCTAAAGGCCGGCCTGACCCGGGCCTCGGCCTTCCCGGGATTGGCCACCGAGGAGTTGACCATCCGGGCCGCGACCACCCGGGCCGCGACCATTCGGGGGCGGGTCTCGGCCGCCGCTCCGGGCCACAGCATCGGCCCGACCAGGACCAACCCCACGGCCAGCAGTCCTCTGATTCCGTTCATGTGCCTCCTCCCCGGGGCGAGCGTAACCAGTGCCCATCAGCTTAACATTCGGCCCGGGGCGACGCCAAGAAATAATGTGTGCTAGACTGCGTTCATGCATCCGGTCCTGTTCCACCTGGGCGCCGTGCCGGTGGGCACCCACGGGGTCATCCTGGGTCTCGGCTTCGTCCTGGGTCTGATCCTGCTGCGGACTCTGGCCCGCCGGGATGGACTGCCGGCGGGCCGGGTGGTCTGGGCGGCGGTCCTGATCGCCCTGGGGGCCCTGATCGGCGCCCGCCTGGGCCACGTCCTGCTCCACTGGACCGATTACCGGCCCCACCCTCTGACCCTGCTCAGGTTGTGGGACGGCGGCCTCTCGTCCTGGGGTGCGGCGGCCGGCGGTCTCCTGGTCGCCGCCCTCTGTTTCGTCCGGCGGCCGGCCTGGCGACCGGCCGACCTGTTCGCCCCGGCCCTCATCCTGGAGGCCTACTTCGGGCGGCTGGGAAACCTGGCGGCCGGGAGCGGCTGGGGCACTCCGTCCCACGTGCCGTGGGCCCTGTCCTTTCCCCACCAGTCCCTGGTCTTCAGGACGTATCACGATCTCTTCCAGACCTGGGCCCTGTGGTGGCCGGCCCTGCGGCCCGGGCTCATGGACTGGGGCCTGGCCGTGCATCCGGGCGGGTGGGTCATGGGCCCGGCGGCCGCCGACCAGGTACGGGCCGCCCTGGACGGCCTGGCCGCCCACGCCCGGGCCGTGGCCACCGAGGCGGTGAGGTATCTACAGCCCGACGCATCCATGTATTACGTCAAGACCGTCCCCCTGCATCCCACCCCGGTCTATCTGGCCCTGGGACTGCTGCTGCTGTTCGTGGTCACCTTGTGGCTGCTCCGGCGGAGGGGTTTTTACGGCCAGGTCTTTTGGGCCGGGGCCCTGGGCTGGGCCGGCCTGAGGTTCGCGGTCGCGCCCTTAAGGGGCGACGCACGCCTCCTGCCCGATCTTTTCGGGCCGCTCAGCCTGACCCAGGTCTGGTCCCTGGCCCTGGCCGGACTGGCCCTGGTGATGCTGCTCGTCCTGTGGCGCCGGGCCCGAACCGAGGGGTCTTAGAGGGACCCCGGGCCGCCTCCCGAGGGAGACGACCCGGGGCGAGGGGGAAAGGAGGAAGGGGAGACTGATCAGCGCTGGCGCTGCTGATAGCGGTTCAGGATATGCCGGGGCACGATCCGGCCCGGCCGGTAGCCGCTCACCGGGACGACCTTGACCCGAAGGAAGGCCGCCAGGTGGACCACTGTCTTCAGGGCGAACAGGGCCTGGGCGCCCAGATTGCCCTTCCGGGCCTCCCGGTTCCAGCCCAGGCCGACACCCTTGACGATCGAGAACCAGGAGCGGTCCAGGCCGTGCAGCAGGCCGGCCGCGGCCCGGGGATCGGTCAGTTCCGGGCCCTGGGCCGAGCCGCCCACCGCGTCCAGGGCGTAGGATTTGACCAGCTTGGGCCACATCCGGCCGAAAAGAGTCGGGTTCCCGAAGATGTCGGCCGCCAGGAAACGTCCCTTGACGGCGACGATCACGCCGACCTGGTTCGGGTATTTGCGGGGCAGCCGGTTCAGGTGGCCCTGGTACTGCTTGATCCTGGCCCTGACCTTGGGGTCCTGAAAGGCGGCCCTGAGGGCGGCCGTCCGCGGGGCCGCGCCCACCCGGCGGTTGACCTGGTCCACATTTTCCCAGACCCGTCCCTGGGAGGCCCGGGCGTAGGCCAGGCTGCGCACCTTCTGGGGGGCGGCCTGGACCATGGTCGAGAACTTGCGGCTGACGTGTCTCCACCGCCGTTTCTCGACGCAGTACACCGGGATGTCGATCGTGGTTCGGGGCGGAATCAGGATGTCCCGGCCCACCATCCGGTCCTGCCGGGCCCCGACGATCATCTCGCCGGCCATGATGAACACCGGCTTGTCGGACTTGTTGACCGCGGTCAGGCTCCTGACCCGGGCCCGCTTGTTCTCGGTGATGACCAACTGGCCGCGGCTCATGGCCTGATCCAGGGTCAAGATGTCCAGGGGCCTGGTCTTGCCCCGGGCCAGGATCGGGTAAACCGTCAGCCGGCCCACCTCGATCGCCGGGCCGACGCCGACCGGCAGAAAGGGCTCGGCCAGCAGCGGCGCCGGACGGACGGTCCGGGCCTCGACCCCGGACGGTCCGGTCAAGGCCGAAAGTCCGGCCAGGACGCCGGCGGCCAGCACCAGGGCCCATGACACAAAACGTCGTCTGGTCATGTCATCCTCCCACGGGTGAGCGTTTTGTACCTTAGACCCGGGGGCCGAGCCAGGGGTTCCCGGATTATTTTTTCAGGGATAAAAGGGCGGAGCCGGGTCAGGGGTTGTTAGTGGCCGGACCGGTCCGGGGGGACTTGGACACCAGGACCCGGATCGGCGTCAGGTCCGTGCCCAGGCGGGTGATGCCCTGCCCCTTCAGGCCGCGCAGACGGGTCAGAAAGACCCGGCGATTGGCCGGGGGGACGGTCACCTCGAGGATCAGGCCGCGGGCCGTTTTCCGATACGGTTTCCGGACCGTGCCGCCGTACCGCTCGACCAGGGACAGGACCATGGCCAGATTCTGGGGCAGCCGCTGTCGCTTCTCCAGGGCGGTGACCACGGACTTCAGGGTCGTCGTCTTGGCCGCCGGGGCGGGCCGGACGGCCCGCCTGGGCCTCCGGGCCGAGCGGGTCAGACCCAGGCCCCCCCGGCTGGGAACTGCCTTCCGTGGCTGCCGGTAAAATAGACCTTTCCTGGGCTGGACCGAATACTGCTGGACCCGGCCCCGGTCAGGGGCGCGGGGCGCGGGGGGAGCGGTCCGGACACCGGACCGGGATCGACCCTCGGCCCCGGGCGCGGGGGCGACCGACCGCGGCCGGGCGGCCATCTTCAACCGGGCCCTGGCCGGCGGGGCGACCCTTTTGGCCGCTGTTCCGGCCGGGGCCCTCGAGGGGGCCGGCCTGGCCCTGGGGGCCGGGGGCGGGGGGGGCGGCGGAGACGGCGGGGCGACCTTTACCGCCGGTTGGGGCCGGGGCCGGACGATGTCTTCAGGTTTGGCCCGTTTGGGCTGACCCGTGATCGCCGGCCGGGGCGCCCGGGCGGCCCGGTCCGTCCGGACCATCAGGCGCTCGCGGCGAGGGGCCAGCTCGGACATTATCTGAGGAAAAAACCCGATCACGGCCACCACCAGCCCGGCGGCCACCAGGGCCCCGGCCACCAGGGGCAGGGGACGAAACCGGAACCAGCCGCCGAATCGGGCGGCCAGCCCGGGCCTGGGGACCTCGAGCCGGGCCAGGACCTCGTTTCTGAAGGCCGGCGAGAGGCTCGGCTGGGTCCAGGCGGCCAGGTGTCCCAGGGTCTCCTCGAGCCCGGCCACCTCGGCCCGACAGGCATCACATCCGGCCAGGTGCTCCTCGAAGGCGGACTTGTCCGCCCCGGTCAGCCGGCCGGCCAGCCAGTCGTAGGCCGATTCAATATGCGGGCAGGCCCTCTCGCTCATATGCCCTCCCGGCAACAGCGGCCGAAATCCTCCTTGAGCCGGCCCAGGGCCCGGTGGACCCGGGACTTGACCGTCCCGGCCGGCAGGCCCAGGACCTGTGAGGCCTCCTGGTAGGCCAGGCCCTGGTAGTGGACCAGGATCAGGGCCGCCTGAAACTCCCGGGGCAGGCGGCCGACGTGGCCCTGGACGCAGCGGGCCCGGGTCTTTTGGTCCAGGGCGACGTCGGGCCGGGTATTGGACTGGCCGGCCTGGCTGACGACCTCGTGCTGCTGGTGCGGCGTCATCTCGTCCAGGCTGGTCTCGATCCCGGTCCGGGCCCGTTTGCCGCGCTGGGTCAGGCAGAAGTTGACGGCGATGCGATACAGCCAGGTGGAAAAGGCCGATCGTCCGTCGAACTTGCCGATGGCCTTGAATGCCCTCAAAAACACTTCCTGGGCCGCGTCCTCGGCGGCCTGCCGCTGTCGAAGCATCCTGAAACAGACGCCCATGACCTGGTCCTGGTGGCGGCCGACCAGGTCCCCGAAGGCGCGCCGGTCACCGCCTTTACTTCTTTGGACCAGTTCCAGGTCGCTTGGTTCCCGAGATTCTGTTGAAGGGGGGATCATGACGTTCCACGGCGACGGCGGGGATATTGAACGTATTCTATTTCGATCCCGGAACGGGTGTCAAGCCAGGACCTGGTCCGAGGAGCGATCATCGGGACCGCGGCGGAAGATCAGCCGCTTGAGCCGGTGGAACATCAACCGGAAGTCGTCGTTGATGGCCAGGACGCAGGGCACCAGGTACAGGGTCAGGATGGTGGCGAAGCCCAGGCCCCAGACCAGGGCGATGGCCATGGGGGCCAGGAAGCCGGCCTGGCCGGTGGTCTTGAACATCAGGGTGGCCAGGCCGAGCATGGTCGTCACCGAGGTCAGGATGATCGGCCGCAGCCTCAGGGTCCCGCTCCGGATGATGGACAGCCACCGGCCCCCGCCGCGGCGCCGCGACGAGTTGACAAAGTCCACCAGGACCAGGGCGTCGTTGACCACCACCCCGCACAGGGCCACCAGCCCCAACAGCGACAGCAGGCTGAAGGGGATTTCCATGGCCAGATGACCGATGACCACGCCGATGAACCCGAAGGGCAAGGCGAACAGGACCACGAACGGCTGGCTGTAGGACCGAAACAGGGCCCCCAGGATGATGTACATCAGCAGCACGGCCACCAGGAAGGCGGCGAACAGGGACTGGACCGATTCCTGCTGCTCCTCGTGCTCGCCGCCGAAGACCAGATCGTAGCCCGGGTGGCGCTGGCTGAGGCCGGCGAATCTGGCCTTGAGGAGCCGGTTGACCTGGTTCGAGGTGGTGACGGCCTTGTTGACGTTGGCGGTGACGATGATGGTCCGCTTGCGGTCGTAGCGCCTGACCGTGGCCAGGCCGCGGACGAAGACCCGGGTGGCCACGGCCCGGAAGGGGACCAGCTTGCCGCGCTGGTTCTTGATCCTGATCTGGTCCACGAAGCTCGGGTTGTCCCGGAACTTCTGAGCCAGCTTGACCACGATGTCGATCTCGTCGCGGCCCCGGCGGATGTCGCTGGCCTTGAGGCCGCCGAACGAGGTCCGGGTGGCCAGGGCGATGGCCTCGGCGCTGATCCCCAGGCGGAGGGCCTTTTCCAGGAAGGGCTTGACGATGATCTCCCGCTTGCCGGGGTTGAAGTCGTCGGCGATGTCCACCACCCCGGGCAGGGACCGGAGATAGGTCTTGACCTCCTCGGCGATCCGCTGGAGGAGCTTGAGGTCGTCTCCCCGGACCCGGACCTCGACCGGCGAGCCCACCGGCGGACCCTGGCCGACGTCCTGGACGACCAGGTTGCTGATTCCGGTCAGCCCCTTGAGGCGCCGCCGGACCTCATCGAGGACGACGTAGCCGTTGCGGCGGCCGGGGGTGTCGAAGTGGGTCGTCTCGACGACGACCTGGGCCAGGTTGGAGCCGTCATCGGAGGCCCCGGTCTTGAAGTCGATCTGTCGCCCGACGTAGGTGGTGATGGTATTGACGTCCGTGGGGGGCAGTTTCTTGACGATCCGCTCGATCCGGGCCACCACCTCGCCCGTTTTGTCCAGCTTCATCCCGACCGGCGTCTCGACGTTGATCACGAAGGCGCTGATGTCCTTGGCGTCGAACAGGACGAACGGGATCTTCTTGACCGCCAGCCAGCCCATGAATCCGGCCACCCCCAGGGCCAGCGCCAGGGACAGGTACCGGAAGCGCAGGGCGACCCGAAGCCCATGGCGATAGCGCCGCCTCAAGAACGGCAGGACCCTCCCCTCTGACTTGATCCGCTTTTCGGGCGGGATGGGCTTGTTGAAATCGGCCAGGTGGGACGGAAGGATGATCAGGGCCTCGATCAGCGAGGCCAGCAGGGCGAAGGTCACCACCTGGGGAATGACCGCCATGAATTTGCCCATGATGCCGGTCATCATCAGCATCGGCACAAAGGCGGCGATGGTGGTCATCACCGCCGCCACCACGGGCATGGTCACCTCTTGGGCCCCCTCGATGGCCGCGTCCCTCGGGGACTTGCCCATCAGCAGGTGGCGGTGGACGTTCTCGGAGATGATGATGGCGTCATCGACGATGATGCCCAGCACCAGGATCAGCGAGAACAGGGTCAGCATGTTGATGGACATCCCGGCCACGTGCATGAAGATGATGGCCCCCATGAACGAGATGGGGATGCCCAGGGCGGTCCAGACGGCGCTGCGCCAGGAGAGAAACAGGAACAGGGTGATGCAGACGAACAGGAAACCCCACAGACCGTTGGTGTACATGGTCTTGAGTCGGGTCTTGATCCAGACCGAGGTGTCGCGGCTGAGTTCGAGCTTGATGCCCGGGGGCAGCCGCCGCTGGTATTCGGCCACCAGCTTCCGGACCGCGGCGGCGATCTTGATGGTGTCGCCCCGGATCTTCTTCTGGACGGTCAGGTTGATGGCCCGGCGGCCGTTGATCCGGCCGAAGGAGGTGGCCTCCTCGAAGGTGAACCGGGCCGTGGCCACGCTCCGGAGGGGCACGGCGGTCCGGGTGGTGTCCATCTTGATGGGCGTGTCCAGGAGCTGGCGCAGGGTCTCGATCTCGGAGTCGGTCCGGACGAAGAACTCCTCGCGCCGGCCGCGGATGATGCCGGCCGGGACGTTGACGTTGCGCCGCTTGACCACGGCCACGATGTCGTCGATGGCCAGACCCAGGGCGTACAGCTTGTGGGGGTTGACCTCGATCCAGATCTCCCGGTCCCGGTAGCCGGTCTTGAGGACCTGGCTGACCCCCTTGAGGCTCTCGATCCGGTCGGACAGGTCCTCGGCCACCCGGCGCAGGATCAGCTCGGGCACCGAACCGACCACGGACACGGTGATGACGTTGAACCGGGTCTCCAGGTCCACCACCACCGGGTCCTCGGCGTCCAGGGGGAGCTTGACCGGCATCCGGTCAATGGCGCTCTTGACGTCCTGGGCGACCAGTTTCAGGTTCATCCCCGGCTCCACGTCCAGGATGATGACCGAGTAGCCCTGCTTGGAGATGGACTGGATCTTCTTGATGCCGTCCACGCCCTTGACCGCGTTCTCGATGGGGATGGTGATGACCTGCTCGATCCGCTCGGGGACGACGTTCTTGTAGATGGTGGTGATCAGGACCTTGTCCAGGGGGACGGCGGGAAAGATCTCCTTGGGGGTGGTGGCGTAGAAGACCAGGCCCAGGGCGATGGCCACCACCAGCAGCAGGTTGACGAAGACCGGATTGTTGACCGAGAACCGGGCCAGCATGGGGGTGGCCTATTGGTGGATGCGGTTGATCTTGACCCGGAGGTTGGGCCGGAGCTGGGACTGGCCGACGACCACCAGCCGGTCACCGGTCTTGAGTCCGCTCAATATCTGTCTTTTTTCGCCAAAGGCCGGCCCCAGCTTGACCTGGGTCTTGATCGCGTGGTCGCCGTTGACGATATAGACGAAGCTCACCCCGAACTGCTCGATGACCGCCTCGGCTGGGACGAGAATGATGTTCCGGACGATCCGGCCGGCCAGGCGGGCCCGGGCGATCATCCCGGGATAGATGATCAGCTCCGGGTTGGGGACCTCGATCCGGATCGGAAAGATGCCGGTGTCCTCGTCGGCCGAGACGCCAATGACGTCCACCCGGCCGGGAAAGGTCCGGTTCTTGAACACCCCGAAGGTGACCGTCACCTTCTGGCCGCGGCGGACCTGGACGACCTGGTCCTCGGTCAGGCCGACCTCGAGCTTGATGGTCCGGTAGTCGGCCAGGTGGATCAGGATCGTCCCGGGGGTGACCATCTCCCCGGGCTCCCGGTAGCGGCGGAGGACCACCCCGGCGAAGGGGGCGATGATCCGGGTCTTGTCCAGGTTGTACTTGGCCTGCTCCACGGCCACCTGGGCCAGCCGGACGTCGGCCTTGGCCCGCAGGAAGGCGGCCCGGCTCTCATCCAACTGGGACCGGGCCGTCACCCGGCGGCGCAGCAGCCTGTCCAGGCGGTGAAAATTCAAGCGGGCGTGGGTCTCGGTGGCCTGGGCCTTGGCCAGGTTGGCCCGGGCCTCGGCCAGTCGCCGGAGGTAATTGTCGGGATCCAACTGGACCAGGACCGCCTGGTCAGGGACCCGCTGGCCCCGGTCGTAATGGAATTTCTGGATGACCCCGGCCACCTCGCAGGCCAGCTTGGCCTCGCGCCAGGCGGCGGCCCGGCCCTGAACGGTGATGGTCGTGGCCAGGTCGATCCGCTTGACGGCCCAGACCTCGACCGGACGGACGGACGGCCGGGGCCGCGGCTTGCCGGGCCGAGGCGAGGCGGTGACGGCCAGGCCCAGAACCAGGCCCGCGGTGACGGTCGTGATCAGTCCGGAACGCGTCATCGCCCCACCTGACAGGAAATTAGGTCGGAATGCGGAATTTAGCACATTCCCCTGGTCCTGGTCAACCAGTTGGTCGTAAACACTTTGTTTAGTCCGAGTACGACGTGTTATTATATAACAATCGAGCCACAAGACCTCCGGGGAAAATACGGTCCCTGATCGCCATTGGACCGGCCGTTTTTCCATGGCCTTTCGCCGGGGTTCGGGAAATCAAGGCAGTCATGAACGCCCGAGGGATTCGTCATTTCGGCCGCCACCTGGGTGCGGCGGCCCTGGGCCTGGCCGTGGCCTCGGCCGCGGGCTGCACCGGACCGGCCCTGGTGGCCTGGCAGGCGGTCAGCTTCGCCCTGACCGGGGCCCAGGTGGCCGACCTGGCCAACCGGATCAGCGAGGCCGAAATGCCCTACGTCCTGCTGGGCGGCCGCTGGCGGGCCCAAGACCGGCGGAAAACGATCCTGGTGGTGGACAACATCCGCAACCGGCTCCAGGTCGGCGAGGGCCGCTATCTCCTGCTCCAGGGCTCCCTGGCCGTGCTCCAGGAGAAAAAGAAGACCATCCGTCTCCGGGTGTACACCGGCCGGCATCGTCCCTCTCCCGAGCTGGCGGTCCGGTTCGTCAAGAAGGACCTGATCTCGGCCTCGTTCAAGGTCGAGGGCGTCAGGCAGTTCACCGAACTGCTCTTTCACCGGATCAAGCCCGGCAAGAAGCCGCCCGTGGCCCTGATCCCGCGGCCGGGCTCGCTGACCGACGGGTCTGAGGCGGAATCGCTACTGGCGGCCGAGGCCAATGCCCCCCTGGACGGGCCCGTGCCCGCGGAGGGGATCATCTTGAAAAAATTCCCCGAGACGGCCACCCTGCCCTCGTCGGTCACCCCCGGCGGCCCGGCCCCGACCAGGCCGGCCTCGGCCACTGTCCCGCCCCCGCCGCCGGGCTCGATCCCTCCCCGGCCCATGTCATCGCCGCCGTCAACGGTCGCCCCTCACACCGTGCCGGCCCCCTCCCCCTCGCCCTTCCCGGCCCCGGTCAAGCCGCCCCCCATCACCACCCCGCCCTCCTCCACCCCCAAGGGGCCCGGATCGTACTTCGGCCCGAGCGGGGCCTGAGGCCGGTACTTGACGACTATTTTTTTAATAATGCACGAATGTTACAGGATAATCGGGGGCAACCCGCTTAATCTCAAAACAATGACTTGAGTATCAATCTGGCCCGGCCGGTGTTGAGCAGTTCGTCCCGATCGACCGAGTCCAGATAGTCCCGGCGGCCTGCGGCCAGGGTGGCGGCCTCCTTCCGGCCCGTGGTCCGGTAGAGTCCCACCAGGCCCTGTTCGAGCAGTTCCTCGGAGGACAGTCCCCCCTCCCGGCCGGGCGGGCCGGCCACCAGCACGTAAGGCGACACGGCCATGATCGCCTCGGCCCGGTCCGAGGGGCAATTCAGGAGCCATTGGGGTTTGTCTGGGCTCAAGGTCTGCATCCGGTCCAGGGTGCGTCGGCCCGAGCGTGCAGGCCGGAACTACATGTCTCATCGGACTTCGCGGGAGCGGACTTGAGGGTAAAACGTCTGTTTCACGTTATTTAAAATATTAGTCAGTACAATTAGTTATCCCGGTCACCAGGACCTGTATCCATATTTAATTCAGGAATGAACGACGGAGTCACGGTGGGGGTTTCAGTCAATCCCGAGCAAAGGCGGCCAGAATTCGGCCGATACCGGCGACGCTCTTCTTGGCCTCGGCCCGGATGATCTCGGCCGAAAGCTCGTGATCGGTCACGCCGTGGGCGAAATTGTCCACCGAGCACAGGGCCGCCAGATCGAGCCCCAGTTCCGAGGCGACCCCGGCCTCGGAGGCGACGGTCATGCCCACCAGCTGGGCGAATCGGGCCAGCAAGCGGACCTCGGCCCTGGTCTCGAGGCGGGGGCCGGTGGTCTGGAAGTACACCCCGCCGTCGCCAACGGGCACGCCGGCCCGCCGGGCGGCCTCCAGGAGCTTGCCGCGGACGCGGTCGCTGAAGCCGGGCAGGGCGTGATCGGGCCGGTCGGTCACCACCGTGGCCGGGGGCGCCAGGCAGATGAAATCGTCGGGAACCACCAGGACGCCCGGGGTCAGGTCGATTGACAGCGAGCCGGTCGATCCCAGGCAGACGACCTCGGTCACCCCCAGGTCCTTCAGGGCCCACAGGTTGGCCGGATGGTTGATCCGGTGGGGCGGGACGTAATCGTTTTCGTCCAGACCGTGCCGGGGCACGTAGGCCCAGTCGTCGCTGACCCGGACCAGGGCCGGGCCAAAGGGGGTCTGGGCCGTTCGGGTCTCGGCCCCGGCGAAGAGGTCGGCCGTGAACATGATCGTCCCGGCGATGAGCCCCAGGCGCGCCATGCCCCCTTATAGAACAGATTTGATGGGAAAAAGCAAGGCGGGCTAAAGGACCGAGGCCGGGTCCACGTCCACGGCCAAGGCGGTCCCCTTGAAGGCCGGGTCCTGCCGGGCCAGGTCCCGGGCCCGGCGGCCGAGCCGGGCGGCGTCAGCGATCCGCTCGGCCTTGAGGAGCAGTTGCCACCGGGTCTTGCCGGCCAGGCGGTGCAGGGGGGCCGGGGCCGGCCCCAGGAGCTCGATCCGGCCGGCGGTCTCGGCCCGGGCGGCCTCCTGTTCCAGGATCCGGCGGAGCTGGCCCGCGGCGGCCCGGACCCGGGGGTCCGAGTTGCCGCTGACCAGGAAGTTGGTCAGCCGGGAAAAGGGAGGATAGAACAGCTCCCGCCGGAATTCCATCTCCCGGGCGACGAACCCGGGCCAGTCGCCCGCGGCCAGCTTTTCATAGAGGTAGTGATCCGGGAGCCTGGTCTGGACGATGACCCGGCCCGGATCGACCCCTCGGCCGGCCCGGCCGGCGGCCTGGTGCAGCAGGGCAAAGGTCCGCTCGGCGGCCCGGTAGTCCGGGAAGCAGAGCGACAGATCGGCGTCCACGATCCCGACCAGGGTTATTTCCGGGAAGTGATGGCCCTTGGTGATCATCTGGGTGCCGACGATGACGTCCACCGCGCCCTCGGCGATTTTGGTCAGGATCCTGCGCAGGGACCCCCGGCGGCGGGCGGTGTCGCTGTCCAGGCGGATGGTCCGGGCCTCGGGAAACGTCTCGCTCACCACCTGTTCCAGGCGCTCGGTCCCCAGGCCCCAGGGCTTGAGGTCCAGGGCGCCGCACTCGGGGCACGGGCCCAGGGCCGGGGCGGTCAGGTTGCAGTAGTGGCACAGTAAAACCCGGCGCCGCTGGTGCAGGGTCAGGCTGACGCTGCAGTTGCGGCACATCACCGGCCGGCCGCAGCTCCCGCAAAAGACGACCGGGGCGAATCCCCGCCGGCCCAGAAACAGGACGCTCTGCTTGCCGGCGGCCAGGTTGGCGCTCAGGGCCTGGTGCAGCTCGGGGGAAAAGACGGCGTCGGCCTTGAGTTCCCGGCGATCGACGATGCTCACCTCGGGCAGGGGCCGGTCGTGGATGCGCCGGGGCAGGGTCAGGGTCGTCGCCCGGCCCTGTTCAGCCAGGTGCCAGGTGGTCACGGCCGGGGTGGCGCTGCCCAGGATGACCACCGCGCCCGCCTGCCGGCCGCGGTACAGGGCCAGGTCCCGGGCCTGATAGCGCAGCCGGTCCTCCTGCTTGTAGGCCTCGTCGTGCTCCTCGTCCACGACGATGACCGCCGGCCGCGGCAGGGGCGCGAACACCGCCGACCTGGCCCCCAAGACCACCTTGACCCGTCCCGAGGCCGCCGCCCGCCAGGCGGCCAGGCGGCCCCGGTCGGTCAGGCCGCTGTGGAGCACGGCCACCTCGGGTCCGAACCGGGCGGCGAAGAGCCCCTCCAGGTGAACGGTCAGGGCGATCTCGGGGACCAGGACCAGGGCCGTCAAGCCCAGGTCCAGGGCGGCCTGCACGGCCCGGAGATAGACCTCGGTCTTGCCGCTGCCCGTGGCCCCGTACAGCAAGAACGGGGCGAACACGCCCTGGCCCAGGCGGCCGCTGATGGCCTCGAAGGCCGTTTGCTGGTCCGGGGTCAGGATTGCGGGCGGCTCGAAGTCGGTCAGGGGGCGGCCCAGGGGGTCGAGCAGGGTGTCCATTGGGACCAGGTCGGCCAGGCCCAGGGCCTCGAGACGCCGGGCCGCGGCCAGCGGCTGGGAGATGCGGTCGGCAAACTCGGCCAGGTCGGCCTGGCCTTGGCGGGCCAGGACATCGGCCATCAGGGCGGCCCGGGGGGGCAGGGTCAGACCTTCACGTTGCCGCGCAAGGTCGGGCCGGGCCTTTACCCGCCAGCCGGGCCGGCGCTTGATCCGGGGCGGGTCCGGCCGTAAATCCCCGGCCACGGCCCTGGGCACCAGGCCGCCCGGCACCGCGCCGGCCGCGGCCAGACCGATCGGGGCCTGGTAGTAACGGGCGGCGAATTTGAGCAGATCGCTCAGGTCCGGCCCGAACAGGGGCTCGTCGTCCAGGACGTCCAGGACGTCCCGGAGCTGTTCCACCGGGCTGGCGGCCGGCGTGTCGAGCACCAGGCCGACCAGTTGGCGACGCCCCAAGGGGACCAGGACCCGGACGCCGACCCTGGCCAGACGGGCCAGTTCGGACGGCACCCGGTAGGTGAAGGTGCCGTCCACCGGCAGGGGCAGGGCGACCTCGACCAGGGTCCGCGGCCGGGTCATCGCGGTTGAATTTGCTGGAGGCGTTCCTGGTACTCCCGCAACAGGCGCTCGAAATCATCGGGCCACAAGGGCGGGGCGTTCCGGTCCCGGAGGCGGGGCAGGTCCTCGCTCAGCCGCGCCGCGTCGAACAATTTGGCCGGCGTCCGGGTCAACTGGGCCACGGCCACAACCTCCATCCGGCGCACCACCTGGCTGCCCAGGCGGATCTCGATCCGGCGGGGCAGCCACCAGCCCCATTGCCGGCTGTAGCCGTGATAGCCCACGGTCAGGACAACCTGCGGGTTCTCGGTGGGGACCACCAGCCGCAAGGGGTAATAGTGATCCTTGTCCAGCCGCAACTGGGGGGCGCTCGGGTTGTGGGCCGTGGCCCCGATGATCACGACGATGTGGGGCGGGACCAGGTCCAGGCCCAACGACAGCGGCCTGATCTTGAACCGTTTCAACATGGCCAGGGCCTGGGCCCGGCTCCGGCACATGAACGGCGCCAGGTAGAACGTCAGCGGGCTCAGCCGCCGGGCGGCCCGCCGGCCCCGCCAGACGACCACGCCCCGGTCCTTGTTCTTGACCGTGACCTGGCTGCCGTCCGGCAGCCGGAGCACGGCCCGGAAACGGTCCGGGGCCATGACCGTCACCTCCTCGGTCCCCTGCCGTCCGTCGGCCAGACTGGTGCGCAGGGTCAGGCGGAACAGGTTCAGGGTCCGGTAGTTGTTGACCAGTCCGGTCAGGGCCTCGGGGGCGGGAACGATCGAGGCCCGGGCCGAAACCAGCGGCGTCAGGACCAGGATCAGCGCCGCGCCTAGGAGGGTCTTCATGGCGTCACCCGAGCAGTCCGGTCACTTCCCGGACAAAGGCCAGGAAATCCGGCTGACGGTCCTGGGCGGCCATGGCGCCTATCGCCTCCGGGGTGTGGACCACGGACTTCCAGGTGGAGATGGGTTTCAGGCTGGCCCGCCTGAACATTCTGGTCTCCAACTGAAAGTTCAGGTCGCCCTGAACCGGCTGAAAGTAGAGATAACCGTCCTTGACGGCGATGGGCATGGGCAGGCCCGTCTCCCTCAGCCCGCGCCAGGCCGCCACTGGTCGGGGGTAGTGGTTGAAGTTTTTGTTGAGAAACTCGATGTCGCCGGGCGGCAGCCCCTCGAGCTGAAAGCTCTCGATCATCACGTCATGGTCCAGGACCAGGTCAAAGGCGGCCATGCCCCCCTTTTCCGGATACTCGGGGTCGTTGGCCACGACCTCCATGACCATGGTCACCCCCTGATCCTTGAGCGTGAGGGCCAGGGCCAGGGCCTCCAGGTCGATCGATCCGGTCAGGTAATCCAGGTTCTCGATGTTGAACGAGACCTTGTCCTCCAGCCGGCCGAGGAGGTCCTCGACCTCGTCCGCCTCCAGGTACTCGGGGTTGTCCCCGCTGAAGTAGAACCACTGGCGGTCCATGGTCTGCTGGAGGGCCATCTGGCCGTGGTTGTGCAGGCGCCGGGGGGAATCCAGGTCGTAAACCCAACCCCTCTTCCCCCGGGAGAGGCCGTGATAGGCCTGCTGGACCATGAAGTACACCTGCCGGGGCGTAAAGCCGAAGAACCGGGCGTGCTGGACCTCGGCCGTGATCGGGTCGGCGTTTTGCTCGTTGACCACGATCATCAGGTGCTGCCTGTCCAGCACCGAGCGCCAGTCCATCCTCATTCCCCGGGCCATCTGGGTCAAATCAAAGGCGGACTGGGTCAGGTGCCTGACCCCCAGGGACAGGGAGGCCAGGTCCCCAGGGGAGACCGTCAGTTCGTCCTCCAGGTCGTCCAGGGTGAACGTTCGGCCCGATTCCTGGGACATCAACTCGACGATCCGCTGCGGGGGCAGGTCCCGGGCCGGATCGATCAGGAATTTCGAGCCGAGGCCGAGGCGGGTGGCCTCGCCGGCGGCGGTGTGTTCGGCCAGGAGGCCGCCCTGGAGCAGCATCCGCCGGGCCCGGTCCAGATCCAGGTCCTGCTCGTCGAGGATCATGATCTCGCGGGGGCTGCTGATGCGGTCCAGGTTGGGATAGCGGTTGATATGGTCCTGTTCGGCGGCCACCTGGTCCAGAGAGGCATACCCCCCCAGTCGCCGGTCGGCCAGCTCGATGCAGGAGGCGACGTAGGTCTGGTGATCGGTCAGGTCCAGTCGGCTCATGGGTCTTCTGGGGCGGAACAGGGCCGCCGGCGGTCACGGCCCGGGGGCGCGTTCAAGACGACTCTTCCGCGGGTTGGAACAGGATGTCCGCCTCGGGGCCCCGGCTCGTGGCCGGACCGGGGGGCCCGGGTCTCTTGGAATCGTCGGGCGGCTCCTCGCCCTTGCTCTTTTTCCGGCGGCGCTTGTGCTGGACCCAGGTCGCCCGGATGACGATCAGGGCCACGGCAATGGCCAAAAACAGGATCTCGTCCCACAACTCGCCGGTCGGATTGGGCAACAGGGCGTACAGCACCGCCGCGCAGAAGACGGCCGCCCGGACCGAGCGGAAATAGCCCATGAAGGTGAAGATCCGGAAAAAGGTCATGAAGATCAGGATGAAAAAGACGAACATGGCCACCCGGAGGATCACTCCCGCCTGGGGACCCAGGGCCTTGTCGATCATCTGGCGGGCCAGGACCTGGACCAGGTTGAGCCGGGCCTGCTGTTCGAGGTACTTGGTGATGGCCCGGCCCAGTTTTATCTGGCCGCCGATCTTCGGGTCATTGGCCTCGGGATTGAGGAAGGTCAGCCCGCCCTCCCAGGGCTTGCCGGTGGTCGGATCGATGATCGAGGAAAACCGGATGTTTCTTTTGACCCACATGTGGGCGTCATAGAGGGAGGTGTTCAGGATGGCGATGACCCCGGCGATGGAGCCGATGATGGCGGCGATGAGCAGCAGGGTCCCCACCCCGCTGGCCACCCCGGCGGCGATCCGTTTTCGCCGTTCTTTATCATTTTTGGTTGTCAGATTCATTGCCATGCATTTTAATCTTTTTGAGGGGGGTGAACAAGCCTTTTGGTCCGGATCGGCCCGCCGGGGCTGACCGGCGATCAGAGGAGGAAGGGGATGCGGATCAACCGGACGACCCTGGAGCTTGTCGGCGGCGACATCACCGCCATGGACACCGAGGCGATCGTCAACGCGGCCAACGCCCAGCTCCAACTGGGGGCCGGGGTGGCCGGGGCCATCCGCCGCCGGGGGGGACCGTCCATCCAGGCCGAGTGCGACCGGATCGGCGGGACCCACGTCGGCGGGGCGGTGGTCACCGGGGCGGGCGATCTGAAGGCCGCTTACGTCATCCACGCCGTGGGGCCGCGCATGGGCGAGGGCGACGAGGACAACAAGCTCGTCAGCGCCGTCAAGGAGAGCCTGCAACGCTGCGAGGAGAACTCGATCAAGAGCGTCGCCTTCCCGGCCATCAGCACCGGCATCTTCGGCTTTCCCCTCGACCGGGCGGCCCGGCTGATGCTGGACACGACCATCGAGCACCTGCGGGGCGAGACGGTCCTGGAACGCGTCGTCTTTTGCCTGTTCGGTGACGAGTCCCTGGCCGAGTTCCAGCGGGCCCTGGCCGAGCTGACCGGATAGGCCGCCGCTACTGGATCCGGCGGCCGGCCGTGAGCAGCCAGGTCCGGGCCTGCTCGGCGTCCTGGATCAGTCCGTCGAGCCGGGCCTCCCTAAGCGCCGTCAAGAGCCTTCCCACCCGCGGGCCGGGTTCCAGCCCCATGATCTCCATCACCTGCCGTCCATCCAGCAGGGGCCGATCCAGGGCCTGCCGGACGATCTCGTCCCGGCGGATCAAGGCCGCCCGGAACAGGTCGCCGATCTCGGCCTCGAGGTCCGGCGGCTGGAGCGGTCCCCGGGCCGCCCGGGCGTCGGCCAGGGCCAGCACGAACAGGCCGACCAGGTCCTGGCCGGCGGCGATGATCATCCGGCTCAGGGCCCGAGTCGTCAGCCGGCCCTCGCGCCTGAGGCCCGTCAGATGCCAGGGCCTCATGTGGAGCTTGATCAGCCGGGCGATGATCGCCGTGTCGGCCCGGGACACGCCCAGCCGGCGGGCGATTTCCAGCCAGACCCTCTCGCCGGCCGACTCGTGCTGGTAAAAGGTGGCCCAGGGCCCCTCGGCCCGGTCCTCGATCCGCTTGGTGTCCGGCTTGCCCGCGTCGTGGAGCAAGGCGGCCAGCAGGACGTGCCGCCGCCGGGGCCCGGCGTAGGACCGGATGACCTCCCCCCCCTCGCCCAAGGCCTGGGCCGGCTCGGCCAGGAGCGCCGCCGCCTGGACCGCGGTCTCGATCAGGTGTTCGCGGACGCCCAGGTGGTGGGCCTGGTTCTGCTCCATCCCCCGTCCGGCCTCGAGTTCCGGAAACAAGACCGCCAGGAGCCCGGCCTCATCCAGGGCCGCCAGGGCCGGCCCGGCGCCCGGGGCCTCGAGCAGGAGGTAGAGTTCGCTCAGGGTCCTCTCCACGGCCGGGACCACGGCCAGCCCGGCCAGGTCGGCGATGAGGGCCATGGTCTCGGGGTGAATCTCGAAACCGAGCTGGGCCATGAACCGAAAGGCCCGGATCAGGCGCAGGGGATCGGCCTCGAGGTTTTCCCGGGAGAGGTGGCGGATGATCCCCCGGTTCAGGTCGGCCAGTCCGCCGCCGGGGTCCAGCAGCGGCCCGGGCGCGTCCAGGGGCAGGGCCAAGGCGTTGAGAGTGTAGTCCCGGGCCAGCAGGTCGGCCTCGATGGTCGGGGCCCGCAGGCCGGCCAGGTCGATCCAGACCCGCCGGCCGACCACCCGGGCCGTGTCGTGTCCCTTGTCCAGGGGAACGAACCGCCCGCCGATGCTTTCGGCCAGGTCCCGGCCCAGGGTAAAGGCCTGGCCGTCCACGGCCAGGTCCAGGTCCTGGATCGGGGGCTCGGGCCGACCGAGCGCCAGATCGCGGACGCTGCCCCCGCACAGATAGACCCGCGCCCCCCGCCGCCGGGCCAGGGCCGACAGCTCGTCCAGTCCGGCCCTCTCCAGCAGGCGCCGGGCGGCGATGATCAATTGGTCCGGAGAGAGGGTCGAGGCGGGGCCTGTCATCTGGGCCGGCGGGTCCTCCCCAGCCGTTTCTTGAGGGCCTCGACCTGGCGGGTCAACTCGTCCATTCTGATCTCGAGATCGGTCAGGCGCCGGTCGGGACGGGCCGCGGGCCGGGAGGCGGCCGGCGGGACGGCCGGGGGGGGCTCAGGCGGGGCCGGGGCGACGGATGGGGCGGTGGTCCCCGGGGACCCCGCCGCGGGGGGCGGTGTGCTCAGTCGGGACTTGATCAGGTCCCGGAGGCCGTCGAACTGGAGCCGGAGGCCGTTCAACTGGGCCTCGAGCCGGGAAATGGTCCGGCGGTCCACCTGGGCGTTACGTTCCAGGGTATTCAGGACCCGGACCACGCCGGGCGGCACCTTGTGAATGTCCGACCGGGACAGGACGGCGGGCGTGGGATGCAGCCTGGGCTGACTCCCGAACAGTTCCACGGCGACCATGATCCCCGCGACGATGATCAGCAGGCCGACCATTATCTCCAGGCCCGAGGGCCGATGTCTGAGCAGTCCCTTCAGCCGCGACGGCGGCCGGGGGATCTTGATTTGGCGGACCTTTTGCCACAGATCGGCCACGTCGATCTTAATGGGAGGTCTTTGTTTTTTGGCCCCTTCGGCCGGTGGGGGCCCGGTGCTGTCGGTCCCGGGAGCCGCCTGCTTGCGATTCGATGGTTTCTTGGGGGCCGCGGCGGACTGTTCGGCCGCCACCGGGCCCACGTCATCGGTCCGGGGAGCGTCCTGTTCGGGCTTGGATGACTTTTCAGGGGCCGGGGCAGACTGTTCGGCCGCCACCGGGCCCTCGTCGTCGGTCCGGGGAGCCGTCTGCTTGCGCTTCGATGATTTTTCAGGGGCCGGGGCGGACTGTTCGGTCGCCACGGGGCCCACGTCGTCGGTCCGGGGAGCCGTCTGCTTGCGCTTCGATGATTTTTCAGGGGCCGGGGCGGACTGTTCGGTCGGCACGGGGCCCACGTCGTCGATCCGGGGAGCCGTCTGCTTGCGCTTCGATGATTTCTTGGGGGCCGGGGGGGATGGTTCAGCCGAGGACGAGGTCGAGCCCGGGGTATTGGTCACCGGGGTCGGCGACGGGACCG
>CAZMVB010000019.1:0-15803 GCA_964569795.1 uncultured Desulfarculales bacterium | reverse complement strand
GCCGAGGACGAGGTCGAGCCCGGGGTATTGGTCACCGGGGTCGGCGACGGGACCGCTTTGGACTCATCCGGCGAACCTGGCCGGCCGTTTTCGGCCTTTTTCCTGGAGACCGTGGTTTTGCGGGCCGCAGACATGGACTCACATTAGCAAAAGCCAGACACCGGTGGCAACTACAAAAACGGCCCGAATAGGCCGCGTCAGGGCCCGGTTGACACCCTGGGGCGGCCGGTCTAGCCTGGGACCGAATCCGCAGCGGGAGATGACCATGACCGACTGGCAGACCCTGATCGTGGCGGTCGAGGGGCCCCTGGGATTGATCACCCTCAACCAGCCCGCCATCTTCAACCCCCTGGACCTGACCTCGGGACCGGAGCTGACCGCCGCCCTGGAGTCCCTGGCCACGGACGACGCCGTCCGGGTGATCGTCCTGACCGGCCAAGGCAAGGCCTTCTCGGCCGGGGGCAACGTCCGGTCCATGGCCGAGGCCATCGAGTCCGACCCGGGGCAGGGACCGCCCCGACTGTTCACCGAGGTGGCCCGGTGGCTGAACACGGTCGTCCTGGCCATCAGGCGGATGGACAAGCCGGTCGTCTGCGCCCTGAACGGCGTGGCCGCCGGCGGGGGACTGGCCTGGGCCATGGCCTGCGACTTGGTGGTCGCCGCCCGCTCGGCCCGGCTGGACTCGGCCTACATCCGCATCGGCTTCTCCCCGGACGGCGGCCTGAGCGTGTTCCTGCCCCTGCTCATGGGCCACAAGCGGGCGACCGAGTTCTTCATGCTGGGCCAGACCATCACCGCCGACGAGGCCCGGGAGCTGGGTCTGGTCAACCGGGTGGTTGCGGACGAGGCGGTCCTGGACGAGGCCAGGAAAATCGCCCTGGACCTGGCCGCCCGGCCCCGGCTGGCCCTGGCCCGGACCAAGGAATTCCTCCACCGGGCCTTTTATCCCGACCTCGAGCCTCGGATCGAGGACGAACGCCGGGCCATCGTCCAGCTCTCGGCCAACCATGATTTCCGGGAGGGCATCGCCGCGTTCTTCGAGAAGCGGCCGCCGCGGTTCACGGACTGAGGGACCGGGGCCGCCGGTCCGTCGGAGGATTTCTCCGAAAGGCCCTCAATGCTTGTCGGTCTGGGGTTTCTTGTCCGGCAGGGGCAGCTTGAAAAAGGGGATGCCCTCCTCGACGAGGGTCTTTTCCTCTTCCTCGGAGGTCACGCCGCGGATGTTGCGGGGTTCGGCCGCGCCATAGGCGATCTTGAGGGCCTCGGTAGCGAAGCGGGGCCCCACGTCCTCGAAATTGGTCTCGAGGAAATGGACGATCTTCATGGCCGTCTGGTGGGTCTGCTCGTCGGTCGGGGCCGGGTCGGACCGGGTCTTCTTGATCCCGAAGGTGGTGAAGCGCCGGGTCACCTCGGCCGAGCCGCAGACCGGACACTCGACCATCTGTCGGGCCAGTTGGTCCTCAAAGGCGGCCGCGCTGTCGAACCACCCCTCGAAGACGTGTCCCCGCTCGCAGTTGAGATCAAAGGCGATCATATTGTTATTTTAATCATCTTCCCGGCCCGGGGTCAAGGCAGGCCCTGCTGGATAAAGAGCAGGGCAAAGGCGCAGATCACCAGGGCGTGATCGATGGCCCCCTGCCTGATCAGTCCGGGCACCTCGACCAGGGGGACCAGTTCGACCTCGGTCCGTTCGGTCGGGGTGACCACCACGTCCTGGACCAGGGACAGATCGGTCGCCAGAAAGGTGTGCAGCCGGTTGGGAAACAGGGCCGGGTTGGGGTTGACCTGTCCCAGCAGGTCCCAGGCGGCGGCCCGGCGTCCGGTCTCCTCGACCAGCTCCCCTTGGGCCGCGGCCAGGGGCTCCAGTCCGTTTTCGACCAGCCCCCCGGGCACCTCCAGGGTGAAGCCCTTGGACCCGTGCCGCCACTGCCGGACCATGACCACCTTCCGGTCATCGGTCAGGGGCACGACGTTGACCCAATCCGGGCTGTCGAGCACGTAGAAGTCGTGGACGGTCCCGTCGTAGGGCGACCGGCTGATCTCCCGCTGCATCTCGAACACCGAGCCGTCGGCCACCTTGGTCCGCTCGGTCACGGTCCAGGCCTTGAGTCGGGTCATATCCACCCCGCGTCCATGTTGAGTCAAGGAAGTCAAGTATTGATCGAATCGCCGGGCGGGTCAAGAAAAGGGCGCCCCTGGGGCGGGCGGGGGTCAGGCGATCAGGCTGAGCAGGCTGTAGCCTTCCCGGGTCAGGTTCAGGGTCCGGGACAGGGTGAAGGCGGAATAGGCCGGGGTGGTCTCGGCCGCCTTGAGGTAGCGGTCCGCGCCCCGCCGGGCCAGATCGTCCACCAGTTTGGACAGGGCCGGGAACAGGCCGGTCTTGCCGGTCAGGGCCTCCTTGACCGAGGCGTACTTGGTGTCCAGGGCGGTCAGGAACCGATCGTCCATCGAGATGAGCCCCAGGTTGCTGACCTCGAAGCCGATGGCCTCCAGATCGTTTTTCCGGTACAGGACCTCCCGGCGGAGGGTGTCGGCCAGATTCGAGATGATTTGGTCCCGGTTGACCACCAGGAAGGCCAGCAGGGAGTCGTAGCCGTGAAGGACCTGGTACACGTCGGCCAGGACCGCTGATTTGCCCTGGGTCACGGTCAGGGTCGCGTAGTCCGGGTCAGGGGTCTTGAGGTGGAGGGTCACCTGTCCGTAGTCGATCTCGGGGTGGTTGTCCGGACTGTCCTGGCCGACGCCCCCCAGCTTCCAGACGGCCCGCGATCCGGACGGATTCTGACGGCTGAGGCCCAGGGTCGCGACCAGGTCGCCGGTCTGGTCGGTCAGGGTGAAGGCGGTCTCGTTCCCGGTGTACCGGGCGGTGATGGTCAGGTAGGCCTTTTGGTCGGTCAGGTCCTGCCCGCCGGGCAAGCTGGAATAGGCCGGCCGTTCGACCTGGACCACCTCGGCCGAGAGGCGATCGTCGGCCGCGTTTATCTGCCGGGCGATCTTGTCCAGCAAGCTGAGGTTGGTGTCGGCCTGGCCGGTGTAGCCGCTGTGCAGGACCTCGACCTGGACGGTGTGGGTGTCCCCGCCGACGGTCAGTTCAAAGGTGTAGGTCCCCTCGGCCAGGGAGGGCGAGTCGGTCGGGGTCAGCTCGGTTGACCGGTTTTGCTGGGCCAGGGCCGGCTGGTCGAAGCGGACCCGGTAGTCGGTCAGGGTGGCCGCGGCGGTGGCCTGTCCCGACACGGCGTCCTCGTTGGACGAGACCACCCCCTTGGTCAGGTAGAGATCGTCCGCGTTGGGCAGGTGGAACCGGTCAAGGGCGTACTTCAGGCCGGCAATCTGGACCTCGAACTCGGCGACCAGTTGCCGCCGGGCGAAAAGGGCCAGGTTGGACTGCTGACTCCGGCCCACCGAGTCCTCGAGCAGGCGACCCACGGTCAAGCGGGTCACCGGGGAGGCCGTCAGGTGAGGCGCCCGTCCCGAGTCGAAGACCACCACGGGCCGGACGTTGCCAAAGGTATAGGACGACAAGGAGGCACCTCCCCGGACCGCCGCGCCCGCGGCGTCCCGTTTCATCGGCACTTCCCTGTGCCCGCGGCCGGGCCGCGTTTTGGGTTCCGTCCCTGGATCAACCGGCGATGGACCGAAGGCCCACCAGTACACTTTCGTTATCGGCCGGTCGGGTGGAATACTTAAATTTTTTTTGGGCGCTAAGAGATTTTTTCAGAGGGCCCGGCGGGGAGCGATTAGCTGTCGGCGCCCAGCAGGCGGGCCAGGCCGGCGGGGTCGTTGATCTCTCCCGCGGCGAATCGCCGGCGGGCCCGGTCGATCCGCCCCCGGGTGGCCTGGATTCGATCCGCTGAGATCCGCCCCTCCTCGGCCGCCCGGACCAGGTGATCCAGGGCGCTCTCGACCCGGTCCAGGCGATGACAGATCAACACCACGTCCGCCCCGGCCTGATAGGACATCAGGGCGGCCCGCCCCACGTCAAAGGCGCCGGTAATGGCCCCCATCTCGAGGTCATCTGAAAAGACCAGGCCGTCGAAGCCCATTTGACCCCGCAGCAGATCGCCCATGACCGCCGGCGACAATGAGGCCGGCCGGTCCGGGTCCAGGGCGGTGAACTTGACGTGGGTGATCATGCAGGACTCGACCCCGGCCGCAAAGGCGGCCGCAAACGGCACCAGCTCGATCCGGCCCAGCCGCTTGCGGTCCGCCGGGTTTTCCGGCAGGACCTGGTGGGAGTCCAGGATCGTGTCCCCGATGCCCGGAAAGTGCTTGGCGCAGGCCATGACGCCGTTTTCCTGGAGCCCGCGGACAAAGGCCGCGCCCGATTCCGCCACCAGCGCGGGATCGTCCCCAAAGGAGCGCCGGAGCATGACCCCGTCGGGGCCCCGGGTGTTGACGTCCAGGACCGGGGCGAAGTCGCTATTGAATCCGACGGCCCGCATTTCGCGGGCCATCCGGGCCGCGGTGTCATGGGCCGCCCGGGTCCCCATCCGGCCCAGGGCGGGGTGGTCCGGTCCGCAGGTAAAGGGCCGGCGCAGCCGGGCGACCGCGCCACCTTCCTGGTCCACGGCCAAAAGCAGCGGCCGGCCGTGGCGGTCCAGGGCCGCCCGCTGAATCTGGCCGCACAAATCGGTGATCTGCCGGGGATCGACCACGTTGCGGGCGAACAGGATCACCCCGCCCACGCCCAGGTCCTCGATCAGCCGCCGGGCCGTGGCGTCCAGGTCCGGACCGGGCAGGCCGACCATCAGGCTGTCGGCCAGGTCGGCCGCCGGGCGGCTCACGATTGACACCCCGCCCGCTGGCGGAAGGCGATGATGGCCGTGGGGATGGTCTTGCGGAGAAAGGCGGGCCTTTCCAGGTCGCCGGTGGCGAGCCAGGCCGGATAGTCGGGATGGGTCGCCAGCACGGCCGGCGGCGTCAGGGCGGAGAACCCGGAGGGCCGCGACCCGAGGACGAAATCCAGGACCGGCCGGCGCCGCTCGTCAAAATCATCGACCCATTGGAGGCGGTGCATGGCCTCGAACCGGAACAGGTCGATCAGCAGGAGGAAGGCCTCCAGGACGACCATCTTTTCGGCCCGGTCCAGCGACTCGACGTCCCGTCCGGGCGCAAATCCACGGGCGCTGAGGATGAACTCGTTGAGGGCCAGATTGCCGGCGGCGTCGCCGGCGATCAGGACGGCCAGGACCTCATCCGGGACGTCGGCGGCCGTAAAACCGGGCTCGAACTCGCGTCCGAATCGCCGCCGCCAGGGGTCTGTGGCCCGCCGGGTCAGTTTCCGGCGGCGAACCTCGTCGAGATTGATGACCGCCGTCACGTTCGACCGCCTCGCCGGCCCGGGGGCCGGCCGTCACCAGACCTTCAGGATTTCGAGTTCCTTGATTCCGCCCGGGGTCTTGACCTTGATCTCGTCCCCCTCGGACCGGCCGATCAGGGCCCGGCCCACGGGCGAGGTGACGCTCAGGCGACCCTGGTCCGCGTCCGACTCGAAGGGACCCACCAGATGGTAGGTCGCCACCGCCTCGGTGTCCAGGTCCTCGATCTCGACGTGGGCCCCGAACACCACCCGGCCGTCCGTCTTCTCGAAGGAGACCACCTCCGAGCCGGCGATCTGGCTCTCCAGTTCCTTGATCTTGCCCTCGATGAAGGCCTGCCGCTCCTTGGCGGCGTGGTACTCGGCGTTCTCGGACAGATCGCCGTGCGACCGGGCCTCGGCGATGGCCTTGACCACCTGGGGGCGTTCGCGGTTGATGAGCCTCTCCCGCTCGGTCTTGAGTCGGGCCAGACCGGCCCCGGTGATGGGATACCTCATGCTCGTCTCGTTAGTCATCAAGGAGCCTCTGGGCGGTCTCGACGTCGGGGACGTGGAATACGAACAAGGACGTCCCGTCCCGGGCAGGCACCGAACCGTAAACGTAGTTGATGTTGATCCCGGCAGCGGCCAACCGGTCGGCGGTCTGGGCCATGACCCCCGGCTTGTTCTCCATGCCCACCACCAGGACCGGGGACAGTTCAAAGTCGTAGTCGGCCTCCCGAAGCAAGGTCTCGGCCCGATCCGGCTGATCGACCACCAGCCGGATGGTCGAGTAGTCGGCCGCGTCGTTCATGATCGAGGCGTAATTCTGGGCCGGGGCGATGCGGCGCCCGGTCTTCTCCCGGGCCTCGAAGATCCGCCTGACCGCGTCCCGGGAACTCTGGATGGACATGGCCTCGATGTTGATTTCGTTTTCGGCCAGCAGGGCGCACAGGCCGCTCAGCACTCCGGGCGCATTGGCGACGTAGGTTGAGAACTGGGTTTTCGTCTGCAAGGCGTGACCTCCAACCTGACATAAAAAAGACCGGCGGCCGCCTAACAACCAGGGGCGGCCGTCACGGTCAAGCAAAAGTGTCTACGATTTCCCCGGGGAGAAAAATATCTTTCAAGGTCTGGGGGCGAGGTATCTCACCCGTGGCCGGACCGGGCGGGACGCCCTCGGCCTTGGCCGTTTCCCAGTCCCGGATTTCCTCGGTCCGGGCCTGTTCGATGCCCTTGGCCCCGCCCCAGGCGTCGAACTGGATGGACGAGGGCTGGGCCTCGCGGAAGGCGAAGCCGAAACGGCGGATCTGCTCGATGTCCGGGTTTCCCATTTCCTCGCGGGCCCGGGCGGCCAGTTCCGCCCTGGTTTTTTCCTCCCGCTGCTGGGCCTCGACGTTGGCCCGATCCATCTCCTCCTGGCTGAGGAGCGTCGCCTTGCGCCGGGCCTCTTCCTCCTTGGTGACATGCTCCTGGGCCTTGGCCTCGAAGAGGGCCTGACTGGCCAGTTGCTGATTGACAAAGGTCTCCTCGGCCCGCCGCTCGTGCAGTATATCGTCCCGAATCTCCTGATCCCGGACCCGGTTCCGTTCGGCCAACTGCTCGTCCCGGGCCCGGAGCACGGCCTCTTCGGCCTGTCGGGCCCGGGTGTCCTCCTCGGCCATCCGGGCCTCGATTTCCTGGGGCGTCAGCTTGCCGGCCAGATATTGATAGTTCCGGACGTACTCGGCCTCCTGCTCGGGGGTCAGGATCTTGGGGTCCGCGCCGACCCGGGGTTCGCCGGCGGCTATCTTTGCGGCGATCTCGCCCTCGGTCAGGGGAAAATCGCCCGGCTGGCGGGTCGGTCCGAGGAGGGTCATCGACTCCCGCGGCAGACCGTAATGCCCCCGGTTATTGAGCACCGCTTGAACCGCCCTCCAGGGCACGGTGGCCGAACTGGCGTTGGCCATTCTTTCTCCCCGAGTCAAAACTATTCCAGATTAATTGTAGTTGGAGGGTCAATTCAGGTCAAGGCGTAAATGTCAATCCAGGGCGATCCAGCGGCGCAGGGCCGGCAGTTCCTCGGCCTCCCAGCGCTCGTCCAGGCGGACGTCCAGGAACATCCCGAACATCCCCTCGATGATTTTCACCAGGTCCCTGATCCCGAGCAGGCGATCCAGCGGGTCGGCGTCGTCCGAATCGGGATCGGGCGCGGGTCGGACCCCGGTCAACGACAAAGTGGCGGCGTCGATGGTCACCTGCCAGGCCGCGTCCTCGGTCCGGATCAGGAAACCGGCCCGGGTGACCCGTCGTCCCTGGCGCAGGGCCTCGCGGGCCTCGGGTCCGGCCGCCTGGCGACCCCGGCAGGCCACGGTGAAACCGGCCGGGCCCTGCCCCGAGGACAGGGTCACCTGATTGATCGGTTCGATCTCGACCGGGGACCCGTCGGGCAGACGGACCATTCCCCCTTCCCGCTCGGCGACGAACCACAGCCAGCTCAGAAACTCCTGGCCCAGGAAATCCAGGCGCTTGACGGCCGCCACCAGGTCCATCACCGGGCCTCCACGATCCGGGCCAGGTTGGCCGGGGTCAGTCGAAGCAGATCGTCCTCATGCCAGTCCGGCCGGAGGCGGCCGGCCAGGATCGGCGGGGCCTGGAGGACCGGGATCAGGTCAAAGGTCTTGATGAACAGGTCCTCGAACATCTGGCGCCACTTGTTGGTGGCCGCGCCCAGCCAGATGACCCCGGTGTCCGTGTCCCAGACCACCTGGACCACCCGGGTGGTGACCGGCATCCGGCGGCGCAGTTCGGCCCCGACCCGGTCCTTCAAATCCTTCAGGGCCGAGGGCGGGGCCGGTTTGTCGGCGGGCCGGGCGCGCCGGGCCAGTTCCAGGTACCGGCGGAGCACGGCCGGGGGCACCACCCGGGTGTCGTGCCTGAGGCCCAGGACCACGAACGGTCCCAGGCTCGGCCCGGGGCCGTTCGGGCCGAAGGGGTCGGCCGCGTCCACCCAGCCCAGGCCCTGCTCGGCCCCGGTCTCCTCCAGGTCTCTCAGGGTGAACCGGCCCACCCGATCCCTGATATCCGGCCAGAACTCGGCCGGCGGGTCTTGTTCGAGCCGGTAGCGACTCAGGGCGAATGATCCGTCAAGCAGCGACATGTCCTCTCCTGGCCCAGGCCCGTGGCGATACGGGTGGTGGGCGTCGTTCATCATACCCGCCCCCGGGCGGTCGATCAAGCGCCTTGACACCCGGGAAAGGTGTGTGACATGAAAACCGTATGGCTTCCCCTGACTTCTCGTGTCCGGCCGACGGGTTTCAGGCCGAAATCCTGGCCGCCGCCCGGGAGGGGGCCGTGGTCCTGGTGGGCACGCCCCGCCTGGCCCGGGCCCTGGGGGAGCGGTGGCGGGCCGGGCGACTGGGCGGGGGCCGCGGTGGCTGGGAGCGGGCCGCGGTCAGGTCCCTGCGGGCCTGGGCCCATGAGCTGTGGACTGCCGCCTGGCCCGAACGCTGGCCGGCCCCGGATTACTTTCTCTGGCGCCAGTGGACCCGACTGATCGAGGACGATCCCCCGCCCGGCGATCTTTTGTCCGGGCCGCCCCTGGTCCAGGCCCTGGATCAGGCCTATACCGTCCTGGCCGAGCACGCCGGCGACCGGCCGGCCACGGACCCCGCCTCGCCCCTGGTCCAGTGGCGGCGGCGCCTGTCCCAGCAACTGGATGACGTTCTGGACCGGGCCGGCCTGTTTCATCCGGCCCGCCTCCTGGGTCTGGCGGCCCGGGGCCTGCGCGCGGGCGACCTGGCCCCGCCCGACGAAATCGTCTGGGCCGGATTCGACTTTCCCTCGGCCTCGGAGGACGCGGTCCGGAGGGCCCTGGCCGGTCGCGGCCGACTCACCCGGCTGACCATGCCGGCCGTCGAACGCTTCACCGGTCCGGCCGTGGCCCTGACCGACCGGGAACAGGAGGTCTTCTGGGTGGCGGGCCAGGTGGTTCGGGCCGCCCGGGAGACGGCCCTCGACCGGATCGGGCTGGTCATTCCGGAGGCGACTAAATACGGAGCCCTGGTCGAGCGGGCCTTGAGTCAGGTCCTGGGGCCCAACGGGGACGAGTATTTTTTCCGGCCCACGCCGCGGCTGACCCTGGCCGAGCGGCCCCTGGTCCGGGCCGGCCTGGCCCCGCTTCGGGCCGCGGCCCGGCCGGTTGACCCCGACGATCTGCTGGACCTGATCGGTTCACCCGACTTCACCGCCTGGCCCGAGTCTGTTACGGACCGGCTCCTGGCGGACCGCGTCTGGCGCGCCCGGGACGCCTTCGGCTCGGTCCGGGACCTTCTGGGCGTCCTGGACAAGACCCAGGCCGCCAGGCTGCGACCGGGGCCCGAAGGACGCCCCCTGGACGCGGTCCTGGGCCCCCTCCTGGACGGCGGAACGCGGCCCCTGGCCGCCTGGATCCAAAATCTCCGTCAGGTCTGGGCCGAACTCGGGTTCGACCCGCCCGAGGATGACCGGGCCGACCACAACGCCCTGGACCAGGTTTTGACCGGACTGGCCCGGGACCTGGGGGGCCTTCTCACCGACCGCCAGGGTTTTCTGGACTGGCTCGAGGCGGCCCTGCAAAAAAAACCGGCGCCTCCGGAAGGCACCGAGCGGGCCGGGGTCCAGGTCTTGCTGCCCGAGGAGGCCCGGGGACTGGTCTTTGACCTTTTGTTCGTCCTGGGCCTGGACGGCCGGTCGTGGCCCCGCCCGGTCAGGCCCCTGCCCCTGCTCAGTCCGGCCGAACGGTCCCTGATCCTGGGCCAGACGCCGGCGAGCGAGTTTCTGTTTTCCCAGAGGACCCTCCAGGTCATTTCAGCCGGGGCCCGCCAGGTGATCCTCACCCGCCCCGAGCACGAGGGCGAGGAGCCGCTGCCGGCCTCGATCTTCTGGCCGGGCGACACGGACCGGGTCAGGGTCGCGCCCTGGCTTAGGCCCGATCCGGCCTGGCTGCGGGCCAGGGTTTTTCGTGACGGCTGGCAAGGCCGGGCCGAGAGCCGACCAGACTTCGTCGACCGCCCCGCCCCGGGCCTGGTCCCGAAGACGATTCCGGTCACGGTCCTGGACACGGCCCTGACCTGCCCGGCCATGTTCCTGGCCCAGGTGATTCTGGGCCTGGCGCCCCTGGAAGAGCCCGAATCAGGCGTCACGCCCCGGGAGCGGGGCAGTGTCCTGCATCGGGTGTTGCAGGTCTTCACCAGCCGCCTGCGCCAGGAACAACTGAATCTGGATTCGACCGAGGCCGAGCGGCTCCTGGTCGAGTGCGTGGACCAGGTCCTGGGCCGGCGCTTGGACGATCCGGCCTGGCTGGTGGAGCGGTCGCGCTGGCTGGACGATCCCGGGGTGCTGCGGCAATGGCTCGAGATCGAGCGGGACCATTGCCGGCAGGGCTGGAAAACCATCGCCGAGGAGGTGAAGTTTACCGACCTGGCCGTGCCCGGGGCCGGCCTCAGCCTCACCGGACGGATCGACCGGATCGACCTCCATGACCAGGAGGGCCTGCTCTGCTGGGACTACAAGACCGGTCAGGTCCCCAGCGGCCCGGACGTCTTCGACCGCCTCCAGGCGCCCCAACTGCCGGCCTATGTCGAGGCCCTGGGTCAGGGCGCCTGCGACCTGCCCGAGTCCGGCCGGGAGGCGGCCCGGTGCGGCGAAATCAGGGCCGCCTATTTTGATCTGTCTTCGGTCAAGAACGTCCTCCCCAAACTGCTGGACCGTAGCGCCGGGGACTGGTCGGCTGTGGGTCAGGAACTGCTGCGTTTTTTGGGGGAGTTGTTCGCGCCCCTGCATGAAGGCCAGTACCCGGCCCGGCCGAGTACGGCCAAGGACCCGGAAAAGACGTGTCAGCAGTGCCCCTATTGGCTGCTGTGTCCCCCCGGGGACCGGGAGGACCGGTCGTGACCGCACTGCCGGACGCCGCGGACCGGGCCCGGGCCCTGGACACCTCCCGGTCGTATCACGTCGAGGCCCCGGCCGGCTCGGGCAAGACCGCGCTCCTGGCGGCCCGCTTCCTGAAACTGCTGGGCCAGGTCGAGCACCCCGCCCAGATCCTGGCCCTGACCTTCACCACCAAGGCCGCCGGGGAAATGTCCCAGCGGTGCTTTGACGTGTTGCGGCGGGCCCGCCTGGGGGCCGAAGCGGTAGGCGACTGGGACGAGACCATGTTGCGGCTGGGCCGTGCTGTCTGGGCCCGCCACGGCGACAAGGAGGCCGAACTGGGCACGCCAGACGGCCTGCGGATCACCACCTTTCACGGGTTCTGCCACCGGCTGATCCAGGCCGCGCCCCTGGAATCCGGGGCCGGGCTGGGGACCTCCATCCTGGACGAGGCCGACCAGCCCCTGGTCAGCCGCCGGGTCGCGGACCGCTTCTGCCGGGAGGTCTCCCGCCGCGCCCCGGACGATCCGCGGCGGCTGGCCCTGACGCATTGGCTCCTCAGACTGGACAACCGGCTGCCGAGACTGGTCGAGGAACTGGACAATATGATCCAGCGCCGCGACCTGACGGCCGATCTGTATGACCAGGCGGGCGATCCGGGCTCCCTCCAGGCGGCCTTGATCGACCGCCTGGAATCAATGGTCACCGCCCGGCTGAAATTATTGGGAGAATTATTTTGCCAAACCTCTCTGGGCCGAAGATGGCCGAGCCTGGCCGCCCATTTGAGGGAAATCGATGCACCAATCGCGGATGCCTGGCCCGCGGGCCTACCGGGCGACGCCTGGAGCGACCTCCCGCTCTGGCAGGGTATGGCCGCCTTTTTGCTGAACCAGAACGGAGCGCCGCGCCGGTCGTTTTTCAAGAAGGATGTCACGGCTCGATTCGACCGGGCCTCATGGGCGGACCGGATAAAAGACCTCGATTCGGCGGTGGCCCGGGCCCTGCAGCGCATTCGCGCCCTCCCGCCCCGGTCAGAGGCCGAAACGCTGACAACCTCCACGGTTTCCCTGCTGGGGGACCTGCTGCTCTTGTCCGGGACCGCGGTCGAGGCTTTTCGTGATGAACTGCGGACCCGGTCCGCCCTGGATTACGTCGCCCTGGAGGAGGCGGCCCTGCGGCTCTTTGACGAGGACGCCCCGACCGACCTCCAGCTCTTCCTGGACTACCGGATCCAGCACCTGCTGGTGGACGAGTTCCAGGACACCTCGCGGCGGCAGTGGGATCTCGTCCGGCGGATGTGCCTCGGCTGGGAGCCGGGGGACGGCCGGACGGTGTTCGTGGTCGGCGATCCCAAGCAGTCCATTTACGCCTTTCGCAAGGCCGAGGTGGGACTGTTCGTCCAGGCCGGCCGGGAGGGCATCCCCCTGCCCCACCACGGTCACCTGCGTCTCGATCCCCTGCAGTTGACCACCAACTTCCGCAGCGCCCCGGATCTGATCGACTGGGTCAACGATCTCTTCGGCCGGACGGTCATGGCCGCGCCCCAGCCCGAGGCCGACGAGGTCGAGTTCCAGCCCGGAGCACCGGCCCCGGATCACGCCGGTGAATCCGGCCAAGTGACGCTCTCGTTGTTCCGGGCCGGTGATCTGATTCCGGACGCCCGCGGGGCCGAGGCCGCCTGGCTGGCCGCCGTTGTGGCCGGCCTGGTCAACGGTCCGGATCCCCCCGAGAGTATCGGCGTTTTGCTTCAGGCCCGGACCCACCTGCCGATGTACCTGGCGGCCCTGAGGCGGGCCGGGGTCAAGGTCCGGCTCAGGGAGGGACTCAGGCTCATGGACACGGTCGAGGGCCGGCACCTGGTCAATCTGGCCCGGGCCGTGGTCCGGCCCCACGACGACCTGGCCTGGGCCGGTCTGCTGCGCGCGCCGTGGTCCTGGTTCGAACTGAGCGATCTGGTTCAGGTCCGGGATGCCGCCGGCGGGGGCGACGAACCCGGGCCCTGGAGTCGCCGGATCGAGACGGCCGCCCTGACCGACGACCGTCTGGCCCGGGTCCGACAGGTGATGGATCTGGCCCGGGCCCAACTGGGCCGCCGGCCCCTGGCCGAGGTGGTCGAGGAGGCCTGGCTGGGACTGGACGGTCCGCGCCTGACCGCCCGCCTCTCCGGCCCGGCCGGGGTCGAGAACTGCCGGGCCCTGATCGACCTTCTGGCCTCGGTCCAGGCAACCGGCCCCCACCGGACCCTGCGCGCCTTCGAGGCCCGGCTGGACACGGCCTGGCAGCCCGAGGACCCGGCCACGGCCGACTCGCCGGTCCAGATGATGACCATTCACGGCGCCAAAGGCCTCGAGTTCGATGTCGTCTTCCTGCCCGACCTGGGCCGCGACGTCCTGGGCGGGGGCCGGAACGACACGCCGCCCTATCTGGCCGTCCGCCTGCCCGGCCGGAGCGAGCACCTGCTGGCCGTGGCCCCGGACCGGAGGGTCAAGGGCGGCGATCCCCTCTACAGCCTGCTCCGGGAGATCGAAAAGTCCCGGAGGCTGGGCGAATCCAGGCGCCTGTTCTACGTGGCCGCCACCCGGGCCCGGCGCGAGCTGCACCTGAGCGGTCCGCTCAAGGCCGGTGAAAACGGCCTGGCCGCCCCTAATGCCAAGAGCTGGCTGACCTGGCTGCTGGATCACGAGGGCTTGAAGGGACTCGAAATCGAGGACGCCCCGGATCAAGAGCTTCCGACCCGTTCCGGCCTGCGGGCGACCCTGAATCCGAGCCGGCCCCGCCCCCGGATCTCCACCCCTCAGCCCCAAACCGAGATTCCCGTGCCCCTGGTCGTCTGCCCCCAGCGTCCACCCTGGTCGATCGTCTCCCCCTCGAAGCTGGCCGGACAGGAGGATCGGACTCCGGGAGGCGAGGTGGAGCAAGGTGCGGACTCGCCCCGGGAGGGTCCGGCCACCTGGCGGGGCACGGTCATTCACCGTCTCCTGGAGACGGCCGCCCGGGGCAGGCCCCTCCCCGACCGGCCGGCCGTGGTTCGGGCCTTGATCCACGAGGGTTACGGCCCGGCCGAGGCCGAGGCCGAGGCGGACGAGATCAGGGGCGAGGCGGCGGCCTGCCTGGCCGACGATTTCCTGAGCGACCTGATTTACAGCGACAAGTGGACCCGGCGGATGGAATGGCCCCTGGAGGCGGCCGTCCGCGACGAGTCGGGACGGGTGGCCATCCTGTCCGGCGAACTGGACCTGGCCGTCCATGACGGTCGGCAATGGATCATCGTCGATTACAAGACCGGGCGGCCCGGGCCCGAGGAGCCGGTCGAGGCCTTTGTCCGACAGATGACGGACCACTACCGGCCCCAGCTTACGGCCTACCGGACCATGCTCGCCCGGCGGGCCGGCGTCGGGGAATCCGGTGTCCGGGCCGGCCTGTACCTGACCGCCCTCAGGCGTTGGGCACCCATCTAACCCTGGACTCGATTTTGCCGAACCGGAGATGAAGTGATGACTGAGACGAAAGCGGGCGTGCTGGTGGTGGCGACCATGGACACCAAGTGGGTCGAGACCGGCTTTGTGACCGACTGCCTGAGGGCACAGGGTCTCGAGGTCCTGATCCTGGACGGCGGCATCCGGGGAACGAGCCCGATACCGGCGGCCGTCACCCGGGAGGAGGTGGCCCGGGCCGGCGGGATGGAACTGGACCGGGTCAAGGACCTTGGACACGAGGGTCGGGCCATGGACGTCATGTGCCGCGGTGCGGCCCAGATCGCCCGGGAACTTCACCGGACCGGCCGGATCAGGGGGGTCATCGGCCTGGGCGGTTCCATGGGGACCACCCTGGGCACGGCCGTGATGCGGGCCCTGCCCCTGGGCCTGCCCAAGGTGATGGTCACCACCATGGCCTCCCGGGACACCCGGCCCTTTGTCGGCGCCAAGGACATCATGATGCTCCACGCCGTGTGCGATCTGGCCGGGCTGAACCGGGTGACGACCAGGATCCTGGCCAACGGGGCCCTGGCATTGGCCGGCATGGTCCAGGGGGCCCGGATCGGGACCGGACCGGACCGTCCCCTGGCCGCCCTGTCCACCCTGGGCACGACCGAGGCCGCGGCCGTGGCCGTCCGGCAGGGGCTCGAGGAGCGCGGCTTCGAGGTCCTCACCTTTCATACCGTGGGCGCCGGCGGCCAGGCCATGGAGGAGATGATCGCCGACGGTCTTATCCAGGCCGTGGTTGACCTGTCCCTGCACGAGCTGGGCGATCATCGCTTCGGCGGCGACTATGACGCCGGTCCCGACCGGGGCCGGGGGGCCCTGGCCCGGGGACTGCCCTGCGTCCTGGCGCCGGGCAACGTCGATTTTCTGGTGTCCGGTCCCGCGGCGGCCCGGCGCTGGCCGGACCGGGCCCGCCACGCCCACAACGCGGCCATCACCGTGGTCCGGACCAGCCAGGACGAGCTGGTCGCCCTGGCCGGGGTCCTGGCCGAGGCCTGCAACCAGGCCCCGGGACCGTGGGCCGTCATCGTGCCCCTGGGGGGGCTGTCCGCCTTCGACGCCCCGGGGGCCCCGCTGCACGATCCTCAGGGACCGGCCCTTCTGGCCGACGAACTGGAGCGGCGACTTGACCGGCC
>CAZMVB010000018.1:37990-79935 GCA_964569795.1 uncultured Desulfarculales bacterium | reverse complement strand
GGTAGATCGTCCCGCCCTTGATCATCGGGTCGTTGGCGTGGACGATCACCTCCCGACCGTGGATGACGCCGATGCCGGTGACGATCCCGGCGCCGTGGACTTTTTTGTCGTACATGTTGTAGGCCGCCAGGGGGGCGATCTCCAAAAAAGGCGTGTTGCGGTCCAGCAGGAGTTCGAGGCGTTTCCGGACCGGGAGCTTGCCCAGCTGCTCGTTGCGCTTGACGGCCTTTTCCGAGCGCTGGTGACGGGCCTTTTCCAGTTCCTCGTCGAGCCGGGCGACCTGCCCGGTCATGGCCTCGTAGTTGGCCCGGTACTGCTCGGACTTGACGTCGATGCGGGTCTCGATGACTTCCATGGCCCTAGACCTGATAGCGTCTCAGGACGGCGTCGGCGATGCCCATCCTCGATCTTTCGGAAGTGGTCCCGGCCAGGGCGGCGTACTTGGCGTCGCGCCAGGCCCGTTCGACGACCGTGCCTGACAAAAAACCCTGCCCGGCCTCGATCTGGAGGGCCAGCGAGGCCAGCCTTTCCGCGCTCTCGGCGCTGAAGACCTTGGCGCAATCCAGCACCGTCCGGGCCTCCCGGTCGCCGATGGCCGACAGCCAGGCGGCCCGGCAGGTCAGCAGTCGGGCCGTCTGAAAGAGGGTCACCATGTCGGCCAGCTTGAACCGGACCTCCTGATGGGCGTAGATCGGTTTGCCCCCCCGGTGATAGGTCCGGCAGTAGCCGTTGACCTCGTCGATGACCCGCCGCATCATTCCCAGGGCGGCCACGCTCAGGATCAGGTCCTGGGAGGCCCGCAGGTCCTGGAGCGGTCCGTCGCCGTCAAACGGCCCCAGGACCCGGGAGGCCGGCACCCGGGCGCGGTCCATCTCGACCCCGCAGACGGCCAGGCCCCGCTGGCCCATGGTTTCCAGCCTGGCCCCGCGCCGGAATCCCTCCGGCGGGCTCCCGGGCTCGAAGATGCAGACCGCCGGCCGGCCCTCGACCTCGGCGCTCACGGCCACGTAATCGGCCACCGGGCCGTTGGTCACGAAATCCTTGCGGCCGGTGACCAGGTACTCGTCCCCGTCCCGGACGGCCGTGGTCCGCGGCCCGGCCACGGGCTTGACGTCGCCCGGCTCGGAAACGGCCACCGCCCCGATGGCCCGGCCGCCGGACAAAAGCGGGAGAATGTCGGCCTGGACCAGGGACGGGGCGTGCCGGACGATCAGGCCCCCGAACAGCCGGACCGAGGTCTCGACCGCCAAAAAACACGCCGACGAGACCGCGGCCAGTTCCTCCTGGGCGGCCAGGAGGGCCATCTGGTCCGCGGCCGGGGTGAGATAGCCCGCCTTCGCCGCCCGGGTCTGCCACCAGGTCAGGGTCTCCCGGATGCCCGTCTCGTCCGCCGTTTCCAGGGCCTCCAGTCGGGCCCGGGCCTCGTCGTCCAGCAGTCCCATCAGGGCGCCGCGGAGACCGCTCTGCTGTGGAGTCCAATCGAAGTTCATGGCTGCAACCTCTCCTACGTGCTTGTCGGAAAAAGCCGTCCTGGCTTTTTCCGACCGATACTCGGCAAAAGCGTGGTTTTGCCGAGTATCGCAAATCGTTTGGCGATTACATCGCCGGCGCGATTTGGCGGGACATCCATGTCCCGCCTGGCAGGCTGTCTGTCAACAGCCTGCCAGTTACAAAAGTCTCGAAATCAGGACCCGCTGGACCTCGGACGTGCCGCCGCCGATGGGGGCCAGGCGGCTGTCCCGGAAGACCCGCTCCATGTCGTACTCGTGGCAGTACCCGTAGCCGCCCATCAGGGTCACCGCGTCGTTGGCCGGCCCCAGCGACCAGTCGCCCAGAAAGAGCTTGGCCACGGCCGCCTCGAGGTGGTTCAGGGGCCGGCCCTGGTCCTTGCACCAGGCGATCCGGTAAACCAGGGTCCGGGCCGCTTCGAGAAAGATCTTGATGTCGGCCAGCTTGTGCTTGATCGCCTGGAACGAGGCGATGGGCCGGCCGAACTGGGTCCGCTGCTGGGCGTATCTGGCGCCCCGTTCGAGGCAAAAGGCCATCGCTCCCAGGAAGGGGGCCAACAGCGTCGAGCGGTCCCACTCCACGGTCCGCATGGCCATCAAAAAGCCCTGGTTGAGCGGGCCGAGCTGGTTGGCGTCGGGCACGACGCAGTCGTCAAAGGCGAGTTCGCTCGTCGGCGAACTCTTGCAGCCCATCTTGTGCAGGCTGCGGCTGACCGTGAATCCGGAGGTGCCCTTCTCGACGATAAAGGCCGAGATGCCGCCCTGCCCGGCGTCGGGTTCGGTCTTGGCGTAGATCACCGCCACGTCGGCGATGGCCCCGTTGGTGATGAACATCTTCGAGCCGTTGATCACCCAGGTGTCGCCCTTCTTTTCGGCCCGGGTCCGCAGCGAGGCCACGTCCGAGCCGGCGCCCGGCTCGGTCAGGCCCATGCAGCCGACCCACTCGCCCGAGGCCAGCTGGGGAATGTATTTCTGCCGCTGGTCGTCCGTGCCGTGGGTGAAGATGGTGTCGGCGCAGAGATAGGTGTGGGCCCCGTAACTCAGCGTCAGGCCGCCGTCCACCCCGGCCTCCCCCAGGGCCTCGGCGGCCAGGACCGAGGTCATCACGTCCGCCCCGCCGCCGCCCAGCTCCTCGGGAAAGTGCAGGCCCAAAATCCCGAAGTCGCCCAGTTTGCGCCAGGACTCCCAGTCGAACTCGCCGGCCAGATCAAACTCCTGGACCCGGGGCGCGATCTCCTTGCGGGCGAACCGGAGCACCTCGTCCTTGAACATCCGCTGCTCGTCGGTGATGGCGAAGTCCATTCATCCCTCTCTGGTTCTGGACAGGGTTTTTCGACCGGCCCCGGCCGGCGGGGCGGCGGGCTCCAGCTCGGCCAGCCGGGCGTGCATCTGCCGCTCGATCTCCAGAAGCTCCCGCCGGGTCCGCTTCAGCTCGGCCAGACGGCCCTCGACGTCGTCCAGGATCCGCCGGCCGTAAACCAGGGCCTTCCTGATCTGCCTGGCCTCGTCCAGGTTGACGCTGGCCAGGCCCAGGATCTCGGCGCACTCGCCCAAGGACAACCCGAAGCGCTTGCCCCGCTGGATCAGCTTCAGGCGGGCCCGGTCGCGTTTGGTGTAGATCCGGTATCCGCCGCCGGTGCGGGCCGGCTTGATCAGCCCCTTTTCCTCATAGAAGCGGATGCTGCGGGGACTGATTCCCAGGTCGGCGGCCAGTTGACTGATGGTCCAGGCGGGCGGATCGGACACGGCATAACCTTAACCTTAACGTTAAGGTTATGGTAAGCCCGGCTGTCGTCCGTGTCAAGGCCGTTCCGATCGACGGCCGGATCAGGGCTTGATCGCCGCCAGGACGTCGGCCACGAAGGCCCCCTGGTCCCAGTCGCCCAGCCGCTTGGTCAGGCCCATCCGGACCACCACCAGGTGCTGCGAGGGGACGACGGTCACGTACTGGCCCTGGTAACCGCGCAGGGTGTAGGTGCCCGGGGGGAGCCGGCGGGCGGCGGGGGAGTTTCGGCCGGCGTAGAGCCAGACCTGGGCGCCGTACCGCAGGAAGTAGGGCCCGTATTTCTTGGGGGCCATCCCCGGCCCGGGCTTGACCATGTAGTCCACCCAGTCCGCGGGCAGGATCCGGCGGCCGAACCAGTCGCCCTTACGCAAAAGCAGCAGGCCGAACCGGGCCCAGTCCCGGGCCGTGGCGTACATGAAGGTCGAGCCGGTAAAGGTCCCCGAGGCGTCCGGCTCGAGCACGGCGCTGGTCATCTCCAGCGGGTTGAACAGTTCCCGCCGGGGAAAGGACAGGTAGGCGGCCAGGTCCTGGCCGAAGCTGCGCTTCATGATCCGGCAGATGATGTTGGTCGTGCCGGTGGAGTAGTACCACCTGGTCCCGGGCTTGTGGGCCAGGGACTTGGCCGCGGCAAAGGCCCCCTTGTCCCCGGTGCCGTAGAGCATGTAGGGCACGTCGGACAGGGGATTGGTGTAGTCCTCGTCCCAGCTCAGGCCGCTGGTCATGTGCAGGAGTTCATCCAGGGTGATCTTGTGCCGGGGGTCGCCCGGCGACCGCCACTCGGGCACCGGCGCCGGGGCGTCGAGCTTGAGCTGGCCCCGGTGGACCAGGATGCCCACCAGGGCCGCGGTGACGGTCTTGGTCATGGACTGGCCGATGAGCGGCGTGTTCCGGGTGATGGGCGGCCGGTAGCGCTCGGCGATGATCCGGCCCCGGTAAACCACGACCACGGCCCAGGTGCGGCGGAGATGCTTGGGGTCGGGCTCGTCAAAGGCCCTCTTGAGTGCGGCCTCGAGCTTGGCCCGATCCACCCCGGGGGGCAGGTCCTTCAGATCGACCCGGCGGCCCTGGGGCCACGGTTTGTCCGGGTCGAGCTTGACCCGGACTTGATCGCCGGTGGGCTGGTCCCTGATCTGGTCCTCGGTCCGGCCGATGACCAGGGTGCAGCCCAGTCCCGGACGATAAAGGGCCTTGCGGGAAAACAGGCCCAGGAGCGAGCCCGTGACCGATTGGTCCGGGCGATTGATCTTCCACTGGACGAAACTCCCCCGGGACAGGTCCAGGGCCATGATCCGCTTCGGGTCCCGCCCGGACACGAACACGCCCGAACAGAGCTGCTTGGCCACGTAGCCCGCGCCGATGGGGCCCAACTGGTAGAAGGTGTAGCCGCTGTAGGCCACCCCGATCAGGACGATGATCACGAAGATCCAGATGGTCCGTTTGATTCGCTTTTTCACCGCTTCCGCCCTCTGACCAAAAGGGGTAAAATACTTGTCGGTTATTTCTACCATATCCGGGCCCGGCCGAATAGCCCCGGCGAGGCGGCCGAGCGACGTCCGGGGCGGTCCGGATAGGCGTTGTCAGGACCGGCGTCGGGGCGGCATAATGGGTCTAAAGACTCGATCAAGGAGGCTGACCATGGTTGACCCCTGGGACCAGGTCCCGGCCCCGGGCCGGCGTCATTTTCTGAAGACCGGGGTCTCGGCCCTGGCCACGGCCCCCCTCTGGTTGAGTCAGGCCGGCCCCCCGTCCCTGGCCCTGGCGTCCGGACCGGCGGCCCAGGGCCCGCCCGAAAAATATTTCGAGGCCGCCTTCGGGGTGACCGGGACGGACCTGAAGCGGGTGCTCGCCCGGGCCCTGGCCAAGGGCGGCGACTACGCCGACCTGTTCTTCGAGCACTCGGTCTCCCAGAGTCTGGTCCTGGAGGACGACCGGGTCAGCCGGGCCCGCCTGGGGGTGTCCCTGGGCGTGGGCGTCCGGGTCCTCAAGGGCGAGCGGACCGGGTACGCCTTTTCCCAGTCCCTGGACGGCAAGGCCATGCTCGAGGCGGCCCGGACGGCCGCCGCCCTGGCCGCGTCCGGCGGCCGGACGGCCGGGGCCAAGGGGGTCGAGGTCACGGCCTTCCGGAACAGACCGGGCCTGAACGTTTACCCCATGACCACCTCCTGGGAAACCGTCCCCGGCCGGACCCGGGTCGAGGTTTTGCGCCGGCTCGGGCGGCGGGTCAAGGCGGGCGATTCCCGGATCGAGCGGTTCGTGGGCTGGTTGACCGACGGGGTTTCCCGGCTGATGGTCGTCACCAGCGAGGGCCTGTCGCGGTCCGATCTGCGGCCCGAGGTCGGCCTGGCCGCCCGGTGCGTGGCCCGGAAGGGCCGGCAGCGGGAGTACGGGGCCGAGAGCGTCTGCGGCCGGGCCGGTCTCGAGTTCATCTCGCCGCGGCTCATCGCCGACCTGGCCGACAAGGCGGTCGCCAAGACCATCCGCGGGTTCGAGGCCGTGCCCCTGGCCGCCGGCGAGATGCCCTGCGTCCTGGCCCCGGGCTCGTCCGGGATCCTGCTCCACGAGGCCATCGGCCACGGCCTGGAGGCCGACTTCAACCGCCGCCGGATCTCGACCTTTGCCGACCGGATGGGCCAGCGCATCGCCGGCCCCGAGGTGACCATCATCGACGACGGGACCATCCCCGGCTCCAGGGGCTCGATCGCCTTTGACGACGAGGGGACCGACAGCCAGCGGACAAGGCTGGTGGCCAAGGGCCGGCTGGTGTCCTATCTCCACGACCGGCTCAGCGCCGCCCACTACCGGGTCAAGCCCACCGGCTCGGGCCGGCGGCAGGGCTTCGAGTACGCGCCCCTGCCGCGGATGCGGACGACGTTGATGCAGTCCGGGCCCCACGATCCCCGGGAAATAATCGCCTCGGTCAAAAAGGGCCTCTACGCCGAGGTGTTCACCAACGGCCAGGTCAAGATCGGGGCCGGCGATTTCACCTTTTACGTCCGCAGCGGCTTTGCCATCGAAAACGGCCGGAAGACGCACCCCATCAAGGACGTCAACGTCATCGGCAACGGCCCCGAGGTCCTGGCCCGGATCACCATGGTCGGCCGGGACCTGGCCCTGTCCCGGTCGTGGTGGACCTGCGGCAAGGGGGGCCAGGGCGTGCCCGTGTCCCTGGGCATGCCGACCGCCCTGGTGTCCTCGATCAACGTGGGAGGGGCCCGTGACTGAGACAATCAAGGACCAGTTGACCCGGACGGCCGCGGCGGTCCTGAAGGCGGCCCGGCGGGCCGGGGCCGATCAGGCCTCGGTCCGGGTGGGACGCTCGCGCGAACTCGAGGTCACCTTCCGCAACGGCGACCTGGAAAAGGCCAAGGGCTCGACCCGCCGGGCCATCTCCGTCCGGCTGTTCATCGGCGGCCGTTACGGGTCGTTCACCACCAGCGACCTGAGACCCGAGGCCCTGACCCGGTTCATCCGGCGGGGCGTCGAGCTGACCCGGGCCCTGGAGCCCGATCCCCAGCGGGGCCTGCCCGACCCGAAACGCTACCCCCGCGGGACCGCCCCTGACCTGGGCCTCTACGATCCGGCCCTGGCCCGGGCCCGGGGGGAGCGGTTCATCGCCCGGGCGGCCGGGCTGGACCGGCTGGTCAAGAAGGCGAGCGGCGCGGGCCGGGCCAAGGTGATCAGCACCTCGGGATACGCCGGCCTCGAGGTCTCGACCGCGCTCCTGGCCGACACCAACGGCCTGGCCGGTCTCCGCGAGCAGACCGCCGCCTACCTGGGGTGCGACGTGGTCCTGCTGGACCCGACCCAGGCGGGCAAGCGCCGCCGGGACGGCTGGACCGAGGTCGGCCTCAGCCTGGGGAGTCTGGGCGACCGGCGCCGCGACCAGGCCACGGCCCGCACGGCCTATGCCCGGACCGCCCGCCGGATCGGGGCCAAGCCGGGACCGACCGGGCGGGCGGCCCTGATCGTCGAGAACCGGGCCGCGGGCAAGCTGCTTCGCTCCCTGGTCCAGGTCCTGAGCGGCCCGGCCCTCAGGCGCCGGACCAGCTTCCTCCTCGGCCGGAAAGGGCGGCCGGTGGCGGCCCGGATCTTGACCGTCAGGGACGATCCCCGCCTTAAGGGGGGCCTGGGCTCCCGGTGGTTCGACGCCGAGGGCGTGGCCGTGGGACCGATGACCCTGATCCAAAACGGGGTGGTGCGCAACTACTACCTGGACACCTACAACGCCCGGGTCCTGAAGATGAAGCCGACCACCGGCGGGCCGACCAACCTGGTCCTGACGCCCAGCGTCCAGGCGGGCTTTGAGGCCCTGTGGCCGACGGTTGGGCGCGGCCTGGCCGTGACCGAGTTTTTGGGCGGCAACTTCAACGCCACCACCGGCGACTTCTCTTACGGCGTCTCGGGGACGTGGATCGAGGGGGGCGAGGCCGTCTATCCGGTCGAGGGGATGAACGTTTCCGGAAACTACCTGACCCTGTGGCCGTCGCTGACCGCCGTGGGCAACGACCCCTATCCCTTTTCCCGGTTCAGGACGCCGAGTTTGGTCTTCGGATCAATCCAGATCAGCGGCGCCGGCCGCTCACCCGGTCCGCCGTCCCTGATGCGGACGATGTAAGTCCGGCAGACTGACTTGCCATGACGGACAAAAAGGTCTAGATTGCCCGTCAGCCGGGCGCCACGGCGGCGTCCGGACGCAGCCTCGGCCAAACCGACCCGGGACCGATCATGAGCGACCCCTCCAAAGAGACGCTGGGCTTCTGGGCCGTGGTGGCCATCGGCGTGGGCGGGATGGTCGGCGGCGGGATCTTCGCCGTCCTGGGCCTGGCCGTGGTCCTGGCCGGCGGGGGCACGCCGGTGGCCTTTGCCATCGCCGGGGTGGTCGCTGCCCTGACCTCCTACTCCTACGCCAAGCTGTCGGTCGCCTTCCCCAGCCAGGGGGGCACGGTCACCTTCCTCAACCACGCCTTCGGGACCGGCCGGGTGACCGGCGGCCTGAACATCCTGCTCTGGGGCAGCTACGTGGTGACCCTGTCCCTGTACGCCTTTGCCTGCGGCAGTTACGGGGCGACCTTCTTTCCCGCGGCCTGGCGGCCGGTGATGAAGCACGTCATCCTCAGCGGGGGAATCATCGTCTTCACCCTGATCAACGCCCTGGGGGCCACGGCCGTCGGCCGGTCGGAGAAGCTGATCGTCGTCGTCAAGATGATCATCCTGGCCTTTGTGGCCGCCTTCGGGCTGTGGTCCGTCAAGTGGATCGCCCTGGCCCCGTCCACCTGGGAAAACCCGGTCTCCCTGACCGCCGGCGGCATGATCATCTTCGTGGCCTACGAGGGCTTCGAACTCATCGCCAACACGGCCCACAACACCCGGGACCCGGCCCGGACCCTGCCCCGGGCCTACTACACCTCGGTCGGCGTGGTGGTGGTCCTGTACATCGTCATCGCCATGGTCGTGGTCGGCAACCTGCCCCTGCCCCAGATCGCCGCCGCCAAGGATTACGCCCTGGCCGCGGCGGCCAAGCCCTTCCTGGGAGAATTCGGGTTCGTGCTCATCGCCGTGGCCGCCCTGCTGGCCACCCTGTCGGCCATCAACGCCACCCTGTTCGGCTCGGCCCGGATCAGTTACATCATCGCCCGGGACGGGGAGCTGCCCCGGGAACTGGAAAAGAAGATCGGCGGCCGCCCCCTGGAGGGCCTGGTGATAACCGGCCTGCTGTCCCTGGTCATGGCCAATTTCCTGGACCTGTCCAGCATCTCGACCATGGGCAGCGCCGGGTTCCTGCTCATTTTCGCCGGGGTGAACCTGGCCAACGTGGTCCTGGCCAAAAAGACCGGGGCCCGGCGCTGGTTGTCGGCCCTGGGGGCCCTGGTCTGCGTCATCGCCCTGATCGCCCTGCTCTGGAAGACGATCGAGACCGCGCCCGGGCGGATCTGGATCCTGGTGGGACTGGTCGGCGGCTCGCTCGCCCTGGAGCTGATCTATCGGGCCATCACCGGCCGGCACATCAGGGTGGCGAAGGTCCCCAAGTAGCCTGACGCCCGCCGCGAACGGTTCAGGCGGTTACGGTCCGCTCGAGCCCGCTTATATGGTTAAACGGTCCGAGTCGAACCGCCCGCAACCTGGATTCACACCCATCACTTCAATCAAATGACTCTCATCTTCTGCCACTTTCCGCCTCTGAACCGAAGCCAGAAGACCAGGGCCAGCAGTCCCACGTAGAGGGTGATGAACACCCAGGCCCCATAGAGCCTGAGGCCCAAATACTCGATGCCGATGAACACCGGCCCGACCATCACGCCCAGCGAGGTCAGCAGCATGACCCACATCACGAACCGGGTGTCCCCGGCGCCCTTGATCGCCCCGGAAAAGACCACGGCCGAGGCGTCCAGCACGGTGTAAACCGCGGCGAACCGGAGGAGGATCACCCCGGTGTCCGAGATGGGCTTGAACTGCGACGGACTCAGCCCGTGCGTCCGGAACAGGTCCAGCAGGACGTGGGGGATGACCACGAAGGCCAGGGCGATGAGGGTCATGTACAGCAGGGTGATGTGCAGGGTGCTGATCGTCGCCTGGACGCCGTCCTCGGGCCGGCGGCGGCCGATGGCCTGGCCGACCAGGGTGGACAGGCCGATGGAAAAACCGATCATCGGCAGGAAGGCCAGCATGTCGATGGCGAAGACGATGTTGCTGGCCGCGAGCTGGTTGCGGCCCAGGCGGCCGATCATGATCACGAAGAAGGTGAAGGCGAAGATGTCCAGGAAGAACTGGACGCCGTTGGGCAGGCCGTACTTCATCAGCCGGCCGAAGATCTCCCCCTCGAACCGGCGGCGCGTCCTGACCGCGAACCGGCGCTCGTTGTCGGCCCGGAAGATCAGGACGACGAACAGGGCGGCGGTCACGGTCCAGGCGATGATCGTGGCCAGGGCCGCCCCGGCGATGCCCAGGCGGGGAAACCCCCAGAAGCCGTTGATCAGGGCGTAGTCCAGGGGGATGTTGACCGCGGCCCCGATCAGGTTGACGATCATCACCGGCCGGGTCAGGCCGCGGCCCGAGTAGAAGCAGCCCAGGGTCGGCCCCAGCACGCCCAGGCCGGCGCCCAGGGTCAGGAGCCGGAAATAGGTGATCTCCAGGCGGGACACCTGGGGCGGGTGTCCGAAGGCGGCGAACAGCGGGCCGGCGATGAAGTACAGGGCGGCCAGGAAGATCGCCGAAAAGAGGCACCAGTAGATGCCCTGCCACAGGGCGGTCCCCACCCGGTCGCCGGCCCCGGCGCCCACGTACTGGGCCACGAAGACGTTGACGTAGGTCCCCACCCCCATGAAAAAGGACATGAACAAAAAGTTGGTCACCCCGGCCGGGGTGGCCGCGGCGATGGCGTCCAGGGAATAATTGGCCAGAAATATCCGGTCGGTGAAGAGCATGATCGTGGTCGAGGCCATGCTGACCACCAGCGGCAGGCTGATGTCCAACACGGCCCGGTAACCATTGGGCTGGGACCATCGCTTGAGCACGTCGTCCCTTTCGATCGAGGCCGACCCCCCGGATCAGGGGGGCCGGCCAGATTGGGTCAACGAAGGGTCGTCTTTAAAAAAACCGGGCTCTCATCCCGGCGGGGTGCCGGCATCGGGTCGCCGGGGGAGCGGCCGGGTCAGGCGGACCTTTTTTTCTTGGGGTGGCCCGTGGCCGAGCTCCGGTTGACGGTCACCACGTCCTTGACCCGCTTGAGGTTGCGGACGATGGTCTCGAGATGCCCGACGTCGGCCACCTCGATGGTGAAGTTCCCCACGGTCCGGCCGTCGGGTTCGGTGTGCACCTCGGCGGCCAGGACCGAGGCCTCCTGCTGGGCCAGGGTCGCGGCGATATCGGCCAGAATGCCGGTCCGGTCCCGGCCGACCACGATCAGTTGGGCGGTGTGCCTTTCATCGGGCGCCCGGTCCCACTCGACCTCGACCACCCGGCTCGGGTCGGCGGCGGTAATGGCCGGACAATCCGCCCGGTGGACGCTCACCCCCCGCCCCCGGGTGACGAACCCCAGGATGTCCTCGCCGGGGAGGGGATGGCAGCACTGGGCCAGGCGGACCAGGATGTTGTCCTCGCCGCGGACCTTGATGCCGCCCTTGGCCTTCTTGGGCGCCCGCCGGGTCAACCGCTCGAGGATCGACCGCTGGTCCCGCTCCGGCTCCCGTTCCTCGGGGGCGACCATCTTGCCGGCGATCTGCCGGGCCGAAAGCTTGCCGAACCCGATCTCGGCCAGGAGGTCGTCGGGCTGCTGGAAGCCGTATTCGCCGGTCGCCGCCTTGAGGCGGCCCTCCTTGACCAGGACCGAAAACTCCTGGCCCAGTTGCTTCAGCTCCCGGGTCAGCATGTCCCGGCCCAGGGCGACCGATGAATCCCACTCCTGGGTCCGGACCCAGTGGCGGATGCGGGCCTTGGCCTTGGGCGTCTTGACGAAGGTCAGCCAGTCCTTGGAGGGGTGCTGCTTGTTGGCGGTGATGATCTCGACGATGTCCCCGGTTTTCAGCTCAAAGCGCAGGGGCACCATTCGCCCGTTGACCCGGGCCCCGACGCAGTGATAGCCCACCTGGGAATGCACGGCATAGGCGAAGTCCACCGGCGTGGCCCCCTTGGGCAGGTCCTTGACCTCGCCGGCCGGGGTGAAGACGTAAACCTCGTCGGGATAGAGGTCCATCCTCAGGCCGCGCAGGAACTCCTTGGGGTCTGATGTCTCCCGCTGCCATTCCAGGAGGGTGCGCAGCCAGGCGAACCGCTCCCCCTCGGCCGGATCCACGTCGCCCCGGCCCTCCTTGTAGCGCCAGTGGGCGGCGATGCCCGTCTCGGCCACCAGGTGCATTTCCTCGGTCCGGATCTGGATCTCCATCCGTTCGCCGTAGGGTCCGACCACGGCCGTGTGCAGGGACTGATACATGTTGGTCTTGGGAATGCCGATGTAGTCCTTGAACCGTCCCGGGATGGGACGCCAGACGGAATGGACCACGCCCAGGGCCTCGTAGCAGTCCTTGAGCGCGGCCAGGATGATCCGGAAGCCGACCAGGTCGTACACCTGATCCGGGCTGAGGCTCTGCTCCTGCATCTTCCGGTAGATGGAATAGTAGTGCTTGAACCGGCCCTCGACCCGGCCCCGCAGGTCGTGCCGGGCCAGGGCCTCCTGGAGGCTCGATTTGATCTCGTCGATGTATCTTCTTTCCTGGCGGGCGAACAGGGCGATGCCGTCCTTGATCCGCTGGTAGGCCTCGGGCTCGAGGTAGTAGAGGGACAGGTCCTCGAGCTGGCTCTTGAAGGCGCCCATGCCCAGCCGGCCGGCCAGGGGGGCGTAGATGTCCAGGGTCTCCCGGGCGATGCGCTGTTGGGCCTCGGGTCGGTGGAAGCCCAGGGTCCGCATGTTGTGCAGCCGGTCCGAGAGCTTGACCAGGACCACCCGGATGTCGTCGGCCATGGCCAGGATCATCTTCCGGATGCTCTCGGCCTGGTGCTCGGTCCGGCTGGCGAAGTTCAGCCGGGTGATCTTGGTCACGCCCTCGACGATCCGGCTGACCTCGGGTCCGAAGAGCTGATCCATGTCCGCGGCCGTGGTCGGCGTCTCCTCCAGGACGTCGTGGAGCAGGCCGGCGGCGATGGACACCACGTCCAGCTTCAGCTCGGTGAGCAGCCCGGCCACCTCCAGGGGGTGGTGGAGGTAGGGTTCGCCGGACAGGCGGGTCTGTCCCTGGTGGGCCTTGGCGGTATAGACGTAGGCCTTCTGGATCAGGTCAGCGTCGGCCTGGGGGTGGTAGTCGAGCACCCGGTCTATGATCTCGCCGATGCGATACATTTATGCCGCTTCCGCCGCCCCCCGGACCAGTTCGATCACCCGATCCGCGGCCTCCTCTTGAGGGACGAGGGTCGGCTCGGTCTCGCGCCGGGCCTTGAGTTCCACCCGGCCCTCGGCCAGGGCCCGGGGCCCGATGGTCAGCCGCAGGGGCGTGCCCAGCAGGTCCGCGTCCTTGAACTTGACGCCGGCCCGCAGGTCCCGGTCGTCCAGGAGGACGTCCAGGCCCCGGGCCGCCAGGTCCCGGTAGAGGTCCTCGGCCGCCCGGCAAACGTCCGCGTCCTGCATGGCCACCGGCAGGACCACCACCTGAAAGGGGGCCATGGGCAGGGGGAAGATGATCCCCTGGTCGTCGTGGTTCTGTTCGATGGAGGCGGCCACGGTCCGGCCGATGCCGATGCCGTAGCAGCCCATGACCATCGGTTTCTCGCCGCCTTCCTCGGTGTTGAAGAAGGCCCCCATGGCCGCCGAGTATTTGGTCCCCAGGCGGAAGATGTGCCCGACCTCGATGCCCCGGGTGATCTCGATCGACCCGCCGCAGCGGGGACAGGGGTCGCCGGGGCCGATGGCCCGCAGGTCGGCTATTTGTTCGGCCACAAAATCCCGGTCCAGGTTGACGCCGGTCAGGTGGTAATCGTCCCGGTTGGCCCCGGTGACGAAATCGGCCATTTCGGCCACGGCCGCGTCGGCGTAGATCGGGACCGTAAGGCCGACCGGTCCGGCGAACCCCACGGCGGCCTTCGAGACCCGCTCGACCGTGCCCGGGTCGGCCAGTTCGACCTCGACCGCGCCGGTCAGGTTCCTGATCTTGACCAGGTTGAGTTCGTGGTCGCCCCGGACCAGGACGGCCATCGGCTTCTCGTCGGCCAGGAGGATGATCGTCTTGACCAGCCGGGTCGGGTCGATCCGCAAGAACTCGCAGACCTCGGCCACGGTGTGCCTGCCCGGGGTGTGGACCTCCTGGATCTGTTCGGCGGCCGCGGGCCGCGGATTGTTCATAACCTCGACCTCGGCCTTTTCGATGTTGGCCGCGTAGTCGCAGGCCGAACAGACCGCGATCTCGTCCTCGCCGGTGTCGGCCAGGACCATGAACTCGTGGGAGAAGGAGCCGCCGATGGCCCCGGTGTCGGCCTCGACCGCCCGGAAGCCCAGGCCCAGGCGCTCGAAGACCCGGGTGTAGGCGTCGTACATCAGCTGGTAGCTCTCGGCCGCGGCGTCGTCGTCCACGTCGAACGAGTAGCCGTCCTTCATGATGAACTCGCGGCCGCGCATCAGGCCGAAGCGGGGCCGGATCTCGTCCCGGAATTTTGTCTGGATCTGGTAGAGGTTGACCGGCAACTGGCGGTAGGACCTGATCTCGTCCCGGACCAGGGCCGTGACCACCTCCTCGTGGGTCGGGCCCAGACAGAAGGGGTGCTGGTGCCGATCAACGAACCGCAATAGTTCCCGGCCGTAATGCTCCCAGCGGCCCGACTCCTGCCACAGCTCGGCCGGCTGCACGGCCGGCATTACTATCTCCTGGGCCCCGGCCCGGTTCATCTCCTCGCGGACCACGGCCTCGACCCGGCGCACGGCGGCCAGGCCGTAGGGCAGCAGGTTGTAGATCCCGGCCGCCACCTTGCGGATCATGCCCGCCCGGAGCATCAACTGATGGGAGATGACCTCGGCGTCGGCCGGAGTTTCCTTGAGGGTGGGCAGGTACAGATTCGAGTAGCGCATCGACCCTCCGCCGATTATTCACCTTGGCTCAAGGCCTTGACCTCGGCCATGAGTTCGTCCAGAAGCCGGTCGGCCGGCAGATCGCGCTTGACGATCTTGCCCTGCCGAAACAACACCCCGCCGGCCTTGGCCGCCGCCAGCCCGACGTCGGCCGCCCGGGCCTCGCCGGGACCGTTGACCTCGCAGCCCATGACGGCCACGGTCAGGGGGGCGGTTACCTCGGCCACCAGGGACTCGACCCGGGCGGCCAGGGGGGCCAGGTCCTGGCGGCAGCGGCCGCAGGTCGGACACGACACCAGGTCCACCCCCCGCCTTCTGACCCCGGCCGCCCGCAGGATGGCGTAGCCCAGGGCGACCTCGATGGTCGGGTCGCCGGTGACCGAGACCCGGATGGTGTCGCCGATGCCCTCCAGCAGCAGGGCCCCGATGCCCAGGGCGCTCTTGACGGCGCTGGACAGGGGCGGTCCGGCCTCGGTCACCCCCAGGTGCAGGGGCACGTCCGACTCCGCGGCCATGAGTCGGTAGGCGGCCACGGTCAGGGGCACGTCCGAGGCCTTGAGGGACACCTTGACCTGATCGAAACCGATCTCTTCCAAAAGCCTCAGCTGCTTAAGGGCGCTTTTGACCATGGCCTCGGGCGTGGGCCGGCCGTGTTCAGCCAGCAATTCCTTTTCCAGGGACCCGGCGTTGACCCCGATCCGGATGGGCACGTCTTTGGCTCCGGCCGCCTCGGCCAGGCGGCGGACCTTGTCCGCCGAGCCGATGTTGCCCGGGTTGATCCGCAGCCCGTCGATCCCCGCCTCCAAGGCCGTCAGGGCCAGTTTATGGTCGAAGTGGATGTCGGCCACCAGGGGGACGTCGGTCGCGTCCCGGATGGCGAACAGGGCCTGGGCGGCCTCGGCGTCGGGCACGGCCAGGCGGATGATCTCGGCCCCGGCCCGCCTCAGGGCCTCGATCTGGGCCACGGTGGCCGCCACGTCCCGGGTGTCGGTCTTGGTCATGGACTGGACCGAGATCGGGGCCGAACCGCCCACGGCCACCGGCCCGACGGTGATGGACCGGCTGGGACGCCGTTTTGTCAATAGACTTCCCCATGTTGACATGCCGCCAGTATGGACCAGGCCAAACACCTTGTCAACAGGGGGAAAAACGACCTTGGACTTGCCAGATCGACCCGGACGAGGCTATGGTGGAGGCGACTACCCAGGAGCAGGGCCATGTCTCCCACCCCCCTTTTCGATCCCGCCCGGGCCGGCCGGCCCATGCGCGTCGCCGCCTTTCTGTCCGGCTCGGGCAGCAACGTCATCAAGATCATCCAGCGGCAGATCGAACTGGAGCGAGAGCACGGCCGGGCCCCCTTCGAGGTGGTGTTTTTGTTCTCGGATGTGACCGACGGGTCCTGCCGGGGCGAGCGGATCGCCCATGAATACGAAAAACCGTATTTTGCCAGGGATATCAGGCGCTGGCACGCCGAAAGGGGGCTTTTTCGGACCGTGGCCACCCCCGAGGGCCGGGCGGCCCGGGTCGAGTTCGACCAGACGGCCCGGACTCTGGTGGCGGCCTTTGACATCGACGTCAACGTCCTGGCCGGGTACATGAGCGTCATCACCCTGCCCCGCTGCGTCAACGTCCACCCGGCCGATCTCAGCCTCAAAAATCCGGACGGCCGCCGCCGTTTTGTCGGGGATCACGCGGTCAAGGACGCCATCGCCGCCGGGCAGACCGAGCTTAGGGCCTCGACCCTGTGGACCGACGAGGGGGTGGACTCGGGGCCCCTGCTCATGATCTCGCCGGCCCTGCCCGTGGAGCTGCCCGCCCCCCTGGACGAACTCCGGGCCGATCCCGCCCGGCTCCGTCGGGCGGCCGACGAGCACCAGGAACGCCTCAAGGAGATCGGCGACTGGGTCATCTTCCCCAAGACCCTCGAGTACCTGGCCGCCGGACGATACGCCCTGGACCAAGGCGGGGTGATGCACGTTGACGGCCGACCGATGCCCGACGGTCTCCGGCTGGAGTGACGCCGTCCCTCGGCCAAGTGGGAGGGTTCGAGCCTTGACCTCGCTTGCTCAGGTGAAAAAAGACATCGTCCGCATCTGCCGGACCATGGCCGAGCGGGGATTCGTGGCCGCCACGGACGGCAACGTCTCGGTCCGCCGGGGCGACCGCCTGGTGATCACCCCCTCGGGGGTGAACAAGGGCTTTCTGATTGACGACGACCTGATCGAGACCGACCTGGCGGGCCGGGTAACCAGCGGCGCGGGCCGGCCGTCCTCGGAGATCAGGATGCACCTGCTGGTCTATGCCCTGCGGGATGACGTGGGGGCCGTGGTCCACGCCCACCCGCCCCTGGCCACGGCCTTTTCCCTGGCCGGGGTGTCCCTGGCCCGGTGTATCCTGCCCGAGGTGGTCATGACCCTGGGGGCCATTCCCACCACCGACTACGCCACCCCGTCCACCGAGGAGGTGCCCGAGGTCATCCGGGAGCCGATCCGGCGCTTCGACGCCATGATCCTGGCCCGCCACGGCACCCTGACCGTGGGACCGGACCTGATGAGCGCCTATAACAAGCTGGAAAAGGTGGAACACACCGCCCACGTCACCCTGGCCGCCCGCACCCTGGGCGGCGCGGACACCCTCCCGGTCGAGGAGATCGACCGCCTGACGGCCATGGGCCGGGACCTGGGCCTGCTGGGGCCGGAAACGGTCTGCGTCGGCTGCGGCGGTTGCGGCCGGCCGGCCGCGGCCCGCCCCGACCTGGACGAGGACAAGATCGCCCGCCTGGTGGCCCGGGAGCTGGCCGACCAGGACCTCTGAACCGGACCGGAGGCCGACCGGTCAGCCCCGGCCTAAGGCCCAAAATACCAATAAAATGATATGTTATTCCCCTCCCTTCTCCGGATGACCCCCTCGGGCCATATTGTCAGGAATTAAGAACCATATATTCAGGGTAAACCCTGATGATACCCACTCGCCGGTTGTCTTATAATTAGTAACGTGGAGAAGTTGCCCCAAACGGGGTTTCGGCCCCGGGCGGCCGGCGGATCAAGTATTTATCAGTGGAGAAAAAGAACATGAGTGGGTCCAACGACCTGGGAGATAAGATTCGGGCTCAGCGCAAGTCCATGGGCTGGACGCTGCGGGACCTGGCCGAGCGGCTGGGTGTCAGCGTGATGACGGTGCAGCGCATCGAGACGGGCAAGGTCAGCCCCTCGGTGGTCATGCTCCAGGATATCGCCCACGCCCTGGAAAAGCCGTTGAACGGCTTCCTGCCCGACGAAGGCGCGGCCATGAAGATCTTCGACCAGAAAAAGATTCCGGCCAGCAACAACGTCAATTGCCGTCAGGTGGACGTGGCCCCGGCCGGGCTCATCTCCAATGACCTGACCATCACCATCCGGGACTGCGTCGCCGGATCGGTCATCGGACCGCGCCAGACCAACGCCATGGAGAGCATCCACCTCCTGGACGGGGAGCAGGAACTGCTCTATCGGGGTCGCAAGGTGACCCTGGGACCGGGCGACACGGTGGTCTTCGACGCCTCGTTCAAGCACTCGATCACGTCGGTGACCGATTCCAAGGCCCTGGTGTTCGTCCGGAACACGGCCTGACCCGACCGGACTGATCCCCCGAGACAAACGCGGACCTGCGTCCGGGACGAGCCGGACGCAGGTCGTTTTCGCCCAGCGCCAGGGCCACCGGCCCCAGGGGGCGCAGCAGTCGGCGCAAGGGGCCGAGGTGGGTGAACCCGCAGACGTGCACGTGGGTCCGGGGGTTGAACCAGAGATGGGCCCGGGCCACGGACGCGGCCAAGGCGCCCTCCTCTTCCGAAACGATCCCGTCTTCCCGGTCCGTCCCCCAGCGGGCCCGGCGCCGCAGGCCGCGGCACCGGGCGGCGAGGGACACGTCGGGCGAGCCGAGCAGGCAGGCCAGATTATCGACGCTCAGCGCGCAGCCGCCCAGGACCTCCAGGAGGCGGCGCGAGACGTCCGAATCCTCGACCAGCCTGATCCGTCCCCCGAATCGGCGTTGATACTCGCGGGCGGCCCGGAACTCGAAGGGGATTTCGAGTTGGGCGGCCACGGCCCGGACCGCCCCGTGAGCCACGGCCCGGCCCCGGCTCAGGCCCAGCCGGTCGGCGGCCCGGGACAGGTTTCCGGCAAATCTTTCCTGTAATTCCAATGAGTTTTTAAGCCGCCACCGGACGGCGTAGGGGCTGATCTGAAGGGTGATCAGATCGGGCCGCAGCCCGGCCAGGAGGCGACCCAGGCGGGTCTCGCCGCCGGGGTCCAGGTGGACGACACCCACCAGGGCCAGTCGGCCCGGGTAACCCTCGACCGGGAGGGGCGACTCGGTCATGACGGCTCGACCCTTCAGCGCCAGGGGAAGTCTTTCCCGAAAAACCCCGGCCTAGGCCTCGGGGCCCAGGGTGGACACGTCAATGGTCCGGATGTAGTCCTGGACGGCCTGACGCCACTTCTTCAGCTTGCAGTTCTGGTCGTTCGGGTCGCACTTGCGCCGGCCGGCCCCGTCCTCGCAGACGGCCTCGTCCTCCTTGAGGAGAAAGGGGCATTCATCCAGACGGACCCGGGCCCGCCCCTTGACCTGACCGTCTTCCTCTTTGACCTTCGCCCGCGCGGCCGTAAAGGGCACTTCCTTGGTGGTCCAACGATCCATGAACGATCTCCCGCAATGAGTCGGCCTTTTTCGCGGCTGTCACCAGGGACAAACCTAGCACAGATGGGGCCCAAAAAGAAGCCCGGCCCGAAGGTCGGGCCGGGCTGACGGGGGGGAGGGGATCAGACGTCCCGTTCCACGTACTCGGCCGGGGGCCGTTCCGCCAGGCGCTGGCTCATCTGCCGGGCCTGGTTGGCCAGCCCCCACAGCCTTTCCAGATAAGTCCCACTGTCCGCCCGGTCGCGACCCGGGGCGTCTTCCGGATGGGGGTCGCGGGGATCGTCCGGTCGGTCGGGCTGACCCTCGGCGCCCTTCTCGAGTTTCTCCCGGATTTTCTGCTGATCCTGGGCCCGCCGGGCCTGGGACTGGGCCCGGCCGGCCAGGGCCATGGCCCGGGAGAAGTCCCCTTGCTCGAAGCTCTGGTGGGCCTGCCGCAGGCTCTTGTCAGCGGTCACCACCGAGCCGCCCTGGGAGCGCAGCCGGTCCACCTGGGCCCGGGCCACCATGATCAGCAGCCAGGCCAGGCGGCCGGAGTCCTGGTGGGCCTGCCACAGCTCGATCTCGGAGGTGTCCCATTGCCCGTTCCGGTTCAGGTCCTGGGGCCAGTCAGAGGCGCCCCCGGAACCGAGAACAGGGACCGGGGCCGCCAGGGCCGGCGCTTGATCCAGGACCGCGGTCTCCGCCCCGGAGGCGCCGTCGGGCGGCGTCCGTGCGGATGGGGACCGGGTCGAGACGAGCCCGGACCACCAGGCCGGGCCCGCACCCGTCCCGGCGACGAGCGAGGACCAGGAGGACATGTCTGACCCCGATGAAAAGACAAGCCGTCATCTTTATTATCGGGCGCCAGGGCTCGAACCTTTAGTTCGTCGGTGAGGGGGGTCAGTAGGGAGAGGGGCGGTTTTTCCGGCGCAGTTGCCGGTCCAGGCGGCGGAGGGTGGCCTTGAGCCCGGGGTCGGTCTCCCGGGCCAGGGCCTGACTGAAGAGATCGGGGGGCAAGGGCAGCTTGTCGCTCAGGGCGGCCAGGGTCTGGGCGGCCATGGTCCGGACCGTGACCGGCGAGGAGCCCAGAAGCAGCCGGGCCAGAAAGGCGACGACCATCAGCCGCAGCCGTCGCCCCAGGGCGGCCCGGATCCGCCCCGTCTCGGTCAGCTTGTAGTATTCATACTGGGTCATTTCCCGGCTCTGAGTTTGGTACAGGTCGGCCGTGGCCCGGGCCTCCAGGTCCAGGGCATAGTCGGCCGCGGCCGTAAGACACCGGGCGGCCTCGGCCGGCAGGCCGTAACGCAGGTAGGACTCGGCCAGGACGATCAGGACCACGCCGTGGTACAGGATCACGAAGTTGCCCTTCTTGTCCGAGTCCAGGAGCCGGAGGCGGGGAAAGACCTTGAGCAGGGCCTCGATCTGGCCGGGCCGGAACCGGACCGGGGCCGAGGGCCTGGCCGGCGGGGCCAGGACCGCGGCCAGGAGGCGGCCCTGGTCCGGGCCCTTCAGGCGGGGCAGGACCCGGGGATCGGCCTCGGCCCGCTTGACCAGGTTCAGGATGGCCGGGATGCGCCCCCCGGCCCGGACGAGCCGGCGCCAGGCCGCCAGGCGCGCGGCGAAGTCCTGGCCTTGGATGAAGGTCTTTTCCAGGGTTTCGGCCGCGGCCGGGGCAGGGCGCGGGGCGGCCAGACACCAGACAGCGGCCAGGCCGAGCGCCCCGAGGCCGAGTCGCCGCCTCAGGAGTCGGACCGGCTCGACCGGCGGCGCCATCTGGTACCGGCCCGGGAGTCGATCAGCTCGACCCCCATGTCCGTCAGTTGATCCCGGAGCCTGTCGGCCAGGTCGAACTCCCGGCGCTGGCGGGCCTGCTCGCGCTCGGACACCAGCCGCTCGATCTCCGCATCCGGCTGATAGCGGTCCAGGTCTAAAACGGCCAGCACGGTGTCGATCCTGCCCAAAAGCTCCAGGGCGGCCCGGGCCTGCCCGTCGTCCACGGCGTTTTTGTCCAGCCAGGCGTTTACCCGGCGGACGAACCGGAACAGGGCGGCCAGGGCGGCGGCCACGCCCAGGTCGTCGTCCAGGGCCTCCTGGAAGGCCTGCCGCAGGTCGAACAGGGCCTGGTCGAAGTCGGGCCCGCTCCGGCCGGTCGGGGCGAACCGCAGCCGCCAGACGAACTCGTCCAGCCGCTCCAGGGCCTTGCGGGCCCCGGCCAGGTCCTCGGTCGAGAAGTGGATCGGCTTGCGAAAGTGGTGGCTCAGGAGCCAGTAGCGGACCTCCCGCCCGGTCCAGCCCATGTCCAGGAGGTCCCGGAAGGTGACCAGGTTCTCGTGGGCGTAGCCGACCTTCTTGCCCTCGACCAGCACCGGCTCCGAGTGGACCCAGTAGCGGCAGAAGGTTTCGCCCGTCAGGGCCTCGGCGATGGCGATCTCGTTCTCGTGGTGGGGGAACATCAGGTCCTTGGAACTGACGTGGAGGTCGGCCGTGGGGCCCAGGTGCTGGATGCTCATCACGGCGCACTCGATGTGCCAGCCGGGCCGGACGTTGCCCCAGTCGCTCTTGTAGTAGATGCCCCGCTTGAGTTCACCGAGCGAGGTCCGCTTGAGCAGGGTGAAGTCCCGGGGGTTCTCCTTCTCGTAGTCGTCCAGCTCGACCGTCTTGCCGACCTTGATCCGGGTGAGGTCCACCCGGGCCAGCCGGCCGTAGGGCGCGAACTTGGAGATGTCGAAATAGATCGAGTGGATCTTCTCGTAGGCGAAGCCCTTGTCCACCAGGGACCGGGTGGCCTCGATCATCTCGGTGACGTGCTCCGAGGCCCGGGGATAATTGTCGGCCGGCTTGAGCCGCAGTTCACGAGCGTCGGCGAAGAACTCGTCGGTCAGGCGGCGGGTGAAGGCGGCGTGGTCCTCGCCCAGTTCGGCCGAGCGGGCGATGGTCCGGTCGTCGATGTCGGAGACGTTGATGACGTGGGTCACGTCGTAGCCCGAGTAATCCAGGTGGCGGCGCATCAGGTCGGCCACCACCAGCCGCCGGGCCAGACCGATGTGCATCAGGGCGTCGGCCGTCGGGCCGCAGGTGTACATGGTCACCCGGCCGGGGACCTGGGGCTGGAAGTCCTCCTTGTCCAGGTTCAGCGAGTTGAAGATCCTGAGGTGGCTGGGCCGGTCCACCACGAACAGGGGGGTGGACAGGTACTTCTCGCCGCCGTCGGGCAGCAGGGTGACCACCATCCCCTGGGTCAGGCGGCGGGCCACCTCCAGGGCGACGTACATTGCCGCGCCGCTGCTCATTCCCACGAACAGGCCCTCGTCTTTGGCCAGGCGGCGGGCGGTCTCGTAGGCGTGGGCGTCGTCGATGTTGACGATCTGGTCGATCTCGGCCCGGTTGAAGATCCCGGGCTGGTAGGACTCCCTCATGTTCTTGAGTCCCTGGATCTTGTGGCCCAGGTAGGGCTCGACGCCGATGATCCTGACCCCGGGGGCCTGCTCCCGGAAGTAGCGGGTGACGCCCATCAGGGTCCCGGTGGTGCCCATGGTCAGGACGATGTGGGTCACCCGGCCCTCGGTCTGGCGCCAGATCTCGGGTCCGGTGGTCTGGAAGTGGACCCGCCAGTTGGCCGGGTTGTTGAACTGGTCCGGGCAGTAGAACCGGTCGGGCTGCTCGCGGGCCAGGGCGTAGGCCTCCTCGATGGCCCCGTCCGTGCCCAGGTGCCCGGAGGTGAGGCGGATGTCGGCCCCCAGGGCCCGCAGGGTCCGCCGCCGCTCCTCGCTGACCGACTCGCTCATGGTCAGCATGATCCTGTAGCCCTTGACCGCGGCGACCATGGCCAGGCCGATGCCCGTGTTGCCGCTGGTGGCCTCGAGGATGATCTTGTCCGGGGTCAGTTGACCGCCGGCCTCGGCGGCCTCGATCATGGCCAGGGCGATCCGGTCCTTGACCGATCCGCCGGGGTTGTTCTTCTCGAGCTTGCCCAGAAGGGGCACGGCCGGATTGGGATTGAGCCGGGTGACGCGCACCAGGGGCGTGTTGCCGATCAGATTGAGGACACCGGGTCTGCTGGGATTCATTTGGACTTTTCCCGATCAAAAAAGTGGGTCTTTCCCTGCGAGTCAGAAGCATACAAAAAGGCCGGTCCGGGGGCAAGCGAATTTCCGGACCGGCCCGTTATCGCCGGGAACGCCGGGAAGGGGGGAGTCCCCCCTTCCCGGCGGGTCGGGTCGTTATTTGATCCGCACCTTGAGCGGCCGGGAGCGGCCCCAGACCTCGGGAGAGTACATCTCGAAGGCCCGGGTCGCCCGGGCGCGGAAGACGCCGGGCACGGCCGCCCGGGCCAGGTAGGTGAAGGTGTAGGTCCCGGCCCGGAGGTAGTCGGCGAAGGCCAGGACCCGCCGCTTGCGGATCTCGACGTGATCCATCCACCGGTTCTGGTAATAGCCGGCCGAGACCTTGGCCTGATAGGCCTGGGTCGAGGTCTTGAACCGGGTGTTGATCGGCTCCAGACCGGCCGGCAGGGGGTCTTGGAGGACGACGAAGTACCGCGGCCCGGTCAGGACCAGGGTGACCGTCACCTGGACCACCTGGCCGCGGGCAAAGGAGGTCCGGTGGACCGGCTTGACGGGCGGCTCGTTGTCGCTGCCCGTGCCCGGCGCCCGGACCACGGTGTACCGCCGGTCCACCCCGAACCCGGCCCGGATGGGCTTGGCCAGGGGCCTCTGGCGGTAGTAGGTCAGGCGGACCGTGGTGTAGGCCGGCCCGTTGCCGGTGCGGGCCCACTTCAGGGTGACCCGCCGGCCCGGCTTGAGCAGCTTCATGGCCACCTGCGAGACCACCGCTTTGGCCGTGTACGAGGTAAAGGCGGCCGTCATCAGGAGCCGGCCGTCGAGGAAGCCCTTGAGGGTGAAGTTGGGCTGTCCCTTTTCCATCTTGGTCAGGTAGTCGGTGATGGCCATCAGGCCGAAGGACTGGGCCTGGGTGCCCCGCCACCGGCCGGCCCGGGCGCCCATCAGCAGCCACCGGACCAGCTTGTGGGTGTTCTCGTTCTCGGCCGACATCTTCACCAGGGCGATCAGGGCCGCCGCGTTGTCCCGGATCGAGGAGTACATGATCTGCTTGAGGGCCAGTTCGTTGACCGTGGTGAACGACATCCCGCCGGTGGTGAACTTGGCGAAGGAGTAGAGGCGGTCCAGGGTCTGTTTGAGGGCCGCCGCCCGGCCGCCGGCCAGCTTGAGGGCCAGGGCCAGATGGGCCAGGCCGAAGGGGGTCATGGTCTGGCGCGTCTCGAGCACCGGTTCGATCAGGTTGTCGATGGGTTGAGCGGCCTGGGCCAGCACGGCCAGGGCGTAGCCCCGGGTGTTGTTCCGACTGACCGGGGAATACCAGCGGGGGAACACGCTGTCCCGGGTGAGCACGCGGCGGAGGTACACCAGGCCCTTGTGGTACAGGGCCAGATCCACGGACAGGCCGGCCTTCTTGAACCGGGTCAACTGGTCCATGACGTAGGCCGACAGGAAGGGGCTGGACCGGTAGCCGCCGGGCCAGTACATGAACCCGCCGTCATAGCGCTGGAACTTGCGCAACTGGGAGAAGTAGTTGACCAGTTTCCGCTTGACCTTGGCCCGATCCAGGTGGGTCACGCCCAGCCGGGCGCCCCACTTGAGGAACAGGGCGTAGGCCACCGCCCGGGAGGTGCGCTGCTCCAGGCAGTCATAGGGGTACCTGTACAGTTCCCGGAAGGGCTGCGACAGTTGACCCACCAGGGACGGGGCGACGATCAGTTCCAGGCCGCCCCGGTTGGTGAACACGCCCCGGGGGACCCGGATGGCCAGGCGTCCGCTGGCCCCGGTGACCACGGCGTAGTTGGCCTCGACGGTCACCTCGGTCGGGGTCTGGACCGGCAGGCTCCACTGGGCGGCGTCGGTCTCGGCGGCCATCTTCGCCCCGAAGGTGACCGTCACCTTGTCGCCGTCCAGGGTCCGGGCCATGAACCCGACCTCCCGGGACTGTCCCTGGGCCAGGACGATGGTCTTGGTCGGTTTTTCGAGGAGCTTCAGTCCCTGGGCCTTGATGAAGACCGTGATCGGGCCGGAACGTCCGCTCCGGTTGATGACCACCACCGAGGCCAGGAACTTGTCGCCGATGGTCAGGAAGTTGGGCAGGGCCGAGGTGAGCAGGATCGGCTTGCTGACCCGGATGTCGGCCCGGCCGGTGCCGAAGCTGTCCCGCCGGGTGCAGGCCACGGCCAGGATCCGGAACGAGGTCAGGTTGTCGGGCAGCTTGAAGCTGACCTTGGCCCGGCCGTCGGGACCGGTGACCACCGCCGGCGCCCAGAAGGCGGCCGGGCGGAAGTCCTTGCGGACGCGCGCCTTGAGGAAGCCGCCGCCCGAGCCCAGGATCTGCCCCTTCTTGCCGAAGTGCCGGCGGCCGATGAGGCGGATCCGGTTGTCGGTGGTGGCCACCCTCAGGGGCCGGCTGCGGAAGAAGTACTCGTAGGGATCGTACCCCGAGGCGGCCACCAGTTGGAACACCGCCTCGTCCACGGCCAGGACGGCCATTTCGGCCCTGACCGGCTTGCCGGTGTAGTCGGTCACCTTGAGATCGACCTTGACCTGCTTGGCCGGCCGGTACTCGGTCCGATCGGTCTTGACGCTCACCTTGAGCTTGTGGTGACCGCTTTGGACCTTCATCTTGGCGTAGCCCACCTTGAAGGCCGGTTTGCCCAGGTCCACGCCGCCCCGACCCTTCTTGTTCGAGATGCGGCCCCGAACCAGGACCACCGAGACGAAGATGTTGGGCGCATCCTGGGGTTGGATCTTGAGCCGGATCATGGCCGCGGCCGATTGGAGCTGCTGCAGGCGGTGGCGCATGACCCCGTCGCGCTCGACGGTCACCAGGGCCCAGCATTTTCCGAGCGGGTTCTTGACCAGGAGCCGGGCCGTCTCGCCCGGGGCATAGACCTTCTTGTCGGGGATGAGGTCGATCCGATCGTGGTCGTAGCGCTGCCAGCCGGCCACGCCGGCGCCGTAAGCGTAGAACCGCATCGAGGCGGCCACCTTGCGGCCGGCCTTGTCCGCCGACTCGGCGACGACGATGTAGGTCCCCGGCTGGGGCGGGGTGAGGCCCACTTCGAGGGGCTTGGCGGCGGTGGTCACCACCCGGGTCATAACGGTGGTGTCCTTGATCTTGGTCTCGTAGCGGTAGAAACCGCCCACGCCCCGCTTGCGGACCACCAGCCACACCCGGCGGATGAGGGTCAACTTGACCGGTGCGCCGACCTTGATCTGGTTGGCGTAGGTCGCCGCCAGCAGCTTGACCTTGGCCGCCTTGCCGGCCCGGACCATGGGCTCGCCGACCTGAAGGCCCAGGTAGAACTCGGCCGGATGAAGGAGGATGCCCTTTCGTCCGGACAGATAGCGGCCGTCGTCGCCCTGGACCGAGACCTCGGCCGTCAGCCGGGCCGGGGCCTTGAGCGGCTTGGCGCTGACCTGGTAGGTCAGGGCCCCGTCCCCCTGGGCGGTGGTGACCACCTGGCGGCTGGTCAGGGTCCGGCGCCTCTCCTCGGCCAGTTCCTCGGTCCGGGCGAAGTCCGTGGTCACGTAGTCACTGAGCTTCTCCGGGCTCCAGGTGGTCGGGGACTGCCACAGGGTGAACCGGGCCTTCTTCTGGGCCATCGGCGCCCCGAACAGGAACCGGGCGTTGAAGTTCACCTTGAGCTGCTCGCCGGGGAGGATCCGCTTCTGCGGGATGTCCACCGTGACCTTGAAGGTCGGCGTCCGGTAGTGGCTGACCAGAAACGACCCGGCCGAGTACCAGCGTTTCTTGCCCGGCCGGGCGACCTGGATGGCGTAGGTCCCCTGGGAGGCCCCGGTGGCCAGCTTGTACCGGCCGTGGACCGTGCTGAAGGCCCCCAGGGTCAGTTTCTGGGTATAGACGACGTTGCGCCGGCTGTCCCTGATCCGGACCATGATCGCCGGGTCGGTCCACGGTCCGGGACCGCTGGCGGTCAGCCGGCGGACGATGGCCTTGAACCGCACCGTTTCGCCCGGGCGGTAAAGGGGCAGCTGGGAAAAGGCGTGGACCATCATCGGCGCCGGGTTCTCGATGCCGGCCGTGGGGATGTTGAACTCCCAGGGCTCCAGGCCGCGCCGCCAGTCCGAACCGAGGTAGGCCAGGTCGTCGCCCTTGACGGCCAGCAGGTACAGGGCCGGGCCGTATTTCCAGGTACTGTACTGGCCCTTGATCCCCAGTTTCAGCCGCGACAGGCCGGGGGCGGTGACCAGTCCGTTCTGGCCGGTCACGCCCGTCCACAGGACCTTGTTGTTCCGGTTCCTGATCTCGACGGACACGCCGGGCAGGGGCGTGCCCCGGGACAGCGAGGTGGTCCAGATCAGGGTCCCCATCCGGCCCCACTTGACCGTCAGGCCGATGTCGGTCACCTGGACCGCGGCCACCGAGTACCACAGGCGGCCCTTGTGCCACCGGGCCATCTGGGGCGAACTCAGATCGAAGAAGATCAGGCCGCCGGTCAGGGGGCCGGCGATGTATTTCTTGAGGTCCAGGGGAACGTACAGGATCTGGTTGGGCGGCAGCTTGAACTTGAGGGCCTTGATTGTCGGCATCCGGCCCGCCTGGCTGAACAGGTCGGTGGTGGTGCTCGAGTAGATGCGATGATACCGGGTCTGGACCAGGAAGGGGACGATCTGGTCCCGGGTGAGCAGGGCGTAACGAAGGGTGGCCGAGGTCAGGTTCCGGAGGCGGAGGGGATAGAGGACCGGCGGCTGCTTCTCCAGGACGCCCAGGCTGCCCCGCAGGGACAGGACCGGATTCTTGTCGCCGAACCGGACGGTGAACGTCCGCTGCCCGGTGATGGTCTGGTTGTAAATGTCCCGGGTGGCGGGGTTGATGGTGATCCGGTAGGTGGTCCGCGGCTTGAACGGCCCCCGGAGGAAGAAGTTGTTGCGGGCGTAAGTGGACAGGTAGGACGGCCCCGGATGCTTGACCTTGGGACTGACGGTCACCTGGCCGTTGAACTTCTTGGGGGTGATCCGGGTGGTGAAGTAAAGGGTCAGGCCGCTGGTCGGGTTGCAGGAGCCGTCGGGCGTCCGGCTGCACCGGTAGCGGGACAGGCGGAAGGGACCGTAGGTCCGGAAGTTGATGATGTGTCTCTGGTTCGAGCGGACGTCGCCCTCGACGGGCCGCAGGGGCGGGTTGATGATCAACTGGACCTGGGTGTCCGCCGGCAGGGTCCGCGTCGGTCGGATCTGATAGACGGCCCGGATGATCCGTCCCCGGGACTTGAAGAGCCGGGGGTAGCCGACGTAGGCCTTGACGGTCATCGGCCGTCCGGTCCGGGAGAACACCCGGAAATAGGTCTTGCGCCGCAGGTCGCCCAGCCGGACCGCCTGGTTGAAGGTCACGAAAAACACCGGCCACCGGGACAGGCCGGTGGACCCGTTCCGGGGTCGGGTGTACACCAGCCGGATGGTGGCCGTGGTGAAATAGCGGACCACCGCCGCCGGCAGCCGGGAGCCGTCCAGGGACCGGGTCCCGGCCAGGACGGTGACCTTGACCCGGGTCGAGGACGGGACGGCCTTGGCGAACGTGTACTCGAGGGTGTTGACGTTGATCCACTTGAACTTGCCCGGCAGCCGGGGCGAGATTCGGACCGGGACCCGGCGCGGATCGACCGTCAACTGACCCAGCGGCTTCATCGGTCGGGAAAAGATGACCGTCACCTTGCGGGCGATGTTGACCGGTCCGGAGGGGATGATGCGGATGACCCGCAGTGGTTCCGGTCCGGCCCATGTCTGATGGGGGACCAGGAACAGGCCCAGGATCAGGGCCAGGCCGGCAGCCACCGTGACTTTTCTCATTTTTTCCTCCCCGAGATCCGAAGAGACAGGTTTACTTCCGTGGGCGACGGCTGATGAGCCTCGCCAGATGGGGACCGGCGCCGAAGACCTGGTCCTGGAGGATCCAGCCGGTCCGCTTGGCGTCCAGTTTGAGTTTGAGCCACCGGCCCCGCCGGCCGACCACCCGGAGGACCGAGGTGGCCACGCAGACGTAGGCCACCCGGGCGCGGGAGTCCGGCCGGCGGCGCAGCTTGGCCGTCGGGTCGGTGATCAGGACGTACGGCCCCGGGGCGAACCCCCCGGCGTGGGCCCAGCCCTTTTTCCCGCGCCAGTCGCTGACGTAGTATTGCTCCCCCCGCTTCAGGAGGACCTTGACCGGCTCGTGCCGGGGCAGTCGGAAGACCACCCGGGCCGGGGGGGCCGGGGCGGACATGACGCTCACCCCGTCCCGGACGGCCACCAGGACCCGGCCCCCGGTCTCCGGCGCCCGGAACGAGGCCTTGAGCCGGGCCAGGGCCACCGCCGCCTCCCGGTCGTTGTGGTCCAGGGCCACGGCCCGGGCCAGGCAGCGCCGGGCCAAATCCTGGCGGTCCCGCTTCAGGTAGATCATGCCCAGACCATGCCACGAGGCGGCCCGGTCCGGGTTGAGGGCCAGGTCCTGGCGGTACTGCTTCACGGCCCGGTCATATTCCCGGCGTTCGGCCAGCCGCTGGGCCAGCAGGAAATGGTAGTGGGTCGTGCGCTGGACCAGGGTCGGACCGTACCGGGTGAGGATCGGCCCACCCACCTGGCCGACCTTGAGCCGGGAGACCACGCGGGCCAGCCCCGGGTCCAGGCGGGCCTGGTTGAAACAACCCAGCAGACCGCCCCGCTCGATCGGCCCGGCGGTCGAGAATTTCTTGACCAGGGTGACGAACTGCTCTCCCTGCTTGAGGCGCTGCTTGACCCGTCTCAAAACGGCCGCGTTCTTGGCCACCAGCACCCGCAGGCAGACCTGGTTCAGGTCCTTGACCACCACCAGCGGACCGGGCGAGACCGGGGCGGGTTTCTCGCTCAGGGGCGGCAGTTCCGGCGGCGGCTCCGGACCCGATCGACCCCCGCAGGCCCCGAACAGGACCAGGCCGCCGATCATGAGCCCGGTGAGGACTTTCGACTTCAAGGATTTCTCTCCGCAAAACGATCCGGCGCGGTCGCGCCTCCCCGGCCCGACGACCGTGATCCGGTCCCGGCGCCGGGGAGCGATCCGCCGGTCGTATCCACCTATTATTCCAGACCGGTCCGGCCCAAGGCAAGCTCCCTTGAACCCAAAACCGCTCCCTTCAGAAAATTACCCGGCGCCGGGCAGCCGGTTTCGGCCGGTGGTGCTCCGCTTTACGTGTCCGGGAACCGGCGGCCAGGTGTCCGGACGCCAGGCCGGCGTAGATCCGTTTGGCCTGGAGCACGTTCTTGACGAAGATCCGGGTCTCGTGATAGCCGATGCCCTCGACGAACTTGATCCGGTCCGAGGTCCCCACCTTGGCCAGCCAGCGCCTGACCGCCCCCTGGCCGGCGTTGTAGGCGGCGGCCATCAGGTGCTGCTTGCCGCCGAAGAGCTGCTGCAGTTCGCGCAGATGATAGGCGGCCATCTCCAGGTTGAGGCGCTCCAGGTAGAGCATGGCCGTGTGGAATCGGGCCAGGCCGAGGTGTCGGGCCAGCCGCCGTCCCAAAAAGGGCATGATCTGAAACAATCCCCGGGCCCCCACCGGCGAGGTGGCCAGGGGCACGAACCGGCTTTCGCTCAGGCCCACGCCCATCAGAAAATAGGGGTCCAGGCCGTATTTCCGGGCAATGGCGATGATCTCCTGCTGGTAGCGGCGGGGATAGATGATCCGCTCGAAATCGGCCGGCAGGTTTTTGCCCCGGCCGAACTTGAACTCGTTGAGATGTTTGACCAGGACGAAGAAGGCCCGGCGATGCCGCCCCTGGCGGTGATAGCTCTTCATCAGGAGGTAGGCCAGGCCCCGGTCCTGGGGGTGGCGTTTGAGGAGGTCTTCCAGTTCCGGGCGGGCCCAGTCGGCCAGGTCCAGCCGGCACAGGAGGCGATAGCGTCGCCAGCCGGGATCGGCCTTGAGCCCGGGCGGCGACTGCCCGGGAAAGACGGGCGGCGGAAGAAACTTGACCGGGCTGCCCGCGGCCGCCCGCTTCAGGGCGGCCGGGCCCCGGGCGGCGATCCGTCTCACCCGGCGGGCCGCCTCCTGGCCGTAGTAGTCCGCTGGAAATTCGACCGCCGCCTGGGCGAAACAGGCCCGGGCCAGCCGGTGCTTGCCCAGGCGGGCGTAGATCCGGCCGGCGTGGAACAGGGCCCCGCTCCGGAACCGGGAGTGCCCGGCCAGGGCCGCCAAACGCAGGAACACCCGGGCCGCCCGGGTCAGACGGCCGGCCTTGAGCCACATCTTGGCCGCGGCCCACAGGGCCCGGTGGCCCCGGTCGTGATCCGCGGCCAGGCGGCCGGCCAGGAGGTAGGCCCGCTGGGCGTTTTCCAGGGCCCCGGCCCGGGCGTGGGATCGGGCCAGGTGGATCAGGGCCCGGACGCAGGCCGGGCGGCCGCACTTGCGCTGGAGCATGATCTTGAGCAGCGGCCGCCCCGAGCCGTCGCCCAGATGGACCGCGCTCCGGAAGGCCCAGGCCAGACCCAGCGCCTTTTCCTCGGGATCGGTCGCCGTCTTGTCCAGCCGCTTGAACAGGGCCAGGGACGCGGCGTAGCGCCCCTTCCGGTGCAGTCGCCGGGCCCGCAAGTAGTCATGGAGCCACCGGGTCCGGGCGTCCCAGCCGGGCTGGGCCACAATTTTGTCCACCAGCCCCCAGGCGCGATTCCGCACCCGGCGGCGGCGGGACCGGGACAGGGCGTAAACGTAGGCCACCTTGTCGGCCGGGGCGAGGGCCTCGAACAGGCGCCGGCGGGCGATCCCGAACCTGGCCGCCAGCAGACGCCGGGCCCTCCGGCCGGCCCGCCACAGCGGCGCCCGGGCGTAAATCGACAGCAGGGCCGCCCGGGCCCGGCCCCGGCGGCCGGCCTGGAACAGGATTCGGGCCCGGGTCAGGTCGATGCGGGCCCGCATCCAGTCCCGCGTCTCCCGGCCCGCCAGGTCCCGGAGGACGGCGGTGGCGACCGAGTAGCGGCCCGCGGCGGCGGCGGCCCGGGCCAAATCCCGGTCCACCTGGAAGGACAACGGCTGTCTGGTCCGGCGCAGCCTGGTCCCCAGCCTCTCCAGCCGGGCCAGGGCCCGACCCGGCCGGTGCAGGGCCAGGTCCTGCCGGGCGGTCAGCCAGGTGACGTAGTCGCGCAGCGGATAGCCCGGGACCTCGATTTTTTCCAGGAGCGCCAGGGCCTGTCCGTGGATTTTCAGACGATCCAGGGCCGCGGCCGCCACCAGCCGGGCCGAGGCCGGGTCGTACCGGCCGCCCCCCCGGCGACAGGACCGCTCCAGCCGCTCGAGGGCGGCCAGGGTGGTCCGCAGTCGGGTCAGCCGGACCCGGGCCAGTAGGTACTTCTTGATTTCGTGCAGGGTGGAGGGATAAGGCGGCTGGGGGTTGATCTTTGCGGCCAGGCCCCCGGTCAAGGCCCGAAACGACCGGACCAGGCCCCGGATGGTCCCGCAGCCCCCGGCCGCGGCCCGGGCCCCGACCCCGCCGGCCAAAACCAGACCGAACACCAGGACGCCGATCGAAAACCTGAGTCGCCAATCAGCCATGGGTCGCCCCAGTTCGGCCAATAAAACGCGCGTACCGGGTTGACGGTTTCCCCGGCCGGTCCCGGGACTGCGCCGCGGTCTGACCCCGCCCCTCAGGCCCCGGCAGCCGTCCGATAATACACCAAAACTATCAGAGCCATCTCCCAGGGTCAAGGTCGTCCCGCCGGGCGCCGGGCCCGTTCGAGCCGCCGCTTTGGCTTGACTTTTATCAATCGGGTCACCATAATATGAAATTCTTGTACCTCCATCTGGCGAGGCCTGACCGGATGAATATACTCGGCATCTCCGCCTTCTACCATGACTCCGCCGCCGCCCTGGTCATCGACGGCCGCATCGCCGCCGCCGCCCAGGAAGAGCGGTGGACCCGCATCAAACACGACCAGGACTTTCCGACCAACGCCATCCGCTTCTGTCTCGAACACAGCGGCCTGACCGGGGCCGACCTGGATTACATCACATTCTACGACAAACCTTTCATCAAATTCGAGCGCTTGCTGGAGACCTACCTCTCCTTCGCGCCCTTCGGCCTCAAGTCCTGGCTCAAGGCCATGCCCCAGTGGCTCAAGAAGAAGCTCTGGATCAAGGAGCTGCTGGCCAAGGAGCTGACCGGGTTCGACGGCAAGGTATTGTTCACCAATCACCATCAGGCCCACGCCGCCAGCGCCTTCTTCCCGTCCCCCTACCAGGAGGCCGCCTTTCTGACCATGGACGGCGTCGGCGAGTGGACGACCACCTCCTTTGGCGTGGGCCAGGGCAACAAGATCGACATCCTCCAGGAGATCCGGTTCCCCCACAGCCTGGGACTGCTCTACAGCGCCTTCACCTATTACACCGGATTCAAGGTCAATTCGGGCGAGTACAAGGTCATGGGCCTGGCCCCCTACGGCCGGCCCATATACCAGGACCTCATCCTCGAGCATTTGATCGACGTCAAGGAGGACGGGTCCTTCCGGATGAACATGGAGTACTTCGACTACTGCGCCGGATTGACCATGACCAACAAGCGGTTCGAAAAGCTGTTCGGCGGACCGCCCCGGCGTCCCGAGTCCGAGGTCACCCAGCGGGACATGGACCTGGCCCGCAGCGTCCAGGAAGTGACCGAGATGATCATGACGCGGGCCGCCCGGCACGTCCACGAGGTCACCGGGCAGAAGCACCTCTGCCTGGCCGGCGGCGTGGCCCTCAACTGCGTGGGCAACGGCCGCATCCTGCGCGAAAGCCCCTACGAGGACATCTGGATCCAGCCCGCGGCCGGCGACGCCGGCGGGGCCCTGGGGGCGGCCCTGTACACCTGGTACTGCTACCAGGACCACCCCCGCGCCGCCGACGACGCCACCGACAGCCAGTTGGGCTCGTTTTTGGGACCGGCCTTTGACAACGGGGACATCGCCTCCTTCCTCGAGAAACGCGGCCTGCCCTATCGGGAACTGGCCGACGAGGAACTTCCGGCGGTGGTGGCCGACCTGATCGCCGACCAGAAGGTGATCGGCTGGTTCCAGGGGCGGATGGAGTTCGGCCCCCGGGCCCTGGGCGCCCGGTCGATCCTGGGCGACGCCCGCAATCCCGAGACCCAGTCGGTCATCAACCTCAAGATCAAGTACCGCGAGTCGTTTCGGCCCTTTGCCCCCAGCGTCCTGGGCGAGGCCTGTCCCCAGTTCTTCCATCTGGATAAGCCCTCGCCCTACATGCTCCTGGTCGCCCCGGTCCACACCGATATCTGCCGCCAGATGACCGACGAGGAATGCCGCCTCTTCGGCCTGGACATGCTCCGCATCAAGCGGTCCGATATCCCGGCCGTGACCCACGTCGATTACTCGGCCCGGATCCAGACGGTCCACTCCGAGACCAATCCCCTCTATCACCGGCTGCTCGAGGTCTTTCGGGAAAAGACCGGCTGTCCGGTCATCGTCAACACCTCGTTCAACGTCCGCGGCGAGCCGATCGTCTGCACCCCCGAGCACGCCTACCTCTGCTTCATGCGGACCGAGATGGACTACCTGGTCATGGGCAACTACCTCCTCAGCAAGACCGAGCAGCCGCCGCTGCGCGAGGACGTGGACTGGCGCCAACTCTTCGCCCTGGATTGACATCGTGGACGCCCTGAACGAAATCAAGCGATCCCTGCGCGAGCTGGACGTGGGACCGAAGGCCATTCGGAACTTCGGGATCCTGTTCTGCGTCGTCTTTTTCGCCCTGGTCGGACTGATCGCCTTCAAGCACTGGGAGGAGTGGTCAATCCTCCTCGGTCACCCCTGGGCCTGGATCTTCGCCCTGGCCGGTCTGATCTTTTTGGGCCTGGGTTTTCTCTGGCCCCGGGTCCTGATCATGCCCTACCGGCTGTGGATGGGCTTTGCCCTGGCCCTGGGCGTGATCATGAGCGGCCTCATCCTGTCCGTGGTCTTCTACCTCCTGATCACGCCCATCGGGCTGATCATGAAACTGTTCGGCCAGGACCCCATGCACCGTAAAATCGACCGGCAGGCCGCCTCCTACTGGACCGACCGCCCGCCGGACAGCAACGACCCCAAGCGCATCGAAAAGATGTTCTGAAGAGGAAGCGATTCATGGCTGACAAAAAGGCCAATTTCAAACGACTGGCCGGACTGTTGGTCCTGGCCCTGGCGCCGCTGGCCCTGGCCGGGACCATCGCCTCGTTCATCATCTCCAAGGACCTGACCGACCTGGCGACCAGTCCCCTGCCCCAGATCCAGCGGTTGGCCGTCACCCGTCTCAAGAACCAGTTCCACCGGCTGTCGGCCCTGGTGGCCGCCCAGGCCTCCCGGCGGGAGGTGATCGCCCTGTTCGACAAGATCGCCGCCCCCTCTCCGGACGGGCAAAAGGCGGCTGTCGCCACCCTGAAGCCGGCCCTGAAGCAGATCGTGCCCGGCAGCGAGGGGTACCGGTTCGTCCTGCTGGGACCGACCGGGGGCGTGGGGTACGCCACCGGCCCCCGGCCGGCCGAGGTCAGGAAGCTGGCGGCCCTCAAGAAGTCCGTCCTGGCCCGGGCCTTTGTTCGGGCCCGGGGGGCCAAACCGGGCCAAACGGTTATCCAGGATTTCAGCCTGGTGCCCGGCCCGGACGGGGCCGAGGCCAAGGCCGTGGTGGCCGCTCCGGTTTTCAAGCAGAAAAAGGCGCTGGGCGTGCTGGCCCTGCTGGTCCCGGCCCGGGCCCTGGCCCCGGCCCTCAGCTGGCAGGTGGGCGGCATCCGGGTGTACGCCGTCGGGGCCGACCACGTGGTCAGGCCCTGGCTGAAGATGCCGTCCCAACTGGACGACTCGATCTGGCGCCGGAAGCGGGAGCTGATCCAGCTCAAGAAGGTCAAACCAGGGCCCCTGTGGACCAGCCAGAGCCTGGCCGTGCCCGGACAGGCGGCCGGGGTCAAGACGCCCCGGCTGGACTCCCCGGCCATCAACCGGGCCCTGGCCGGACGCGACGGCCGCCGGCTGACCGCGGCCGGACCCGGCGGCGTCCGGGTCATCTCGGCCTTCGGCCCCCTGGACGTACCCGGTCTGAAGTGGGCCGTCATCGCCGAGAAGGACTACAACCTGGTCATGGGGCCCCCCGGCCGGCTGCGGCGGGTGTTCATCAGCTGGGGCATCTTCGTCGTCGTCATCTTCGTGCTCTGGGCCCTGCTGTCCATGGCCTCGTCACGGTTGCCCATCCTGGCCGAGTTCTGGGAGTTCCTGCGCTACCGCAAGAAGTACTGGCTGCTGCCCATCGTCCTGGTCCTGTTGGGCATCGGGCTGCTCCTGGTGGTGGCCGGCGGGGCCGGACCGATGACGCCGTTCATCTACGCCCTGTTCTAGACCGGACACTTTGATCGGGTGGGACCGTCCCCGGGGAGCGGGGGGGCGGTCCTCCTTGACCTCATCTTCGGACGCGGTGTATAGTTTGAGAAGGGAAGGGGCGAGACAGAGGCCGATGGCTGAGATCATCGACATCAGGGGGCGCCGTCGGGAGACCGATCGGTTCGCGCCTCAGGCCGAGAGCCTGAGGCGGCTGATTCACTGTCTGGCTTGTCCGATGCATTGCGCCCGCTGCGGCCAGTCCCTGGAGGACGAGGCCGGAGTGGCCATGGGACCGCAACTGCCCGTCAGGCTCTGCCGGTCCTGCGACCAGGATTACCGAACCTTTCTGGGAAGCGCTTCCCGGCCCCGGGCTCCCCGGGCGCCGTGGCAGAACGAGGCCTGGCAGAGGACCTGGCGGGCCTGGATCGAACTCCATCATTCGCTGTTGGATCTGGCCCGCTCCCCCGAGTTCCAGGCCATGATGGCCGAGACAGTCCACACCGACGAATAGGATCACCATTATGTTTGGAACCACTGAACTGCTGATTGTCCTCGGGATCGTGGTGTTGCTCTTCGGCGCCAGCCGGCTGCCCCAAATCGGGGGGGGACTGGGCAAGGCGATCAGCAACTTCCGCCGGGGGGTCAAGAATCCTGACGAGATCACCGAGGAGGCGGGCAAGAAGACCGACCAGGCCGCCACTGACGACAAGAAGCCGCCGCCCAAGGGCGACTGAACATAAATCAGAGAGAAAATTGAAACGACGCCCCCGGGGACGTCGTTTTTTTTACCGGTCGCCGGCTCGGCCTGGATCAGAACGGGATGTCGTCGTCAGGCCCGATGGGTGGTTCGGATACGCCCTGGGATCCCCGGCCGCCCTGATCGCGCCGGCCCCGGCCCTCCTGGTCCGAGCCGCCGCGGCCCCCCGAGGCGCCCCCGTCCGCCCGGCCCAGCATCTGCATCCGGTCCCCGACGATCTCGGTGGTGTAGCGCTCCTGGCCGCCCTTGTCCTCCCACTTCCTGGTCTGGAGCCGGCCCTCGACGTACACCTGCTTGCCCTTGTGCAGGTACTCGCCGCAGACCTCGGCCGTCCGGCCGAAAAAGACGACCCGATGCCACTCGGTCCGGTCTTCCCACTCGCCGTCCCGGTTCTTGAACCGGTCGGTGGTGGCCAGGGTGAAATTGGCCACGGCCGTGCCGCCCTGGGTGTAGCGGATTTCCGGGTCCCGGCCCAGGTTGCCGATCAGGATTACCTTGTTCACGCCGGCCATGGTGTTTCTCCCCCGAGATGATTCATCCAGACGTTAACACAAGGACGCCGGGCCTGACAAGGCTCCGGCCCGGTCACCTCAGCCCGGACTCCAGCCGGAGGACAAGACGGCGCATCACGTCGAAGTAGGACCCTGGCGCCGCCGGGCCGGTCCCGCCCAGGGGGTCGATCTTGATCACCTTGACCCCGGCCTCCCGGGCGATGACCCGGGCCGCCTGGTCGTTGAGCTGGGGTTCGGCCAGGACGAACCTGACCCGGTATTTCCCGATGGCCCGGACGAGCTTCATCAGGTGCCGCGGCGTCGGCTGCTTGCCCGGGGCCGCCTCGATGACCCCGACCCTTATCAGACTGTAACGCCTGGCAAAATAGGCCAGGAACGGATGAAAGGCCACGTAGCGCCAATGGCGCCAGGTTTTTCGGCGGGATTTGACCCAGCGGTCCAGGGCCCGCAAGCGGGAGACCGCTTCGGCCCTTCCCTTCTGAAATACCCGGCGGCCGGAGGGGTCCGCGGCGATCAGGACCGCGGCGATTCGGTTCACGGCCCGGATCATCAGGATCGGGTCCAGCCAGATATGGGGATTGCCGCCCGAGGCATGCTCAGGATCGCCCTGCAGCAGGTTGAGGCCCCGGGTCAGGACGACCACCCGGGTGCGGCGGGGATCGACCATTCGCATGGCCCAGTCATCCAGACCGGCCCCGACCACGATCAACACCCGCGCCCGGGCCAGGCGGGCCAGGAGCCGGGGCGTGGGGGCAAAGGTGTGGGGCGAGGCCCCGGGCGGCAGGATGGTGATCACCCGGGCCCGGTCCCCGGCCACCATCCGGGTCAAATCGGCCAGGGGCGGGAGGGACACCGCCACGTCGAGGCTCACGGGCCGGGCCGTGGCCGGACCCACGGCCCAGATAAGAACGAAAAGCATTGCCTGAATCGTAATCCCGCCGGACACGAACGGCCTCCCGCCATAAAACATTCTCAATCCCGGTACAGACACCAATCGGCCATCAGATCTCGATACCCCGCCAGGTCTTGGTCCCAATCGGCCTCGATCTGGTCCAGGTCCTTTCCGGCCAGGACCTGATCCACGACCCGCGTCGAGCCGACGATCAAATCCAGGGGCCGGCGGTCGTATTCATACTCGTAGGGCGGCTCGGCCAATTGGAAATGTTCGGGCCACAGAACGGCCACGTCCTGGAGCAGGGCCAGCGAGGTCTTGACCGGCCGGAAGGCCTCGCGGTCCGTAACGTGGAGCTGTCCGCCGAAACAGAGGCGGCCGTGCCACTTGTTGAACGACGGCTCAAAGGCGGCCGGCCGGAAGGTGACCCCGGGCAGGTCCCGGGCCGCAAACCGCGCCGCCAGGGCGTCCGGATCGATGAACGGCGCCCCGAACAGCTCGAAGGGCCGGGTGGTGCCCCGCCCCTCGCTGAGATTGGTCCCCTCCCACAGGACCTGACCGGGATAGACCGTGGCCGTGTCCAGGGTGGGCATGTTGGGCGAGGGCATCACCCAGGGCAGGCCGGTCTGGTCGAACCACATCCCCCGGCGCCAACCATCGAGGGCCACTACACGCAGGTCGGCCTGAACCCCGAAGGCCTTGACGATCATCCGGGCCATCTCGCCCAGGGTCAGGCCGTGACGCTGGGGGATGGGATGGAGCCCGACGAACGAGGTACAGTCCGGGGCCAGGAGGTTGCCCTCGATCAGACGGCCGCCGATGGGATTGGGCCGGTCCAGGACGATGACCGGCACGTCGGCCCGGCCGCAGGCTTCAAGGCAGTACGACAGGGTGGCCCCGTAGGTATAGACCCGGGTGCCCACGTCCTTCAGATCGACCAGCAGGACGTCGATTTCGGCCAGCATCTCCGGGAAGGGCGTCCGGGTCTCGCCGTACAGGGAATAGACGGGCACGCCCAGGGCCGCGTGCCGATCGTGGTCCGACTCGACCATGTTGTCCTGCTTGTCGCCCCGAAACCCGTGCTGGGGGCCGAACAGGGCGGTCAGCCGTCCCGGGTGTTTCGTCCCGATGACCTCCCAGGCGGGCCGGAGTTGGGCGTCCACGGCCGGGGGATGGGACAACAAACCCCACCGGGCCCGCCTGATCTCCGGCGGCGGATCGTCAACAAATCTCTCCAGGCCGATCCTGACCGGGCCCGACATTGACGCCTCTCCCGTCAAGGCATGAACCGGATCGCCCGCCGTCGGACAGGGCCTCCCGGACCGGGCCCGGGAGGCGGCCGGCCGATCGAGGCCTTGAGGCCGGGCGGCAAGAGGCGACATTCGAGAATTGAGGCCTTGCCGGCCCGCCGGCCCGATTTTATTTTGATCGGGCCGGCCGGGCCAACGACCAAAGCAGGCCCTCGGTTATTGCCGCCAGGCGGGAAGGCCGGACCCTCGGCCGGCCGTTGAAGGTTACCTTCAAGAAAGGACATGTTGCCTCGGCCGGGCGCCATCTGACTATATCCCCTTCCCTGGACAGGGGGCAAGCCCCCTGGCGTCTGTTGCGCCCTCCCCGGGGCCTGGTGTATAGTCACAGCGACATGGACCACCCCCCGGACAATATCCTGACCGGCCGGGCCGCCGAGGAGGAGGCCGGCCTCGAGGTCTCGCTGCGGCCCACCTCGCTCAGCGAGTTCGTGGGGCAGGATTCCCTCCGGGAAAACCTGGCCGTGGCCATTGATGCGGCCAGGGCCCGGGGCGAGGCCCTGGATCACGTCCTGCTCCACGGCCCGCCCGGACTGGGCAAGACCACCCTGGCCCACATCGTCAGCGCCGAGATGGGGGTCAACATCCGGGCCACCTCGGGCCCGGTCCTGGAGCGGCCCGGGGACCTGGCGGCCATCCTGACCAACCAGCATCCGGCCGACGTGTTGTTCGTGGACGAGATCCACCGGCTGAACCACGTGGTCGAGGAAATCCTGTACCCGGCCATGGAGGACTTTCAGCTCGACCTGGTCATCGGCGAGGGGCCCTCGGCCCGGACCGTCAAGCTGGACCTGCCCCGGTTCACCCTGGTCGGGGCCACCACCCGGGCCGGCCTGCTCACCCCGCCGCTGCGGGACCGGTTCGGCGTGGTGCTGCGGGTCGATTTTTACGACGCCCACCACCTGGCAGATATCGTCTCCCGCTCGGCCAAGCTGCTCAATCTCCACCTCGAGCCTGACGGCGCCGAGGAGATCGCCCGGCGCAGCCGGGGCACACCCCGGGTGGCCAACCGGCTCCTGCGCCGGGTCAGGGATTTCGCCCAGGTCCGGGCCGACGGGGTCATCACCCGCGAGGTGGCCCGGGATTCCCTGGCCCTGCTCCAGGTGGACGACTGCGGCCTGGATGAGCTTGACCGGCGGATCTTGAGCGTCCTGGTGGAAAAATTCGACGGCGGCCCGGTCGGCCTCGAGACTCTGGCCGCGGCCGTGGGCGAGATCAAGGACACCATCGAGGACGTGTCCGAACCCTATCTGATCCTGTGCGGTTTCCTGCAGCGCACCCCCCGGGGCCGGCTGGCCACCCGCCGGGCCTTCGAGCATTTAGGTAAAAAGGTCTCCACCCGGGGCCAGTCCGATCTGTTCTGATCGTCCCGGCCCCGCCCGGGAAGCGGCCGGCCAATAGAGGCCAACAAGGCCGGGCGGCAGGAGACCGCTTTCCAGAATGTAGGCTTGGTTGGCGCGGCCGGCCCGATTTATATGGGATCGGGCCGGCCGGGCCCACGACCAAGGAGGGCCAGCGGTCTTGGCCGCCCGGCGGGCAGGCCGTACCACAGGCCGGCCGCTGGGGACCGGACTCATAAAAGAACATATCTCACGGCCAAACCCGGAAACGGCCGGCC
>CAZMVB010000018.1:34083-37890 GCA_964569795.1 uncultured Desulfarculales bacterium | reverse complement strand
GGGACCGGACTCATAAAAGAACATATCTCACGGCCAAACCCGGAAACGGCCGGCCGGTCGAGGCCAAGAAGGCCGGGCGGCAGGAGACTGCTTTCCAGAATGAAGGCCTGACCGGCGCGGCCGGCCCGATTTAATTGGATCGGGCCGGCCGGGCCCACGACCAAGGAGGGCCAGCGGTTTGGCCGCACCCAGGCCGGCCGCCAGGGACCGGACTCATAAAAGAACATATCTCACGGCCAAACCCGGAAACGGCCGGCCAGGCAAGGTCGAAAAGGCCGGGCGGCAGGAGACCACCTTCCAGAATGAAGGCCTCACCGGCGCGGCCGGCCCGATTTTAATCGGATCGGGCCGGCCGGGCCCACGACCAAGGAGGGCCAGCGGTTTGGCCGCCCGGCGGGCAGGCCGTACCCTTGGCCAGCCGGCAATACCTAAAAAACTACACCGAATCCTGGAGCCTGAGCCATGCCCCCGCTTTTTTCCTTGGAGAGCCTGGTCGCCCTCTTGGCCCTGACCGGGATCGAGATCGTCCTGGGCATTGACAACATCGTGTTCATCGCCCTGCTCTCGGGCCGGGTCGCACCGGAAAAACGGGCCTGGGCCCGGCGGATCGGTCTGCTCCTGGCCATGGCCACCCGCATCCTGTTCCTGTTGGGCCTGACCTGGACCATGAACGCGGCCCGGTTCGAGCTGTTCACCCTGTGGGGCGTCAAGTTCACCGGCCATAACCTGATCCTTCTGGCCGGCGGCCTGTTCCTCCTGTTCAAGGCCACCCACGAGGTTCACAAGCAGATCGAGGGCCGCCGGGCCGAGGCGGACGAGGCGTCACCCCTCAAGGGGGCCTCGTTTTGGGGCACGGTCCTCCTGATCGGGGTCATGGATATCGTCTTTTCCATCGACTCGGTGGTCACGGCCATCGGCATGGCCCGTCACGTCCTGATCATGGTCGCGGCCATCGTCATCGCCGTGATCATCATGATCGTCTTCGCCGGGCTGGTCGCCCGGTTCGTCGAGCGCCACCCCAGCCTGCGCATGCTGGCCCTGGCCTTCTTGATCCTGATCGGCGTCTTTCTGGTGGCCGAGGGCATCGGCCAGCGCATCCAGCGGGGATATATCTATTTCGCCATGGCCTTTTCACTCGGCGTGGAAATGCTGAATCTGTGGGCCGGCGCCCGGCGGGCGAAACGACCCGCCCCGGCTACGCCTGAAAAATAAGCGGAACCGGGGCGGAAGATTGGCCGCGACCGGTCAGTTACAGACCCGGGTGGTGGTGCATTTCCGGATACAGCTGTAGAGCCGCGTACACTGGGGAATCTTCTGGCAGATGGTCTTGCCGTTGGACGCCCGGTAACAGGAATAGAGGTAACCGCTGCAGGCCCGCTCCCAGTGACAGTCCGGCCGGCAGGTCCGGACGTTATGGCAGACTTTCGCGACCCGGGTTTCGGACGCCACCTTTTGCCCGGACACCACGGGTGACGCCTGGGCGATGAAGGCCGCCGCCAGAACGCCCAGCAGGATCCCCATTCCCACAACCAGCCAGGTACCCATCCACCGGTTCATCTCAAACCTCGGTCAAAGGTGATGAATAACGACGCGCGCCGCTTGACACCGCCCGTTTCACCGAGCCGGTCGCGGCCCCTCGTTCCCTGACCTAACGATTACTACCGGCGGCCTGGCCGCGCAACCGTCCCCGGCTATGGACGTTCAGCCCAGGCCCAGGCAGGCCCGGATCACCCCGACCAGGCCCTGACCGCGCCGGATTCGGCCGGCGGCATGGGCCTGGCGGCGGGCGCGGACGTGCCGGCCGCGGGCCCGGGTGGGGTCGGCCGGGACCGTGTCCAGGGGCGGTCCGTTGTCGTGGGCCGTACCCGCCCCTCGGGGCAGGTAAAACACCATCACCGAGATTTCGTGGTCCATGATCTCCCCCGTTTTGACCCGGGCCGGTATTCATCCGGCCTCAATAGGAATGACGTTTTCGGGGGAGATTTGGTTACAGGCGGTCTTCGCTATATTGAGCGGGCAGGGCCAAGGTCACCGGTTGCACTTGGCCTGGGATTCGTACCTGACAAAAAAGACCTTCAGGTCGGCCTGACTGGCGTAGTTGACATAATAGATCTTTTTATCGGCCTGGCTGGCATACGAGACGAAATACCACTTGGCCGGGCCCCGGGCCTGGCTCTCGTAGGCGACCCGGTAGATGAGGCAATCGGCCTGGCTCTTGTATTTGACCACATAGACCTTTTGGTCGGCCTGGGTCGAGTATTTCACGACAAAGACCTTCATCGCCCGGGCCGGGCCGGCGAGCATGACCACGGCCGAGACGACTAAGAGAAACTTTTTCATGAGCGCCTCCCAGGGTTATGGCGGCCGGACCGGCCAGTGTCATCCTGATTTCCTTCAGAAGGGATTATAACATGGAACACCCGGGGGCCTTTGTTCAGTCTTAGCCGCGGGGCATCAATGTGTTATGATGCCCCAACGAATAGAGCGGAGGTGGGCCTTCTTCATCCTCATCGGCGGCGTACAGCCCAAGAAAATCAAGGTGGACGACCAGTGGCGGACCTGTCCCCAGTGCGGAACGCCCACGGCCCGACTGGTCCGCCTGGACCACTACCTGTCCGTGTTTTTCATTCCCGTGGTCCCGGTGAAAAAGGGCCGGATCGTCCTGGCCTGCAACCGCTGCGGAGGCGTCTGGGACGAGACCGACTCCTCGTCCCGGCCCGAGCCCAAACGCATCGGTCCCGTCTGCCCGGCCTGCGGACAGGTCGTCGAGCCGGACCATCGGTTTTGTCCGCACTGTGGGCACAAACTATAGACCGCTCGCCGGACCACATTGAAACCGAAGCGAAATCAGGTAAAAATAAAAATAGAGCCTTCTTTGAGGCCGCTTTTATTTCATACAGGGGCCTCGGTCCACAAAGACCTGTGGGATGTGATCCAAGTCTTTCCTGAGGTAGTTACTGTGGTGCGATATAACGGCATAAACCACCTGGCCATGGCCACCCGGGACATGGACCAGACCATCCGCTTCTGGCGGGACTTGCTGGGGATGCGCCTGGTGGCCGGCCTGGGCCATCCGGGCTATCGCCACTACTTCTTCGAGATCAGCCCGACCGACCTGATCGCCTTTTTCGAGTGGCCCGACGTGGAGCCGGTCGCCGAGCGGGACCACGGCACGCCGGTCAAGGGGCCGTTCGTGTTCGATCACGTGTCCATCGGCGTTGATGACCGGGAATCGTTGTGGGAGATCAAGGACCGCCTCGAGGCGGCCGGATTCTGGTGCACCGAGGCCATTGACCACGGCTTCATCCACTCGATCTACGCCTTTGACCCCAACGGCATCCCCATCGAGTTCTCGTGGAACGTGCCCGAGGTGGACATCCGGGCCCGGCCGGCCATGGTGGACCGCCGGCCCGACGCCGTGACCCGTGAAGGCCCCGAGCCCCAGCCCGGGCACTGGCCCCCGGTCACCGAACCGACCCCGCCCCAGGACCAGGTGGCCTATCCCGGCGAGGGCCGCCAACTGGCCAATCCGGACCACAAGGAGACCTGGTAGCTCGGTTGTGAGCCGGCAGGTCCAGACTAGCCATCCTTTGACAGCCGAGGGAGGCGGCCGGCCTTTAAAAGCCTGAATGGCCGGGCGGCCGGGACCTGGCTTCCATTAATACGGCCTAGTTGGCGCGGCCGGCCCGATTTAAACGGGATCGGGCCGGCCGGGCCCGTTTCCAAAGCACGCCGATGGTTTGGCCGCCCGGCGGGCATGGCGTACCCAGGCCGGCCGCTAGGTAATATTTCAAGGGAAAAAATGTC
>CAZMVB010000018.1:0-33983 GCA_964569795.1 uncultured Desulfarculales bacterium | reverse complement strand
TCCCCGCCGTGCCCGGGAGGTGGCCGGCCAGGCAGGGCCTAGATGGCCGGGCGGCCGGGACCTGGCTTCCATTAATACGGCCTGGTTGGCGCGGCCGGCCCGATTTAAACGGGATCGGGCCAGCCGGGCCCGTTTCCAAAGCACGCCGATGGTTTGGCCGCCCGGCGGGTAGGTCGTATCCAGGCCGGCCGCTAGGTAATATTTCAAGGGAAAAAATGTCTCCCCGCCGTGCCCGGGAGGTGGCCGGCCAGGCAGGGCCTAGATGGCCGGGCGGCAGGAGACCGGCTTACAAAATCAAGGCCTCGCCGGCGCGGCCGGCCAGATTTCAATTATGATCTGGCCGACCGGGCCCGTTTCCAAAGCAGGCCAATGGCTTGGCCGCCCGGCGGGGACTTCGTACCAGGGGCCGGCCGCCGATTCACAGGTCCAGGCCCAGGAAGGCCACGGTAAAGGGCAGGCGGTGGAAATTCTTGGTGTTGATCAGACTGAAGCCGAATCCCTCGTACCAGGCCTGCAGTTCATCCTGGGCGGCGATGATCGCGATCTCGACCCGGTTGGCTCCCCAGCCCCGGGCCTCGGCCAGGGCGTGATGCACCAGGGTGGCCCCCAGCCCCTGGCGGCGAAAGGGCGGCAGGACGGACAGCCGCTCCAGATAACATACTCGGGGACCGGTCTGCCGCTCCGGGAAATGGGCCTTGGGACCGGCCCGCTCCAGGGCCACGCAGCCGACCGTCTCGCCGTCGAGCTCCAAGGCGTAGTAGCGGACCCCCTTGGCCATGGCCTTCTCGACCCAGTCGGTCTGGCAGTTGGCGGGATGGGTCGGGGCGTTGTCAGCGGTCAGCTCGAACCGCTGGGCCACGTCCTGAAAGGACTCGCGGATCACGGCGGCCAGCCGGGCCGCGTCGTCAACAGTCGCTTGCCTGATCCTCATTTCCGCCATGATCCACCTCCCGTCGATTCACATTAATACCACCAAATCCCCCGGTGAAGGGCAGAACTGTATCGCCGGACATGAGGTTCGGCACCCGTTTGCCGTTTTTATGAGGTCTGGTCCTTGAAATTCGCTCACCCGGAAATACCTTGTGCCTGCGATCTCCTGTCGCGACCGAAAACCGCCCGGGCCGGTCCTGGACCGGGTACACCGTAACGTCTATTTTGAGGGAGTATGGCCATGGCCAAGCGTGTCTTGTTACTGGTCTTGACCAACGTCCTGATCCTGCTGACAATCCTCTTTTTCACGAAAATTCTGGGCCTGGATCGGTTCTTGACCCAGTCCGGAATGAAGTGGCAGTTCTTGCTGGTCTTTGCCGCGGTGATCGGCTTTGGCGGGGCCTTTTTGTCCCTGGCCATCAGCCGGATCATGGCCCGGTGGGCCCTGGGCGTGAGCGTGATCGACCCCCAGACCCATGACCCGGGCGAGCGCCGGCTGGTGGAACGGGTTTATGAACTCTGCCGCCGGGCGGGACTGCCGGTCATGCCCCAGGTCGGGGTGTATGAGTCCGAGGAGGTCAACGCCTTTGCCACCGGACCGACCCGGAGCCGGTCCCTGGTGGCCGTGTCCAGCGGCCTGCTGTCCCGGCTGGACGAGCGGGCCGTGACCGGCGTCCTGGCCCACGAGGTGTCCCATATCCAGAACGGGGACATGGTGACCATGACCCTGCTCCAGGGAGTGGTCAACACCTTTGTCGTGTTTCTGTCCCGGGTGATCGCCTACCTGGTGGCCATGGCCGCCCGGGGCGATGAGGAGGGCTCGCCCTTTCCGATGATCACCTATTTCATCGTGTCGATCATCATGGAGATCTTCCTGGCCATTTTGGGGAGCCTGGTGGTCATGGCCTACTCGCGGCACCGCGAGTTCGGGGCCGACGCCGGCGGGGCCCAAAAAGCGGGCAAGGACAACATGATCCACGCCCTGGAGTCGCTGCGGGAGACCACCGAGCTGGTGGACACCTCGGCCCGGGCGATGAACACCCTCAAAATAGCCGGCGGCGGTGGTTGGATGCGACTGTTCGCCTCCCACCCGCCCCTGGAGGAGCGGATCGAGCGCCTGCGGCAGGTGGCATAAGCCGGCCGGGCGCCAGTGGGCGCCTTTTAATTCGCGACCAACGCTTTACCGGGGGTTACCTAGTCGTCCGCGCTTGCCGGGGCCACTACGTCGGCCCCTGCGCTTCGATTCACCGAGGAAAATAGGGACTGCCTCCTATTTTTGTCAGCAGATTCCATGTTGGTACGGACGGGATGAAAAATAGGTGGCTGTCCCTTTTTTCCTTCCGATGGATTTTATTGGTCCGATTTCATTGGTCCTCTAGGGTGGCCCAGACAGCTTTGCTGTCTGGGTGCCGCAGGCACAAGAGGTGCGGCCGAGTGGGTTAGGCCCTTCAATAAAAGATTAGGATCCTCTCGGCGAGGCTCGGCCCCGCCTTACAACCCATTCCTTGAAAAAATCTGCTCAACGGTGAGGAAAATAGGGACAGCCACCTATTTTTCGGCCAGTTCCCCTCTCTCGCCAGGTGCTTTAAAAAAAATAGGAGACAGTCCCTGTTTTCCAATGCTGCTGCTACCGCCCTGTTGTCGTTTTAGGACCCGGACAGCCAGGCTGTCCGGGCCACCCCTTCCCTTTTTTAAGATGCGGCCTTGACATCGCTCCGCTATTTGGCTATATTGCCAAATAGACAAAGAACTGTCTCGGACGGTCGTTGGCCTGGCGGCCTGGCGAAAAATGAGGTGACACCATGATCCGACTCGCCACCAAGGAGCAGTACCAGTACAAGGCCGAGGTGGCCAAGGCCCTGGCCCACTGGTCCCGACTGATGATCGTCGATGCCCTGGCCGGGGAGGACCAGAGCGTCGGCCAGTTGACCGAGATGATCGGCTCGGACGTGTCCACCGTGTCCCGCCATCTGTCCGTGCTCAAGGGCGTGGGCATCGTCTCGGCCCGCAAACAGGGCAACCTGGTCCTCTATCACCTGGAAACGCCCTGCGTGACCGACTTCTTTGACTGCGCCCTGGAGGTCCTGCGCGCCAGCAGCCAGCACCAGCAGCGGGCCATTTCCGGATGAAGGAATACCAAAAACTGGGCCTCCTGGTCGGGGTCTTCCTGGCGGCTTTTTTCGTAAAGTGGGGCTCGCCCCTGCTCACCCGGAGCGTGACCGAGGCCCTGCTCATGACCCGGGAGTACGCCCGGCAGCACGTCCTGTTCTGCCTGGTGCCGGCCTTTTTCATCGCCGGGGCCATCGGGACCTTTATCAGTCAGGCCTCGGTCCTGAAATACTTCGGGGCCAAGGCCGGCAAGGTCCTGAGCTATTCCGTGGCCAGCGTCTCGGGTTCGGTCCTGGCGGTGTGCTCTTGCACGGTGTTGCCCCTGTTCGCCGGGATCTACACCCGGGGGGCGGGGATCGGTCCGGCCACGGCCTTCCTGTACTCGGGCCCGGCGATCAACGTCCTGGCCATCATCCTCACCGCCCGGGTCCTGGGCTGGAAACTGGGGCTGGCCCGGGCCGTCGGCGCGGTCCTGTTCGCGGTCATCACCGGCCTGCTCATGGCGTTCATATTTCGAAAAGACGACGCCAGGCGCACGGCCGGGCAGATTCATCTGCCGGACCAGGCCGGCCCGACCCGGCGGCTGTGGCAGGATTTTTTGTTCTTGCTGGTCCTGGTCCTGATCCTGATCTTCGCCGCCTGGGCCCGGCCGGCCAGCGAGGCCGGGGGCTTCTGGTCGGCGGTCAGGGGAATGGGCGTGTTGTCCCTGGCCGCCCCCGGCGGTCACGGCCTGTGGGCCCTGATCTTCAGCCTCAAGTGGCCCCTGACCGGGGCGATGCTGATCGTGCTGGCCCTGATGCTGTGGCGCTGGTTCAGCCGGACTGAACTAAAAACCTGGGTGGGCTCGACCTGGGGATTCACCAAGCAGATCATGCCCCTCCTGTTCGCCGGGGTCCTGGTGGCCGGGTTCCTGCTGGGCCGGCCCGGGCATGAGGCCTTGATCCCGGGCGAGTACATCGCCTCGCTGGTGGGCGGCAACTCGCTGGGGGCCAATCTGCTGGCCTCGGTCAGCGGGGCCTTGATGTACTTCGCCACCCTGACCGAGGTGCCCATCCTCCAGGGCCTGACCGGGGCGGGCATGGGCCAGGGTCCGGCCCTGAGTCTGCTCCTGGCCGGACCGGCGTTGTCCCTGCCGAACATGATCGTCATCGGCTCGGTGATGGGGGTCAAGAAGACGGCCGCCTTCGTGACCATCATCGTGGTCCTGTCCACCCTGGCCGGGTGGTTTTACGGGGCGTTTTTCGCTTGAACACGGGCGTCAACCACGCTTAACCGCGTGAATCCGCGAGGAACGATATGAAAAACAAAGGTATTGTCGGACTGCTGGGCCTGGCCGGTTTTGTGGTCATGGCGGACAACTGGGTCGTCTCGCCCATCCTGCCGGCCATCGCCAAGGACCTGGGCATCGACATCTCCAGCGCGGGTCTGTTGATCACGGCCTACATGGTCCCCTTCGGACTCTTACAACTGTTGTACGGGCCCCTGGCCGACCGCTACGGCAAAAAGCAGGTCGTCACCTGGTCCATGATCGCCTTCACCCTGGCCACGGCGGCCTGCTCCTTGGGCCTGGGGCTGGCGGACCTGGGCCTCTACCGGGCCTTGACCGGGGCCTTCGCCGCCTCGGTGATGCCCATTTCCCTGGCCCTGATCGGCGACCTGTTTCCCGTGTCAGAGCGCCAGGGCGCCATCGGCTCCTTCATGGGCCTGTCCTTTTTGGGGCAGGGTCTGAGCATGGCCATCGGCGGGGTCACGGCCTATTTCCTGAGTTGGCGCGGGGTGTTCGTGTTGTACGGCCTCCTGTCGGTCATCCCCACCCTGGCCCTGATCAAGGCCTATCGCCTCTTGCCGTCGAACAAGAACCCCCAGGCCAAATTTCTGGCCCCCCATGGCCGGCTGCTGTCCGACCGAAGAAGCCTAGGCACCTACCTCCTGGTCTTCCTGGAGGGCGTGTTCATCGTCGGCAGCTTTTCCTATTTGGGGGCCTACATCGAACATCTCTATCACTTCAACTACCTGTACATCGGCCTGATCATGACCGCCTTTGGCCTGGCCACGGTCGTCGGCGGCCGGCTGACCGGCAGGCTGGCCCAGGTCATGGGGCCTCGCCACCTGCTCACCCTGGGGCTGTTGTCGGCCACGGCCGCCGATCTGCTGCTGGCCGGTCTGGGCGGGTGGCTGGGTTCGCTTCTGGGAGGGGTGGCCTTGCTGGGCTTCGGCTTCATCTTCACCCATTCCACCCTGCTCACCCGGGCCACCGAGTTCGCCCAGAAGGCCCGCGGCTCGGCCATGTCCCTGGTGGCCTTCTGCTTCATGGGAGGCGGCGGGGTGGGCACCGCCCTGGGCGGCACCCTGATCGCCCATTGGAACCTGACCGACCTGTTTTACACCTATGGTGCCGCGTTGCTGCTGACCTGGGTGCTGAGCTTCTCCTTGATCCGACACCACGTGATCGAGGACAACGAACTGGCCATCGAGGTGGCGGAATGATCCGGCCCCGGGGAGTTGCGGGGCCGACCCGCCCGCCAAAAAGGCGGGTCGGCCGCGCCGCCGGCCCGGGTCGAATATTTTAAAATGTGCGTGGCGGGCCCACCCCCGCCTTGGTTGGAGAAATCGACACGGAGATGTCTGATGAAAGACATAAAAGTGCTGGGACCGGGTTGCAAGAATTGCGAGCGGACCGAGGAGATCGTCCGCCGGGCAGTCGGCGAGACCGGGGTCGAGGCGAGGATCGAAAAGGTCAGGAACGCCATGGACATCGCCAAGTTCGGCGTGTTCGGCACGCCGGCGGTGGTCATCGACGACGAGGTCAAGGTCGTCGGCCGGGTGCCCGACCTGGACGAGGTCAAGGCCTGGCTGGCGGGCTAATGCCCGAGGGTGATCGTCTGACCAGGCGGATCGGGTCCGGACCTGGTTGGTGAGGTCAACATGTCCGGTCATCACTTGAAATTCGCGGTGGCGGTCGGGGCCATGCTCGTGGTGGTGGCGGCCGCCGCGTCCCTGAGCGGGGCCTCGGAGCCCCCGGTCTATCAGATCGACGCCTTCGGCCCCGGGCCCCAGGGGCCGTCCCCGGCCAGGACCCTGGCCGAGTTCATCCGGCGCTACGACCCGTCGTCCTGCAAACCGTGCCACGCCAAGATCTACGCCCAGTGGGCGAAATCCCAGCACGCCACGCCGCTGATCGGGTACAAGGGCGATCTGTTCATCGCCAAGCACGTCCCGGTGACCGATCCAGCCCGGGTGACCCACAAGACTTATCCCTGCTTCAAGTGTCACCTGCCCCACGTCAAGAACGCCTCCCGGGAGGTGATCGTCGAGATCGCCCGGGCCTTCAAGAACAAGGACAAGACCACCCTCAGAAAGCTGGGCATCACCTGCGTCGTCTGTCACCACGATCTGGCCGTGGTCCACACCCGCCCCAGGCCCGGGGTGATCTACGGTAACCAAAACCTGGGCGAGCACGAACACCCGATCTTCAAGCGAATCGTCAAGAGTCCGATCCTCAAGGACCCGGTCCAGTGCGGCCAGTGCCACGGCCAGGGACCGAACCTGGAATTCACCCCCCCAATCCAGTGCGCCACCCTGTACGGCTCGTATTTGCACGCCTACATCCCCTCGGGCGGGACGCGGACCTGCCAGGACTGCCACATGCCCCGGGGCGATCACTCGTGGCCACCCAACTTCACCCGGCCGGCCTCGGTCTCGGCCCGGCTGAGAAAGTCGGTCCGTCTGGGCGTCCGGGTCCTGGCCTATCGGTCCCAGGTGCTGACCCCGGGGGCACCCTATCCCCTGGTGGCGGTCGAGGCGAGAATCACCAGCCGGGCCGGGCACCGCCTGCCCGACGGCTGACCCTCCAAGAACCGAGTGGTCCTGGAGGTGACCGCCCAGACGACCGACGGCCGAACGATCTTCACCGCCACCCGGGTGTTCATGCCCCAGTCCACGGACGGCCGGGGCAAGACCATGACCGAGGGGCCGACCCGCAAGCTGGGGCTGATCCGCGACACCAGCCTCCAGCCGTTCGCCCCCAAGGTCGAGCGGTTCCAGTTCCGGCCACCGCCGGGCGTGGCCGAGATCGTCCTCCGGCTGAGGCTCACCTACCGGCCCCGGCCCAAGGACGTTTACCCCATTTTCGACCTGACCCGAAAGGTCAGCGTCGATCGGTAAGGAATTGACATGACCGACACGGGCCAGAAGAGGGTATTGTTCATCTGCGTCCACAACTCGGCCCGTTCCCAGATGGCCGAGGCCCTGCTCAAGGGCATGGCGGGCGAGAGGTTCGAGGTGATGAGCGCCGGGCTCGAACCGGGGACCCTCAACCCGCTGGCCGTGGCGGCCATGGCCGAGCTGGGGATCGACATCTCGGGCAATGAGACCAAGAGCGCCTTTGACCTGTCCACGGCCGGTGAGCCGTTCGATTTCGTGATCACCGTGTGCGACGAGTCCCAGGCCGAGCAGTGCCCCTTCTTTCCCGGCCCGGCCCGGCGGTTCCACTGGTCCCTGCCCGACCCCTCGGCCCTGACCGGGACCGATGACGAAAAGCTCGCGGCGACCATCGCCATCCGGGATCAGATCAAGGCCAAAGTCGAGGATTTTGTCAAAGAGGCGGCTTGACCGGGATGGTCGCCCGTATTTCGAAGTGGAGGATTTAGATGTCAGACGCCTGCTGCACCCCTCAATCGAATATCATGCTCCTGGCCTGCTCCGGGGCGTCCAACGTGGGCCAGCTCACCAACCAGGCGGCCGTGGAGCTGACCAAGGAGGGCTTCGGCCGGATGTACTGCCTGGCCGGGATCGGCGGGGGGCTGAGCGCCTTTGTCCAGTCGGCCAGGGGCGCGGCCAAGGTGGTGGTCATGGACGGCTGCGAACTGGGGTGCTCCCGGGCCATCTTCGAGAGGGCCGGGCTGCCGCTCCGGTTCTACGTGGTGGCGACCAAGCTGGGTATCGAGAAGACCCACGACCTGGCCCTTGACCGGCAGGCCCTGGAGACCCTCAAGATGGCCGCCCGCAAGGCGACCGGCTGGCGGCCGCCGCGGCGGATGTCCCTGTCCGGAGGCGGCGGCTGCTGTTGCCAGGGGTGAACCCGCCTTGTATTGTTTGGATCGACCGCCCTCAGCCGATCGGACGATCGCGTCCCGAGTGGGAATGATCAGGAGGACTTTTCATGGCCGACGCCGGCGTCGTTGAAATCGAGACCAGGGGCATCAGCTTTTTCGAGCGCTACCTGACGGTCTGGGTCCTGCTGTGCATCGGGGCCGGGATCCTGCTGGGACGGATCGCCCCCAAGGTGGCCGGATTCCTGGACGGCCTGGCCATCTACGTGGGCGAGGCCCCGGTGGTCTCGATCCCCATCGCCGTCTGTCTGTTCATGATGATGTTTCCGATCATGGTCAAGATCGACTTCGGCGAGGTCGTCCGGGCCGGCAAGAACGTGAAGCCGGTAAGCCTGACGCTGGTGGTCAACTGGCTGATCAAACCTTTTACGATGTACGCCATCGCGATCCTGTTTCTGGGGGTCTTGTTTCGCGGTCTGATCGGCCCGGAGGCGGTCGATCACGTCAAGATGCCCTTCGGGCTCGACCTAGCGGTGGGGGCCCACTACGGCACCGGAACGGTGATCCTGGTCGAAGGGGTCAAGAAGCTGGCCGTGCCCCTGTGGCGGAGCTACCTGGCCGGCTGCATCCTTCTGGGCGTCGCCCCCTGCACGGCCATGGTCCTGGTCTGGGGCTATCTGGCCCGGGGCAATGACGGCCTCACCCTGGTGATGGTGGCCATCAACTCCCTGACCATGCTCTTGTTGTATGGGCTGCTGGGCGGTTTCCTGCTGGGCGTCGGGCGCCTGCCGGTCCCCTGGCAGGCCCTGCTGCTCTCGATCAGCATCTACGTGGCCCTGCCCCTGGCGGCCGGTTTTCTGACCCGAAAGGGCCTCATCCGGGCCCGAGGAGAGGACTGGTTCAATCAAAAGTTCCTCCACTTCCTCACCCCGGTGACCATCACCGCCTTGTTGGTGACCCTGGTGTTGCTGTTCTCGTTCAAGGGCGAGGTGATCCTGTCCAATCCCCTGACCATCCTCTGGATCGCCATCCCCCTGTTCATCCAAACCAACGTCATCTTCTGGTTGACTTACCTGGCGGCCAAGAAATTCAAACTGAATTACCGGGACGCGGCCCCCTCGGCCATGATCGGGGCGTCGAACCACTTCGAGGTGGCGATCGCCACGGCGGTGATGCTATTCGGGCTGTCTTCGGGCGCGGCCCTGGCCACGGTGGTCGGGGTGCTGATCGAGGTCCCGGTGATGCTGATGCTGGTCCGCATCTGCCTCCGGACCAGCGGCTGGTTTCCACAACGGGCGGACACTCAGAGTTGACCGGCCCGGGGACGGCCGCGCCGGGCGGTGTCTTGATCGGGATTCGTCTGGCCCGGGGGTCTGTCAAGGTTTTGGATGACAGGTCCCTGGGGTTGATTTTTCCTTGACACTGACCATCTTACCAGGATAATTTTTATTTTTGACCGGCGGCCGGTCGATGGGATTTTATTTGATTGGGATCATCCCCCCGGCCCGGGCATTGACCGTTGACCAACAGGCCGTCTCTCGGCCGCTGAGCATAAGCACCCTAACTAAAAGGCCCTAACGTCATGAAACGCACCTATCAACCACACAACACCCCCCGCAAGAGAACGCACGGCTTTTTGGTCCGCATGCGCACCAGGGGCGGTCGGGCTGTGATCACCAATCGTCGTCGCAAGGGGCGCAAGAGACTGGCAGTTTAACCTGAAGGTGGGAAGTGACACCGGCGACCGGGTCCGGGGGAAACAGGGACTGCCCCCCGAGGCGAGGATTCGAAGGCGGGCGGAATTCGCGAGGTTCAATCGTCCGGCCAAACGGATCCACACCAAGAATTTCATCCTGGTCCTGGCCCGGTCGAAAAAGGAACGCCAGCCATCCGGACCCCCTCGGCTGGGGATAGTCGCCAGCCGGAAGGTGGGCCGGGCCGTCAGGAGAAACCGCGTCAAGAGGCTGATTCGGGAATTTTTCCGCACGCACCGCGACCGTCTGCCCCGGGGCCTGGACCTGCTGGTCATCGCCCGCCCGGCGGCCGCCGAACTTGACGCCGTCCAGACGGCCCGTGAGTTGGCTGAAGCCTTGATCGCCCCGACACCGGGGCGGGACGCAGATCGGTCATGATCAAATGGTTAATGCTCGGGTTTATCCGGGCTTATCAGCTGGCGATTTCGCCCCTTTTTCCCCCCGCTTGCCGGTTTCATCCCACCTGTTCGGCCTACGCCCTGACCGCGGTGAAGCGGTTCGGGGCGTGGCGTGGCGGATGGCTGGCCGTTAAACGCCTGGCCAAATGCCACCCCTGGCATCCCGGAGGATACGACCCGGTGCCTGACAACAACGCTCTACATCAACGCCGCTGGGGCGGCCACCCGAGGACTTGACCGATGGAAATGGATAAACGGACCGTGATCGCGCTGGTCCTGGCCGGACTGGTCTTGATCGTGTTCATGATGATGTCCGAGCATCAAAAACCCAAACCCGTGGCCCAGAAGAAGACGACCACCCAGACCGCCGCCGCCCCCGCCACGCCCAGCCCCCCCCCGCCCCCGGCCAAACCGTCCGTGGCCACACCCGACTTGTTCTGGACGGTGGTCTGGGCCGGACCGGCCGCCGAGGGAAAAACGGTGACCGTCATCCATCCCCTGTACACCGCCCGGTTCACCACCAACGGCGCCAGATTGCTGAGCCTCGTCCTGGAGGGCACGGCGGCCAAGAAAGGACGCCACAAGGCCTACTACGAGACCGTCAAGCGGAAGATCCCGATCCAGATGGTCAACGTGGGGCTCAACACCAGGGTCCCCACCGAGCAGCAACTGGAACTGGCCCTGGGCAAGGACCCCGCCCTGACCTCGGCCCTGCTGTGGCGGCTGATCGACGTCATGTTCGAGAGCCACCTGCCCCTGACCATCGGGCTGTCGCACCTGCCCGGCGGGGTCGATCTGAGCCGGGCCGAATTCAAGGTGAACACCGACCGGGTGGACGCCACCCGGGACATTCGGAACCTGGTCTTCACCTACACCGTTCCCGGTCGTTACCGGGTCCAGCGGACCTACACCTTCAACCCCAAGACCTACGCCATCGGCTGCCAGGTCAAGGTGGAAAACCTGAGCCGGACAGACTCCCTGCGGTTTCAGCCGCTGGTCTATCTCTACAATCGGCCCGACCACGATCACAGCGGCAACTTCCGCGGCGTCCAGTACCTGGTCCATGGCAAGTCGGTCGAGGAGGTGAAAATACAGCGGATCAAGCCCGGGGTGGACAAGTACAACGTCAGGGCCAAGGACGTCCAGTGGGTGGCCTACTCGGACCCCTACTTCCTGACCGCCCTGGTGGCGCCCAAGCCGGTCCCGTCCAACGTCAACCTCACCCGTCTCGGCCTGGACCTGGTCTCGGTCGCGTACCAGGGCCCCAATCAGGTGGTCGATCCCATCGGCGGGCCTTACCGTGCCCGGATCCTGGACTACATGTTCTACCTGGGCCCCAAGAGCACCGAGGCCCTGGGCCTGGCCGGGGCCCAGTATCAACTTCCGGAGGCGATCGATTTCGGGTTCTTCGACATCATCGCCAAGCCGCTGTTGTGGGTGATGAAGATCCTGTACGACATCATCCCCAACTACGGCGTGGCGATCATCCTGCTGACGATCCTCCTGAAAATCCTGTTCTGGCCGCTGACCCACAAGAGTTACGCCTCGATGAAGCGGATGGGCGAACTCCAGCCCAAGATCAAGGAACTCCGGGCCCAGTACGCCGACGACAAGCAGAAGCTGAACCAGGAGATGATGGCCATGTGGAAGGCCCACAAGGTCAACCCCATGGGCGGCTGCTGGCCCATGCTGTTGCAGATCCCGGTCTTTTTCGCCCTGTTCGAGTTCCTGCGCAGCGCCATCGAGCTGAGGCACGCCCCGTTCATCCTCTGGATCAACGACCTGTCCGTCCCGGACCGTCTGCCCCTGGGCTTCCAAATTCCTTACGTGGACAAGGGCCTGCCGGTGCTGACCATCCTGATGGCCGTGTCCATGTGGCTCCAGATGAAGATCACCCCCTCGGCCGGCGATCCCAAGCAGCAGAAGATGATGGCCATGATCATGCCGGCCGTCTTTTTGTTCATCTTCATGGGGATGCCCTCCGGGCTGGTGCTCTACTGGCTGGTCTATAACATCCTGTCGATCGGGCAGCAGTGGCGGATTCACAACCCCAAACCCAAAAAGAAGGCTGCCGTAGGCTGGTGGAGGTTTTTTGGTCGTGGAACCGGTTGAAATAGAAGGCAAGAACACCGAGGAGGCCATCGAGAAGGCCAAACAGCATTTCGGCGTGCCGCTGGAAAAGCTGGACATCGAAATCCTGTCCACCGCCTCGACGGGCATCTTCGGCCTGGTCGGGTCCCGCAAGGCCCGGATCCGGGTGACGTTGTCCTCGGACGGCCCCCCCCGGACCGAACCCTCCCCCCCGGCCAAGGCCGCCCCGGCGGAACCGGTCAAGACCGCCCCGCCCGCCGAGAAAAGGGAGTCCCGGCCGGCCCCGGCCCGGCCGCCGGCGCCCGAGGCGACCGGGCCCCCGACCGAACCGGCCGCCCCGGAGATCCAGGAGGCCAAACCGGCCCGGGCGGAGCGGCCGGCCGCCCCGAGGGACACGGCTCCGGCCGTCGAGATCGCCAGGCCGAGTCAGGAATTGGTGGACCGGTCACTGGGCCTGCTCCAGGGGCTGACCGAGCGGATGGGGATCGAGGCCCAGTTTCAGGCCGGGATCGAGGAGGACCGGATCGTCATCAATATCGTGGGGGAAAAGGCCGGGCTGCTCATCGGGCGCCGCGGTCAGACCCTGGACGCCCTCCAGTACATCCTCAACAAGATGGTCAACAAGGCCGAGAAGAAACCGGTGCGGCTGGTCCTGGACGCCGAGGACTACCGGGGCCGGCGGCGTCAGGCCCTGGAGGACCTGGCCGTGCGCATGGGCGAGAAGGCCCGCCGCAGCGGCAAGCCGATCACCATCAGCCCCATGAACGCCCATGACCGCCGGATCGTCCACCTGGCCTTGAAGGACGACGGCCGGGTGCGGACCGCCTCCCGGGGCGAGGGCGAGCTGAAAAAGATCATCATCTTTCCCAACGACAAGAGACACTGACCCCCGGCCGCTTTCCGCGAATGACAAAAAGGGCCCCGCCGGGGCCCTTGTCACTGGTCACCGGGATCCCGGCGCCAGGGGAGACCGGCCGCCCGGACTAGCCGGAGGCGGCCTCCTGGCCTTCCTTCTGGTCGCGCTCCTGGCAGAACTGCTTGCCGGTCTGGGGGAACAGGGCGCAGATCAGCTGGTCGCCCTCGTCCTTGGCATAGTCGGCCGTCTTCTGTTTGACCTCGTCCAGCTCCGGCGGGATGACGTCGCCGGGTCGGGCGTCATATCGCGGGTGTTGACCGTCCTTGCCCTTCTTGAGGACGACCTGGGCCACCTCGGAATCGACCGGGGTGGGCGTTTTGCCGTAGAGGCCCTGGACCAGGCCCCGGGTCTCCTTGGTCACGAACTTGTAGCGGCCCAAAAGGACGTTGAGGACGGCCTGGACCCCGACGATCTGACTGGTCGGGGTCACCAGGGGCGGCGTGCCCAGCTCGCGCCGGGTCCGGGGGATCTCGGCGTACACCTCGGGCAGGCGGTCGATGGCGTTTTGCTCCTTGAGCTGGCTGACCAGGTTCGAGATCATGCCCCCCGGCACCTGGTGGAGGAGCACGCCGGTGTCGATGGTGGCCATCCGGGTGTCGTCCAGCAGTTCTCTGTACTTCCCGGCCACCGGCTCGAAGGCCTGTCCCAGCTCGACCAGCAGGTTCAGGTCGAGCCCGGTGTCCCGGGGCGTGCCCAGCATGGCGGCGACCATGGGTTCGACCGCCGGCTGCGAGGTCCGCAGGGCAAAGGGCGCCAGGGCGCAGTCCACGATGTCCACCCCGGCCTCGGCCGCCTTGAGGTAGCTCATGGAGCCCATGCCCGAGGTGTAGTGGGTGTGCAGATGGATCGGCGGCTTGACCGTTTGCTTGAGGGCCGAAATCAGCTCGAAGGCGTCGTAGGGCCCGATCAGGCCGGCCATGTCCTTGATGCAGATGGTGTCCGCCCCCATGGCCTCGAGTTCCTTGGCCTTGGCCAGGTAATAATCCAGGTTGAAGACCTCGCCGCCCATCCGGCGCTCGGTCAGCGAATAGCAGATCGCGCCCTGGAAATGTTTGCCGTTCTTCTTGATCACCTCCACGGCGGTCTCGAAGTTGCGGAAGTCGTTCAGGGCGTCAAAGACCCGGAAGACGTCGATGCCCACCTCGCAGGCGTGATCCACAAAGGCCCGGACCACGTCGTCGGCGTAGTTGCGGTAGCCGACCAGGTTCTGGCCCCGGAGCAGCATCGAGAACGGGGTCTTCTTGATGTATTTTTTCAGGGTTTGGGGCCGCTCCCAGGGGTCCTCGCCCAGGAACCGGTGCATGGTGTCAAAGGTGGCCCCGCCCCAGACCTCGCAGGCCCAGAAGCCGACCTCGTCGATCCGCTCGGCCAGGGAAATCATGTCCTCGGTCTTCATCCGGGTGGCCAGCAGGGACTGGTGTCCGTCCCGGAGGGTGGTGTCCTGGATCTTCAGTGGGCTGGCCTTATCATCACGGCCCATATCTTCTCCTCCTCGAAAACCGGGGCGAGGTCCCCGGCGGTGGCCCGGCGGCCGAAGAAAAAAAGTACGTCGCGGCCGGCGTCTCCCCTGGCGGCCCCTGCCGCCTGACAATGCATGGCGTCCGGCTCGCGACTATTAAAGCTAATGATGTATATCAGAAAATTCCGGAAATTTCCAGTCCATTTTGACCCGGCGGCCGGTTCACCGGTCTGACCAGGCCGCGGCCAGGGCCGCGACCAGCCGCCGGTTTTCCGATTCGCGCCGGACGGCCACCCGGAAGTGATTGGGTCCCACGCCGCGGAAATTGGCGCAGTCGCGGATCAAAATGCCCCGGTTTTCCAGTCGGCCGGCCAGCTCCGGCACGGTCGGTCCCGGCTCGTCCGCCCAGACCAGCAAATAGTTGGCCGTCGAGGGATAGACGAACGCCCCGGGCAGGGTCTCGATGGCGCGGGCCAGGCGCTCCCGGGCCCGGGCCACCACCCGGCGCGTCCGGGCGGCGTATTCGGTCTGATCCAGACAGTACGACCCGGCCGTCTGGGCCAGATGGTTGACGGACCACGGCTCGTCCAGGGCGCTGATCCGGGCGACGAGTTTCAACGGGCCGACCAGGTATCCCAGGCGGAGGCCGGTCAGGGCGTAAAACTTGGTCAGGGTCCGGGTGACGATCAAATTCTGGGCCTGGTGCCCGGCCCAGGTCTCTTCAGGCGTGAAGTCGAGGAAGGCCTCGTCCAAAACGACCACGGCCGGGGCGGCCCGCTCGATAAGCTCGGCCAGGACCTCCGGGTCGGGCAGGGCCCCGCCCGGGCTGACCGGCCGGGCGACGAAGATCAGCTCGGGCCTTTGGGCCAGGGCCTGGCCGATCCCGGACCCATCCGGGCAGAAGAGCCTGCCCCGCTGGGTGATCACCCGGCCGATCTCGGCCCCGGCCGCGGCCAGGGCCCGGGCGTACTCGCTGAAGGCCGGCTCGAAGACCACCGCCCGCCGGGGCGCCAGGGCCCGGCAGAGGAGGTAGAACAGGGCCGTGGAGCCGTTGCCCACCAGGACCTGGGCGGGTTTGACCCCGTGCCAATCGGCCAGGGCCGCCCGCAGCGGCCCGGCGTGGGGCTCCGGGTAATTGACGATCTCGGCCAGGGCCCGCTGTAGAACCCGCTTCAGACCGGGCGGGGGGCCCAGGGGATTGACGTTGGCCGAGAAATCCAGGATCTCGCCGGGGGCCAGGCCCAGCCGCCGGGCCAGTTCGAAGGCCCGGCCGCCGTGCTCGGGCCGGCCGATCATCTTACCAGCCATGGATCACCGCCAGGACCGCGCCGCCGAGCAGCGCCGCCAGCAAGGAAACAAAAAAAAGCATCCTGATCGCATCCTTTACCGCCCGGTCGCCGATCTCCCTGAGGCCCGGCCCCAGGACCGGCTTGTCCCTGGGCCGGCCGAAGTAGATCGCCGGGCCGCCCAGGGCCACGCCCAGGGCCCCGGCCATGGCCGCCTCGGGCCACCCGGCGTTGGGACTGGGCGACTTGCCGTGGTCCCGGACCAGGCCCCGCCAGGCCCCGGGTCCGCTCAGACCCAGGAGCGGCGCGACGGCGACCAGGAGCAGGGCCGTCAGCCGGGCCGGGATGAAATTCAGGACGTCGTCGGCCCGGGCGGCCGCCTTGCCCAGGTGTTCGTATCTTTCGTTCCAATAGCCGATCATGGAGTCCAGGGTGCTGACGGCCTTGTAGGCCAGGCCCAGGGCCGGCCCGCCCAGGGCCAGGTAAAACAAGGGTCCGACCACGCCGTCGGACAGGTTTTCGGCCACGGTCTCGATCAGGGCCCGGCGGATTCCGGTCTCGTCCAGGGCCCCGGTGTCCCGGCCGACGATCCTGCCCAGTTCCCGCCGGGCCCGTTCCAGGTCGCCCCGGGCCAGGGCGGTTCGAACCGGCCGGGCGTGGTCGATCAGGTCCCGCGTGGCCAGGCAGAACCAGGCCAGGACCACGCCCAGGACCACCGCGACCCAGACGTGGATCAGACCGGCCAGATAGAGCAGGACCAGGGCCAGGGCCCCGGCCCCTCCGGCCACGACGGCCGTGATGATCGCCCCGGCGACCACCAGCCCGGCCGGGGACGAGGTCAGCCGCCGGGCGATTCGCTCCAGGCCCGTGACGGCCAGGCCCATCAGCCGGACCGGGTGGGGGAAGCGGCGAGGGTCGCCCAGGACCAGATCCAGGAGCCAGGCCGCCCCGAGCATCGAGCCGGGCATGGTCCAGCCAAGGTCGATCGACATGCCCGGCTGCTAATCGGCCGCCGGCTCAAGCGAACGCCGGACCGGCAGCCTGGGGCACGAGTAAATATTTTCGGCGGAAAAAACGGCCACCTCGCGGACAAAGGCCCGGGCCGACGGGCCGGCCGGGTCCGGGGGGCGCCCGCCCCTGCTAGCCAATAGGCTGGAGCGGGCGGTGCCGAGGCGCCCGGGCCGGGAGATGCGGGGACGAGACCTCACGCCACCACCCAGACCGCCCGGCCCTCGGCCCGGTGCAGGATCCGCTGGGAGATGGAGCCCATGAAGAACTCCTTGGCCGCGGTCTTGCCCCGCCGGCCGATGACGATGGTCGAGAAGTCGCCTTTCTGGGCCTCGGCCACCACGGTCCGGGCCACGCCGGCCGCCTTCTCGACGGTCTTCATGGTCAGCCGGGCCGGGTCGAACCCGCCGTCCTTGAGGACCTGGTACATCTTGGCCTCGAAGTCGGCCATGCACCGGGCCTCTTCCTGATCGAAGACGACCTCGATGTCGGCCAGGTCCGGGTCGGCCTGGTCCTCGAAGTCCACCGGGCAGACGTTTTGGAACCGGGGGGCGACGTGGAGCAGGTTCACCTCGGCCTCGGAGTCGGCCCGGAGCATGAAGGCGAGGTGATCCACGGCCCGCAGCGAGTTCTCCGAGCCGTCCACGGCCACCAGGAAACGGGGGTTGACCCGCTCCAGGGCGTGGTCCACCAGCCACAGCGGGGCCTTGTCCCCCTGCATCAGGACCTTGGAGGTGACGCCCCCCAGGAAGAACTCGGCCGCCCGGGAAAGGCCCCGCCGGCCCAGGACTACGGCGTCATAGGCGCCCTGCTCGGCCTCGAACATGATGTCCCGGGCCGGGCCGGTGCGCCGCGGCTGGAATTTCAGGCCGATGCTGTCCTCGGGCACGCCCAGGGTGAGCAGGTGCTCCCTGGCCTGGTCCAGGACCTGCTCGGCCTGGTCGCGGAGCCTGGCCTTGAGGGCCTTGAGGCGCCTGAGCATCTGGGGGTCGCGGCCGGACTCCTCGGCCAGGACCGGCGGGACGGGGGGCTGGACGTGAAACAGGACCAGGTGCAGCTCGGGCACCAGATCGTACATCCGGCCGACGTACTCGACGGTCTGGCGGCCGCCCGGCCACTCGTCCACGGCGATCATGATTTGACGCTGCATGCCCTACCCCGGTTTCAGGTCCAGCAGATACCGGCGCAGCATGTCCAGGCCCAGGACGCCGATCCGCTCCATGAGCCAGGACCGGGGTCCGGACATGGACCGGCTGAGCCGGCCGGTCCCCGCCGGGCCGACCACGGCCGCCGAGACGTTGACCCGGACCTGACCCCGGTCGCCGGCGTCCTCGGCCGGGCCCCACACGGCCAGGCCCACACCCCGCTCCCCGGCCTCGCTCCGGACGCGGTCGGCCAGGCGGAAGGCGGTCTCGGGACCGTCCCGGCGCACCGTCTCGGGCAGGCCGCCCGCCGGGGCCAGCCAGGCGGCGGCCTCGTCCGCGTCGGGCAGGACCACCCCCCGGGCCAGGCAGTGGGGCGCCACGGCCAGGAGCCGTCGGCAGATGGCCCCGCCGGTCACGGTCTCGACCACGGCCGCCTGGAGTCCCAGCCCGGCCAGCAACCCGGCGACCACCCCCTCGAGGGTCTCGTCGTCCACGCCGAACACGGCCTCGCCCAGCCGGGCCCGGACCTCGGCCTCGGCCCGGTCGAGCAGCACCCGGGCCTCCTCCTCGGTGTCGGCCCCGGCCGTGATCCGGACCCTGACCTCGCCCGGCGAGGCCAGCAGGCCCACGGCCGGGTTCTGGTCCTCGCCCAGCAGCCCCCGCAACCGCTCGTCCACGCCGCTCTCGCCGATACCGCAGACCTTGACCAGCCGGGTCGTGACCAGCCGCAGGGCCAGGCCCCGGGCCTCGGCCAGCCAGGGCAGGACCTGCCGGTGGATCATCCGCTTCATCTCGGCCGGCACGCCCGGGACGCAGATCAGGGCCGAGCCGCCGGCCTCGACGATGAACCCCGGGGCGGTGCCCGCGTCGTTGGTCAGGGCGCGGGCCCCGGCCGGGATATAGGCCTGGCGCCGGTTGTTGTCGGTCATGGTGAAACCGACCCGCCTGAACATGGCCTCGATGTAGCTCATGAGTTCGGCCGAGAAGACCAGCGCCACCCCGGCCGCCGCGGCCGCGGCCTCCCGGGTCAGATCGTCGTCGGTCGGGCCCAGACCGCCGCTGACCACCACCAGGTCCGCCCGGGACAGCGCCGTCTTGAAGACCGCCGCCTGCTCCTCCAGGACGTCGCCGACCGTGGTCCGGTAGCGGACGCGGATCCCCCGGGAGGTCAGGGTCTTCGACAGCCAGGAGGCGTTGGTGTCGTTGAACCGTCCCAGAAGCAGTTCCGAGCCGACGGACACTATTTCAGCGGTGGCGATGGTGGACATGACGGCCTGACGTTTGTTGAAATTCGGTTTAAAAAAGATGAGCCCGGAGGCAGAGGCGAGCTTATCTCATCGCGGCCGATCAGGCAACGGTCTGGCCCGAATTATTCATCGGGCTAGTTGACGCGGCCCTCGCGCCAGCGGACGCGGCTGACCCCGGGCAGGCCGGCCAGTTCGTTGACCAGGGGCCGGGGGTCGATGGCGCCCTTGATCCGGACGCTCATCCGATAGGCCAGGGTCTTGGCCTCGACGTCCCGGTCGATGGCCGTGAACAGGCGTTTGATGCCGCGTCGGAGGAGGATGCCCTCGATCTCCTCGAAACGGCATTTGTCTCCCCTGAGATCCACGGCCACGTGGAGATAGATGTCGCGCCGGACGTAGCGCTCGACCGTCCAGCGCAGCACGGTCAGGCTGGTCAGGGCCACGACGGTGACGGCCACCGCCGGCAAATAGAACCCGGCCCCCACGGCCAGGCCCACGGCGGTGTTGATCCACAGGCAGGCGGCGGTGGTGATGCCCCGGACCGATCCCCGGCCCTGCATGATCACCCCGGCACCCAGAAACCCCATGCCGGCCATGGTGTAGGCGGCGATCCGGCTCGGATCGACGCGGACGACGCTGTGCTGGTCGATGGCCTTGAACAGCTCGGTCATGTGCAGGGACAGAAGCATCAGCAGGCAGGCCCCGAGGCCGACCAGGGTGTTGGTCCGCAGGCCGGCGGTGCGGCCGTGGGACTCCCGCTCGTAACCGATCAAGGCCGCCAGGACGGCGGCCAGGAGCAACTTCCCGATGACGATCAGGGCCTCGTTCATGCCGGCGGCTACAGTCCTTCCTGGGCCAGTTGGTCGATCAGTTCCTTTTGGCGGCGGCTCAGGCGCTTGGGCACGGCGACCTTGAGCCGGGCGTAGAGGTCTCCCCGGCCCCCGCCGTCCAGGCGGGGCAGGCCGTGGCCCTTGAGCCGCAGCTTCTGGCCGCTCTGGGCCCCCTTGGGGACCTTGACGCTGAGGCGCTTGCCGTCCAGGGTGGAAATGGTCTGTTCCGAGCCCAGGACGGCCTGGGAGAAGGTGACCTCCAGGGAGGTCGTCAGGTCGGCCTCGTCCACCTCGAAGTCGGGATCCGGGTTGACCTTGATCTTGATGTACAGGTCCCCGGGCTCGCCGCCGGGCCCCACCTCGCCCTTGCCGGCCAGGCGCAGCTTTTTGCCCTCCTGGATGCCGGCCGGGATCCGGACGGTGACCCGCTCGCTGGACCCGCCCCGGTGGTAGGCGATGGTCTTCGAGGCCCCGGTCATCACCTCCTGGAGGGAGACGGGCAGTTCATAGACCAGATCCGCCCCCCTAGGGGGCGGTCCGGGGCGTCCGAAGCCCTCGAAATCGGCCTGATGGAAGCCGCCGGGACCGAAATGGAAGGTCTGGTAGGTGCCGGACCGCGGTCCTCCCCGGCCCCCGCCGAAGATGCGCGACAGGATGTCGCCGGTCAGGCCCAGGTCGCTGAAGATGTCCCGGGGGTCGAAGCCGCGGTAGATGTCTTCCTGGGAAAATCTCTGGTCGAACCCTTCCGAACCGAACCGGTCGTATTGTTTGCGTTTTTCCGCATCGGACAGGACGGCGTAGGCCTCGTTGATCTCCTTGAACTTCTCCTCGGCCTGGGGATCGCCCTGGTTCTTGTCCGGGTGGTACTTGAGGGCCAGTTTACGGAAGGCCTTCTTGACCTCCTCGGTCGAGGCCCCCTTGTCCACGCCCAGAATTTTATAGTAGTCCTTACCGGCCATAAGCTTAAATCCTTTGTAGAAATTAATTCCGATCTGCGACCATGTCAAGCAATCGGGGGCTGATCGAGAGTGAACAGGGGCCGCCCGTCGGGATCGTAAACGACCACCGCCAGGCCGTGTCGCCGGGCGGCGGCCGCCAAGTCGTCCCGCCTGGCGGCCTGGACGACCCCCTGTCCCGGGGGCGGGGGGTTCAGTCGGGCCCAGAACCTTTCGGCCGAGGCCTTGTCCGAAAAGGCGGGCGTCACCTGGTCGCCGGAGGTCGGGTCCTGGAAGTTGTAGAGGTCTTCCCGCTCTCCCCGGACCACGATCACGGTCCACAGCCAGTTTTTATTTGGGGCTTGCTTCATCGGTTCTCCTGGGGTAAGATGACGCCCAATTATCGAACAGGGCGTTCGCCGGAACCGAGGAGCCGGACCGCCCGGACACGTTTAATATGGTCTCGGGCGGGAGTCGATTCAAGGTCATATGCCAGCGAAATTAAAAAAAAGATTGCCAGTCAGCACCGGCGGTTCTATACTTTTTTTGAGCTTTTACCCAGAACCAAAGTCCATGGCAAGCGTGCCGGGGGTGACTCGTCAGGCGGCCTTGGCTGACGCTGGCGTCTGGGACCGTCTGGGAGGGGGAGCGGGGCCTTTCATCGACATGAACCACTAATCGAGTCGGGCATCTTCACGGCATTTTGTCCCGCCTTCCGGACCGGGAGGGGAGACAGGGTGCCGGCGGCCGGGGAGCCGGTCGTCGGGCTGCTCGAAATCACCCGTCCGGGGTATCAAAGGGGGGTTCGACTTCCCTTCAGCTGATGATTTCGCAACCAAAAACAGGGGGAAGAGGATGACGATCAAGAAATCCATTCTGTATGCCATTGGGGTGTTCTTTCTGGTGGGGCTGTTCATAGCCCCCGCACCCAATCAGGTCATGGCCGCCCAGCCGATCAAAATCGGCGCCGTGCTGACCGTCACCGGCCGTGGTTCCTTCCTGGGCGACCCGGAGAAAAAGAGCCTCAACATTTACGCCACCATCATCAACGCCGCCGGTGGCATCAACGGCCGGCCGATCAAGCTCTACATCGAGGACGATGAGGGCAAGGCCGACAAGTGCAGCGAGGCGGTCCAGCGCCTGCTGATGCGGGACAAGGTCATCGCCATCATCGGTCCGTCGCTGTCCGGTCTGTCCCTGCGCGTCATCGGCCTGCTCCAGAAGTCCCAGACGCCCAATATTTCCTGCGCGGCGTCGATCAAGATCGTCCAGCCGGTCAAGAAGTGGATCTTCAAGACCCCCCAGACCGACAGTTCGGCCGTGCGGGCCATTTACATCTACGCCAAGATGAAGGGCTACAAAAAGGTCGCCCTGCTGACGGTCAACTCCGGCTTTGGTTATTCCGGACTGGCCCAGCTCAAGAGGCTGGCGCCCCAGTACGGGATGAAGATCGTCGCCGCCGAGCGGTTCGGTCCCAAGGACAACGACATGACCGCCCAGTTGACCCGGATCAAGGCCAAGAAGCCCGACTATATCGTCGGCTGGACCATCGGCCCCACCCAGGTGACCATCGTCCGCAACTGGGCCCAGCTGGGCATGAAGAACATCCCCTTCTTCCAGTCCCACGGCTGGGGCAGCCCCCGGAACCTGACCGCCTGCGGGGCCGCCGCCAACGGCGTCTATGCGCCGCTGGGCCGGATCGTCGTCGCCAGCCAGCTGCCCAACTCTGACCCGCTCAAGGCCTTTGACATGCACTATGTCCGGTCCTGGAAGCGGTACTATCCCCACACGGCCGTCTCGACCTTCGGCGGCCACGCCTGGGACGCCCTGAACATGCTGGTCACGGCCATCCGCAAGGTCGGCCCCAACAAGGCCAAGATTCGGAACTACCTCGAGACCAACATCAAGAACTTCCCCGGCACGGGCGGCATGTTCAACATGTCCGCCACGGACCACTGCGGCCTGAACTACAAGGCCTTTGTCATGACCCAGGTCGTCGGCGGCAAGTGGAAAATCGTCCACATTTTCTAGAAGCGGAACACACGCAAAATCCGAAGCGGTCCGGGCCCCGGCCCGGGCCGCTTTGCCAAAATTCCCGGGCCAGGAGTCGAGGTCTGCCGTGAGTGATTTGCTCCAATACTTCATTACCGGCATCTCGGTCGGGGCGATTTACGCCCTGGTCGCCCTGGGATTCAACATCATCTACAACGCCACCGAGGTGATCAACTTCGCCCAGGGCGAGTTCCTGGTCCTGGGGGCCTTTTTCGCCGCCACCTTCCTGGGCATCTTCATCGGCGTGTTCCACTGGTCCTCGGTCCAGATCGTCGGCGGCCTGGACCAGATCATGGTCCGCCCCTACCCGTGGTGGTCGATGATCCTGGCGGCCGTTCTGGCCGCGGCCTCGGTCACCGCCATCGGGGCCCTGATGTATCTGGGCGGCATCTTTCCGGTCAAGGGGGCCAGCGTGCTCCGGCTGGTCATGATCACCATCGCCCTGTCCTTCATGTTCCAGGGCCTGGCCATGGTCGTCTGGGGCAAGGACGAGCTGCGCTACCCCGGCTTCTCGGAAAAGGTCCAGGCCCCGACCTCGACCCAAAAGGTCAAGACCTCCCCGTCGGCCCAACCTACCCCGGTCCGGCGGAGCACCTCGCCGGCCCGCAAGAAAAAGGTCGTGGACCTCGAGGCCGGCATCAAGTTCATGGGGGCGACGATCATCCCCCAGTATTTGTGGGTGCTGGGGGTCACCCTGGTGATCGTGATCATCATGACCTTCTTTTTCGAACGAACCATGATCGGCAAGGCGATGAGCGCCTGCGCCGACAATCCCCTGGCCGCGTCGCTGGTCGGGATCAACGTCAACCGCATGGTCATGCTCAGCTTCGCCCTGTCGGCCTTTCTGGGGGCGGTGGGCGGGCTCGTCTTCCTGGGGCCCATCGGCGTCCAGTACGACTCCGGACCGATCAACGCCATCAAGGGCTTCGCCGCGGCCATCCTGGGGGGCCTGGGCAGCTTCTGGGGCGCCGTGGTCGGCGGGTGTCTGCTGGGACTGGTCGAGGCCTTCTGGAAGGGATACATCGGCTCGACCTACGCCGAGGCCAGCTCGATGCTGGTCCTGCTGGGCGTCCTCTTCCTGCGGCCGTCCGGCCTGTTCGGCAGCGCCGAGGCGGCCAAGATCAAGAAGTTCTGATTGACGCTCGGATCAAAGCGATGCTCAAGGGGACAGGCAAGTGGGCAAGCGAAACTGGATAGGGCTGGCGGTCCTGGCGTTTTTCGCCCTGGTTTTCCCCGTAGTCGCCTTCAAGACCAACAACGCCGATTACATCGGCGTGGTCACCAACATGGGGGCCTACGCCCTGATCACCATGGGCCTGTCCCTGCTGCTGGGCTACACCGGTCAGATCTCCCTGGGACACGCCGCCTTTTTCGGCATCGGCGCCTACACCTCCCTGCTGACGATGTACCATCTCCAGCCGATGCTGATGTATCACTATCCCCTGGACCTGTACAAGGGGGTCTTCGGCACCCTGCCCGATTTCATCACCCGGCCCATCTTCAACCCGCACGACCTGGGGATGTTCACCAACGTCACCCTGGGCGAACTGCTGCCCAACGTCACGCCGCCGACCCCGTTTGACACCGCCGCCTATCCGGTCGTGGTGACCCTGCTGCCCTGGCTGTCCATCCCGGCCGGCGTCCTGATCTCGGCCGTGGTCGCCTACGCCGTGGCCTACCCCTCCCTGAAACTGCGAGGCCACTACCTGGCCATGGCCACCCTGGGCTTCGGCATCATCGTCACCACCGTGTTCAAGGGGGCCGGCATCTTCGGCGGCTCGGACGGCGTGCTCCTGGAAGGCTCGAGGGGGGCCTTCCTGGCCATGTGGGACCGGGTGTCCGCCTGGGGTCTGGGCCTGTTCGGGGCCCATCAGCCGCCCTTGACCGTGCAGGTCATTGGCCAGTATTACGTCATCTGGCCCTGCGTGCTGGTGGCCCTGGTCTTTTGCCTGAACCTGATCCACTCCCGGGTGGGCCGGTCCATGCGCAGCATCCACGGCTCGGAACTGGCCGCCGGGGCCATGGGAGTCAACGTCGCCCGGACCAAGGTCAACGTCTTCGTCCTGTCGGCCGTCATTGCCTCGTTCGCCGGGTCCCTGTTCTGCCTGCTCAGCAACTCGTTCAAGCCCGATCAGGCCGGATTCGCCTACTCGATCGAGTTCGTGGTCATGGTCATCATCGGCGGCATGGCCAGCATCTGGGGGGCGATTCTGGGCACCGGCGCCCTGGTGATGCTGCCCAAGCTCCTGGAGTCGGCCACCCGGGAACACTCGTTTTTGTCCTGGGTCGTCTGCGATCTCCTGAAGCTGGTCCCCGATCCCAACCACGCGGTCCAGCGCTTCGCCGAGGGCGTCTTCCCCGGGTGGCTGGGCTTCCAGAGCTGGAATTTGATGCCCGGGCCGCACACTGTCTTCAACCAAATGATCGACAGCATCCACCTGCCCGACTGGAAGGTCTTCCTGTTCGGGCTGGCCCTGATGCTGATCGTCATGGTCCTGCCCGGCGGGCTGCTGTCCGCCCCGGCCCAGCTCCGCCAGGGATTCGCCAAAAGGGACCTGGCCTCGCGGGCCCGGAGCTTCGGCCTGCTGGCCCTGGTGGGCCTGCTGTTCTTCCCGTTGATCAGACTGGCCACGCCCTTTGTGTCGCTGTTCCTGCCGGTCCATAAGGACCCGATCATGGGCGTCTATTTCCTGATCTGCTGCCTGCTGCTGCTGGCGGCCCTGATCATGGGCCTGGTGGTCTTCGTCCGGTTCGTGACCGGACGAGGACGAAGGGCGGTCGCCCTGGCCGCCGGTGGGGGTGACTGACATGTCGCCGCTCAATACCCCGGACGCCATCGAGGCCAAGGCCCCGACCGGACCCGAGCCCATCCTCAAGGTCCGGGAACTGCGGCGGGCCTTCGGGGGCCTGCTGGCCATTTCCGATTTGAGCTTCGACGTGACCCCGGGGGTGATCCGGGCGGTCATCGGCCCCAACGGCGCCGGCAAGACCACCCTGTTCAACCTGATCACCGGGGTGCTGCCCACCAGCGGCGGCCGGATCATCTTCGAGGGCACCGACGTGGCCAACTGGAAACCGCACCGGGTGGCTAAAAAGGGCATCTCCCGGACCTTCCAGACCGTCGAGCTGTACCACGGCATGACCGTCCTCGAAAACGTGATGATCGGCCGCCACGTCCGGACCAGATGCGGCATCCTGCTCTCCGGCCTCCGGCTTCCGGTGGTCAAGGCCGAGGAGAAACAGATCCGGACCGACGCCGAGAAGATGCTGGACCTGGTGGGCCTGCTGCCCAAGGCCCATGAGGAGGCCGAGGCGCTGCCCCTGGGCGAACAGAAGCTTTTAGAGGTGGCCCGGGCCCTGGCCACGGACCCCAAGCTGATCCTGCTGGACGAGCCGGCCGCCGGGCTCAACGAATCGGAGACCGAGCGGGCGGCCCGCCTCTTCCAGGACATCTGCCGCCAGGGCCGGACGGTCATCCTGGTCGAGCACGACATGAAGCTGGTCATGGACATCGCCGACGAGATCCTGGTCCTGAACTTCGGGGAAAAGATCGCCGACGGCCCGCCCGAGGTGATCCGCAAGGACCCGCAGGTGGTCCAGGCCTACCTGGGTACGGAGGGCGAGCTTGCTTGAGGTCCAAAAACTCTCGGCCCACTACGGGGCCATCCGGGCCCTGGAGGACGTGTCGCTCAAGGTCCAAGAGGGCCAATTCGTGTCCCTGATCGGGGCCAACGGCGCCGGCAAATCGACCCTGCTCAAGGCCATCTCCGGGATCATCTCGCCCACCGCGGGCCGGGTCATTTTCCTGGGGGAAGACATCAGCCGCCTGTCACCGGGCCGGATCGTCCGCCTGGGACTGTGCCAGGTGCCCGAGGGCCGACAGCTCTTCGCCCACCTGGCCGTCAAGGACAACCTCCTGCTGGGGGCCTACATCCCGGGCCGCGGCGAGCCCAAGAGCGAGATCATGAGGCGCATCGACCAGGTCCACGCCATCTTTCCCGTGCTCGAGCGCCGGACCAAGCAGATCGCCGGGACCCTGTCCGGCGGCGAGCAGCAAATGCTGGCCATCGGCCGGGCCCTCATGGCCAAACCCAAGCTGCTCCTTCTGGACGAACCGTCCATGGGCCTGGCCCCCCTGTTCGTCCGCGAGATCTTCCGGGTGTTCAAGGACATCAACCAGGATCAGGGCACGACCATCCTCCTGGTCGAGCAGAACGCCCGGGCCGCCCTCCATCTGGCCGACCACGCCTACGTCCTCGAGACCGGCCGGATGGTCCTCGAGGGCCCGGGGCAGGACCTGCTCGACAACGAGGAGGTCAAAAAGGCCTATCTGGGCGGCTGACCTCGCCTGCGACTGACCAGGCATTCAGGGCCCCGGCGACGCGGGACTCTTTATTTTTTTAAAAAAAATTTTTATGACGCTGGTCAGAACAAATAACTGAAATCCAGCTCGCACTCACCGCACCCGGGCAGGGGCAGATACTTGCCCCGGTGGTGATAGACCGGGTACAGCAGCCGGCGATAATCATGATAGCTGGTCGAGGCCACCCGCTCGGTGGACGAGTAGGACAGCGAGATGGGCTGGAGCTGGACGTAGAAGTACCTGGACTTGGCGGGCTGCATGAAGAAGTTGACCAGGCGGACGACCTTGGTCTTGTGCCGCCCCAGATCGAACAGGAGGCCGTAGGCCCGGCTCAGGAAGTGCTGCTTGCGGTCAAAGAAGAAGACCTTGATCACGGCCACGTCCACGATGTACATGGACCGGTTCTTGACCTCGAGGCGGAAGATGCCGTCGTGGCGGGACAAGAGGCCGAAGGACAGCCGGTTGACGGTCTGGTCCTGGAGCTTGATGTGCTTGAAGGTCCGCCGGATCTCGGCGGCGGAGGGCTTCTTGACGGCCTGGCCGGCGGCGGGCAGGGCGAGGACCAGGGCCGCGACCAGGCAGGTGCGCTTGATCCGGGACATGGTCAGACCTCCTGGGCTTGGGCCTAAATCATATGATGTTTTCAGGTGATTGTCAACCGGGAGAGGACGGGGCGCCTCGCCCGCCGATCGGGCCAGTTCGCCCCCATGGCCACGCGGGCCCGGCCCCCTGGGAGCGCCGGGCTAGACGACCACCTGGGCGCCCTGCCAGGCGAACAGCTGGACCCCCTCGGCGGCAAAGCGTTTTTTGAGGTCGCGGACCACTTCTTCCAGGACGGGACCCCGCTCGTCCGAAACGGCCAGGAGCAGGGCCTTGTTGACCTTGGGCCAGACCGGGGTGCCCAGGTGCGGCCCGCTGGTCACGCCCACCCCCAGCACCCGCGGGAACTCGGTGTAGGCCGTCAGAAACCCCCGCTCCTTGAGGGCGGCCTCGATCTCGTCGGCCATGTGGGCCCCGTAGGTGAAAAAATAGAGTATCATCCGGCCGCCTCCTGTGCCGCGTGCCGTTTTCTGAGCCGGCGCAGGCTGACCGTCTCGCCCCGCTTGAGCAGGAACGAGTAGAGCACCGGCACCAGGATCATGGTCACCACGGTCGAGATGGTCAGCCCGCCGATCATGGCCCAGCCCAGGGGCCGCCAGGTCTCGGACCCCTCGGCGCTGGACAGGGCCAGGGGGATCATGGAGCAGACGGTGGTCGTGGCCGTCATCAGCACCGGCCGGAGCCGCCGCCGGCCCCCCTCGACCAGGGCCCGCCGCAGGGGCGTGCCCTGGGCCCGCAGCAGGTTGACGTAGTCCACCAGGACGATGGCGTTGTTGACGACGATGCCCATGAGCATCACCAGGCCCATGAAGCTGATCACGTTCAGGGTCACCCCGCCGATCAGGCAGCCCAGGACCATGCCCGAAAAGGCGAAGGGCATGGCGAACATGATCACGAACGGGCCCTTCAGGGACTCGAACTGGGAGGCCATGATCATGAAGACGATGGCGATGCCCAGCATCAGCAGGACGGCCAGGTCCTGAAACGACTTGGCCTGCTCCTCCACGTCCCCGCCGAACTTGATGCGGACCCCGTGGGGCAGGGGAAAGGTGGCCAGCTTCCGCCTGATGTCGTTCGAGACCTCGCCCACGCTCCGGCCGAAGACGCTGGCCTCGACCTTGATCAACCGGGCCTGGTCCAGCCGGTCCACCTGGGTGGGGCCCATCCGCTCGACCACCTTGACCAGGCCCCGCAGGGGCACCAGCCGGCCCGAGGGCGTGGGCACCTCCAGGTTGAGGATGTCGTCCAGGGTCCGGCGCCGGTTTTCGGCCAGGCGGACGAAGACGTCGTACTCGTCGCCCGAGTCCCAGAACTTGGTGGCCAGCAGCCCGTAAAAGGCGGCCCGGATGGTCTGGGACACGACCTCGACCGAGATCCCCAGCCGGCCGGTCATGGTCCGGTCCACCTCGACCCACTGCTCCCGGCGGTCGGGCCGCTGGGAGATGGTCACCGCCACCGCGCCCTTGATCCCCTGGACCAGCTTCTGGATACGCCGGGCCACCCGCTTGAGCACGTCCAGGTCGAACCCGGTGATCTCGAGCTGGATCGGCTTGCCGGTCAGGCCGAACATCTTGGCGATGCCGCCCTTGTCCGAGACGTGGACCTTTTCCGCCCCGGGCAGCTTCAGCAGTTCCCGCCGGACCAGCTGGGCGATCTGGCCGACGCTTTGCTTCCGTTTCTCGACGCTGACCAGCTTGAGCATGCCGAAGACGATGTTGCTCCCCTCGGGCATGCCGGCCGCGGTCATGATCCCTTCCTCGCTCTGGCCGCAGATGGTGAACCGGCCGCTCTGGACCACCGGCGTGGGCTGAAGGACCGGGACCGGGAAGGTGGACGACCAGTCCAGGCGCAGGACCGGGGAGCCGTCCGGGGCGACCCGCTGGAAGATGTCCATGACCTTCCGGGCCACCCGGGCCGTCTCCTCGAGCCGGGTGTCGGCCGGCAGGTCCAGGGTGACCTGGATCTCGCCCGAGTCGGCGTTGGGGAAGAACTCGCTGCCCAGCCTCCCCACCCCCATGATCGAGGCCGCGAACAGGACCACCGCCAGCCCGACCACCAGCCACCTGACCCGCAGGGCCTTGTCGATCAGCCAGGCGTAGCCGTTGTCGATGGCCCTGAACCCGGCGTCGCCGAGCCGGGCCAGCCGGCCGGTGACTCCCCGGGGCTCCTTTGGTCTGGCCATGAGCTTGGCCGCCAGGGACGGGGTCAGGGTCACCGCCAGGAAAAACGAGGTGATCAGGCAGACCGTGACCACCGCCGCCAGGGGCTGGAAGATGATGCCGATGATGCCGCCGATGAGCAGCAGGGGGGCGAACACGGCGATGGTGGTCAGGGTCGAGGCCAGGATGGCCGAGCCCACCTCCTGGGTGGCGTAAACCGCCGCCGACTTGGCCGAGGCCCCGTACTCGTCCTGGTGCCGGGTGATGTTCTCCAGGACCACCACGGCGTTGTCCACGACCATGCCGATGGCGATGGCCAGACTCATCATCGAGATGGTGTTGAGCGAATAGCCCAGGACCAGCATCAGGGCGAAGGAGATGATCAGCGAAAAGGGAATGGCCAGGGAGATGATCAGGCTGGGCCGCCACCGCCGCAAAAAGACCAGGGTCACCAGGACCACCAGCAGGGCCCCCACTAGGACCGAGGTGAACAGGTTCTTGAGCGAGTTGCGGATCTCGACGGCCGAGTCCATGAAGGCCTCGATCCGGACGTCGGCCGGCAGGGAGGCCCGGATGCCCTTGAGGGCCCGGTGGACGCCGTCCACCACGCTGACCGTGTTGGCCCCGGACTGCTTCTGGATGATGAGGACCATGGACGGCCCGAGGTGGCTGTAGAGGTACTGGAAGGGGTCCTTGAAGCCGTCGGAGACCCGGGCCACGTCGCCCAGGCGGATGTAGCGCCCGTTTCGGATGGCGACGATGGTGTCCTTGATCTGGCGGACGTTCTTGTACCGCTCCGGGACCCGGAGGATGAACTGCTTGGCCCCGACCTTGAGTTCGCCGGCCGGGACGTTGAGGTTGGCCGCCTTGAGGGCCCGGGCGATCTCGGCAAAGGTCAGGCCGTGGGCGGCCATCTGGCGCTGGCCCAGCTCGACGTTGATCTGGCGCTCGAGCCCGCCGATGACGATCACCGCCCCGACCCCGCTGACCCGTTTCAACTGGTCCACGATCCGCTTGTCCACGATCTGGAACAGCGACCGGTAGGACTCGGCGGCGGTCACCCCCAGGAACATGATCGGGGCCGTACCCGAACTCATCTTGAAGAGCATCGGCTTCTCGGCCTCGGTCGGCAGGTCCTTCCGGGCGATGTCGATCTGGTCCCGGACGTCGCTGGCGGCCACGTCCAGGTTGGTCCCCCACTTGAACTTGAGGGTGATGACGCTCAGGTTGTCCTTGCTGATGGAGGTCATCTTCTGAAGACCGGTGACCGTGCTCAGGCGGTCCTCCAGGCGCCGGGTCAGGTTGGTCTCCACGTCGCTGGCGTTGGCCCCGGGGTAGGTGGTGATGACGTTGAGCATGGGCGGCTCGACGTTGGGCAACAGGGCCTGCTCCAGCTTGGTCGCCGCATACAGCCCCATCAGCACCAGAAACAGAAAGACCATGATCGTGGTCACCGGCCGGCTGACGGCCGTCTCGGTCAGCTTCACCGGCCGCCTCCGCTCACGATTTCCACCCGCCGCCCGGTGCTGAGGCGGCCCTGGCCGCTGGTGACCACCAACTGCCCGGGCCCAAGCCCCCGGACCACCTGCCGGCCACCGTAGATCCGGCCGGCCTGGACGTTGACCCGCTTCACCCGGGAATCTTTCACCACAAAGACGTAGTACTGGGCCGTGCCCGGGAACCGGACCAGGGCCTCGATGGGCACCAGCCGGGCCCGGCTGCGGCCGATGATGATCCTCCCCCGCAGAAAGGTGCCCGTGCGGAGGCAGGCCCGGGGGTTGGGGACGTTGACCTCGATGGTCCCGGTCCGGGTGGCGACGTCGATCGTCGGATAGACCCGGGCCACGCGGCCGTAAATGTGCTTGCCGCCCGGACAGCCCGGGTTTTCGAACCGGACCTTCATCCCCTGTTTCACCCGGGCCACCTGCTCCTGGCCCAGAAAGATGTTGACCTTCATCGGATCGTCCACCACCAGGGTGACGATGGCCGTCTTGTCGTCGCTGACCGCGCCCGGGTCCACGTCCCGCTTGATGACCAGGCCCTTGACCTGGGCCCGGACCTGGTGCCACCGGCTCAGCCACTCCAGTTCCTGGAGCTTGGCCTGAAGGTTTTTCAGGTTGGCCTGATGCACCCCCAGCTGGGCCCGGTCGGCGTCCACCTTGGCCTGCTGCTGCTCCATCTGTTGGCGAGAACTGAAATCCTTGCGGGCCAGGCGGCGGTAACGGGCGAGATCGGCCAGGCCCTGGCGCAGGGCCGACTTGGCCCCGGCGATCTGGTACTTGATGCCCTCGATCTGGGCCTTGATCTGACGGATCTGGGGATCAATGGTGTCCCGGCGCAGCACGGCCACCACGAACCCGGGCCGGGGAATCCGATCGCCCACGTCCACCGTGACCTTTTCGACGATCTTGCCCTTGACCAGGGGCGTCACCGCCACCGTCCGCAAGGGAGTGGCGTCGCCCTTGATCCGGATATAGTCGTCCACCACCTCGGCCTTGACCCGGGCCACGGTCACCGGGATGGCCGTGGCGTCCTTGATCCGGGCCGGTTTCCGGGGCTTGGCCCCGCCCAGGGAGGTCAGGGCGACGACCGCCCCCGCGGCCAGGCACAGGCCGGCCGGAATCAACACCTTCCCCCATCTCATTTCCGTCTCTCCCCTCGGTCATCCCGTCGGCGTCCAAAGGACTCCAGTCCGTTACCCACGAACCGGACGATCACGTCCGCCGCCCCGGGAAGGCCGGACAGGTCCCCGGTTGACAGGTACCGGAACACGAACGAGGCCAGGATGCCCGAGACAAAGGTGACCAGGTCCTCGGTCTCCATGTCCAGGTCCCGTTCGGCGATCAATTGCCGGCAGATCTCGGTCAGCACCGCCTCCGGCCGGGTCCACAACCGGGCCACCGGATCGTCCGGGTTCAAATCGGGCAGCATCAGGCCGGCCAGGGACTCGTGGGTGATCACCCGGGTCAGGTCCGGAAACCTGACCGGCAGGTTCAGATTGACCCGGATAAAGGCCGCCAGCCGGTCCCCGGCCGAGCCCGGACCCTGACCGGCGGCCAGCATCTCGGGCCAGGCCTGCTCGAACCGATCCTCGAGCAGGGCCTCGTACAACTCCTGCTTGCCCCCGAAGTATCGGTACAGGGTGGCCATGCCCATCCCCGTCTTTTCGGCGATGTCGGCCATGGTCGTGTGGGCGAACCCTTGCCGGGCGAACAGGTCCTCGGCGCACTCCAGGATCCATTCCCGGTCCAGGGCCCGCCGCCGTCTCTTTATGGTGGAATTGGAGTTTTCCATATTGAATGGCGATTCTAAATAAGGAACGGCCGTTCTGTCAAGCAATTCCTCGAGCAGACCCTCAAAAAAGTCGCTCGGCCGGGGTCAATGGTTACGAAAGACGTCGGACTGCACCAATAAATAAATGCTGACTAAATGAATCCGGCCGATCACGGTCTTTGGCCGCCGCTGGCCGCCGCTCGGGATGACGGTCCTGTTTCAGGCCGGCGGCCGGGCCGGCACCCGGGGGGGTGTCTTGGGGGCGGGGGTCGGTGAGGTTTTTTGGTGTTTCTTGAGCCAGGCCCGGTGGGCCTGATCGACGGCGTGCTGGACGGCCTCCATGATGGTCAGGGAGCTGATGGTGGCCCCGGTCACGG
>CAZMVB010000017.1:0-80070 GCA_964569795.1 uncultured Desulfarculales bacterium | reverse complement strand
CCGCGGCCCTGATCGAGTGGTTCGAGCTGGTCCACATCAAGAAGCACCTGGCCCGTTTGGCGAATCTGGGACAGGTTGTTCAGGACAACGACCGCTGGAGGCGGGTGTAGCGGCTAAATATAATTTCAGGACCATAGGGTGGGGCCCGGCCCAACCGAGCGAATTATTATATTTAAAGAACAAAGAGCGTCTATATATCAGATTGATACAGGCACTGCTCACCTGCAATATATTGTAACCAGTTCAACTCGTAATAATGTGGACCATAAAAATACTCTTACCTCTTTTCTTTCTGATTCTTAAGTTTCTTTTTTCTTGCTTTAATAATCCTACCTCCCGAATTAATACTTCCGTCCAACATACCTTTAACGCGGTCTTTCCCTGCCTCGGTAGTTCGATATTTTCCTCTCTCGCTATCGGTCTTATAAATCATTTTTTCTGTTAACAGGTTTTTCATAGATCGACTACGGACAGCAACATGAGTTCCTTGCTTCTCTAATAAATCATTTGCTTGTTTTGGCCCAAAATTATTATCATCTGAGTTTGTTTCTATATATAGTCCAGCCACTAGAATCTTATCGTCAGCGCTAAGTGTTTGAGTAAACTTTGTATAGTACTCACCAAATTCACCGGTGGCTGATATTCCTTCTTCTCCTGAATTATCTTCAGTCTTATCTCCCGGTTTGACGCTCACCTTTTTGCCTTCTGTAATTAATTTTAGTAATTTGTTCACGGTATCATTATATTGTTCAACAAACTCCTTCGGTCCATCAACTTCAAATACGCCTTCGTTTACGTTAACCTTTATACGGACTACATCAGTCATGTCCCTCTCCTCGATGAAAGCTTTTCATACCACACTGGATATTGCTCTTCCACATATTTCAAACCAGGAGGTAGTATGCTACACTCCTGGTTCCTTGTATTGTACTCGATTAGACGATTCGCATGAAGAGTAGATAAAACACGATTGCAGTAGTTGGTTATGTTCGTAACTTCAATTGCGCCTCTCAGTTCTGATACCGAAAGAGGCAAAGGATGTTCATGTGCAAGCAACAGTAGTGTCTGGTCCTTGTGTGTTAGGGAGGGCAACAAAACACGGCGAATATCCTTCATGCGATGTACCATCAATAATGGTCGCTGTACAAGACCGTCCACTATGATTTGGGCATCATCTCGAGTGGCACCTAAATATAATGCGATGAATTCAGCAAGTGTCCAGTCGGCACAGGATGAAAAAACAGTTGCGTCGGCCCGATTTGGGTCAACACCGCTCAAATGCGCCCCTCGCTTGTTACGGAGGTTATACACTCCCAATAAGATCCGCGGAATATTTATCCGAATGGATTCGTCCGTACTACCCCTCGGCAGCTGCTCAAATTTTAAAAGGGTTTTCTTCATGTCATTGATGGATTGGTTTAGAGGAGTATAGCTTCCCGTACTCACGTGTTGCAGGATTCTAACAGCGGCCTCAACAAATTTTCCGCCCTTGACCACACAAGGCTCGTAGCGTCCGAGCAAGAATTCCTGCTTCATCCCCTGATATGAATTTATCAGACTATTGACAAGTGTTTTTGGGAGATGATTTCCCAAGTCCTTTCCGATTTGTTTCAAGTCCATGTTCGACCCAGACCTTTACCTCGATAGCACCTTGAAAACAATTATCCATGTTATATAGAATAAATGGCTACATCTTGGGTGTCAAGACTTTTTTTACCCTACATATTGTGGCCCCATCAGAAGGAAAGCAACCGTATGAGATAACTATATTTTTTTCATTACCTGGTTGACAGCAATTCATTTGCCACAGTGATTATATTTTATTAGAGACAGCTATATTCTGTTAAACCGCTAGGTCATTGTAATTATAATTCATCTCCTATCAAACTGATCTCAGCCACCCCGGCCGCCCGTTTATCGAACGTGGCCGTGGACTCGCACCCCAGTCGTTGGTTCACCTGGCCCAGATAATAATCCGAAAAATCGGCCTCGCCTTCCCGGTACCGGCGCACCGCAATTAAAGCCGCGTCCCCGTCCTCGATCCGCAGCTCGGCCGCCCGGCACAATTGCTCGACCGCGTCGGCGATCACCCCCCGCCCGTACCCGGCCGTCTCCAGGACCCAGACCATCTCCACCAGCACGATCCGATTCACCAAACAGGGCGACTCCCGGGTGCAATTACGCCCCAGGAAGGCGGCCGCGGCCGATGTCTGCTCGTGCTCGCTCTGGATCAGAAAGCTGACCAGGACGTTGGTGTCCAAACCGATCATTCCGGCCGCCCCTTCTTATTTTTTTTACGGTTGGCCCGAGCCTGAAGACGCATGGCCCGCTCCATGTCCTCGGGCGGGATCGGCTGGCCCGGCGGCGGCAGGACCCCCTGTAAATCGGCCAGCCTGGTCGTGGCCGGGATCATCAGCACCGAGTCGTCGGCCTGGACCACGAACTCGACCCTATCCCCGGCCTGAAGCCCCAGGCGGCCCCGAATTTTTTGGGGAATGGTGATCTGCCCCTTGCTGGTCACGGTCGCGGTCGGCATGGTCTGTCCTTACTTACTTTAAATATACTTACATTTAAGTAAGAATATAGTCAATATATCCGGGGGGTCGGGGTAAATCAAGATTAGAGGTGGACGCGAACTAAGTTCTTTCGTGATATATTGTTATATTGACACCCGATGGCCGGTGGTGGTTATTCTGTTTGTGACCTTGGGACAGAGGGGAGCGACTATGGCCGAGGAAAAAGTGGGCAAGGTGATCAAGTTCTTTGCCAAGCCGAGCGTGGCCGCCATCGAGGTCACGGCCGGGACGATCCGGGTCGGGGATCGCCTGAAATTCCTGGGCGCGACCACTGACTTCGAGACCGGGGTGGACTCCATGCAGGAGGAGCACCAGACCATCGACCAAGCCGGGCCCGGTCAGATGGTCGGGGTCAAGGTCCCGGACCGGGTCCGCGAGGGCGACTCGGTCTTCAAGGTCACCTGAATGTGAGTCCGGCTTAGCACCGGCGGCTGAAATGAATCGCCGTCGTTGAAGATCCTTATCAGATCCTTTGACATGGAATAAACCATGGACGCCAAGCCCTGCCGTGACACCAGTCTGGTCACGGCCATCCAGATGCTGCCCCAGGACGCCAACGCCATGGGCAACGTCCACGGCGGCGTGATCATGAAGCACATCGACAACGCGGCCGGGATGGTCGGCTTCCGGCACGCCGGCCGAGCCGTGGTCACCGCCTCCATCGACCGGCTGGATTTCCACCACCCGGTTCACGTGGGCGAACTCCTGGTCCTGCGGGCCAGCATCAACTTCGTGGGCACCACCTCCATGGAGATCGGGGTCCGGGTCGAGGCCGAACGGCCGGCCACGGGCGAGGTCCGCCACACGGCCAGCGCCTATTTGACCTTTGTCGCCCTGGACGAGCACGGCCGGCCAACCAGGCTGCCCGGCCTGATCGTCGAGACCGAGGACGAGAAACGCCGCCACGAGGAGGCCCGCCTCCGCCGCGAGATGCGCCTGGCCGAGCGCAGCCGCGAAAAGCAGGCCCAGCGCCGGCACTAGTTTTTCATGTTGGATTATCTTTCAACGACCGGGACCGGTCCGGCCAGGGGCGGCGTTTTTCTCAAGGCCGGGAAGACGACCGCCCGGCCCCCCGCTGGGCTAGCAACTCGACCACCTTTGGCCACTTCCGCGCCCGGGCCAGATCGAGCGGCGTCCGTCCCCGGGCGTCCCGGGCATTGACCCGTGCCCCGCGGTCCAGCAGGAGCCGAACCGTTTTCACGAAGCCCCAGTAGGCGGCCACGTGCAGCGGGGTGCGACCCCGCCTGTCCCGGGCGTTCACGTCCGCGCCCCGGTCGAGCAGCAGCCGGACCATTAAAAATCCCTGGCCGTGTCGGGCGGCCAGATGCAGCGGCGTCCGGCCCGCCCGGGTCCGGGCGTTGACCGTAGCGCCCATGGCCAGCAGCATCCTGGCCGTTCCCAGGCGGGCCTGCCCTGCGGCCAGGTGGAGCGGCGTCCGTCCCCGCCCGTCCCGGGCGTCCTTCTCTGCCCCAATATAGATCAACTGCCTGACCACCGCCGCATGGCCATTTTGGGCCGCCAGGTGGAGCGGGGTCAGTCCGGCGCGACTCCGGGCGCGGACCGACGCACCCTTGTTGATGAGCATGTTGCTCACCCCGGCGCAGCCGTGCCCGGCGGCCAGGTGCAGGGGGGTCAATCCGGCCCGGTTCCGGGCGTTCACCCGGGCGCCCTTTTTCATCAGCCAAGCGGTCACCCTGGTCCGGCATTCGCCTGCGGCCAGATGCAGCGGCGTGTCTCCAGAAAAATCCCGGGCGTTCACCCGGGCGCCCTTGTCGATCAGCAGCTCGACCACGGCGAACGGGGTCAGCCGGCGGGCGGCGTGGTGCAGCGGGGTCGCCCCCTGACGATCCCTGGCCTTGACCGCCCGGGGATCCTTTCGGATCACGGCCGCCACCCGGGCCGCGTCATATGAGGCCACGGCCTTGAAGATCGGGTGCTCGGCCGCGGCCAAGGCCGGCCCGCCCAGGATCAGCAGGGCCGCCAGAAAAACGGCGACCGAAAATGCCGAAAAATATCTTGCCGCCATCGCCTCTCCCTCGGGCCGAGCCTGGCCCGGAATTCCGGCCGGCCCGTTTATCCATGTTAACATACGACAGCGCGGAGACGGAGATGAGACGCCTGATCAGACTGGAACTTCGGGGAGAGGCGCCCCGGGTCCGGGCCCCGGATGGGGTCCGGATCAGGCCGTATCACCGGCCCACGGACCACGCCTTGATTCCCGAGGTGTACGCCCGGGCCTTTGGCGAGCCGGCCTGGACCGGCGAGTGGGAGCGGTTCCAGGGCTTCGATCCCCGGGGGGTCTTCGTGGCCGAATCCGTGGCCGACGGGCGCCTGCTCGGCTTTGTCATCAGTTATCACCGGGATCAGGGCGGCTATGTCAGCGTCCTGGCCGTGGAGCCCGCCTGGCGCCGCCGGGGCGTGGGCGGCCGGCTGGTCCGGCGGGCGATCGACTACCAGCGCGCGTCGGGTCAGACCGTGATCCGGGCGGACGTCCAGGAAGATAATTCCCGCGCCATCGAGTTTTATATTCGCCTGGGTTTCAGGCCGGTCGAGGCCCGGAACGGATAGTCCGGCGATTGCCGTCCCCGGGTGATGGCCCCACTGAAAAAAAATGAAAATCGGGATCGGATCATGCTATTATTGATTATCTTCCCACATAATTTAGTCAGGCCGAGGCGGATTTCGGGCGCCTGATCCGCTTGATGGACCAGCCTGCGGACGATAGTGGGACCGCCGCCCAGGTGCGGCTCGTTTTCGGTTAACTTGATTCTTGGGGAGAAAAAGGAGGGAGAAATGAAGCGTTACATTCCACTGATCATGGCCGCCGGTTTGCTGATCGCCCTGCTGATGGGCGCCTCACCCGTGGCCGCGCCGGCGGGCGGACCGTCGATTTCGCCGGTCGTGGTCGCCTATTCGGGCGGGGTCATGCCGCTGGTGGTGGCCGCCCACAAGTGTCCGCCCAAGTGGGACTGGAACAGCAACAAGGGTTGTTGCTGGTCCGCGAAGAAAAAGAAGTGCCGCTGCAAGGACGGCTACAAGTGGGATCAGGCCAAGTGGCGGTGCGTCAAGAAGTAGTGACAAACTCTTGACCTGGCACCCGTCATGGCCCGACTGAGGGTCAGACCACGACGGCCGCCAAGCCAGGACCCCGGTCCAATCGGACCGGGGTTTTTTTTCAAACAACTACCCCGCGACAGGCGGGATTCTCCAATCATCCAGACAGGTGGTGCCCACCCCAGCCTGCTCGACCCCAGGCCGACTCTCGATCACACGCCGGGCGTAGCCTCCTCGGACTCCCGGCCGGTGAGGACCGTCAGCCGGACCGCCTTGACCGCCCGGTACACCCGGTCAAAGGACCGCCGCACTCCGTCCACGGTCAGCAGATGGTCGTCGATCCTGATGCCGAACAGCTGCTCGTTCTCCTCCAGATAGGGCCTAATCAGGTCCCAGTCGGCCTGGGTCATGGGCATGAACACCCCGCCGTTGAGCTGCTCGGCGACCAGTTGGCGATGGGGATCGCGGACGTAGATCGCCCCGCCCGAGGCCAGGGAGAACAGGTTCGAGCCCGAGTAGGGCGTGGGCAGGGCCTCGATCCGGCCGCGCTCGTCGGCGGCCAGGCCGTTTAACACCACGAAGCCGCCGCCGTTCAGGGGATCGCCGGCCATGAACGACTCGGCCAGGTAATCCAGACAGGTGCCGTTGATGACCACCCGCGGTTTTCCCACGGCGTTGATCATCGGCCGGCCGGCGGCGTTGCCCCGCACGTAAACCTCGCCGCCCTTGGCCCCGTACAGAAAGGCCTGGCCCACGTCGCCGTGGACCACCAGCTTGCCCCGGGCCATGATCTGTCCCAACTGGTCCTGGGCGTTGCCGTGGACGTTGATCGTCAGGCCGTCCATGCCCGAGGCCAGGTAATCGCCGCTCGAGCCGTAGGCGTCGATGACCACCCCGTCGCTGGCCGGACCCAGGCCGCAGCCCAAAAAGCGCTGGCCGCGGTAGTGGTAGCAGATGAACCGGCGCCAGCCCAGTTGATAGGCCCGGACCACCAGCTCGGCGTCGCACTCGTCGCCCTCGGGCGGGAAATCCTTGGCGTCGATGACCAGGACGGCCTCATCGCCCTCGGGCGCCCGGAGCAGGTCCCGGGTCTCCCGGTCCAGGCGGACCCAGGCGCCGTGCCCGCCAGAGTCGAGAATCGGCACGGCGCCCAGGACGTCGGCGATGCTTTGTTCGAGCATCTCCCTGACGCACCGGGGCCGAAGGTTTCCAAAGTCCATCCGGGCGTCCAGGAGGCTTGTCAACAGGGTCACCGTCTTTTCCCGGCGCTCGTCTGTGCTCTCGGCGGCGTAGAAGATCTTCCGGGTAAAGGAGGCCAGTTCGTCGAAGCTGCCCCGGGGCAGGTGACTGGCCACCAGGCCGGTCAGCGCCTCGGCCGGGAGCAGGTCGAACCGGGAAATCACGTCGTGGACCCAACTGCCCTCGGGCGGCCAGGTCCGCTCGGTGTTGTACTCGGCCCCGTGGGCGTAGGCCAGGGCCATCCCCACGTCGCAGATCTGGCTGGTGGTGTCCACGGTCACCGGCCGGCCGAACTTGTCGGTGCAGGTCATCCGCCGGCCGCCGTCCGCGTCCTTGTGCAGCCGGAAGATGAACGCCCCGCCGTCGGTGTAGGAGCCGCCGCGGGCGTTCCAGTACTTGTCGGCCAGCCGGCCCACCCGGCCGTCCTCGTCGGACAGGCTCCGGAGGGTGGCGTCGATGGCCTGCTTCTCCGAGCAGATCAGCCCCAACTGGACCTCGCCCTCGTGCAGGGCGAACACCTGGGGCCGGAGCATGGCCGTGTCGGTGATGCCGATCAGCTGGAAGTCGCCGGTGGCCGCGTCATTGCGGGCGATGATGAAGAACCAGGGGCCGTCGGGCGAGCCGTGGATGTGACAGCGGTTGAGGGCCGAGTACACCGCCTGCCGGTCGGCGGTCAACTGGTCGAAGTCCAGTTCGGCGGTCGGGGCCAGGGCCTCGATGGCGTACTCCAGGGGATAGCCGTAGGTCCGGGTCAAGAGATCGAACATCAAGGCCGAGACCTCGGTGTCGGTCATGAACAGGGGGTAGAGGTTCTGCTGGGCCAGGTACTCGCAGACCGAGTGGTAGTTGGCGAAGTCGCCGTTGTGGACCAGGGCGAAGTTGAGGCCGGCGAAAGGATGGGCCCCGCCCGGGTGCCAGACCCGGCCCTTGGTCGGGTAGCGCTGGTGGGCGATCCAGACGTGGGCGGTGACGTCCTCCATCTGGTAGTACTGGACCACGCCCTCGGCGTAGCCGACCGCCTTGAGGATCATCATGTCCCGGCCGAAGCTCATCACGAACGCCCGCTGCTCCTGGCCGGAGCGGTAATAGGTCTGGCTCAGGGAGAAGGCGGTCTGATAGATGAACTCCTCCTCGGCCAGGCGGGGATCGGTCAGGCCGCTGCCCTCCTGCCAGGCGGTCAGCCGCTCGGATTTGGGCTTGACGAAATAGCGCCAGACCTGGGGCGGCTCGACCTCGAGAGCCTCGATCTCTTGCCAGTCGTCCACGTGGGGCAGGGCCGCGGCATGGGCCACCTCCAGGCGCTCGTTGATGTGGCTCTGCTCGACGTGGGTCCTCACCTCGGGGTCCAGGTAGGCCACCTGGAAGAGGTAATAGTCGTCCAGGATCTCGCGGCTGACGCCCATCTGGACCGGGTCCAGGCCCACGGCGGCGATGCCGCCGCCCTTGCCGTTGCCCCGGTTGTGCATCTGTCGGGACGGCTCGAAGATGTGCCGGCCCCGGACCGGGACGCTGCAGCAGAAGCCGGTCACCCCGCAGCCGCCCTCCTCCTCGGCCTTGTTCCGGCCCGGGGTCAGGCCGCGCGACAGAAGGGACCGCGAGGCGATCAGGCGTTCGATATCCATACGGTTCATCACTCTCTCTCGTAATCCAGATGCTCGAGGTATTCGGTCCGGCCGGCCAGCTCGGCCACCGAGGTCAGGCCCAGGGCCTGCAAGACGTCGATCAGGCGCTCCCGCCAGACGGTGAACATGTTGACCAGGCGCTGAAAGGCCCAGTCGGCGGTGTACATCTGGGACAGCTCGGGGTCGGTGGTGGCGATGCCCCGGGCGCAGCCCCGGCCCGATTCGCAGTTCTGGCAGCGCAGGCACTCGAAGGCGACCATCTCCGAGGTGCCGGTGACCACGGCGTCGGCCCCGAGGCAGATGGCCTTGATCATGTCGTCCGGGGTCCGGATGCCCCCCGAGGCGATGACCGTGATCTTGTCGCGCAGGCCCTCGGACTCCAGGAAGCGGTGGACCTTGGGGATGGCGTACTCGATGGGCATGGCGATGTTCTTCTTGGCGATGTCCGGGGCGGCGCCGGTGCCGCCGTAGGAGCCGTCCAGGTGAATGACGTGGGCCCCGGCGTGGTAGGACCCCACGGCCACCATGTCCACGTCGGTCGGGGTCGAGACCTTGGCCGAGACCACGGCCCGCTCATTGGTGACCTTGATCCAGTCGAGGTGCTTCTTGTGGTCCTCGATGGAATAGACCGAGTGGAAGGGGAACGGCGAGAACAGGGCCGAGCCGACCACGGCCTGACGCATCCGGGCCACGTCCGGGGTGACCTTGTCGCCCAGCAGGTGCCCGCCCAGGCCGGGCTTGGCCCCCTGGGCGTACTTGAACTCGACCATGGGCACCCGCTTGATGGTCTCTTCGCGGACCCCGAACAGGCCCGTGGCCACCTGGGTGATGACGTGGTCGGACAGGGGGATGATGGCGTCCGGGTAACCCCCCTCGCCGGTGCAGCACAGGGTGCCGAAGCCTTCCGCGAAGCGCATCCGGCCGAGCATGGTCGTCAGCGAGATCGAGCCGAAGCTCATGCCCCCGCCGTAGTGGGGCACGGCGATCCTGAGTTCGGGCCGGCCGTCTCCCCGCCGGTTGAGAAGCACCGAGGTGTCGATGTCCTCGCGCTTGATCTTCCGCGGCGGCTCGGGGGGGATGACCAGCCGGAGGCGGTCGAACCCGCCGCCCGAGAGGCCGACCTGGGTCTCCAGGGGCTGGACCGGCGGCCGGCCGTAGGCGGACATGAACCAGGTGGACAGGAGCAGATCGGCCGTCCAGCGATAGTCGCCCAGCACCCGGTAGCCGGGGTGCAGAACCACGCTCAGGGCCTTGGCCGGGCACTTGTCCACGCAGAAGTGATCGGTCCGGCGGCAGTCGGGTCCGATGCAGAAGTGCTCCTGGGGCATCTGGATCCGGCCGCCCTCGACCGTGTGGACGCCGTAGGGGCAGACCTCGGCGCAGGTGTGGCAGTTCCGGCAGGCGTTCGAGCGCCTGACGGCGAACTTGCTCAGGGTGTTGCGGAACCGGCTGGGGGCCGGCTTGACTTCGGGGAACTGGTGCGCGCTCATTGTTTTCTGCGACCGAAGATGGGGGCGAAGTTTTCCTGCTCGAGATCCTCGAAGAACATGGCCCGGCCGACCTCGCCCCGCAGGCGCCGGGCCTCCCGGAGGCCCATCGCCCCCAGGACCTCGAGCAATTGATTGCGCCAGGCGCCCACCAGATTGACGATGCGCTGGGCGCCCCACTCGGGATCGATCCACCTGATCTCGACCGGGCAGGCCCGGGCCCCGCCGCAGTCGTCGCACAGCCGGCACTCCAGGGCCACCAGCAGGGCCAGGTCCACCAGGGCCGCGTCGGCCCCGCAGGCGATGATCTTGGCCACGTGCTCGGCCAGGGCGATGCCGCCGCCGGCCAGGAGGCAGATCCGGTCCCGCAGCGACTTTTCCACCAGGGCCGAATGGACCTCGCGGACCAGGTCGCGGACGTGGACGCCGGCCCGTTGGCCGAAGCCCTGACCGGTCAGGTCGGCCTGGAGGTGGACGGCGTCTAGCCCGGCCTGGCAGAGTTCGACCGTCCGGGCCGCGGCCCGCTCGTCCAGCTTGACCCGGACCGAGAACAGGATGTCCGGATTGGCCCGCCGCAGCCGATCGACCACCTCCAGGACCCGGGGCTCGTCGGCCAGTTCCACCTTGCGGAGCCAGCCGGCCATCCGGATCAGGCGATCGGCGTTTTCGGTCGAGCCGGTGACGATGACCGGGTGCCGCTCCAGCCTCAGGTCCTCGGCCAGGGGATTCAGGTGCCGGCTGTCGGCGACCATCATCGTGTCCAGGATCCGGGCCGCCTCGGCCATGGCCAGGCGGACGTTGGGTCCCAGGTCGCCCATGGGCGGCCGGTCGAAGACGATGGGCAAGGGCACCTCGCGGCCCCGGGGCAGGTCCCCGGACAAGGCCCCGGCCGCGTCAAAGGACAGGTTCCGGGGGGTGCCGCCGTAAAAGAACGAGGTCGAGATGTACTCCCGGCCGTGGATGCCGTCCCGGGTCGGCCGGACGATCTCGCTCATGTCGGTCCACATGCCGTCAAAGCCGGGACCGGTGAACGGCCCGCCGTAGCCCGCCCCCGAGACCGGGATCATGCCGCTCTCGGCCTGGTACCAGGTGGTCCAGACGATCCGGGGCGTCCAGTAGTCGTTGCCCAGGGACTCGTAATTGGGGTTGACCGTCTTGTGGATCAGGCGGGCCGGGCAGCCCTGGACGCAGCGAAAGCAATCGTGACAGATCTGATCCAGGCGGTCGGCGTAGTCGGTCCCGAACAGGCCCCGGCCCTTGAAGGCGCCGTAAATGCACTGCTCCTTGACGCAGACCGCGCAGCGGAGACACCCCTCTTCCCAGTCAACGATGCCCGACCGGGCCGGGGTCGAGAACCGGGCCGGGGTGGGCCGGGTGTTGATGTGGTACTTGTGCGGCATGATCTAGCCCGCCAGTCCGGCCCGCTCGAGGATCTCGGGCACCCGGTGTTCCCACTCGATGGCCATCAGGTGGATCCCCCTGACGCCGTCCATCTGCCGCAGGCGCTCGATGGTCTCGACGCACAGGGCCACGCCCTCTTCGGCCTGCTTGTCCTTGGCCACGCCGGCCAGCCTCTTGACGACCTCGTCGGGCACGTCCATGCCCGGGACCTTGTCCCGCATGTACTTGGCCATGCCCGCGCTCTTGAGGGGCGTCACCCCGGCCAGGACGGCCGTTTTTTCCAGGAGCCCCATGTCCCGGGCCCGCTCCAGCCAGCTCGCGAACACGTCCAGGTTATAGACGCACTGGGTCTGGATGAAGTCGGCCCCGGCGGCCACCTTCTTGGCCAGGCGGACCGGACGGAGGTTCACCGGCCGGGCAAAGGGGTTGGCCGCGGCGCCGATGAAGAACCTCGGGGCCGGGTCGATCTTTTCCTCGCCCAGGATCACCCCCTCGTCCCGCATCCGCCGAACCAGCCGGATCAACTGGGTCGAGTCCAGGTCGTGGACGCCCATCGCCCCGGGCTGGTTGCCGAAGGAGACGTGATCCCCGGACAGGCAGAGCACGTTTCTGAGCCCCAGGGCCCAGGCCCCGATCAGGTCGGACTGGAGGGCGATCCGGTTCCGGTCCCGGACGGTCATCTGGAGCACCGGGTTCAGGCCGCGGCCCAGGAGCAGGACGCAGGCGGCCAGGGAACTCAAGCGGACCACGGCCGTCTGGTTGTCGGTGACGTTGACCGCGTCCACCGGGGCGGCGAGATACTCAGCCTTGGCCAAAACCGCCTCGGGGTCGGCCGCCTTGGGCGGGCCGCACTCGGCGGTGACCACGAAGTCCTTTTCCCCAAAAACCTTTTCCAGCGGGCTGTCGGTCATCATGGCTGGCGATCCTCCCGGATGATCCGCCGGACGCCGCCGGCGTGGGACGTGGACCAATCCACCGGTGGGCTCACCTCGGCGTACCGGTCCAGCTCGCCCAGCCGCTCCAGCCGCTCGATGATCATCGCCCAGCCGCATTCCATCTCGGGGTTGACCTCGCAGGTGCCGTCGGCCCGGGCGCCGCCGCAGGGGCCGTTGAACAGGTGCTTGGCGCACCGGGTCACCGGGCAGACCGTCCCGAACAGGGCCAGCTTGCAGTCGCCGCAGCCGAGGCAGTTCTCGGTCCAGCGCCCCGGCGCGTCGGTGGTCCCGATGAACAGGGTGTTCAGGCCGGGGATGATCGGCGTGTCCGGGTAATGCTCGGCCAAAAACTGGGCCCCGGCCCCGCAGCCCAGGGACAGGATGGCCTCGAACTCGGGGACCCGGGCGGCGATCTGGTGGACGAACCGATCCACGCACTGGCGGTCGATGGAGTCCTCGACGATGGTCTTCTGGCGGCCGTCGAGGTTGAAGGCGATGGACAGGGCCGAGGCCAGCAGGGCCGCCTCCTTGCGGCCGCCCGCGGCGCACTCGGCCACGCAACTGTCGCAGCCCACCACCAGCACCTTGTTGTAGCGCTGGATCAGGGCCTTGATCTCGTCAATCGGTTTCTGTTCGGCAACGATCACAGTGATCCCCCATGGTCGATCAAAACTACCAGTTCAGGCGCACCGGCACGCCGCTGGCGGCCATCTCCCGCTTGATCCCCTCGATGGTGTAGGTCCCGTAGTGGGTCATGGAGGCGATCAGGGCCGCGTCGGCCAGGCCCTCGGTCACCACCTGGGTCAGGTGCTCGGGCCGGCCCGCCCCGCCCGAGGCGATGACCGGGATGGACACCGCCCCGGAAATCATCGGCGTCACGGTCATCTCGTAGCCCTCCTGGGTGCCGTCGGCGTCGATGCTGTTCAGGCAGATCTCGCCGGCCCCCAGTTCCTCGGCCCGCCGGGCCCAGGCCAGGGCGTCGATGCCCATGGGCGTCCGGCCGCCGTTGATATAGACCTCGTACCCGCACGGGATTTTTTCGCTGGGCGTCACCTTGAGGACGTCCATGCCCAGGACGATGCACTGGGCGCCGAAGGCCCGGGCCCCGTCGCTGATCAGGTCCGGATTCAGCACGGCCGCCGAGTTGACGCTGACCTTCTCCGCCCCGGCCAGCAGGACCCGGCGCATGTCCTCGACCGTCCGGATGCCGCCGCCCACCGAGAACGGAATGAAGATCGTCGCCGCCACCCGGCGGACGACGTCGATCATGATGTCCCGGGCGTCCGAGGAGGCGGTGATGTCGTAGAACACGATCTCGTCCGCCCCCTGCTCGTAATAGAACCGGCCCATGTCCACCGGATCGCCGATATCGACGTTCTCCTTGAACTTGATGCCCTTGGTCGTCTTGCCGTCCCGGACGTCCAGGCAGGGTATGATCCGCTTAGACAGCATCCGCTCCGTCCCAGCGGCAAAAAGCGTCCAAGAGTTGGAGCCCCGGCCGGCCGCTCTTTTCCAGGTGGAACTGGGTGGCGATCAGGTTGTCCCGGGCAATGACCGACGGAAACCAAAAACCCTCGTGGTCGGATTCGGCGACCACGTCGGCCTCGTTGTCGGGCGACGGATAATAGGAGTGCACGAAATAGTACTCGAATTCAGGGTCGCCCCCGGCGGTCTCGAGGATCGGGTGGTTTCTCTTGGCCCGGATGCGATTCCAGCCCATGTGCGGGGCCTTGAGCCTTTGTCCGGCGTACTCGACCGGGAAACGCCTGACCCGGCCCGGAATGAGGCCCAGGCACTCGGTGCCCCCGTCCTCCTCGGACCAGTCCATGACGATCTGGGTCCCCAGGCAGATCCCCAGCAGCGGCCGGCCTGAATCAAAAAAATCCTTGATGGCCGCGGCCATGCCGCTGGCGGTCAGGTCGGCCATGGCCGCCCCGGCCGCGCCCACGCCCGGAAAGATGACCCGCTCGGCCGCCCTCACCTCGTCCGGATCGGCCGTCACCCGGCCCTTGGAGCCCAGGTGGTCCAGGGCCCGGGCGACCGAGGTCAGGTTCCCGGCCCGGTAATCGACGATGGCGATCGGTCCGCTCATCTCGGTCGCGCCGCTCCTTCCGTGGTTGGGCCGCAGGTCACGGCCGGACCCCGGACGGTCCCAGGTCCACGATTTTCGAGACGAAGTCGCTGAACTCCCCGGCCGGGTCCGGTCCGTCGGCGAAGATGATCCGCAGCCGCTCCGGTTCCAGGCCGACCTCGGCCATAATTTTCTTCAGACGGCCGATCCTCTTCTCGGCCCGGAGGTTGCCCTCGATGAACCGGCACTGCCCCTTGGGACAGGCGGCCAGGACCACCCCGGCGGCCCCGTTCTGAAAGGCCCGCATCAGGACGTGCCCCTCGGTCTTGGACGAGCAGGGCAGTTCCACCGGACGGATGGCCACCTCGGGACGCGGTTCGGACAGCTTTTCCGCCAGGTTCGAGTTGGCGCAGACGAACACCACCAGGCGCAGCGCCTCTTCCGACCGGCTCCTTTTCGGCATCGATCTTCTCATCAAAACCGCCTCGAGTTTTATCCGCCTCGAACCCCGGCCGCCCGCGGCCAGGGGCCAAGTTTTGAAATATAACAAAACCATGCAAGAGGGGCAAGCAGGTTGTTGAGGCCAAGAAAGACACTCGTCAACCGGCCACCCCCAGGACCCGGCGGTAGAGTCCGGACACCCGACCCAGCACCCGGTCCACCTTGAGTTCGTCGCACCCCTCCAGCTCGCCGCCCAGCCGGGCCGCCTGACGTATCTCCCGGCCGTCATAGACGGCCGCGTCGCCGCCCCGGCCGGTGATCAGCCGCAGCCGCTGATCCAACACCCGCAGGAAGTGGAAGTCCGCGGCCAGCCGGCGGCCGGTCTTGGGCGCCAGGAACCCGCGACTGGTCAGGGCCTGGATGGCCCGGCGGGTGTGGGGGGTGCGCAGCCCCTTTTCCCGGCCGCCGTGCAGCATTTGGAGGTACTGGACCAGAAACTCAACGTCCACCAGGCCGCCCCAGCCCAGTTTCAGGTTGTACCGGCCGGCCGCGGCCCGGCCCCGCTCGGCGACCATCCGGCCCCGCAGCTCGTGAATCCGCTGGGCCAACATCTTCGGTTCCATTCTGGCGCTGGGGCCGTAAACCACCTCGTGGGCCGCCTCGACCACCCGGGCCCCCAGGGGGCGGTTGCCGGCCACCACCCGGAGCTTGATCAGGGCCTGCCGCTCCCAGGGCTGCGAGGTGCGATGGTAGTGCACGAACGAGTCCAGACTGACCACCAGGGGTCCGAAGGTCCCCGAGGGCCGCAGCCGGGCGTCCAACTCGTAACCGGGACCCTCGGGCAAGGCCAGGCTGAGAATGGTGATCAGCCGCTGGGAGACCCGGACCGCGGTCTCGACGACGTTGGGGTCATTCTCCCGGCAGATGAACAGGACGTCCAGGTCGGACACGTGCCCCATCTCGGCCCCGCCCAGCTTGCCCAGGCCCAGCACGGACATGGCCGGGACCCGGTGTCCGGCCCGGCCGACCGCCTCCCGGGCCATCCCCAGGGCCGCCTCCAGGGCCACCTCGGCCAGATGGGTGGTCTGTCCGGCGACCATGGGCAAGGCCAAATCGCCCATCAGGTCGCGGACCCCGATGCGCAGCCGCTCGTCGTTGATGAACCGCCGCAGCAGTCCCATGGACTCCTCGGGATCGGCCGCCCGGGCCAGCAGCTGTCTCAACTCGCGCTGCAGCTCCCGCTTCTGGCGCTTGACCACGCCCGACCGGGGGTCGATCAGGGCGTCCAGCAGGCCCGGGTTCTTGATCAGCAGGCCCGACAGGTGGGCGCTGGTGCCGAAGACCCGGGCCAGCAGGTTCAGCACGTCGGGATTTTCGAACAGGAGCACGTACAGTCCGGTCCGCCGGCCCACCGCCTCCAGGTAACGGGCGGCCGTGGCCAGACCCCGATCCGGGTCCGGGGCGTGGGCCAGCCCGGTGGCCAGCGAGTTGACCACGCGCTTGACCACGCCCTGGCGCTGTTGATCCTGGGTCATGAGGACCCGGTCGGCCAGCAGCCGGCCCAGCCGGTCCCGGGCCGCCTCGGGCTGGGCGTAGCCCAGCCGGGCCAGGGCCTGGCGCAGCCGGTCCGGATCCAGACCGGACAGGTCTTCCTCCCGCTCGCCGGTCCCGGCGGTCGGCTCCCCCGGTCCGGCCAGGAGGTTTTTGAACCGGCCGGCGACCGCGGCCAGGTGCCCCTTCAGCTCGGAGGTCATCTCGGCCGCCGGCCGGGGGCCGCCGAAGCCCATGGCCTGGGCCAGGCCGGCCAGCTCGTCCTCCCGCCGGGGCAGGACCTGGGTCTGGCCCAGGCGGACCATCTGGAGCCGATGCTCCAGGTGGCGCAGGAACTCGTAGGCCGCCCCGAGCTTCTCGGCCGTGTCCAGGTCGATCAGCCCGCTGTCGGCCAGGGCGCGCAGGCCGCCCAGGGTGTCGCGGCGCCTCAGTTCGGGCATCCGCCCTCCGAAGATGATCTGCAGCGTCTGGACCAGGAACTCGATCTGCCGGATGCCGCCCGCGTCCAGCTTGAGGTTCAGCCCCCCTTCGGACGGGCCGCGCCGCCGGGCCTCCAGCCTTCCCTTGAGGGTCCGAATCTCCTCCAGGGCGGTGAAGTCCAGCGACCGGCGGAAGATGAAGGGGGTCAGATCCTCGATCAGCCGATCCCCCAGGTCCAGGTCCCCGGCCACGGGCCGGGCCTTGAGCCAGGCCATCCGCTCCCAGCCCTGGCCGTGATACAGGTAATGGGCCGCGGCCGCGGCCAGACTCTGGACCAGGGCGCCGTCCTTGCCCCCGGGCCGCAGGTCCAGATCGACCCGGAAGACCAGGCCCCGGTCGGTCACTTCGCCCAGGGCCCGGGTGACGAACCGGCCCAGGGCGTCGTAGAACCGGGCCACGCTCACCGCCTGGGGCCCGGCGGTCACGGCGTCGGGCTGCTCCTCGTCGGATTGAAACAGGTAAACCAGGTCCACGTCCGACGAGAAATTGAGTTCCCGTCCCCCCAGCTTGCCCAGGCCCAGGACCACGAATCCGGTCCGGTCCGGGGCCAGGCCGGGCGGCGGGCCGTGGACCGCCGTCAGCCGGGCGAACCCCTGGGCCACGGCGGCCGCCAGGGCCGCCTCGGCCAGGTCGGACAGGGCGGCGCAGGTCTGGGTCAGGGGGGTCAGGGGGGTCAGGGGGGTCAGGGGGGTCAGGCCGGACAGGTCCCGGGCGGCGATCCGGACCATCTCCCGGCGGGCCGTCTCCCGCAACAGGGCCGAAAACGCCGACTCGTCGGCAGAGGCCACCGGGCCGGACAGTTCGGCCGCCAGGGCCCGGGGGTCGGTCGGCCGCCGAAAGCCAGACTCGACGAACAGCTCCCGGGTCCAGTCCGGCCGGACGGCCAGGTGGCGCCCCAGCACCGGCGACGCGGCGCAGACCCGGACCAGGGCCCCCCCGGCCGTTTCATCGGCCGTGAGGGCCGCCCGTTGGTCTTCTGTCAGGGCCTCCAGCACCTCGGCCAGGCGGCGGAGGGCCTCCGGCGGAGGATGGCTGACCGGCATCGGTCTTATGGCCACGACCGTCCCCCCCGGGCCGCCGGCGGCGGCCCAGCAGTCGTCTTCGCCCCGGTTTTTCGTCCACCAATTGAGGCGACAATGGTCATGCTACGTTCTTGGCGGTTCGGCCCGAACCAGTTGACCTTTGACCGGACCACAGGTGGGCCGAACCGGCAAGAGCTGCTCCCGTCGAGCGTCCAGCCAATCAGGGGCCGCCAGGCTAGCAGTCGTAATACAGGGCGAACTCGTAGGGATGCGGCCGCAGACGCAGGGCATCCACCTCGTTGGTCCGCTTGTAGTCGAGCCACATGTCGATGGCGTCCCGGGTGAACACGTCGCCCTTGAGCAGGAAGTCGTGATCGGCCGCCAGCTCCGCCAGGGCCTCGTCCAGCGAGCCCGGGGTCGAGGGCACCTCGGCCAGTTCCTCGGGGGACAGGGCGTAGATGTCCTTGTCCAGCGGCTCGCCCGGATCGATCTTGTTCTCGATCCCGTCCAGGCCGGCCATGAGCATGGCCGAGAAGGCCAGGTAGCCGTTGCAGGACGGATCGGGGAAGCGGACCTCGGCCCGCTTGGCCTTGGGCGAGGGGCTGTACATCGGGATCCGGACCGCGGCCGAGCGGTTGCGGCTGGAGTAGGCCAGATTGACCGGGGCCTCGTAGCCCGGCACCAGCCGTTTGTAGGAGTTGGTCGTCGGGCTGGTGAAGGCGCACAGGGACCGGGCGTGCTTGAGGATGCCGCCGATGTAGTACAGGGCCAGTTCGGACAGGCCGCCGTAACGGTCCCCGGCGAACAGGGGCTTGCCGCCCTTCCACAGGCTCTGGTGGACGTGCATCCCCGAGCCGTTGTCCATGAAGACCGGCTTGGGCATGAAGGTCGCGGTCCGGCCGTGACGCTTGGCCACGTTCTTGATGATGTACTTGAACAGCATCAGCTTGTCGCCCATCTCCAACAGCGGGGCGAAGCGCATGTCGATCTCGCCCTGGCCGGCGGTGGCCACCTCGTGGTGTTGGGCCTCGATGGCGATGCCGCACTGCTCCATGATCAGGCACATCTCGGTCCTCAGATCCATCAGGCTGTCGGTCGGCGAGACCGGGAAGTAGCCCTCCTTGTAGCGGGGCTTGTAGCCCAGGTTGGGACATTCATCCCGGCCCGAGTTCCAGCGGCCCTCGATCGAGTCCACGTAGTAGTAGCCCTCCCGCTGATTCTGGTCGAACCGGATGTCGTCCAGGATGAAGAACTCGGCCTCGGGGCCGAAGTAGGCCGTGTCGGCGATGCCGGCCGACTGCATGTAGGCCTCGGCCTTCTGGGCGATGTAGCGCGGGTCCCGGGAGTACTTCTCCTTGGTGATCGGATCGACGATGTTGCAGATCATGGACAGGGTCGGAAACTGGGTGAACGGGTCCATCATGGCCGTGGCCGGGTCGGGGACGATCAGCATGTCCGAAGCGTGGATCGGCTGCCAGCCCCGGATCGAGCTGCCGTCAAAGCCGAAGCCGTCCTCGAAGACCCCCTCGTTGAGCTCGCTGATCGGATAGGTGCAGTGCTGCCACAGACCGGGATAGTCCATGAACTTCATGTCCACCATCACGGCCTCTTTCTTCTTGGCGAATTCCAAAACCTCTTTTACCGTCATTTTTCCTCTCCTCAGAAGTCGTGTCAGGCGGGGCCCGAGCCGGCCCCGGGCGTTACCCCTCTCGTTCGGCCAGTCGAAAACCCAGGGCGGCCTGGATCTCGGCGATCTGTTCCGGGTCGTCAACCTTCTGGCCGAAAAAATCGACGACGTAGAACACGTCATGGATCTGATCCACCCGGGTGGACACCTTGGCCAGATGCACGCTCAGTTGCAGGCCGAACAGGATCCGGGTGATGTCGTAGAGCAGGCCCAGCCGGTCGTGGGCCGTGACCTCGATCAAGGTGTAGAAGTCCGAGGTCTCAGGATCGACGATGACCCGGACCGGCTTGAGCGGCGTCCCCGGCCGGACCAGGCGCCGGGCGGGCGTCTTCATGGCCAGGCGGTACTCCAGGGACAGCCGGCCGGAGACCACCCGCCGGGCGTCGGCCCGGACGCGGTCCCATTTCTCGTCCAGGTAGGCCCGGTCCAGGGGGTAATCGACCTGGAAGATTTCCAGGGCGACGCCGTTATCCCGAGTGAAGGCCTGGGCCTCGAGGATGTTGATGTCGTGCAGGGTCAACACCCCGGCCATCTGGGAAAACAGCCCGGGCCGGTCGTGGGTGAAGATGGTCACCTCGCAGGTGTCCCGCTGGGGCCTCTCCCGCCAGGTGAAAATGAGGTCCCCCTTCTTGAGCCGGGATTCGACCCGGATGTGCTCGGCCACCGTCTCCGGGGAGACGGCGGCCAGGTAATGGTCGGTCATCGGTTCCAGGAACCGGTCGATGTCCTCGGGCGAGAACTCGTCGGCCAGGATGGCGGCCACCTTGCCCGGCATCTCGGCGACGTGGTTCAGGACCATGGGGCTGGCCAGGTCCGAGTGCTCCAGGATGTGGCGGACCTTGACGTACAGCTCCTGAAGGAGCATCGCCTTCCAGGGGCTGTAGGCCTCCGGACCGGTGGCCAGGGAATCGGCCACGCTCAGCAGGAGCAGCATGGTCAGCCACTCGGTGAAGCGGACGCGCCGGGCGGTGTGGATGATCAGCCGCTCGTCGCTCAGGTCGCGGGAGGTGGCCAGGTCGGTCAGGAGGAGGTGTTCGGCCACCAGAAACTTGAGGGCCTCGGTCTCGTCGCCGGTCAGCCCCAGCCGGGCGCCCATGGTCCAGACCAAGGAGGCGCCCCGGGCGGCGTGGTTCGGGCCCTGGCCCTTGCCCACGTCGTGGATCAGCCCGGCCAGAAACAGCAGTTCCGGCCGGTCCACCTCCTCCAACAGGTCGGAAAAGCGCCCGCCCCGTTCCGGGTCGGCCTGGCCCTGGGCCATGGTCTTGAGGACCCAGGCGGTCTGGATCAGGTGAACGTCCACGGTGTAAACGTGATAGGCGTCGTGCAGGGACCGGGCCACGGTCGGCTCCAGTTCGGGCAGGAAATGGGGCAGGAGCCCCACGCCGTGCATCGCCCGGAGCAGGTCCGGCGAGGACCATCGGGCCCTCAGGAAACGCCAGAAGTAATCGTTCTCCTGCGACCCGGTCCGGAAGTCGTCGTCCACCAGGTGGAGGTGGTCCCGGATGGTCTGGAGGGCCTTGGCCGCCAGGGGCAGGTCCAGCTCGGCGGCCACGGCGAAGAGTTCCATCATCCGGGACGGCCGGCCGGCGATCTCCTCGGGACGGGCGAAATCCAGGTGTCCGGCCTTGAGCACGAAACCGGCCGGCGGGGCCGGGCGCCGGGCCTTTTTCCGGCCCTGGGGCCACAACTCGGCCTCGCCCCGGTCGAGAAAGGCGTCCACGATCCAGGCCACGGCGAAGACGTGCTGGTAATAGGCCCGCATCAAGGCCTCGACCGCGCTGACCGCGCCCCGGTCAGCCAACCCGAAAAACCGGGCCACGGCCGGCTGGACCTCGAAATTGAGCCGGTCCTGGTGGTCGCCGGCCAGGTAGTGGAGGTGATTGCGGACCCGCCACAGAAAATCCTGGGCCGTGCCCAGGGCGTCCTCGGCCTCGGGCGGCATCAGGCCGGCCTTGACCAGGTCGGCGATTTCCCGGCTGTCAAAGCACATCCGGCCGATCCAGTTCACGGCGTGGATGTCCCGGAGGCCCCCCTCGCCCTCCTTGACGTGGGGCTCGAGCAGATAGGGCGAGTCGCCGTAGGTCTCCCGCCGTTTTTTGACCGAGGCCAGCACTTTCTCGAAAAACCCCCGACGACGCCCCGGGGACCGGTGTCGGTCCCGCAGCTTGGTCCACAGGGCCGCCGACAGCGACTCGTCACCGGCCAGATGCCGGGCGTCAACCATGGACATCAGCACCTGGAAGTCCTTGGCGCCGATGTCCAGGCACTGCCCCACGGTGCGCACGGCGTGACCGACCTCCAAGCCGGAGTCCCAGAGGGGATAGAACATGGCCTGGGTCAGCTCGGCCAGCCGCTTGCGCTGCCGGTTCTCGTGCAGCAGGAGGAGATCGACGTCCGAGTGGAGGCACAGGGCCCGGCGCCCGTAGCCGCCCAGGGCGACCAGGGCCAGACCGGCCCCTCCCTCCGGGCCGACCACCTCGGTGAAGAGATGACGGAGGCGTTCGTCCATCCAGTCGGACCGACGGCGAACCACCGCCCGGCCGGTTGCGCCGGCCAGGTGGGCCCGCACGAAGTCCGGTCCGCCCCCCCCGATCGATGCCACAGCCAAGAAAACCTCAGACGGCGTCCTCTCCGCGCTCGCCGGTTCGGATGCGGATCACCTCGGCCACGTCGCCCACGAAAATCTTGCCGTCGCCGATCTTGCCCGTCTTGGCCGCCTCGGCCACGACCTCGACCACCCGGTCGGCCAGGTCGTCGCCCACCACCACCTCCAGCTTGATCTTCGGCAGAAAATCGACCACGTATTCCGCCCCGCGGTAGATCTCCTTGTGGCCCTTCTGGCGGCCGAAACCCTTCACCTCGGTAATGGTGATGCCCCGTACTCCCAGTTCGGTCAGGGCCTCCTTGACCTCGTCCAGCTTGAACGGCTTGATAATGGCCTCGATCTTCTTCATACATGACCTCCTCAGAAGACGACGGGGCTCGACCTTCACCTTCCAGTTTGGGCCCCGCAAATGCCTGTCATTGACTCGACCTGTCCCGGACCCCTGGCCGCGGCCGGCGTTCCCTCCGGGGCAAGGGCGGTCTTCATGCTTATTGGCAACCGCCGTGCCAAAGGTTTAATATATTGAAATAACTGATTATCATGTCGGACAGACACTCCCCCCGGATGGAATTCCTACATTTTTGTATCACAGATTGACGGCCGATGCACATTTTTGTCGGTTTTAGTGCAAATTAAACGTCCTTCCCCCCCTTTGGTCCTGCGGATCTGCTTGACATTTATTTCGATCCCTGGTATAAAATTTTTCAATAACAAAGGCCGCAGGACACACACATGGACTTAAAACGACTGGAAGTGTTTGTCAAGGTGGTGGACCACAAGAGCTTCTCCCGGGCCGCCGAGGAGGTTCTGCTGTCCCAGCCGACCATCAGCGGGCACATCAAGTACCTGGAGGAAAGGCTGGCCGTGCAGCTGCTGGACCGCCTGGGCCGGGAGGTGACCCCCACCCGGGCCGGACTGATCCTGTACGATCACGCCTGTCGCCTTTTGGCCCAGCGGGACCAGGCGATGATGGCCATTGACGAGTTCGTGGGCCAGATGCGGGGGGAACTGGTCTGCGGCGGGAGCACCATCCCGGGGCAATATGTCCTGCCGGCCCTGCTGGGCCGTTTCCGGGAGCAATATCCCGAGGTGATGGTCCGGCTGATCATCGGCGACACCGACCTGGTGGTGGACGGGGTGGCCCGGGGCGAGCTGGAAACGGGCGTGGTCGGGGCCCCGGTGGACGACGACCGCCTGGCCTCGGAGGCCCTGTGCCAGGACGAACTGGTCCTGGTGGTCCCCCCGGATCACCCCTGGGCCGGCCGGGAGGTGGTCGAGCCGGCCGAGCTGGCCGGTCAGCCCTTCCTCCAGCGGGAGGTGGGCTCGGGCACCCGCCGCGGCGTGGAGCGGGCCCTGCGCCAGGCCGGCGTCGAGGTGGCGAACCTCAAGGTGGTCGCCCACCTGGGCTCCACCGAGGCCATCCGCCAGGGCGTCAAGGCCGGCCTGGGCCTGGCCCTGGTCTCCAGGCTGGCCGTGGCCGAGGACGCCGAACGGGGCGGCCTGGCCGTCGTCGGCCTGGTCGGGGTCGAACTCAAGCGCCGGTTCTACGCCGTGTGGCACCGCCAGCGGACCTGCTCGCCGCTGTGCCGGGCCTGGCTCGAGTTCGTCATCAGCGAGCTGGCCGAATAATCCGGCCCGATGGCCCCCGGCCAAGGGATCGGTTTTTCCTATTTGACCGCCCCGCCGGGGCGGGCCAGAATCGGATGACCTGGAACGCAGGAGGATGGACCTGGAACCGGTCACGGACAAGAACGGCCGTCGCCTGACCCAGCAGACCACGGCCTCGGGTTGAGCGGCCAAGATCGCCCCAGGGGACCTGGCGGCAATCCTGGCGACGCTGCCCGCGGTCAGTCACCCTGACCTGATCGTCGGGAGCGACCTGGCCGACGACGCGGCGGTGATCCGGCTGACGGACGAGCTGGCCCTGATCCAGACGGTGGATTTCTTCACGCCGATCCTGGACGATCCGTACCAGTTCGGCCGGGCGGCCGCGGCCAACGCCCTGTCGGACGTGTACGCCATGGGCGGCCGGCCCCTGTGCGCCCTGAACATCGTCTGTTTCCCGGTGGACCGGATGGACCTCGGGGTCCTGGCCCAAATCCTCAAGGGGGGCCAGGAAAAGGTGGCCGAGGCCGGGGCCCTGCTGGTGGGCGGACACTCGATCGACGATCCGGTGATCAAGTACGGCCTGGCCGCGAGCGGCCTGGTCCACCCCGACCGGGTGATCACCAACGCCGGGGCCCGGACCGGGGACGCGCTGGTCTTGACCAAGCCCCTGGGCACGGGGGTCATCGCCACCGCGGTCAAGGGCGGCCTGGCCGCGGCCCCGGTCGTGGAGGCGATGGTGGCGGTCATGACCGCCCTCAACCGGCCGGCCAGCGAGGCGATGATCGAGCTCGGGATCACGGCGGCGACCGACGTCACCGGGTTCGGCCTGCTGGGACACGCCCTGGAGATGGCCCGGGCCAGTGGGGTCCGGCTGATCATCGAGGCCGGCCGGGTGCCGCTCATCGAGGGGGTAACCGAACTGGCGGGCATGGGCATGATCCCGGCCGGGACCTTCAAGAACCGCGATTATTGCAGCCACGTCATGGGCGTGGCCCAGGGGGTGGACCCCCTGAAGCTGGACCTTTTGGCCGACGCCCAGACCTCGGGCGGGATGCTGATCAGCGTCCCTGACGAAAAACTGGCGCCGCTTTTGGAAAGTCTCGGCCGGCACGGGGCCTTATGCGCCGAGGTCATCGGCCGGGTCGAGGCCGGACCGCCGGGGACCCTGGCGGTGGAGCCCTGACCGAACGTGACAGATACCCGGCGACCCACCGGTCGCCGGAAGGGGAGTGACACATGGAGACGCTCGATTGCCGGGGCCAGGCCTGCCCCGCCCCGGTGCTCGCCACCAGGGATCACATCGACCGGACCGGCCAGACCGAATTTTCCATCCGGGTGGACAATGACGCCGCGGTCCAGAACGTCAGCCGGTTTCTGGCCGGCCAGGGTTTTTCGAGCGAAACCCGCGGCCAGGCCCCGGACATCACCATCATCGCCCAGAGGACCGGCCCGCCCGCGGCCGCCGGGCCCGACCCGGCCGATCTGACCTGCGCCGCCCCGGCGGCCGGGCGCCGGATCATGGTCCTGGTCAGCGCCGATCGCCTGGGACGGGGCGACGACGACCTGGGCCGGGGCCTGGTCAAGAATTTCCTGCTGACCCTCAAGGAGATGGTCCCCGAGCTGTCGCGGCTGGTCTTCATCAACTCGGGGGTCAAGCTGACCCTCGACGGGTCCGCCTCCCTGGAGGATATCCAGGACCTGGAACGGGCGGGCGTGACCGTGCTGGTCTGCGGTACCTGCCTCAACCACTTCGGGGTTTTGGACCAGAAGCGGGTCGGCGAGACGACCAACATGCTCGACATCGTCACCTCGATGCAACTGGCCGACAAGGTGATCTCGATCTAACCCCCTGAGTCGGATGGCGGCCCCGGGTCGGTCCGCCGCGCCGGGAAAAGGGCGCGGCGGATGATTTTACTTGCCACCGGACCTGTTCTATGACTATAAAGATTACTTTACGTCCCAAATACGGCGCAGATAGGCGAGGAGAGAAAAGGGAAGCAACCAGTGGGCAGCGTCATCAAGAAACGTCGCAAGAAGATTCGCAAGCATAAACACCGCAAATTGTTGGCCCGCACCCGGCACAAGCGGAAGCGCTGACAGACCGTCCGCCGTCGGGCGGGAGCCGGTTTACGGCCGGGCCAAACGGTCCGGCCTTTGGGGCGGGCCTGGAATAAGACACGCGATTCCATCCGGTTTTCGACACCGCGCCCCGGCAGACGGCGGCCGGCGCCGAGGGCGGGGACGACCGTGTACGCGGCCGGGCGACGGTGAAAGGGGGACCCGTGACCACCCTGATCCGGGGCAGTCATGTCCTGACCATGGACCGGTCGGCCACGGTCCATTCCCCGGGCGCGGTCCTGGTCCAGGGAACGGACATCGCCTGGGTCGGACCGGCCGGGGCGGCTCCGGCCGGGGCGGCTCCGGCCGCGGATCAGGTCCTGGACTTTCCCTGGGGGGTCATTCTCCCCGGCCTGGTCAACGCCCACACCCACGTGGCCATGACCCTCTTCCGGGGACTGGCCGACGACCTGCCCCTGGAAACCTGGCTTAACGACCACATCTTCCCGGCCGAGGCCAAGCTGACCGGCGAGATGGTCTATGAGGGCAGCCGCCTGGGCGCGGCCGAGATGCTGCTGTCGGGCACCACCTGTCTGGGCGACATGTACCTCTTCACCAAGGACGTGGCCCGGGCCCTGGCCGAGGTCGGCATCCGGGCCGTGGTCGGCGAGGTGCTCTACGACTTCCCCTCGGCCAGCTACGGCGAACTGCCCCAGGGGTTTCAGTACACCCAGGACCTGATCGACGCCTGGCGCGATCATCCCCTGATCTCGGTGGCGATCGAACCCCACGCCGTGTACACCTGCTCCCCGGAACTGCTGCAAACCGCCCGGAAGATGGCCGCGGACAACGACGTCCGGCTGATCATGCACCTGGCCGAGACCCGGACCGAGGTCCAGGACTGCCTGGAAAAGTACGGCCGGACCCCGGTCGGACACCTGGAAAACCTGGGCCTGCTGTCGGACCGCCTCCTGATCGATCACGGCGTCTGGGTCACGGACGAGGAAATCGGGCTGCTGGCCGAGCGCGGCGTCAAGGTGGCCCACTGCCCCGAATCCAACCACAAGCTGGGCTCGGGCGTCGCCCCCGTGGCCGACATGCTGGCCGCGGGCCTGACCGTCGGAATCGGCACCGACGGCCCGACCTCGAACAACGATCTGGACATTTTTTCCGAGATGCGGGCCGCGGCCCTGATCGCCAAGGGTTTTTCGCTGGACCCGACCCGGCTCCCGGCGCAACAGGTCCTGGCCATGGCCACCCGCGGCGGCGCGGCCGCCCTGGGTCTCGGGGACCAGATCGGCTCCCTGGAGCCGGGCAAGCGGGCCGACCTGATCGTCGTTGACACTGACCGGCCCCACCTGACCCCCATGTACGACCCCGTCTCCCACCTGGTCTATGCCGCCCGGGGATCGGACGTGGTCCTGACCATGGTCCACGGCCGGGTCCTGGCCGCCAACGGCCGCCTGACCGACCTGGACGAAGGCGAGCTCAAGGCCCGAGTCAGAAGCATCGCCGGGGAGATCAGGCCGGCCTGAACCCGCCCGGCCGGCCCAGGTTCGACCGGGCTGAACTCCCATGATCAGCCACGGCATTTCCGGGGTGACACGCCCCGGGCCAATGGCATAGAGTGCAAGGATGACCGTTGACGACCGACTGGACCTGCTGCTGGCCGGCGGCCGGGTGCTGGCCCTGGACGAGGCGGGAATTGACCTGGATCCGGGCCGGGTGGGCGTCCGGGACGGCCGGATCGTCCTGGTCGAGGCCGATGACGGACCCCGCCCGCCGGCGAGCCGAACCATCGACGCCATCGGACACCTGATCCTGCCCGGCCTGGTCAACACCCACCTGCACGCGGCCATGACCCTCTTCCGCGGTCTGGCCGACGATCTGCCCCTCGAGACCTGGCTCAGCGAGCACATCTTCCCGGCCGAGGCCAGGTGGGTTTCGCCCGACATGGTTTACTGGTGCGCCCTGCTGGCTGCGGCCGAGTGTCTCCTGTCCGGGACGACCACGGTCGCGGACTCGTACTTCGAGGAGGGGGCCGCGGCCCGGGCCTTTATGGAGTCAGGGATGCGGGCAATGTGCGCCCAGGGAATCATCGACTTTCCGGCCCCGGGCGTGCCTGATCCGGCCCAAAATGTGGCCACGGCCGTCAGGTTCTGCGAGGAACTGACGGGCCAGAGCCCCCTGGTCACACCGGCCGTGTTCTGCCACTCGATCTCGACCTGCTCGGCCGAGACCTTGCAAAAAACGCGGCGGGCCGCCGACCGGCTGGGTTTTCCGGTCATGATCCACGTGGCCGAGACCAAAGACGAACGGGACCGGACCCTGGCCGAGCATAAGCGGTCACCGGTGGCCTTTCTCGAGGGCCTGGGTTTCTGGTCAAAGAAAACGGTCGGAGTCCACGCCGTGTGGGTCGATCAGGCCGACGCCGAGATTCTGGCCCGGCGGGGGGTGGGCGTGGCCCACTGCATCGAGTCCAACCTCAAGCTGGGCTCGGGCGTGGGACAGGCGGCCATGCTCGGCCGGGCCGGAGTGACCCTCGGCCTGGGCACGGACGGCCCGGCCTCCAACAACGATTTGGACCTTTTCTCTGAGATGCGCTCGGCGGCCCTGAACGCCAAGGGGGCCGACCAAGACCCGACCGAGATGCCGGCCCGGGAGGTCTTGCGGATGGCCACCCGGGACGGGGCCCGGGTCCTGGGCCTGGCCGACAAGGTCGGGACCGTCGAGGTCGGCCGCCGGGCCGACCTGATCGTGGTCGATCTGGACCGGGTCCACCTGACGCCCCTCTACGATCCGGTCTCCCACCTGGTCTATGCCGCGGACCGGTCCGACGTCAGGCACGTGATCATCGACGGCCGGGTGGTGGTCGAGGACCGAGACATCAAGACCTTTGACCTCGGCCGGGTGATGGCCGAGGTCCGCCGTCTGGCGGCCGGGATCAAGGAACTCTAAGACCACCGCCTTGCCGCGGCCCGAAGCCGTCCTCTTTTCCAATTGACCTGAAATTTATCACGGGGGGAACAGCCGTCATGGAGACCTTGCTGTATGAGGCCCAGGACCACATCGGCCGCCTGACCCTGAACCGGCCGGAGTCATTGAACGCCATCAACGAGACCATGCTCGACGAGCTGGAGGTTTTTTGGACAGAGCGCCGGCACGACCTGGACACCCGGGTGATCATCCTGGGCGCGGCCGGGGAAAAGGGATTCTGCGCCGGGCTGGACCTGAAAGAGGCCGTGCCCCGGATGGTGGACCTGGACGTCCCGGGTTTCTACCGGTTCCAGCAGCGGATGTCGCGCCTGCTGCTGGCCATGCGCCAGGCCCCCCAGCCGATCATCGCCACCGTGTTCGGCCCGGCGGTGGGCGGCGGACTGTCGTTCGCCCTGGCCGCCGACGTCCGGATCATCAGTCCGGACGCCCGGTTCGGGGCGGCCTTTATCAACGTCGGCTTCGGCGGGGCGGACATGGGCTCGAGCTATTTCCTGCCCCGGCTGATCGGGGCCGGCCGGGCCTACGAGTTCCTGCTGACCGGCGAGATGATGGACGCCGAGACGGCCCTGGAACTGGGACTGGTCAGCCGGATCGTCCCCCGGGAGGGACTCGAGGACGCCGCCCTGGAAATGGCCGGGGTCATGTGCCGCAAGAATCCCCTGGGGCTGAGGCTTACCAAGGAGGCCATCAACCTCAATCTGGACGCCGCCGGCCTGGAAAACGCCCTTGACGTCGAGGACCGCAACCAGGCCCTGTGCTTCGCCACCCTGCGCCACGAGGGACAGTCACCGGCCACCAGGTGACCGGCGCCAGATCTCAGACCAGGATCCACTTGGCGGCCACTTCCGTTCTTTCTTTCCGGCGGTCCACCCCGTTCGGGCCTTTTTCCTTGGGGGTGGCCGGGAAGACACGTGGTCGCAAGATGGGCCGAGCCAGGCGTCGGACGTTTGGTCATCAGTAGGGATCGATTCGGGCAGTTGTTACCGGGCGTCATTTTTTTTGAGATGTCGTCGGCCCGATTGATAACCTTTGGCCGTTGACATCCGGAGCCCGATCCTACCCCCGCGGCGGTTTTTCTGATAGACTTCGTCAATGCCTTTTGGGGGAGAGAACATGGACCGGATGATCTCTTACTGCGGCCTGGTCTGCACCGAGTGTCCGGCCTATCTGGCCACCAAGGACAACGACGACCAGCGTCGGGCGGACACGGCCGCCCAGTGGTCCCACCAGTTCAAGGTGGACATAAAACCCGAGGACATCAATTGCCTGGGCTGCCTTTCAGACCGGGACCCGGTTTTTTCGTACTGCCGCATCTGCGCCATCCGGGCCTGCGGCGGGGAGCGCGGCCTGGACAACTGCGCCCAGTGCGCAGACTTCGGCTGTGACAAGCTGACCGGATTCTGGGCCCTGGCCCCCCAGGCCAAGACCAACCTTGACGCCATCCGGGCCGAGGGGACGAAACTGGACTGAGCGGTCGCGGCCCTGTAATTTTCAACCCAGGGACAATTTCGTGGCGCGTTCCCGGGTGCCCGTGCCGGATACGAGGTGGGGGGAGGCTTCTTGATGTTCGACCGCAACGCCAAAATAGCCGTTATCGGCGCCGGGGCCGTGGGCGGGGTGGTGGCCACCTTTCTGACCAAGGCCGGCTGGGACGTCGAGGTGGCGGCCAAGCGCCAGGAGATCGTCGATCGGGCCGCCCTGCCCGGCTTTCACATCTTCGGCCACAAGGGCGAGGCCGAGGTCCGGCTGGCGGCGGTCAAGGAGGTGGCCGATCTGACCGGCCCCAAGGACATCGTCTTCCTGGCCACCAAGGCCGGGGACGCCCTGGCCGCCGCCCGGGAGGCGGCCCCCCTGCTCAGTGAAGGCGGGGCCATCGTCTCGCTCCAGAACGGCATCTGCGAGTACGAGCTGGCCGAGGCCGTCGGCCGGGACAAGGTCATCGGCGCGGTGGTGGCCTGGGGGGCGACCATGCATGACCCGGGGGTGCTCGAGGTCACCTCGCCCGGCGAGTTCGTCATCGGCAACCTGGACGGTCCCCTGGACGAACGCCTCCAACTGGTCCAGGAGATGCTCTTTGCCGTCCAGCCCTGCCGGATCACCGAGAACATCATCGGCGAACTGTACGCCAAGCTGGTCATCAACGCCTGTATCAACTCCCTGGGGGTCATCGTCGGGCTGCCCCTGGGGGGTCTGTTGTCCATCGCCCGGGTGAGGCTCCTGTTCATGGATCTGATCCGGGAAATGATGGCCGTGGCCCAGGCCGCCGGGATCAAGGTCGAGCGCGGCGGCGGGGGCAAGCTGGATTATTACCGGTTCGTCGCCGGTGACGGCTGGCTGGCCCGCCGCCGGCGGGGCCTGATCATCCGCCTCATCGGGGCCAAGTACCGTCGGGTCAAGTCCTCGAGCCTCCAGTCCCTGGAGCGGGGCCGGCCGACCGAGATCGATTTTCTGAACGGGTACGTCACCCGCCGCGGCCGGGAACTGGGCGTGCCGACCCCCCTCAATGACCTGATGGTCAAGATGGTCAAGGAGATCGAGGCCGGCCGCCGGGGCATCGGCCGGGACAACCTCAAGGACGAAGACCTGACGGCCCGGCTCAAACAGAGTCAGTGAACAAGTTTTCCTGGAACAACCACGAATCGGAGTTTGGCGTGAGCATCGACGACCTGAAAAACCTGGATCCGCCCGAACGCATCCTGATGGGCCCCGGCCCGAGCAACGTCTCGCCGCGGGTCCTGGCCGCCCTGGGCGCGCCGTGCATCGGGCACCTGGACCCCTACTTCCTGCAGGTGATGAACGAGACCCAGGCCCTGCTCCGGGCCCTGTTTCAGACCCATAACGCCCTGACCATCCCGGTCTCGGGCACGGGCTCGGCCGGGATGGAGACCTGCTTCGTCAACCTGATCGAGCCGGGCGATCGAGTGGTCGTCGGCGTCAACGGCGTCTTCGGGACCCGGATGAGCGACGTGGCCTCCCGGTTGGGGGCCGAGGTGACAACGGTCGAGGCCGAGTGGGGCCGGCCCGTGGAGCTGGACGACCTCCGCCGGGCGGCCCTGGGGGTGAAACCGAAGATCATCGCCCTGGTCCACGCCGAGACCTCGACCGGGGTGCGGCAGCCGGTCGAGGGCCTGCGGGGCATCGCCGACGAGGCCGGGGCCCTGCTGCTTTTGGACACGGTCACCTCCCTGGGCGGGATCGAGGTGGCCATCGACGCCTGGGGTATCGACGCCGTTTATTCGGGCACCCAGAAGTGCCTGTCCTGCCCGCCGGGCCTGTCTCCGCTGTCCTTCAGCGACCGGGCCATGGACGTCCTGAAAAAAAGAAAGACAAAGGTCCCCAACTGGTATTTGGACATGTCCATGGTCGCCGACTACTGGGGCGAGTCCCGCAAGTACCATCACACCGCGCCGGTGAACATGATCTTCGCCCTGCGCGAGTCCCTGCGCCTGATCGTCGAGGAAAGTTTGGCGGGCCGGTTCGAGCGCCACCTGACCAATCACCGGGCCCTGGCGGCCGGCCTGGAGGCCATGGGACTGTCCCTGCTGGTCGCCCCGGAATATCGCCTGCCCATGTTGAACGCCGTGGTCGTGCCCGAGGGGGTGAATGAACCCGCGGTGCGCCAAAGGCTCCTGGCCGACTACGGGATCGAGATCGGCGGCGGCCTGGGCGGCCTGGCCGGCAAGATCTGGCGGGCGGGCCTGATGGGCTTTTCATCCACCCGGCGCAACGTGGTCTTGTTCTTGTCCGCCCTGGAGCAGGTCCTGCGGGCCGAGGGGGCGTCCTTGGGTGGCGGTGCCCTGGAGGCGGTCTCGGCCGTTTACCGCGCCCCCTGAATCATCCCGGCCAGGACCGGGACCTGCGGCCGAGATAGACCGCCTATTTGCCCCGGTCCGGCGGCGGCCGCCAGAAACAATCGTCCGGGAATCCGCGAGCCAGCGCTTTTACTCTGGTCCGGTGTTTTTGTGGACCAGGGCCCCCCCCAGGCGATATCATTATTTCTGACGCGAGGTCGGACAAGGAGGCCGGCGTGGTCTAGGACCTGGTCAGCGTCGTGGCGCCGGTGTATAACGAGGCGGCCCCGTCGTTTCGGTTCGGCTTCGGGGCCGAGATCCCGGTCCGGGTCCAATTCCAGGCCCGCGGCGCCCGGGGGTAGCGGGTTCGAAGAGCCTTGACCGCCCCATCCGACCGGACCGGGCCCGGAGTGGAGTGAACTGGAGGAAAGTCGGATAGCCGACGAATATAGATGTTCAAGCTTCATCACCGCTACATCCTCAGGGAGATCATCCCGCCGTTCGTGGTCTCGATCCTGGTGTTCACCTTTCTGTTCCTGGTGGTCGATCTGGTCAAGCTGACGGAGCTGGTGGTCAAGAATCCCGACTGCCTGCTCCAGGTGCTGTCCCTGCTGCTTTATTCCATGCCCTTTTTCCTGGTCTTTGTCCTGCCCATGTCCACCCTGCTGGGGGTGCTGCTGGGCATGATCCGCCTGTCATCGGACAACGAGTTGACCGCCCTCAAGAGTTCGGGGGTCGGTCTGTGGCAGATGCTGCCCCCGGTGCTGGTGCTCAGCCTGGCGACCATGCTCGCCTCCGGGGTGCTGTCGCTGTGGCTCAAGCCGCTCGGGCTCCAGCGGGCCGAGGAACTGCGGGTCGAGATCGTGATGAAGCACCCGGAGCTGGCCCTGAAGCCGAACGTGATCAACGTCGTCAATCCTCATCTGGTGGCCTACGTCGGTCAGACCCTGGGCGGGGGGCGGTTTCTGCGCCACGTGCTCATCTGGGACGAGCGCAACCCCCGGCTCAAGCAGACCATCGTCGCCAAGCGCGGCCGTTTGCGTCTGGTGGGCGGGGAGACCACCGACTCCGGGGTCAAGCGGATCGAGAAAAAATTTCTACTGGTGTTGAGGGACGTCAAGATCCTCAAGGTCAGCCGCGATTTTCGAGTCACCCCGGACAGCCGCTTCAAAGGCATGCGCCAGCCGCTGATCCTGAGTCAGATCCTCCCCTCCCACAAGAGCAACCGGGTCCCCGTGCGGGCGATGACCCTCGGCCAGCTCCTGACCACCCTGAAGGGCAGCCGGCCGGGCACCATCTGGTACAACGAGTTACTGATCAACCTGCATCAGGTCTTTTCGATCCCGCTGGCCTGCCTGATCATGGGCCTGTTGGGGGTGCCCCTGGGCATCCAGGGACGCGGTTCGAGCCGGTTCACCGGGGTGATCATCGCCTTCATCATCTTCCTGGTTTACTACCTGTTCATGAACTCGGCCTTCACCCTGGGCAAGGACGGGACCCTGCCGCCCGTGGTCGGGGTCTGGCTGGGCAACGTCGTTTTCTCGATACTGGCGGCCTACATGCTCTGGGAGGCCTCGCGGGATCGACCGGTCCTGTTCGTCCGGATCTTCTTCGGCGCCGCCCAGTGGCTCAAGGACACGGCCCGGAAATGGGGCCTCACCGGTTGAGGCCGACTCGGTAAATAATAGATTGGCCACCGGTGGTGGAGCCACGACTCGATTGCCCCAACGGGTCCGCAAACCGGTCAGCCGGCGGTCCAGGAGGCTGGAGTTCAGGGGATTGATCACCAGCAGGCCCTGGCTCGCCGCCGGGCCGGCGTCTGGATCAAAGGAGTTTTTGTTTCATTGGACGGCGCGGCGTATCGACTGACGTGGCTGACCATAAGGGCGCTGAGCGTGTTTCCGCCGTCCGTCCTGCGCCTGGCGGGCCGCGGCCTGGGGAGTCTGGTCTTCCGCCTGCACCACCGGTTCCGGAGGATCACCCGCAAGAATCTGCGCTTCGCTTACGGCGACGAACTGACCGAGCCCCAGGTGCAGGCCCTGGCCCGGGACTGTTTCCGCCACTGGGGACAGGTAATCTTGGAAATCCCCTGGCTGATGAGGCTGACCCCGGCCCGGGTCCGGCGACAGGTGGTGTTTCACGGCCTGGAAAACGTCCCACCCTACGAGACCCGGCAGGGGGGCCTGGTGGTGGCCTTGCACTACGGCCACCCGGTCCTGAACGCCCTGATGGGGACCATCGTCGGCCGGGAGACGATGATCGTCATCCGGCAATTCGAATTCCAAATGGCATACCTGGTGATCAAGCGGATTCTGCGCCAGTGGGGCCACCGAGTCACGCCCAACCGGGGCATCTTGGGCGACATCATCTCGACCATCAACGACCGGGGCACGGTGGGCCTGATGCCGGACCAGGACGTGGACAGCGACCGGGGCTGTTTCATCCTTTTCTTCAACCGGTGGACTTGCAGCCACACCGGTCCGGCCCGGATCAGGCTGGCCACGGGCAAACCGGTCGTACCGGTCTATAATTATTATGAACGAGGTCGCTACCACTTCGTGGTCGGGCCGCACTTCGACATCCGGCCCGAGCCGGACCGGCGAAAGGCCGTGGACCGGGTGACCCAGCAGTGGAACACCTTTGCCGAGGCCGTCATCCGCCGCCGCCCCGAGCAGTGGTTGTGGCTGCACAAGCGCTGGAAGACGAGACCCTATCACCTCTGGCCCCGGGCCAAGCTGGAAAAGGATGGACCCCGTATCGCGCCCTATTAGGGCCGGCCGGGATGGATATGACATGAAGAGACCGGACGACCTGAGCGACATCCTGGCGCTCCCCCTGGACGACGGGCTGGTCCTGTCCCGGGGCCAGGGCCGCTTGTTCCTGCTCAACTTCACCGGCAAGATCATCTGGCAGGGCCTGTCCGCGGGAAGGTCGCCCCGGGAGATGGCCGCCGGCCTGGCCGAAACATTTCAGATCCCACAGGACATTGCCGAGCGGGACGTCTCGGGGGCCATTGATCAATGGCGGGCCGAGGGGCTCCTGCCCGGAGGCGGGCCGCGGCTGCAATTCGTCTATCCCCCTGCCCCGGACCCGGTCCGGCCGGCCGAGGCCCCGTCCCGGGTCCGCGTTTACCGGCTGTTGGGCCGGGTGATCCGGGTGCGGTATGACACCGAGGACCTGGAGGCCGAGTTCGACCCCCTGCTGGCCCACGCCCGGATCGAGGGCCGCGCCGCGCCGGACGTCACCCTGGATCTGCATCAGACCGAGTCCGGTCCGGTCCTGGTGGTTGGGGACCGGACGGTTGCCGTGAACGACCGGCCCGGGGAGTTCAAGGCGGCCTTTTTGGGCGAAATCCTGTCCGCCCTGCACCCCGGCCGGGAGTGGATCGCCCTGCTGCACGCGGCCGTGGTCGGTATCGGTCCCTCGCCCCGGGAGTGCCTGGTCCTGTCGGCCGGCGCCGGCTCGGGCAAGACCACCCTGGCCGCGGCCCTGGCCCGCTCCGGTTTTGCGTACATGAGCGACGACACCACCGCCCTGGACCGGGTCGATGTCCGGGTGGCCGCCCTGCCCCTGGGCCTGGCCATCAAGGCGGGCGGCCGGGCGCTCCTGGCCGGGCTCTATCCGGAGATCGACGACCTGCCGATCAACCACCGGTTCGGGGCCGAGATCAGGTATCTGCCGCCGCCCTCGCCGGACGGCCTCGATCCGGCCCTGTTGCCCGCCCGGGCGCTGGTCTTTCCCGGATACGCGCCCGGGGCCGAGTCCGGAATCAGCGACCTGTCGGGCCTCGAGGCCCTCGAGCGTCTGGTCCGCTCCGGGGCCTGGATCTCCTCGGAGCCAGACAACGTGACCCGGGTCATCGACTGGATCAGGCGCACCCCGGCCGTGGAGATGACCTATGACTCCCTGGATGAGGCCCTGGCCCTGGTGCACCGAGTGGTCGGATCGTGACCGCGCGCCAGGTTTACCGTCTGCTGGGCCGCCTGCTGGGGCCGGACCAAACCAAAGGCAGGCGGAGACCCGCCCTGGACCGGGAGATCGCCTCCGGCAGGGTCGCCTGGGAAAGGATCGTCGAGATCTCCAGCCGTCATTTGGTCACCCCGGCCCTGCTAACGGTTTTCCAGGAAAAAGACCTGATCGAGCTGATTCCGGTCGATTTCCATGACTATTTGACCGGCCTGCGCCAGCTCAATACCCAGCGCAACCAGGCCATCTCGGATCAGATCGTCGAGATCGGCCGGGCCCTGAATGAGGAAGGGATCGAGCCGATCCTGCTCAAGGGTGCGGCCCACCTCTATTCCGGCCTGTACAAAAATCCCGGGGACCGGGTCCTGGGGGACCTGGACCTGCTGATTCCGGCCGAGGCCGCCCGGGAGGCCTATCTGGCCCTGGTCAAGCTGGGGTATCAGGGATATTTCCAGACCAGGCCCGGCGACCCCTATCATGACCACCATCATCTCCCGCCCCTGGAGCATCTCGCCCGCAAGGCCGCCGTCGAGCTGCACACCGAGCCGGTGAACAAGAGGTACCGGGACGTCCTCAGCCCGGCCGAGATGCGGTCCGAATCGATCCCGCTCGAGGTCCAGGGGGTAAGGTTGCGCCGGCCGTCGCTGGCCCATCAGGCCGTGCAAAACGTCCTCCACTCTCTGAGTACCAGCCGCCATGTCCTGTGGCGCAGCCGGCGGCTTCCCCTGAGACACCTCCACGACCTGACCCTCATCCGGCGGGCGGCCGGGGACGGGATCGATTGGCCGGGGATCAGGGAGCGCTTCGAACGAGGCGGACAGGGCCGCGGCCTGCGGATCCAACTGGCCCTGGCCGAGCGCTTTCTGGGGCAGGCTCGGCCCGCCGGTTTTCGGCTGTCCCCGGGCGACCGGGCGGCCCGCGCCTGGCTCCTGGGCTGGGCCTTGAGGCGCTGAGTCAGGGCCGCCAGGGAGTCCGGTCAGGGCCCGGCCGGGGACCGATTCAGACCATTGGGGAAATCAGGGTTGCAACGGTCTCCCTGTTCCCCTATCATTGATCGAGCGGCCCGTTCCAAAATATTCTGGAATCCGGGGCCCTTCTGCGAAAAAGGAGACAGGGGACTGGATGGACGGCGATGATCGACAGGACCGCGGAGCGGCCACGGACCGGCTTTGGGCTTGCCTCCTGCCGGTCCTGACCACTTTGGCCGCCGTGGAAATAAATATTGAAACAGAAAACTCGATAATTTATCATTTCAGCATTCATCCGGATCAAGCCTGGTCTGGCGGCTGCGCTTAATCCACCACGCGTGAAACCGGGAGGGGCAATGGACAGCGACGATCGACAGGACAGAGGATCGACCCCGGGCCACCTCACCCGCCGGGGCTTCCTGGGCGCCTCGGGCAGGTTTCTGGTTTACACCTCGCCGGTCCTGACGACCCTGCTCACCGCGGACCGGGCCCGGGCCATGTCGGTGGACCCCTACTTCACGGTCGAGGCCCGCGTCCCGATCACGGGCACCTTTGCCGGCATGCCGGCCCACGGCTCCTCGGGTGTCGCCGCCACCCGTACGTGGCTCATGCAGCCCGTGTTCGGTGATTACGCCGTGGTGAGCTACCAGCAGTATTTCATCACCATCGACGGCAGCGGAGCGAATATGGTGACCCAGCCCATCCAGGTCAAGATCACCTGGTCCCGGACGAGCGCTCTCACCGCTGACCTCTTTCAGTGGGGACCGGGCCCGATTACCGGCTCGACCCAGACCGTGACCGTGCCCGTGGGCGGCGGCACCCTGGGCATCGGCGGCTCCATCGTCGATTCAGTCGTGGACCCCTGGCCGACGATCTGGGCCAAAAACGGTTACACCGGCACCGTGGGCACCGTCACCTTCACGCCCGTCGGCGGGCCGTACGGCCGCCTGAAGGAGTTGACCGTGGGCGTGGGCCTTGAGGTCGTGCCAGGGGGATAGGGTTACGACCAGACGGTCGGGGCCGGAATCTTGCGCCGCACGGTCGCGGCCGCCGGTCAATGATCCCCCTTTCGGCCGCCTGGTTGCGGCGACCCGTGATTTGAACGCCATCTATTGCCTGACACTCGGGGATTACCTCTACAACCTGGGGGCCCTGGCCTACCTGTTCCTGGTCTGCCCGGTCCTGGGGACCAGGCCCGTTCGCGGCGACAGATTCCGCTGGGCCCTGACCCGGCGGATGGGGCTGGAGCGCCTGCCCCTGCCCGCCTTCAATAGCCCCCCGGTGTGGCTCCACGCCGTGTCCGTGGGCGAGGTCGCCGCGGCGGCGACGATCATCGACGCCCTGCCGGCCCAAAGGCCCGGCCTGGAGGTGGTGCTCAGCGTGGGCACCCGGGACGGCCTGGTCGAGGCGGTAAGGCGTTTCGGGGGCCGGCCCGGGGTGAGCGTCATCGTCGCCCCGGTGGACATGCCCTGGGCCATGCGGCGGCTGATCGATACGGTCCGGCCGGGCGCCTTCGGCCTGATCGAGACGGACGTCTGGCCCAATCTCCTGCTCGGACTGAGACGACGCGGCGTGCCGGCCATCCTGATCAACGGCCGCCTGTCAACGGGCACCGCCCGGGTCTGGCGGTGGTTCGGCGGGTTCGCGGCCCGGGTCTGGGGATGCTTCGAGTATTGCCTGATGCAGTCGGCCGGGGACGCGGCCCGGGTCAGGTCCCTGGGCGTGGACGCCCGCCGGGTGGTGGACGCGGGCGACCTCAAGTACGACCGGGCCCGGCCCGCCGGCGCGGACGCCGAGGCCCTGCGCCGGGAACTGGGGCTCGATCCGGAGACGCCGGTCCTGGTCGCCGGCTCGACCCATCGCGGCGAGGAACGGATCGTGCTCGAGGCCTTCGGCCGCCTGGTTGAAATCAGTCCCCGGAGCAGACTGGTCGTCGCCCCCCGCCAGCCCGAGCGGTTCGACGAGGCGGCCCTGGTGATCCAGCGGGCCGGCTACACCCTCGACCGGCGCTCGGCCGGCCGGCCCCGCCCCTCGGCCCGGGTCATTCTGCTGGACAACCTGGGCGATTTGCCCCGGGCCTACGGCCTGGCCCGGGCCGCCTTTGTCGGCGGCACCCTGGTCGCCGAGCACGGCGTGGGCGGGCACAACCCGCTCGAGGCCGCCGCCTGGGGCGTGCCGGTCCTGTTCGGGCCGAACATGAAAAATTTTCCCCGGATACGCGACCAGTTCCTGGCCACGGGCGCCGGGCTCCAGGTCGCCGGCGCCGCCCGACTGGCCCGGGCCCTGGAACGGCTGTGGTCCGACCCGGACGAGGTCCAAACCAGGGGCCGGGCCGCAACGGCCCTGGTCCAGCGCCACCGGGGGGCGATCCAGACCGCCGTGGCCCGTTTACTGGAGTTCATTCCGGATTCCAGGTAAACCGAGACTCACATTTATTTAACAAGCAATCGACTACAAAATAATAGACGTCCGAGGTTCATAGGTGGATGGGAGATAGTGGGGACGACTATTCGGGCTCCCACTCCTCCTCGTCCTCCAGCTCCACCCCGTCACGCTCGAACTGGGCGTCACGCGCCGCGTGCGACGCCTCGATCTCCGACTCGCTCCACGGCTCGATCACCAAAGACTCGGCCACCAGCTCCCACAGATACATCGTCTCGATCGGCAGCTCGTACTCCTTGGTCAGGCTCTTCATGATCTGGTCCCGGCAGTTGTGGCACGGCGCGATCACCAGCTCCGCCTCCGTGTCCTTGATCTGCTGGGCCTTCACCCGCCCGTAATAGACCCGCTCGTCGCTGTACGGCATGGCCCACGCCCCGCCGCCCGCACCGCAGCAGTAGTTGTTCATCCGGTTCGGATACATGTCCACGAACTCGCCGCTCACGCACTGCTGCGTGATCCAGCGAGGCTCCTCGAAAAACGCCTGACCGCAACTGAACATCGACTTCCGGCCGTAGTTGCACGGATCGTGAATCGTCGTCCGCTGCGGGTGCTTCGAGGGATCGACCTTGATCCGGCCCTCCTCCAGATATCTTTTGAGCAGGTCATGGACGCTGACGCACTCGAACTCCTCGAAGACCTCCGGATACCAACGCTGCAGACCAACACGGGTCGCAAAGTAGGCGTGGCCTCACTCGGGGTACAAGATCGTCTTGACCTTCAGGTTCCGCGCGTTCTCCACGATCCGCCCCACCAGGGTCTGCCACGACTCGTCGTCTCCCGAGAACAGACCCCAGTTCACGCCCTCCCAGTTGGTGGACGTCGTCGTCCACGACTCCTTGGCCGCGTAAAAGATCTTCCACCAGAACTTCATGTCGTCCGGCTCGCCGAACGGCTCCTTGGAGTTGATCGTGATCAGGATGTTCGACCCTTCCTGGTCCACCGGAACAAAAAACCCGGGGCAGCCCTCGTCCTCCAGCTCCTTGCCCATGTCGCCCAGCAGGAACAGGAAGTCGTCTCGAGGAATCCCCAGGTTGTTGCCCCGCTCCAGGTCCATGACCACGCCCTTGTGGATCGGACCCGGCACCTTGTCCCGCTCCCTGAGGCCCCGCGCCCCGCGCAGCACGGCCATCAGCTTGACCCCCATGGGACAGGCGTACTCGCACCTCCCGCACAGGGTGCAGACCCAGGGGAACCGGGAATCGATCAGTTCCTGCTCCAGACCCAAAGCGGCCATCCGGATGGCCTTGCGCGGGTCCAGGCCGTCCACCCCGGACACCGGACACCCGCCCACGCAGGTGCCGCAGGTCAGGCAGACGTCGGCCCAGGACGGATCCACGTTCAGTTTCCCGGAAAACCGGTCGCCGATCTCGATCGGCTCGGTGGGCGGCTCGTTGACCACCGGAGGCTCGGTTACGGGTGGGGACATATCATGCTCCTTGGATTGTCCGGAATACCCCGGCCAGCGCCTGGGCCTGCAGGGTAAAGCTGTCATCCATGGCCATGGTGAACCGGCGCAGGAACTCGCGGGTCCGGGCCGTGGCCTTGAGCGGGTTGGGCCCCAGGGCGGCCACGTCCCGCTTCATCTGCTCGACCCAGGCCAGGGCCTCGGAGGACATGACCGGCGCCACGCCGTGGGCGGCCAGGCGGCGCGGGTCGTGACCCGCCTCGGCGAGCAGGTTCTGGAGATGGACCAGTCGGTGACCGGCCCAGGTACTGCCCTCGAGCGAGTAACAGGCGTCCGGGTAACACGATAGGATCAGGACCCCGTCAAAGCCCGCCCGGAAGGCGTCCAGGACGTAGATCGGATCGACCTTGCCGGCGCAGGGGACCTCGACAAAGCTGGCCCCCTCGGGCCAGGCCAGGCCTTCCAGCCGGGCGGCCTCGACGGCCTTGGCCGCCGAGTTGCGACAGAGAAAGACCAGGACCCTGGCCTCGTCCTCGGGCGCCTCGAAGGTCACGCCGGCGGCCGGCGCCCCGGCGGCCTCGATTTCCGTCTCAAAGCGGTCGTCCTCGTCGCCCAGGACCTGGATGGCGTCCATGGGGCACTCGGCGGCGCAGGTCCCGCACGAGGTGCAGACCAGGGGATTGCTGGCCGGCCGGCGCTCGGTGAATCCCATCGCCCCCTCGGGGCAGACCCGGACGCAGGTCAGACACAGGGCGCACAACCGGCGGTCCACCCGGACCCGGCTCTGCTCGACGACGACCTCGCCCCTTGCCAGCAGGCCCCGGATCTTCTGGACCACCTGACCGACGTCGTCCTTCACCCCGGCCAGGTCGGCCTCGAGCCGGGCCCGGCCGACGACGAACACCCCGCCGCGGGGAGTCAGGGTCGGCAGGGCGCCGATCTTGTCCGGCTGCAGGCGACCGTCCCGGCCCACGGCCAGGCCCAGGGCCGCCCCCAGGCGTTCGAATGTCTCGTCCGGGGCGGCCGTCTCGTCCACGGCCACCAGATCGGCCCGGAAGACCACGTCCCGCTCCAGGATTTCGTCCCGGAAGCGAAGGCCGACCCCGTCGTCCTCGGCCTCGGCCAGGGGCGCGGTCGCGCTGAACTTGAACAGCAGGCCTCCCGCCCGGCGGACCTCCTGGGTCAGGGCCTCCAGGTCCGGCGCGGCCACCTTGGCGTTGCCGGTCAGGAGGTGGACCTGGGCCCCGAAGTTCTGCCGCAGGGCCAGGGCCGCCCGGCAGGCCGCCCGCAACTGCACCGGAAAATACTCCCGGCCCAGTCCCAGGCAGATGGCCACCCGGGGCGCTTCCCCCTCGCCGAAGAGGCGCCTCAGGTACTCGGGCGAGCCGATCAGGCCGGACAGGTCGCTCAGGGTGATCACCCGGTCGGACAAATCCAGCCCCAGGTCGTCCAGATTGGGCCGGCTAGGCGGCCCCTGGGTGACGATGGCGGCCCCGACCCGCAACTCCCATTCCCGTCCCTCGCGGTCCAGGACGCGGGCGGTGAAGTCGCCGGCCGACCCGGTCAGACCCAGGACCAGCCCCTGCCGGATGAGGGTCACCCGGTCGTCGGCCTCCAGGTCCTTGGCCAGGGCGGCGCCCTGCTCGGCGGCAATCGAGCCGAACAGGGGCTCGGGCGGGGCGAGCCGTTTGGTCGGCGTGACCAGGATGACGCCGTAGCCCGCCTGAACCGCCTCGGCGGCGGCCGTCAGGGCGGCGTAACCGTCGCCGATCACCAGGACGTCCGTGGCCACGCCCCGCGTCTCGAGTTGGATCTCGGGACGAAACACCCGGGCGGCCAGGGCCTGCCCCAGGGCCGCGGCCGCCCCGGGATGGACCTGGCATCCCCGCGGTTCGCCCTCGGGTTTACAGCACAGGTCGAGCCAGATCCCGTCGCCGGGTCGGCTCCGGTCGCCGGACGGCCCGGCCAGGGGACAGGCCCCGACCACGAATCCGGTCAGTCCCTCCTCCTCGACCAGCCGGGCCACCTGCCGGGAGCCTTCGGCCTGGCAGGCCTGGGCGATCTCGTAAACATTGCCTCCGCCGACGCCGGCCTCGGCCGTCCACCGGAGGCGCTTGAAGTCCGGGGCGTCGGCCTGGGTCTTGCCGCCGCGGCACAAGAAGACCCCCACGCGCGGTGCGGTGGCCATTTACTTTCCCTCCAGATAACGAATCGTCTCCCGGGCCGCCCGGCCGGCGTGGGCCACGACCTCGGACACGTCCAGGGGACGGGCGACCGTGCCGGCCAGGAACACCGGTCCGGCCTCCCGGTCCGGTTCGGCCACGAAGCCGTGTTCGTCCAGGCCCAGCCCCAGCCACTCGGCCAGGGCCGCGTTGGCCGGATTGGGGGCCAGGCCGACCGACAGCACCAGCAGGTCGAACGGCCGGGAGGTCTGCCCCCGGGCCGGGTCGGCCACGTACTGAACCAGGACCTGGCCGTCCTCGCCGGGCCAGACCTCGCCCGGGATCTGGCGGATCAGCTCCAGCTCCCCCTCGGCCGCGGCCAGGAACTCGTCAAAGGCGTGACCGAAACTCTGGATGTCCATGTAGAACACGGTCACCTCGCACCCGAAGCGATGCCGCAGGGCCCGGCCCAGGCGCAGGGCGTACCCGCAGCATACCCGGGAGCAGTAGTTGTTCCGCTCCCGCTCCCGGGAGCCGACGCACTGGATAAAGGCCACCCGCTTGGCCGTCAGGCCGTCCGAGGGCCGCCGCGGCGCGCCTTCGCGCTTGAGTCCGGCCTCCAGGTCCAGGGCGGTGATGACGTTGGGGACCTGTCCGTAGCCGAAGCGGGGCTTGGTGGCCGGGTCATAGGGTTGAAACCCGGTGGCCAGGACCACCGCGTCCACCCGGACGGCCTCGGATTCAGCCTCCAGGTCGAACCGGATCGCCTCCTCGGGACAGACGTCGCGGCAGAGGGTCGATTGCCGGTCGCGGAAATAGACGCAGATTGCCGGATCGATGGCCAGGCGCGGCCGCTGTCCGACCAGGTTCGTCCGCCGAATGGCCCCCTGATCGGCCAGGGGGCACTTGGTCAGGCACAACCCGCAATCGGTGCACCGCTCCGGATCGATGTAGGCCGGCCGGCGCTCCAGGGTGACCAGGTAGCCTGATTCGTCCCGGGTGACGGCCGTGATCCGGGTCCGCAGGTAGAGGTCGATATCCGGGTGGGCCATCAGGTCCGTCAGTCGCGGCTCGACCAGGCAGCCGTTGCACTTGAGGCAGTCGTCGGTCGCCTTGCAGGCCAGGCGGGCGGCGTGGCCGCCCGGGAAATCGTCCTGCTCGACCACCAGGACCCGAACCCCCTCGCCCGCCAGGTCGAGAGCGGCGCTGGCTCCGGCGATGCCGCCACCCAGCACCAGGACGCTCTTTTGGGACACCTCGTCCTCCTCGTCTTTCGATCTACAGGCCGCAGGCGGCGACCAGTTCGAGCAACGACTCGTGGCCGCCGGCCGCGGACAGGTGGGCGCCGGCCACGAGGCCCGACGACTTGATCTCCTGGAACAGGGCCCCGGCCGCCGCCGGGTCCAGGTCCTCGCCGGCCTCGACCCCGGCCAGGACCTTGACCCCCAGGGATCCGGCCTGGCCCACGAAGTCCTGCAGCTCGGCCAGACCCTTGACCGGCCGGGTGACGATGAATCCGGCCCCGGCGGCGATCTTCTTGCGCAGCTTCATCAGCTGGGGCGCCAGGGGCGACGCGCCGGGCGCGGCCGTGGCGCCCGTGAAAAAGGGCCTGGCCCCGAGCAGTTCTCCCCCGGCCAGATCGTGTCCCCCGGCCAGGGTCGCCGCCAGCTGCAGGGCCTGAACCGAGTCCAGGTCAAAGACCGGCTTGGCGTCCGGATGGTCGCCCAGGGAGACGAAGTCGCCGGTCACCAGCAGCAGGTTCTCCAGGCCCCAGGACGCCGCGGCCAGCAGGTCCGAGGTCAGGGCCAGCCGGTTGCGGTCCCGGCAGGTCAGGGTCAGGATCACCTCGAGGCCGTTGCCGCCGACCGCCGCCGCCGCGGCCAGGGGGCTCATCCGGGCCTCGGCGTTCCGGTTGTCCGAGACGATCAGGGCGTCCACCTTGCCCGAAAGATTCCCGGCCGTCTCCTTGAGCGCCCCCAGGTCGGTCCCCTTGGGCGGGTCCAACTCGGCCGTCACCACGAAATCCTTTTGGCCCAGAATCTCCTGGAACTTACTCATGGGCGCTGTACCTCCGTTGGTAGGCGGCGTGGATCTGGCGCCGGGGTAGATTGGCCACTGCCCGGGCCCGGGCCGGCTGAATGGTTTCGAGGTTACCGAGCCGCCCGGTCCGTTCCAGCCGGTCGTAGATCAGGGTCCAGGCGCAGTCCTTGTCCGGGTCGGTCTCGCACTTGCCGCCCAAAGTCCCGCCGCAGGGACCGTTGATCTGCCCCTTGGGACACAGGGTCACCGGGCAGATGCCGCCGGTCAGGGTCAGGACGCAATCCCGGCAGGCCCGGCACTTCTCGTCCCAGACGCCCACGTCCTCGTTGACCCCGATGAAGGTCGTGTTCACCCCGGCCAGGACCGGCTTGTCCGGAAATTTCTCGGCCAAGAACTGGATGCCCGCGCCGCAGGCCAGGGACAGCAGGGCGTCGAACCGGCCGACCCGGGACTCCAGCTCGGCCAGGAACTCGCGGTCGCACTGCCGCTCGACGCTGGCCGTCTCGAACACCTGGTCCCGATCCCCGATCTGGGAGGCGATGTCCAGCTCGGCCGCCAGAATGCCCGCCTCTTTTTCGCCGCCGGTCAGACAGACCGCGACGCAGGTCCCGCACCCCAGGACCAGCACCCGGGCAAAGGGGGCGACCGCCTCCGTCAACTCATCGAATGGTTTGCGCTCAGCCACGATCATGGCCTCGTTCCTCCTTTATGCCGCCGCCTTCGCCGCCTGGACTTCGCTCCGCTTCCGACCCAAGGGGTTCGGGCCCAGTTCCAGGGCCCGCCGGGTCATCGTCGTCACCGCCTCGGCCCACTTGGGGGCGTCCGAGGCCCCGATGTGGAACATCTCCAGGCGATCGCCCCCCAGGCCGATTTCATCCAGCAGTTGTTTGGCATGGGCCACCCGTTCCTTGGCCCGCAGGTTCCCCTCCAGAAAATGACAGTCGCCGATCTCGCACCCGCTGACCATCGCCACGTCGGCTCCGGCCTTGAACACCTCCAGCAGATACAACACGTCCACCTTGCCGGTGCACAGCAGCTTGACCACCCGGACGCTGGGCGGGTACTGGAGACGCATGCTGCCGGCCATGTCCGCCGCGGTATAGGTGCAGTAGGTGCAGATCAGGGCGACCACTTTCGGTTCATAGGTCTGCTCGTTCATCGCGGCCCCTTTCGCCTCAGAACTGGACGGCCTTGGCCATGATCTGGGCGTCGGTGTGATGCTGGACCTGAATCAGCTTGCGCGGGCACTGGCTGGCGCAGATGCCGCAGCCGTGACAGGCCGCCGGGTCGATGTAGACCACCCCCTCCTCGTTGACCCGGGGCACCGAGTAGGGGCAACTCCTCACGCAGGTCAGGCAGGCGACGCATCTTTCGGCGTCCACCACGGCCACCTCGCCGCCGACCATCATCTCTTCCTGGGCCAGGATCGTCGCCGCCCGCGAGGCGGCCGCCTTGGCCTGGCCCACGACCTCCTCGAGGAACTTGGGCCCGTGGGCCGCGCCGGCCATGAAGAAGCCCGCCGCCACGAAGTCCACCGGCCGCAGCTTGAGGTGGGCCTCCATGAAGAAGCCGTCGGTGTCCAGGGGGAGCTTGAGGCGCGAGGCCAGCTCCTTCTGGTCGTCCCTCGGGCGGACGGCGGCGCTGAGCACCAGCCGGTCGGCGGGCACGGCGATCCACTCCCTCAGGATCTGATCGAAGACCTTGACCGCCAGGCCCTCGCTGCCGGGCTCGACCTGGGGCGGCAGTTCGGGATCGAACCGGATGAACCGGACCCCCAGGTCGCGGGCCTGCTTGTAATAGAGCTCCTTGAGGGCATAGGTCCGGATGTCCCGGAAGAGAATCGTCACCTCGCACTCGGGCTTCAGCTCCTTGATCCGGAGGGCGTTGCCCACCGCCTGGGAGCAGCAGATCCGGGAGCAGTAGTCGTGGCCCTCTTCCCGGGAGCCGACGCACTGGATCATGACCACCTTATCCACCCCGGCCAGGGGATCGCCCTCGCCGTGGAGGGCCTGATGCAGATCGAGCTGGGTGACGACCCGCTCGTCCTGACCGCCGAGGTACTCGGTCGGCCGGTACTCCTGGGCCCCGGTGGCGATGACCGTGGCGCCGTGGGTCAGGTTCTCGGTCTTGTCGCCGCTGCCGATCCGGGTCACGAAGGAGCCGACGTGGCCGGTGGTCTCGAAGACCTCGGCCCCCAGGTGGACCTGGATCTGGCCATGGTGGGTCACCTGGTCGATCAGGTCGCCGACATAGGCCTTGACGTCGAAGCCCTCGAGGGTCTTGGCCAGTTTCCGGGCCAGGCCGCCCAGCTCGCCGGATTTCTCGACCAGATGGGTGAAGAAGCCCTGGTCGGCCAGGGACAGGGCGGCGGTCATCCCGGCCACCCCGCCGCCCACCACCAGGGCCGTCTGGTCCACCGGCATGGGGAACTGGTGGAGGGGCTGGAGGAGCCTCGACCGGGCGCAGGACATCCGGACCAAATCTTGAGCCTTTTCGGTGGCCCGGTCGGGGCGGTCCTGGTGGACCCAGGAGCACTGGTCCCGGATGTTGGCCATCTCGAACAGGTACTGGTTCAGACCGGCCCGGCGCAGGGTGTCCCGGAACAGGACCTCATGGGTCCGGGGGCTGCACGAGGCGACGATCACCCGGTTGAGATCATTGTCCTGGATGGCCTTGATGATCTGGTCCCCGGAGTCGGTGGAGCAGGTGAACAGGAAGTCCTGGGCGTGGGCCACGCCGGGCAGGGACCGGGCATAGGCGACCACGCCTGGCACGTCCACCACCCCGGCGATGTTTATCCCGCAGTGACAGACGAATACCCCGATCCGCGGGGCGTCCCCCTCGACCTCCCTCTCCGGGGGATATTCGGCCGGGGTGATCTCGGTGCCCCGGGAGTCTGACAGAAAGGCCCCGGCCTCGGCCGCCGCCCCGCTGGCCTGGACGACCGTGTCCGGGATGTCCTGGGGCTGGAGCCAGGTGCCGCAGGTGAAGACCCCCTCCCGGGCGGTCAGCAGGGGATTGATCCCGGTCCGGCCGGCGAAGAGGTGGGGATCGACCTCCACCCCCAGGATCCGGGCGATTTCTTGGCTGTCGGCCCGGGGCTCGAGACCCACGGACAGGACCACCAGGTCAAAGGTCTCCTCGGCCAGATGGTCGCTCTCGTCAAAGTACTTGACCTCCAGGTCTCCGGTGGCCGGGTCCTCGACGATCCGGGAGATCATGGACCGGACGTACCTGACCCCGCGGTCGGCCTTGGCCCGTTCGTAGTACCGGTCAAAGCCCTTGCCGTAGGCCCGGATGTCCATGTAGAAGATGGTCGTCTCCAGGCCGGGGATATGGTCCTGGGCGATGATCGCCTGCTTGGTGGCGTACATGCAGCAGACCGACGAGCACCAGGGATTGGCGTTGTTGTTGTCCCGGGAGCCGACGCACTGGAGCCAGGCGACCTTGGTCGGATGCCGGCCGTCGCCGGGCCGCTGGACCTCGCCCCGGTACGGCCCCGAGGCGGACAGGATCCGCTCGAACTGGATCGAGGTGACCACGTTGGGGAAGCGGCCGAAACCGAGTTCGGGGCGGACCTTGGGGTTGTAGCGGTCCAGCCCCGGGCTGGCGATCACGGCCCCCACCTCGAGCTCGGTCTCCCGGTCGGTCTGGTCCAGGTCGATGGCCTCGGCCGGGCAGGAGTCCCGGCAGATGCCGCAGGCGTCGTCACCGATCTGGAAGTGGATGCAGTTGTCCCGTCTCAGGTTCGGCACCAGGGGCACCGCTGAGGGGAAGGGAATGTCGATGTTGCTGCGGAAGTTGAGCTGTTCGTTGAACTCCTTGCCCAGCAGCACGGGCTCCCGTCCGCTGGAGGAGCGGGCCATGATCGCCCCGGTGGGACAGATCGACTCGCAGGTCCCGCAGGTGATGCAGGTCTCGGACAGATCCCCGAAGGGGGTGCCCACCCGGCGGTCGTAACCCCGGCCGACGAAGTTGATGGCGCCGATCCTCATCCGCTGGTTGCACATCCTCACGCACTGTCCGCACAGGACGCAGTCCTTCTCCCGCACGGGGAACGGCGTCTCGGTGACGCCCAGCTTGGCGCAGAGTTCCCGGACCGCCTCGTTCTGGCTGCAGCGGGCCAGCAGGAGTTCGGCCACCAGGCGCCGGCTGGCCAGCACCCGGTCGGACTGGGTGAAGACCTTCAGCCCCTCGGCCACCGGATAGGCGCAGCTGGCCATCAGCCGCCGCCGGCCCCCGACCTCGACCTCGACCAGACACAACCGGCAGGCCCCGTAGGGCTCCAGGGCGTCGTTGTTGCACAGGGTCGGAATCCAGATCTCGAGCTGACGGGCCGCCTCGAGGATGGTCGTCCCCTCCGCCGCCTGCGTCTCTCGTCCGTCGATGGATAACTTGAACGTCTTTTTGTCCATCAGGCGCTCCCCGATTGGCTACTCGACGATCACGGCGTCGAACTTACAGCCTTCGCGACAGGCCCCGCACTTGATGCAGACCGCCTGGTCGATGGTGTGGACCTGCTTCTTTTCACCGGCAATGGCCTCCACCGGACAGTTGAGCCGGCAGACCCCGCAACCGGTGCAGGCCTCCGGGTCGATGCGGTACCGGATGATGGCCTGGCAGACCCCGGCCGGGCACTTGCGCTGGAGGATGTGGGCCTCGTACTCCGGCCGAAAGTACTTGAGCGTGGACAGGACCGGGTTGGGGGCGTTCTGCCCCAGGCCGCACAGGGAGGCGTCGGCCACCCCCCGGGCCAGTCTCTCCAGCAGGTCCAGGTCCTCCATCTGGCCGGCGCCCCGGCAGAGCCTCTCCAGGATGTCGAGCATGTGCCGGGTGCCCTCGCGGCAGGGAATGCACTTGCCGCACGATTCGGCGGTGCTGAACTCGATGAAGTACCGGGCCATGTCCACCATGCAGGTCTGGTCGTCCAGGACGATCATGCCGCCCGAGCCCATGATCGCCCCGGCCCCGGTCAGGCCCTCGTAGGTGCAGGGCAGATCGAGCATCGTCCCGGGGATGCATCCCCCGGCCGGGCCGCCGGTCTGGACGGCCTTGAAGGTCCGGTCCCGCAGGATGCCGCCCCCGATGTCATAGACCACCTGGCGCAGGGTGGTGCCCATGGGGATCTCCACCAGGCCGGTGTTCTTGACCTTGCCGGACAGGCTGAAGAGCTTGGTCCCGCCGTTGCCCTCGGCCCCGATCTCCCGGAACCAGTCCGCCCCCTTCTCGATGATCAGCGGCACGTTGGCCCAGGTCTCGACGTTGTTGATGCAGGTCGGCCGGCCGTGCAGTCCCGCGTCCGCCGGGAAGGGGGGCCGGGGCTTGGGCTCGGCCACGCTCCCCTGGACCGAGTTGATCAGGGCCGTCTCCTCGCCGGAGACAAAGGCCCCGGCGTTGCAGACCAGCCGGAGCTCGAAGTCGAAATCGGCCCCCATCACCTCATGGCCCAGCAGACCGGCCTCCCGGGCCTGGGCCAGGGCCAGGTTCAGGCGGTCGATGGCCAGGGGATACTCGCCCCGGACGTAGAGCGCCCCCTGCCGGGCGCCCACGGCCCAGGCCCCGATGAGCATCCCCTCGATGATGGCGTGGGGATCGCCCTCCATCAGGCTCCGGTCCATGAACGCCCCGGGGTCGCCCTCGTCGCCGTTGCAGATCAGGTACTTGACGTCGCCGGGCGCCCGGCGGCAGAGGCGCCACTTGAGCCCGGTCGGAAACCCGGCCCCGCCGCGACCCCGGAGGACCGAGGCCTCGATGACGTCGATGACCTCCTCCGGAGTCATGGTCAGTACCCGGGCCAGGGAGGAATAACCGCCCCGGGCGATATAGTGGCCCAGGTTGGTCGGATCGATGTGGCCGCAGTTGCGCATGGCGATCCGGACCTGCGGCTTGATCATCGGCAACTCGTCAAAGGCCGGGATCCCGTCCAGGGCCTGATCGTCCATCACCGCCAGGGCCCGGTCGGCCACCGGCTCTCCCGACTCGGACAGGGACTCGATCAGCCGGGGCACCATCTTGGGGGTCACCCGCTGGTAGAGGACGCGCCGGTCCCGGGCGTCCTTGATCTCGACCAGCGGCTCGGCGAAGCACATCCCCAGGCACCCGACCTCGACCACCGGGACATCGAGGGACCGCTGGCTCAGTTCCTGGCCAAAGGCGGACATGACCTCGAGGGCGCCGGCGGCCCGGCCGCAGGTCCCCGAGCCGACCATGATTCCGGGCCGGCCGGGGCGGACGAAGTCCCCCCACTCGGCCAGGGCCCGTTCCCTGAGAGCTTCGAAATTCATTTCAAATCCCCGATCAGGCGGTCCAGTTTCCGGGTGGTCATGGCCCCATAGACCTTGTCGTTGATCACCACCACCGGCGCCAGGGCGCAGGCCCCGAAACAGGCCACCCGTTCCAGGCTGAACATGAAGTCCTCGGTGGTCTCCCCCGAGGTGATCCCCAGTTTCCGGGTCACGGCCTCCAGCAGCAGCCCGCTGCCCCGGACGTGGCAGGCGGTCCCCTGACAGACGCTGATCTGATACTTGCCCGGCGGCGTGAACCGGAACTGGGCGTAAAAGGTGGCCACCCGGTACACGTGAGACAGGGGCACGGCCAGCCGCTCGGACAGGTGCCACAGGACGGCCCGGGGCAGGTAGGCGATCTTGTTGCTGACCTCGATCAGGATGGCGATCAGGTCGTCCGGCCGGTGATCGTGTCCGGTCAGGACCTCCCCCAGGGCCTTTTCCCAGGCCGGTTCCAGGACCGGCGGGGCCGGCCGGGGGGGTATCTGCAGGACGTTATGGACCGGGCAGGCCTTGGTGCACTCGCCGCAGCCGGTGCACTTGTCCGGATCGACGCTCCGGGCCCGCTCCCGGAGCCGGACCCGGTAGCGGCCGGGCTCGCCGCCCACGCCCACGACGTCGGTCATGGTCTTGATCTTGATGTTGGGATGCCCGGCCACCTCGACCATCTTGGGCGAGATCATGCACATGGCGCAGTCGCCGGTGGGAAAGGTCTTGTCCAGGCGGACCATGGTCCCGCCGATGTTCACGTCCGGGTCCACCAGGTGGACCAGGTACCCGGCGTTGGCCAGATCCAGCGACGCCTGCATCCCGGCGATGCCGGCCCCGGCCACCAGGACCGCGCCGCTCTTGCCGCTCTTGGGCGAACTCATGGATTCTCCTTACAGGCCGGCCGCGGACAGCAATTCGTCCGGGCTGACCAGATGGCGTCCCAGCCAGGTCTTGGTCTGGTCGGCCCCCAGGGCCAGGCCGATCAGTTCGGTGAAGTAGAAGACCGGCAGATAGACCTCCCGGCCCAGCTGGGCGGCGATCTCGGTCTGGTACATGTCCAGGTTGGCCTGGCACATCTGGCAGCCGGTGACCAGGCAGTTGGCCCCGACCTGCAGGGCCCGCTCGTAGAGCCGGCCCACCAGGGTGAAGACGATGTCGGGCCGGGGGATCGAGTGGGAGGCCCCGCAGCAGTCGGTCTTGAACGACCAGTCCCGGACGTCGCACCCCAGGGCCTTCAGCAGCCGGTCGAGACCGGTCGGGTTCTCGGCCTCGGGGTTGCCGGTGATCTTGGGCGGCCGCTGGCCCTGGCAGCCGTAGTAGCAGACCGGCCGCAGGCCGGACAGGTCGATGACCTTCTTGGACTCGACCAGGTCGATCATCTCCGGGGTGGTCAGGTACCGGTTGAGTTCGATGACCTCGACCTTTCGATAGTCACGCCCCAGGGCCCCGATCTCCGCCGTCACCAGGGAATCGTCGGCCAGCAATTCGGCCTGCGAGCTTTTCAGACGATTGAAGCACAGGGCGCAGGGCACCACCGTGGGCTGGGGCCCCCGGGCGGCCAGGGCCAGGTTCCGGGCCGACAGGTTGAGGGCCAGGCGGTGGTCCAGGCTGTGGCCGGCCGTGGCCCCGCAGCAGTTCCAGTCCGCCACCTCGACCAGGTCCAGGTCGAGCAGCTTGGCCACGCCCTGGATCGATTCCTCGTAATCCCGGGCCGTGGCCTCCAGGGAACAACCAGGGTAGTAACTGACTTCGGGCACCTACTTCTTCCTCCCGGGGTCCCTAAAAACCCCTTTCAGCCAGCGCCGATCCTTGGTCCCCGCGGGCAGCAGCTTCATCCGCCCCCGCTTGAACATGGCCAGGCCGAGCTTGGCGTTGGCCATGGCCTCGGGCCCGAACATGGCCCCGCTCTGGATAAGGTAGCGGGTCATGAGCGAGCCCTCGAAGACCCTTCCGCGGGCCTTGATCTCGCGCAGGAAGAGCCGGTGAAAGAGCTTGGTCCGCTTCTCCTCCACGGGCAGTTTCCGTTTGACCACGGTCTCCTTGAGGTAGTCCATCAGCCGGGGCAGATCGACCTCGTTGGGACACCGGGTCAGGCAGGTCTGGCACGAGGCGCAGACCCAGATGGTGCGCGAATTCTCGAGGCGCTCGGGCAGACCGAGCTGGACGTACCGGACCACCTGGTAGGGGTGATAGTCCATGGCAAAGGTCACCGGGCAACCGTTGCTGCACCGCTTGCACCCGTAACAGGCGCCGGCCTTGACCCCGCTTTCGGCCTCGACCCGCCTCAGAAATTCACTCGTCGGGACGATCATCTGGTCCAGAGGAGGCGTGGCCGCCTCCGGGACCGTCTGTTGTTCCGCCATGGGCAGTCCTCGCCTAACCGATGATCCGCTTGACCTCGCCCAGCAGCTCCTCGGGCTCGGGCGGCTTTTCGATGTAGCCTTCCGGCTCGGGCACGCTCTGGCGCTTGAACTTGTCGATGACCTTCTGGGAGTGGAGAAAGGTCTTCTTGGCCAGGCCGGAGACGACCAGGACCGGGATGTCGCTGTAGGTGTCGTTGGTCTTGATGTCCCGGTACATCTTGATCCCGGACTCCTGGGGCATCATCACGTCCAGGATGACCAGGGACGGTTTCTTGTCCCGAACCTGGGTCATCCCCTGGACCCCGTTCTCGGCCACCTCGGCCTTGTACCCGTTTGAATCCAGCAGCGTGGCGATGTAGGTCCTCATGTCCAGTTCATCGTCCACGACCAGCACTCTTTTTGCCATGTCTCGTTCCTCCCTCAGCCCACGGATAGGGTGTACGTCTTTTCCGGATTGCGGATGGCCATCACGTGGCAGTGGGCCCGCCGGGAGACGTTTTCGACGGTGCTGCCGTAAAACGTCGGCTCGAATTCGCTGCGGCCCTTGGCCCCCATGACGATCAGGTCGATGTCGTTCTCGCGGGCGTAGCGGACGATCTCGACAAAGGGGACCCCCGGCGTCACCAGCCAGGTGACGTCGGCCAAGTTCTCCAGCCGGTCCTGGTAGCGTTCCTTGACGGCCCTTGATACCCGGTCGATCAACTCCGGCGTGGGGTTGGCCCACTCCTCCTGGCCGATGGGCAGGCCCACATCCGTCTCCCAGTGGGCGTAACGGTGGCCCGAATGGAGCACGTGCAGGATGTGCAGCTTGGCCCCGTACCGCTCCGCCAGGTCCACGGCGTGGATGAAGGCGATGTCGGCGTCTTCGGAGTAGTCCGTGCAGAACAGGATGTTTTTGTAGCCAACCATGTTCCTGCCCCTCCTTTCCCGTCCGGAACCGAGGTGGTCGGTCCCGGCCAAATAACCGGGGTCAAACCGCCCCGGTTGATCCCTCGCCTTCGGGCGCCCGCCGGGGAAGGACCAGCCGGAAGACCGCCCCCGGCCCGGAAAGGCCCTCGTATTCCACCCGCCCGCCGTGCTCCTTGGCCGTCTTGTCGGTGACCATCAGGCCCAGGCCGGTCCCGGCGGCGCCCTTGGTGCTGTAAACGCCCTGGAAGATGCATTTCTGGTCCTCGGCGGTCAGCCCGGGACCGTTGTCAATCACCTCGAAGACGACCTCGTCCCCCTGCTCCCGGACCCCCAGTTCCGCCCGGCCCCGGGTCACCTCGCCGGCGGCGTCCACGGCGTTGGACAGCAGATTCAGGACCGCGTCCAGGATCAGCCTTCGTTCGGCCGAGAACTCCAGGCCGTCGGGCGCCCCGCTCAGGACCAGGTCCACCCCCTTGGCCCGGGCCTCGGGCGTCAGGCACTCGACCGCCTCGGCCGCCAGCCGGGCGGCGTCCACCGCCTCCCGCTCGGGCCGGCGCGGCCTGGACAGGGTCAACAGGTCGCTCACGAAGTCGGCCACCCGCCGGACGTTGCGGTTGAGCATGGACAACCCCTGGCCCATCAGGTCCCGGTTGTCCTGGTCCAGACCCTCCTGGACCATGTAGCTCCCGCCCCGCAGTCCGCCGAGCATGTTCTTGACGGCGTGGGCCAGGCCGGCCACGGTCTGCCCCACGGCGGCCAGCCGCTCGGCCTGCAGCACCCGGCGCGTGGCGTCGGTCACCCGGGCCTCCAGGTCGTCCATGTAGGTCCGGAGCTGGGTCTTCAGGCTCAGCCGCTCCCGGGCCCGCTTCAGGGCCAGCGCCAGGGCGGTCGGGTTGACCGGCTTGGTGATGAAATCCGAGGCGTCCAGCTGGAGCGACTTGATGGCCGATTCCATGTCGCCGTGGCCGGTGATGACGATGACCTCGGTCTCGGGGCTCTGGTCCTTGATCCGCTGGAGGACCTCGAGACCGTCCAGGATCGGCATCTTGATGTCGGTCAGGACGATGTCGGGCCTTTCCCGGGCAAAGGCCTCCAGGCCCGAGGCGCCGTCCTCGGCCACCGAGACCCGGTAACCGTCGGCCTCCAGGTCCAGGGACATCATCCGTCGGATACCCGGCTCATCGTCGATGAGCAGCAGCTTGCTGAAGGGCTGGTTCTCAATCACGGCCGTCGTCCTCTTCACCCGCGGCCGGGAAGGACAGCTCGAACACGGCCCCGCCGCCCGGGCGGTCCTTGACGGTGATCGTCCCGTCGTAGTCCCGGACGATGCCGTAGGAAATGGACAGCCCCAGGCCCGTGCCCTGACCCACGTCCTTGGTGGTGAAAAACGGGTCGAAGATGCGGTCCTTGTCCGAATCGGGTACGCCCGGACCGTTGTCGGCCACGCTGGCCATGACCCGACCGTCGGCCCGGGTGGTGGTGACCCGGATCAGCCCGGGCACCCGGACCCCCTCCTTGGCCCGCCGCTCCTCGATGGCGTCCCGGGCGTTCAGAACCAGATTGATGAACACCTGCTCCAGGCGGTTGGCGTCCCCCCAGATGGGCGGCAGGTTGTAAACCAGGTCCAGTTCGACCTTGATGTCCCTGACCCGAAGCTGCTGGCCCAGCAGCTTGAACACCCCCCGGATGGGCCGGTTGAGGTCCACCCGGGTCCGCTCGACGTCGCTCTTGCGGCCGAATTCGCGCAGGTGCCCGATGATCCGGGCCGCCCGCTCGACCTGGCCGACCATCTCCACGGCCACCTCGCGGAGGACCTCCGGCTCGACGGCACCATGGCGGTCCACGTGCTTGACCAGGTAGTTGGCCCCGGTCCCCAAAACCGACAGCGGCTGGTTCAGCTCGTGGGCCACGCCGGCCGACATCTCGCCCAGGGTGGCCATCTTGGCCGCCTGAAAGAGCCGCTGCTCGGTGTGGAGCTGCTCGGTGATGTCGGCCGCGGCGACGATCACCGCCCGCCGTCCCAGATAGGTGCCGTAAGAGGCCCGGAGATTGACGAACAACTCGGTGCCGTCCCGCCGGACCTGGATCGCCCGGGGCAGAAAGCCGTGACCCGAGGTCACGAAGTGCTCCACCCGGGTCCGGTCCTGGGCCGCGGTCAGGTCCACAAAGGACCGGCCGATCAGCTCCGCCTTGGCGAACCGGTACTGGATCGAGGCCGGGTCGTTGGCGTCCAGGATCTCGAAGGTGGCCTGGTCAAAGACGAAGATGGGGTTGGGGTCGTTGTTGAAGAAGAGGCGGTACTTTTCCTCGCTGGCCCGCAGTTCGTCCTCCAGGCGGTGGATCGCCGTGACGTCGGTGGCCATCTCCATCACGGCCACGATCTCGCCGGCCCGGTCCACCACCGGGGCGGTCAGGTTCAGGATGTAGTTGGTGGCGCCGTCGGCGCCTTGAACCACCTCCTCGGAGGAATGGGTCTGGCCGTCGGCAAAGGTCCGCTTGACGCTGCAGTGCTCGCAGATCGAGTCCCGGCCCTTGTAGGCCCGGAAGCAGTATTCGCCCACCTGGGCCTCGAAGTCCCGCTCGAACAGCTTGTTGAAGCCGATCAGCTTGAAATCGCGGTCCTGGACCGTGACGTAGCAGGGCACCTGCTCGAACAGGGTCTGGAACCGGCGCCGGCTCTCCTCCAGGGCCTCGGTCTTTTCCTTGATGGCCCGGCGCATCTCCTCGAACGATTCGGCCACGGTGCTGATCTCGTCGGTGGTCTTGGCCGCGACCGGATGCTCGTAGTCGCCCGCCCGAATGCGGCGGGTGGCCCCCAGCAGCGAGGACAGGGGCCGGTTGACGAACAGGAAGATGAACAGGGACATCACCGCCGCCAGGGCCACGAAGATGACGATCGAGAAGACGATCACCTTGCCCGTGGTCGCGGCCACCCCCCGATCCACCCCGGCCAGGGAAACCCCGATGTCCAGCACCCCCAGGACCGACCGGTCGGCCGGGTGGTTGGCGTGGCACTGGGTGTAGCAGGCCGGCTCGTTGTAGATCGGATTGATGACGCTGACCACCCGGTGACCCCCGGGCCCGGCGGTGGTGAAGATCCGGCTCCGCTTGTTGAACGGCAGGCGCTCCAGGGGCCGGTCCCGGAAATGACAGGCGTAGCAGGCCTCGGCCTTCATGTTGACCTGGGTCCCGATCTCGGACTGGCGCGAGCTGTACATGATCCGGCCGCTCTTGTTGAAGACCCGGACCGTCTCCACCCCGGGCTGGAGGCCCACGTCCTTGATGATCTCCCGCAGGATCGTCGGCTGGTACTTGAGCATGCTGTACCGCGAGGCCCGCTTGATGGTGTCCGAGAACCACCGGGCGCTCTGGAGCTTGGCCTCCACCGCCCGGCGGTCCAGGGAGCGGACCTCGACCAGGGTGAACCCGGTCATGAGCAGACCCCAGACCACGCCCACCGAGACGGTCAGCTTGAACCAGAGGCGGCGTCGAATCGAGATCGTGGCGTTGTCCGGGTCCATGGTTTTCCCTGATGAATCCGCTACGGGTAGGGGCAGGAGTCATGCCAAGGTTTGTTGTTATAAAATATTAAATCATATCTGTCTGTTGACCCTAGGGGCCATCCGACCCGGCCCGCGCTTGCAACTCATTGTTGCGGCTTTGTGTTGCATAGTTGCGCAACGTTGCGGGGCGGCCAACACCCTTTTCAATTGGAACCGAGTATTTATGGGCTAAAGCTGAAATCAGATTTTAAGTTATTAAATTTATTGACCTATATTGAAACGCTTCATCCACCGCCAGAGCGTGGTCCGATCCACGCCCAGGGCCTCGGCCGCCCGCCGCCGCTGCCACTGATTGTCGGCCAGGGCCTTGATGATCCGGGCCCGTTCGGGATCGGCCGCCTCCTGGCCGGAGCCGGGGGCACAGACCGGCCCCTCGGCCAGGTCGGCCGGGACCGGGGTGGACGGCTGCTGGCGGTCGGACAGGCGTTCGACCATGTACAGGGGCAGGTGATCGAACTGGATGACGTCCCCCTGGCAGAGGAGGCAGGCGTGCTCCAGGATATTTTCCAGCTCCCGGACGTTGCCCGGGTAATCGTAGTTGAGCAGGGCCTCCAGGGCAGCCTCGGACACCCGGCAGATGAACGTCCCCTTCTCGATGTTACGGCGCTGGATGAACCGGTTGAGGTAGAGGGGAATGTCCTCGGGCCTCTCCTTGAGGGGCGGGATATAGAGCCGGACGACGTTGAGCCGGAAGTAGAGGTCTTCCCGGAACCGGCCGGCCTCGACCTCCTGGAGGAGGGGCTGGTTGGTGGCGGCCACGATCCGGACGTCCACCCTGGTCGTCTGGCGGGCCCCCAGGGGGTAGTACTCCTGGTCCTCGATGACCCGGAGCAGCTTGGCCTGGAGGGCCAGGGGGACCTCGCCGATCTCGTCCAGGAAGATGGTCCCCCGGTCGGCCAGTTCGAACCGGCCCGGCTTGTTGCCCTCGGCCCCGGTGAAGGCCCCCTTGACGTAGCCGAACATCTCCGACTCGAGCAGGGTCTCGGGCAGGGCGGCGCAGTTGACCTTGACCAGGGGGCCCTTGCGGCGCGGGCTCTGGTGGTGGATGATCCGGCTGAGGAGGTCCTTGCCCACCCCGGTCGGCCCCTCGATGAGGATGGTCGTCGCGGTGGGGGCGACCAGTCTCAGGACCTCGAAGATACGCTTGATCTTGGGGCTCTGGCCGATGAAGTCCTCCCAGTTGACGGCCTGTTTGACCCGGCTCTCCACGGCCCGGGACAGCTCCAGGGCCCGGAAGGTGCCCACCGCGCCGCGGACCGAACCGTCCGGACCCAGCAGGGGCACGGCCGCCTCCGAGACCGGGACCACGCTCCGGCCGTCCTGGCGGACGAAGACCGCCTCCTGTTCGACCTGGGCCCGGCCGGTCTGAATGGCCCGGGTCAGGGGACACCCCGTGTCGCACAGGGTCGAGCCCAGGACCTCGCGGCAGGTCCGGCCCAGGGCCAGGTGTTTCCGCAGGCCGGTGATCTGTTCCGCCATCTGGTTGAAAAAGGTGATCCGGCCGTCCCGGTCCGTGGTGAAGACGCCCAGGTTCATGGAATCCAGGACCAGCCGCAGGTGGTGCTGTCCCCCCGCCACCGGGGCCGTGTGTTCGATCAGGGTCTCGGCCAGCCCGCCGACCCGTCCCCGGCCGTCGGTCAGGGGCCGGACCGTCTTCCGGACCAGGACGACCGCCCCCTCCTTGGTCTCGATCTTGAGGTGGTGGGCCCGGGTGCAATCGGCCTCAGCGGGCGACGCCTGGTTCAGGGGACAGGTCTCCCGGCAGCGCCAGTCGGCGAAGACCTCGAAGCACGGCCGCCCCAGGACCGCCGGCCGGGACAGTCCGGTCAGGGCCTCGGCCTTGGCGTTGAAGGCGATGATCCGGCGGTCGGCGTCAACGGCCAGGTAGCCGGCGTCGATATGATCCAGAGAGGCGCTCGGCATCCGCGTCTTCCGTGAGTGGTCCTCGACAGAATTGAGCCTCGTATAACTTTATAATCATAAATCATTTTGGGGCCGATGTCTCGGTTTTCCCGGGCCAGGACAGGGATTCGGACCGCCCGGTTCCGGGAATATCCGAAAAATCAATCGGGCCCGGGACCAAAGGATGGTACATTAAGGGGCGGCCGGCCGAGGACGGTCCGGCCCGGGCACGAGGAGCGGCGGCTGGACCATGAAATGAGACCAAGGCCGTGATACGATTCAGGGTGACCCCCCTGATGGATCAGACGCCGGGACGGGTGAACGAGGATCATGACCACGGCAACTGAAAAATCCGGCCAACCCCGTATGAGCCGGGCCGGGCTCCAGCCGGTGCACCAGTTGGAGGTGGTTGACCACCGGGGCAAGACCAGGCAGGTGGCCATCCCCGGCGAGTCACCGCTGACCATCAAGGTGGACGGCCGGGAGATAGTCACCCTGATGACCCTGGGCACCCATCCCGAGGAATTGGCCCTGGGCTATCTCCACAACCAGCGCCTGCTGGAGCGCATCGAGGACATCGAGTCGGTCTCCGTGGACTGGGCCCGGGAGACGGTGGACGTGGCCACCCGGCACGGCCAGGGCATCCCGGACCTGGACGAAAAACTCTCCCGGGTGACCGTGACCAGCGGCTGCGGCCAGGGGACCGTGTTCAGTTGCACCGTGGACAAGCTCTACGAGCAGAAGCTGCCCCAGGTGCGGGTCCGCCAGTCCACCATCTACCGGGTGCTCAAGGCCGTGGCCGGCCTGAACCCGGTCTATCGCTCGGCCGGCTCGGTGCACGGCTGCTGCCTCTGCCAGGGAGACCGGGTGCTCATGGCCGTGGAGGACGTGGGCCGGCACAACGCGGCCGACGCCATCGCCGGGCGGATGTGGCTGGACCACATGACCGGAGACGACAAGATCCTGTTCACCACCGGCCGGCTGACCTCGGAGATCGTGATGAAGGCGGCCTTCATGGGCATCCCGGTCCTGATCTCCCGATCCGGCGTGAGCCAGATGAGCCTGGACCTGGCCCGGGACATGGGCATGATCGTCATCGGCCGGGCCAAGGGCACCCGGTTTCTGGTCTATAACGGCGGCGACCGGGTTGACTTCGACGCCGTCCCCGCATCGGGCTAGGCCGAATCACGCCGTCCCGGCACCCCTGGGATCAGCCTGGGGCGGATTGCCCGGCGAAAATTTTCGGTCGATCGGTTATTGGCTGAAAACCGGCTGTTCGGTCCAAGCGCTAATCATCCGCCGCGGCCTTGAAGGAAGGCTCGGTCGAGGTCAGGCCTTCGGTCAGGACGTAGGCCGCCTGCAGGGCCGAGGTCGGACAGAGCGGAAAACACTCCTTGCACTTCCAGCACTCCTGGGCGGCTATTTTCGGAACGAAACTGATTTCCTTTCTCGTGCCCCGGTCGATAAAGCCGACGGCGTTCTTCTGCTTGACCTCGGCGCAGTACCTGACGCACAGGCCGCAATGAATGCAGAACGAGGCCTGCTTCTGGAAACGATCCTTGTCCGCCCCGTACTCCTTGGCCAGTTCCAGAAGGACCATGGACTGGGGGGCGTGGGCCAGGAGCAGTTCCAGGATCACCTTGCGGACCAGGTCGATCTTCTCCGACCGGGTCGTGACCACCAGACCGTCGGTGGCCGGATAGACGCAGGAGACGACCAGCCTGGTCCGGCCGCGCTCTTCCACCTCCACCGAGCAGATCCGGCAGCCGCCATAGGGCTCCAGTTTCTGGTGATAACAAAGCGTCGGTATGGTTATCCCGGCCCGCTGGGCCGCCTCCAGGACGGTCATTCCGTCCTCGGCCTCGACCGGTCGCCCGTCGATCTGTAACTGGATGGCGCTCATTTCTCTTTAGCCTTTTTGACGATGGTTCTGGCCTCTTCAGGGATGGGCTCCGGAACGGGCTCGCCGGAAATCTTGCGCACCGCCCCGAACCGGGAGGGGCAGACCTCGAAGCAGGTGCCGCACTTGGTGCACTTTTCCTGGTCGATGACGTGGATCGTCTTCTTGGCGCCGATGACCGCCCCGGCCGGGCATTTCCGCAGGCAGTTCATGCAGGCCTGGCACTTCTCCGGGTCGATGTAATAGGCGATCAGGTCCTTGCAGACACCGGCCGGGCACCGCTTGTCCTTGATGTGGGCCTCGTACTCGTCCCGGAAATATTTGAGCGTGCTCAGAAAGGGGTTGGGGGCGCTGCCGCCCAGGGCGCAGAGCGAGGCGTCCCGGGTCACCTCGGCCAACTCCTCCAGCAGCTCGATGTCGCCCTCTTTGCCGTGGCCGCGGGTGATATCCGTCAGAATGGCCAGCATCTGCCGCATGCCTTCCCGGCAGGGGACGCACTTGCCGCACGATTCGTCGATCAGAAAACTGAGAAAGTACTTGGCCACATCGACCATGCAGGTGTCTTCGTCCATGACGATCATGCCGCCCGAGCCCATCATCGAGCCGGCCTGGGATAGCTCATCAAAGCCGACCTCCAGATCCAGCATTTCCTCGGGGATGCAGCCGCCCGACGGTCCCCCGGTCTGGACCGCCTTGAACTTCTTGCCTCCGGGAATTCCGCCGCCGATCTTGAAGATGATGTCGCGCAGGGTCATGCCCATGGGCACTTCCACCAGGCCGGTGTTGGTGATCTTGCCGACCAGGGAGAAGATCTTGGTGCCCTTGCTCTTCTCGGTCCCGAACTGGGTGAACCAGTCGGCGCCGTTGTTGATGATCAGCGGCACGTTGGCCCAGGTCTCGACGTTGTTCAGGACGCTCGGCCTGTTCCAAAGGCCCTTGATGTTGGACCGGATGTACTTGGGCCGCGGCTCGCCGACCCGGCCCTCCAGGGCGGTCATCAGGGCCGTCGATTCGCCGCAGACAAAGGCGCCGGCCCCCTGGTGGACGAAGATATTGAAATCAAAACCCGAGCCCAGGATGTCCTGGCCCAGCAGGCCGTACTCCTCGGCCTGCTCGATGGCGGTGAACACGTTCTCCACGGCCAAGGGATATTCCTGACGGACGTAGATGTAGCCTTCATGGGCGCCGATGGTGTAGGCCCCGATGATCAGCCCCTCGAGGACCGAGTGGGGATTGCCCTCCAGGAGGCTCCGGTCCATGTAGGCCCCCGGGTCCCCCTCGTCGGCGTTGACGATCACGTATTTTGTCTCGTCCGGGGCGTTGCGCGATCCTTCCCACTTTATCCCCGCCGGAAAGCCGCCGCCGCCCCGACCCCTCAGGTTGGATTTCTTGACTTCCTCCAGCACCTGCTCGGGGTTCATCTCGAACAGGGCCTTGGCCAGGGCCGAGTAGCCGCCGATGGCCAGGTAGTGCTCGATGTTCTTCGGGTCGATGCTGCCATTGGACCCGAAAACGAGGCGCTTCTGATACTTGTAGAAAGGTATTTCCGATTCGTGGATTATCTTTTCATCGGTGTCGGGGTCGGTGTACACCAGACGATCGATGATCTTTTTTTCCTTGACGGTCTCGGAGATGATCTCCGGGATGTCCTCCGGCCTTATTTGGAAGTAGCATGTTTCCTCGGGATGGATGACGATGATCGGGCCCCGCTCGCAAAAACCGTGGCAACCGGTCTTCCGGATTTCCACCTCATCGCTCAGACCCTGTTTCCCAATTTCCTCCTCGAGACTGGCCGCGACCTCGCCGCTGCCCGAGGCATGGCAGGCCGATCCGGAACAGAGGGTGATGACGGGCTTTTTATCGTCCCTGGCCGCCAGGATACCCTTTCTGAATTCTTCCAATTCAGCGGGAGAATTTATCCTCGGCATCCTGTCCTCCTAATCATAGCTCTTCAGAACTTCAGCAGTCGCGGCCGGCGCCATCTTCCCGTGAGTCTTACCATCGATCTCCATCACCGGACCCAGGGCACAGCAGCCCAGACAGTTGACCGTCTCCAGGCTGAACTTCAAGTCCAGGTCGGTTTCGCCCGGCTTGATCCCGGTCAGGTCCTGAACCTGGTCCAGGACGCGGTCCGCGCCCCGGACGTGGCAGGCCGTCCCCATGCAGACGTGAATTTCATGGCGTCCCTTGGGAACCAGGCTGAAGGCCTTATAGAAGGTGGCGATGTGCTGTATCCTGGTATAGGGGACCTGCAACTTCTCGCCGACCCGTTCCAGGACGTCCGGCGGCAGCCAGTGGTTCTCACTCTGAATCTCCAGTAAGACCTGGATGAGCGAACTGGCCTCGCCATGGTGTTTGTCAATGATCTGGTCAACCCTGTCGCTATTCACGACTGCCCTCCCGAGCGTCCTTCGGTCCCTTATCCGCTTCCGGCTCCACCGCCTCAGGCCAGAGAATAACGCTTCTGACTTTCGTCGTACCTGATCAAACCCTGGTTGGATGAACTGTTGATATGCCTCGACACCTCAGAGGGGCTGAGTCCCAGATTCTCGGCGAGCTGTCCGGTGGACAGCGGTTCGGCCCGAAGTTGCCGCATGATCTGGCTCATGGCCAATTTATCCGCGACCAGTTCCCGAAATAACCGGTCTATCTCCTCACTGGCGAAATATTCGCGGCACTGCTTTTCAGGCAGGTAAGGGATCCTCAGCCTCTGCCTTTCCACCAGCCTGAGGTAGGGGACCAGGCTTCGGACCGCTTCGAGCTTGGACTTCAATTCCGCTTCGTCGGCGCCCTCGGACCGGCCGAGCGGCCCCAGTTCCCTGATCGTCTTGGTGAATTCGTCCACCACTTCAGTAAAGACGTTCCCCTCGCCGGACGACATGAACTTGATGCCCAAACGATCCGGGTTCAGCCCGATGTATTCCATTATCTTTTGGCAGATGAGCACCATGTTCAGGGCGTGGTAATTGCCCTGGGTGATGTAATTGCATTCGCCCAGCCGGCATCCGCCGATGAACACGCCGTCCATGCCGTTCAAAAAGGCCCGGATGACAAACTCCAGGTCCACCCGGCCGGAGCAGGTGACCCGGATGACCCTGATGTCGCTGGCATATTGTAGTCTGGAAACTCCAGCCATGTCGGCAGCGCCATAGCCTCACCAGTGGCACAGGAAACCGATGATCCTCGGCTTGAAGTTCGCATCGGCGCTCATCTTTCCACTCCTCTGTCGCGGGGAATTCCCCGTCTATTCAAATCCCACCGCCGCGTCTATCTGCTCAAAAATCTGTTCCTCGGGGGTCGCGGCGTCGATCTGACTGTGCAGTTCCTTGTCCGTGAAGTGCTTCAGATAAATCGCCCCGGTGGGACAAACGGAATTGCAGAGGCCGTCCCCCTTGCAGAGAACGGGATTGACCATGGCCTTCTTGCCCTGGGGCGTATCCACAAACCCGGTGGCGCCATAGGTACAGGCCGAGATGCAGGCCCCGCAGGTAACGCACCGGTCGGTGTCCACCTGGCAGACCGAACCCGAGACGGTGACCATGTCATGAGACAGCAGGGTCACCGTCCGGCCGGCGGCCCCGAAGGCCTGGTTTATGGACTCCGGTATGTGCTTGGGGTAGTGGGCCGTGCCGCAGAGAAAAACGCCGTCCGTGGCGAAATCGACCGGCCTCAATTTGACGTGGGCCTCCTTGAAGAAGTCGTCGGGCCCCAGGCTGACCTTGAATTGCTGCGACAGCTCGGTGACTCCCTCGCGGGGAACGACCGCGGCGGCCAGGGTGACTATGTCCGCATCCAGGGCCAGCTTCTGACCCAGGATGGGATCCGGCAGACTGACCCGCAACACCGGCCGTCCTTCCGCCGTGGCGGCCTCCACCTGCGGCTTCTCGGCCGGTTCATAGCGGATGAACTTCACGTCCTTTTCGGACGCCTCCCGGTAATATTCCTCCAGCATGCCGTAGGTTCTGATATCCCGAAAGAGAATGTAGATGTCCATCTCGGGCTTTATCTCTTTCAGCTTCAGGGCGTTCTTGATGGATTCGCTGCAGCATATCCGGCTGCAGTAATTCCGGTCTTCGTTCCGGCAGCCCACGCACTGGATCATCACCAGGGTATCGGCGTCAACGACCTTTTCATCTCCGGCGGCGATCCGTTCCTCCAGTTCGAGGTGGGTCAGGACCCGCTCGTCTTCGCCGTAGAGGTATTCGGTCGGTTTATAGACGTCAACACCGACGGCGATCACGGTCGCGCCGTGCTTTATCTCGGCCATCCCCCGGTCGGACTTGACCTTGGTCACGAAGTTCCCGATGTAACCGGTGGCCTCGGTGATGACGGCGTCGGTATAGACGTGGATCGACGGGTGCTGATAGACCTGGCGCGAGAGATCCAGCACAAAGGCCTGGACGTCCAGTCCGTCCAGGGTGTAATGGAGTTTTCTGGCCGTTCCGCCCAGCTCGGAGTCCTTTTCCACCAGGGACACCTCGTGCCCCTGGCGGGCGATGGACAGGGCGCAGGTCATGCCGGCGATGCCTCCGCCCACCACCAGGGCCGCCTTGTTGACCGGCAGATCGATTTCCTGCAGCGGCTCCAGGTGGCAGGCCCGGGCCACCGACATCCGGGTGATGTCCTGGGCCTTCTGGGTGGCGTTCTCCTTCTCCTTGGAGTGGCACCAGGAACAGTGCTCCCGGATGTTGGCCATGTCGTAGTAATACTGGTTGAGCCCCGCCTCCCGGAGGGTGTCCCGGAACAACGGCTCCAGGGTCCGGGGAGAGCAGGCGGCCACGACCACCCGGTTGAGCCCCTTCTCTTTGATCATGTCGGTAATTTCCTTGGCCGAATTGGTGGCGCAGGAAAAGAGCTGTTCCTGGGCGTAAACGACATGGGGCAGGGTCAGGGCATATTCCACCGTGGCCGGGACGTCCACCACCCTCCCGATGTTCGCCCCGCAATGACACACAAAGACGCCGACCCGCGGCTCCTCCTGAGAGACATCCTTTTCCGGCGGATAGGTCCTTTCCCGGGAAAGTTTTCCCCGCCGGTAGTCGAGGAGTTCGCCCGTCCGGGAACCGGCCCCGCTGGCGGTGAAGACCGATTCGGGGATATCCATGGGACCCAGGAAGGCCCCGCTGACGAAGATCCCGGGCCGGGTGGTCTCCAGGGGATTGGTGGAAACGGTCTTACAAAATCCGTGTGAATTGAGTTCGATTCCGAAGGTGTCGGCCAGGCCTTCATGATTCGCCGGGGGATTGAACCCGACGGACAAGACCACCAGGTCGAATTCTTCCTCTTTGACCCCCTCGTCGGCCGTGGCGTATCGGACATACACGTTCTTGGTTTCCGGGTCCTCCCTCGATATGGAGGCGTAGCTTCTGATAAACCTGACCCCGGGAAGTTCCTCGGTTCTTTGGTAGTACCTCTCGAAGTCCTTGCCGTAGGACCGGACATCGTTATGGAAGATCGTACATTCCGCCTCGGCGTCATGGTCCTTGGCCAGGATCACCTGTTTCTGGGTATAAGTGCAACACACGGCGGAGCAATAGCTGTTGTCTCCCTCGGTGACCCGCCGGGACCCGATACACTGAAGCCAGGCGATCTTGTGGGGGTGCTTTTGGTCCGAGCCCCGCAGGATCTCGCCTTCGTACGGCCCGGTGGCGCACAGCAGTCTTTCAAAATCCATGCTGGTGACCACGTTCTGCATCCGGCCGTAGCCGTAGGCCTCCTTGACGCTCGGGTCATAGACGTCATAGCCCAGGGACAGAACGATCGCCCCCACCTTTATTTCCATCTTCTCCGGCTTTTGCCTGAGATCAATGGCCTTGTTCTGGCAAACTCCTTCGCAGATCTTGCACTTCTTTTCCTTGAGGTAAATACAACTCTCGTCAATATAGGCGATCAGGGGAATGGCCTGGGCGAAAAAGATATGGACGGCCTTGTTCTCCGATATTTCCTGATTGAACTGATCAGGGTAGTGGACCGGGCAGTATTCCACGCAGGTCGTACAACCCGTACACCTGTCCTCGATGATGTATCTGGGCTTCCGGGTAAGAGTTATTGAAAAGTCGCCTGCGTCTCCTTCCACCCGGTCAACTTCGGTGTAGGAGAGGACCTCGATATTTGGATGCCGGCCGACCTCGACCAGTTTAGGCGAGAGAATTCACATGGAACAGTCATTGGTGGGATAGGTCTTGTCCAGCTGGGCCATGTGTCCACCAATGGCTGGTCCTTTCTCGACCAGATATACCTTGTAGCCGGCCGTGGCCAGATCGAGAGAGGCCTGAATACCGCTGATCCCGCCGCCGACAACCATCACGTCTCCGAAGTTCTTGTCCGGAAGATCGTTGGATGGTTGCTGAACGTTTTCACTCGGCAGCACTTCGTTTTCCATCGCCCATAACCTCCTCGGGTTATTTCGTGCCGGCCATTGCCGGGACCGCCCGGTCCGCGGCGTCCGGTCTAAATGACTTCCAGGACTATCTCCGTGATGTCCCTGATCTGGATGCCTTCCTCGACGTTGAGCGTGATCTTGCTGTCCTCGAAGTTGGAGATGCAGTAGGGGCAGGACGTCACCAGCACCTCGGCGCCGACCCCCATGGCCTGCTCGATCCTGAGGTCGCAGAACCGCTGGCCCTTCTGGGTTTCCATCCAGATCCGGCCGCCGCCCCCGCCGCAGCAGAGGCTGTCTTCCCGCGAATCGGGCAGTTCGCTGACCTCGGACCCGGTGGCCTGGCGCAAGACCTCCCGCGGCTCGTCATAGACGCCGTTGTGCCGGCCCAGGTAACAGGGGTCATGGTAGGTCACTTTCTTTTCGAATTCCTTGGTGATCTCCAGTCTCCCCTCGGCAATGAGTTCGGCCAGGTACTGGGAGATATGGACCACGTCGAAGTTGGCCCTGAATTCGGGATACTCATTCTTGAAGGTGTGAAAGCAATGGGGCGAGGAAACCAGGATCCGCTTGACCCCGGCATCGATGAACGTCTTGATGTTTTCCCGGGCCAGGCGCTTGAACAATTCCTCGTCGCCCGTCTTGCGGATGCTCTCGCCGCAGCAATTTTCCTTGTCGCCCAGGATCCCGAACTCGACCCCGGCCGCCTTGAGGATCTTGACCGTGGCCTGGGCCACCTTTTTCAGCCGCGGGTCATAGCTCAGGTAGCACCCCGGGAAATAGAGGATCTCCATCTCCTCGTTGAACGCGGGAACGGAAAGGCCCTCCGTCCATTTGGCTCGATTGGCCCGCTCCTCGCCAAAGGGATTGCCTTCCCCGATGAGGCTGGCGCTCACGGTGCGGATCGGCTTGACCGGGGTGGGGAAGACGCCGTATTCCGTGGCGATCCGGCGCAGGGATACCCCGGACTCGATCTGTCTGACGTCCCGGGGGCACTGTTTGGGGCACCGGCCGCAGGTGGTGCACAGCCAGATGTCCTCGCTTTCGATGTCGGTCAGGCCGAAGGTGGCCTGGCGGACGATCTTGCGCATGCTGAAGGTTCGAACCCGGTTCCAGGGACAGACCGTGTCACACAACCCGCACTGGAAACATCTCTTGAAGGCGTCGCCGCCGCTGGCCTTGATGACGTCAACGATCTCTTTGTAGTCGGCTACGTTTTCCACGGTCGGTCCCAGTTCTTCAGGTTGGACTCAGGGTTTCAGTCCTTGATCGACATCCGGTCCAGGGCATCCTTTATCTTGTCCAGGCCGTATTTGTCGGCCAGGGCCTCCAAGCCGATGTCCAGCTCCTCCGGGGACTCCTCTTCTTCGACCTCCTCTTCCCTTTCCTCGTAGGTCAAGGCGTCCACCAGGCACCACTTGACGCACAGGGGCTCGTCTTCGCCCTCGCACATGTCGCATTTGAGAGGGAGGCCCGAATCCGGTTCCTTGAAGACGTCCCGGGAGGGGCAGGAGGCCCGGCAGAAGGCGCATTCCTCGTACTCCTTGCCGTCGATGACGTATCTGTCCCGGCCGGCGCATTCGGCCGGGGTATATTCGCCCGCGTACACCGGGACATAAACGTCTTTGAGCGGCTCGCGGATTATCCGAATACGGGAGCGGGCCGGATTATTGCCGCTGTATTTGGGCGCGGAGTGAAAGGCGGAGCAGATCATCTCGCAGGCCCGGCAACCGTTGCACAGGTCGGCGTCCACCTTGATGGTCTTGACGATTTTCTTGTTTTTCTCGGCCATGCTCATACCGCCTTCTGATTTTCCGCAGAGGTCTCCGGGGTATCGTCCTCGACCGGCTCTGAATAGATGCCCCTCTGTTCGAACTCCTCGGCCACGTAATCCAGGCCCAGTTCGGTCAAGGACTCCTTGGTGGGGATGCCCTGGCTGTTCCACCCCTTGAAGGTGTAGTACGTGTCCAGGAGCTCCTTTTCCAGTTCGGGAAATCTCTTCTTCCAGTGGTTGGCCGGCGGCTTGTCGTCTTTCCGCCTCAGGCCCCGTCTGATATTGATGGCCCTGACCAGGGTCCGATAGCGCTTGACCGCCTGGGTCAGCTTCTGCTCATCCATCTCGATGCCGGCCCCCGCCGAGATGAACTTGGGGTAGTTGTGGATGTGGTAGGGGGGCTTCAGGGGGAAGGACGACAGGCCGGCGCACATGCCCAGGGCGTCGTCGATGTAGTGCATCTTCTCCTGCCAGTCCACGATGTCGCAGCACATGTCCACGGTCGGGTAGAAGGGCATGGATTTTTCGCCGCGGAGCTCCCAGTCCAGGAAAATCTGCTTGAACTTCTCGTCCGGAACCTGGAACCAGTCCTTGACGAACTCCTCCCGCTGCTCCATCTCGGGGAACGGCCCCTGGGGGAACTGCCCTTCGATCTGGGTGATGTTCATCTTCTCCCCGGTGGCGTACATCAGGAAATAGATCGGATTGAGCATGGACAGCTTGAGGGGCAGCTGCTCGTGTTTCTTGATGGTGTTGTGGGCATATTCTTCCGCGCCGTTGCCGATCTCCTTGGCCGCCCAGTAGGTGCCGTTGGCCAGGACGTCGCCGATCCCTTCCCGCCGGACGATCCGGTCCAGCAACCAGTAGAATCTCCCCTCGTTGTCCTCCGGCATCCCGGGGAAGTCGTCGGCGCTCAAGATGCCGTTTTCCAGAAGTTCGAGGGCAAAGGCCATGACCTGCGGGGCCGAAAAGGCGTCCACCCCGTACTCGGTGGCGCTCTGGGCGATGCCCAGGCCGAATTCCAGGTCGGAGAAGGCGGCCATGGTGTAGGTCAGTTTGGAGAAGCACTTCATCATGTAAGTCGGCAGGCCCGGAGGGGAGATGGTCGCCCCGCATTTCATCGGACAGTTGTAGCAACTGATCAGCCGGGTCTGCATGGTCTCCATGGTCTCGGTCCAGTCCCGGGCGATTTCCTCGTTCCAAAAACCTTTGCGGCGGACGCGGGAATTGCCCCACATGAAGTTCTCGGTGTGCCACTTCTCGTCATGGACCTTCATCTCCTGCGGCGACCCGAGACCGGCCAGAATGGGCATGACCCCCGGAATGGGGTTTTCGTTCCGGAACTTGATGTATTCCAGCACCTCCTGGCAAAGCTCCAGGTATTCCATCGGCTGGGCGACATTGACGTCCCTGGTCCCCCGGACGACGACCGCCTTCAAGCCCTTGTCCCCCATGACGGCCCCGATGCCGCCGCGGCTGGCGCTGGACCGGCCCTGCTCGATGGAGGCGAAAAAGACCCGGTTTTCCCCGGCCAGGCCGATGGCCGCCACCTGGGCCTTGGGCTCCTTCAGCTCCTGGCGAATGAGTTCCGCGGTTTCAATGGCCCCCTTGCCCTGCAGATGAGAGGCGTCGCGTATTTCCACCTTGTCGTTGTTTATCCACAGATAAACCAGATCGGGTGATTGGCCGCGGATGATCACCTTGTCGTAGCCGGCATATTTCAATTCCGGGGCCCAAAAACCGCCCATCATCGAAAAGGCCAGCAGCCGGGTCTGGGGAGAAATGGTGGAGACAATGGTCCGATTGCAGCCGGTCGCCGGGGTGCCGCATAACAGACCGGCGGCGAATATGAGCAGATTCTCCGGGGAAAACGGTTCAGTTTCAGGCGGGACCCGGTCCCACAGGATTTTGGCGTTGGTCCCCAGGCCCCCGAGATAAAGCTCGGTGTCTTTCGGATCCGAGGCGACCCGTTCGATGTTGCCTCGGGTCAGATCGACTTCCAAATTAAACCCTGTCTCTGCGTACCTCATTGTTTTCCTCGCGAGAGTTGACGAAGCCGACCGGCGAAGATCGAAAACACCCGGCCTCCGGCGGTCCCTTCGGCTCGAACCCCTGGCAAGTCGTTTGGCAAGTCAGGCATGGAGACCGCCCTCAGTCCAGCCGAATGATCTTGACCCGGCTGCCCACCCAATCTCCGGGCAGATATACCCGGCCGCTGGCACCGCTGGACCGGACCTCTTTCTCCACCATCTCCAGGCCATACGCCTCCAACCTGGTCTTTCCGACTTTCTTCCCGAACTGGGGGTGGTTGGACGCCCCGACCGCCCCTGTTTCGTCTGGAAATGCCTCCAATACGGCTCCAGAATGTCCAGTTAAAACAACAGGTTCAAAATCTAGTGGCTACACTATAGCCACATTTTAACTATATGTCAAAAGAAAAATTTTTTCAAGGGCCGAGCCCTGGAAGAGCCGGGGTGACCTGGGGTCCTGGCCCGATCTGGCTTCCGGAAAATTAAAATTTATATTTTGTTTGATATCATCTGCTTACCTGGCAGGGTAGCCGGGAGCGTTACCGTTAACCACCTGGCCGAGGACACCCAGAGGAACGACCCCCCTCGCCACTCCAGTTGTTCCGAACCCCCGCCCAGGGGGTACCCGGCTGCCCCGACCGCCTTTCGCGCCCCGCAAGACTGGAGCGGCTGGCTGGGGTTTCCCGGCATGAAGTGTTCGGGGTTCACGCCCCTGGAGCGGTACCTCGAGGACTGGATTCAATACAACCTCTTGTGCATCGGGGTCCTGTCCACCTTATTGGCAGGGTCTGAAACCGAACAAAGAGTTACATGAGAACATCAAGATACTAGACATTTTTATCCATTATATGGTATCAATTTAGTTGCGCACTCCGCAATATCCTTGCCCATTCTCTTTTGAACTTCTCTGAGGTCTGGTAAGAGCCCATAGTGAGGCCAATTTTTTTTTGCAATAATATTTGCATGTCTAGGATGTATCTTACGATCAGGTTTTACACATAGACGTTTTTGCCTGATCATTTCCGGCATAATATCCGATCTCCCCTGTAGCTTGCCCCCCAACCGATTATTTGCAATTTCGACTCCCTTTTCCCAAAGCGCCGTCTCGTTCCAACCGGAAATACGATATACAGACACTTCTAATTGTCCCTTATTTTTATAAACATCCTTTCGTGGCCAAAATGCCTGATGCCTAATTGTGTTGTCTTGCCTGATATCGTCTTCGCGGGTTATAAAATGAGAAACGGTTTCGCAATTCAATACCACCGGTGATATGCGCAGAAACCAGGACCCGAAAAAGGCATTTCCTTCCATTCTTCATCAACCGTTTGCAACTATCCGCTCTATCATTTTTATCGCGAATTCTGGCATAAAACCAGGAAATCGATCCCGACCCAGGATGTCATCATCTGGCAATTTTGCTATGAATGACAAAACTCCATTTCCCCCTACGCCTGCCATAAAATAATACCCTTGATTGTTTTCCCATTCGAAAGAAATAAAGCCATCGGGGTCGGGTGAAACGTCGGTTGGTCCGAAATGATTAGGCAGACTCTCTAGCAAACGTCTTGCCTCGTCAATAGCTGCGGAGGACACGGGTTCAGCACCGCGTCCGTCCCAGTTCTTAGCAGTACAATCCCGGAAAATATCGTTTAATATTGACTTGTATTTAAAATAATGTCTGTAAAAAGTTTTGGTTATTTTGTTTGTACCTGTTGGGCCTGTACCAATTATATCACTTGTTGGCGACCACTGCTGCCACGGTTCAACATCTTTTCCAAGCCAATCACGGTAATGTACCCGTTCTTCAGCCTTCATCGCAGACCGAAACCCACTTCCATTTGCGGCGGCGACGTTACTGGTCCCCACTTCGGGCATGCTAGTCACTTCCTGCCTCCTCCAGTCGCAGTCCATATACCTTAGCTAATATTGTTAAAGCCTCTTGATGCATTGAAACCATTCTATTTTTTAAAAACAATGATGCATCGTGCGTGTTCGAAACATTTTTATGAAAATTAAGGTGAATTCTCACGCTGTTATTTTGCTTGTCGAAAAGTAGTGATAAGTTAATTAGGCTGTCTTTCATTATTATTGGCCGTTTTATTTCGATGGTATCGTATGTCGCGCCTTTTTCCCTTAAGAGCACTTCATCATCCAACTGGAACATATTAATCAAAACTTTAGGGGCTTCTTCAACGAGAAAAACATAATTAACTCCAACGGCATTAATTGGAGTGTGTGGCAATTTTTCCAGAATAAGAACAGCAGCTTCCTCGGCCAAAGACATGCTTTCATTTGTCATTTCAAAAAAATCTACAATTATCTTGTCCGGGTCTGGATAAATAAAGAACTTATCTCCAACAAACCTTGTTTGCTTGTTGTCCATGTTATATTCAACCATTACAGTTTCTGTTTTTAGAATATTTTGCTTCATCCAGTCTGGAGTAAAAATGTACGGATTCCACTTGCCGATGATGTTGATATTAGACATTTCGTTTATTGGTTTCATTGTTACCCAACCTGGCAAGGCCGACCCCTGTTCGGCAAGACTCCTTATTTACAAAGCCAGCCGTGCAATCCGCACCTAAATTATAGGTACTATTACCACACTATGCCACCCCCTGTCACCCGAAAACCTCAACTGAAGGCGGTGCACAACCAGGAAATGATTGCTATATGGATGCTAGCCAAGAAAAAGGGGTCAGGCCACTCGACCTAACCCCTTGATTTCTTTGGTGGAGCTGAAGGGACTTGAACCCTCGACCTCATGACTGCCAGTCATGCGCTCTCCCAACTGAGCTACAGCCCCGTCGGACCAGTACTCTCTACCAAAACATCGGGCCCCTGTCAATCATTAATCATTGACACCCGACGGTCGCTTTCATATGATAGAAATCTATGCCGGAGTGGCGGAATTGGTAGACGCAGGGGACTCAAAATCCCCCGGAGCTTGACTCTGCGAGAGTTCGAATCTCTCCTCCGGCACCAAGGTATTTCAAGGACTTTCGGCACGTTACACTGTTAACGAACGCCGCGGGTCCTTTCGTTTTTTCGCACCAAAAAGCCGTCACCCCTTTTCAAATCCGACCCGGGTTAGACTGCCGTCCTTGAGTCCCTTCCAGGTGAGGTCGGCCGTGGCCTGAGAGGGCCCGTTCATTAGCATAGAACCATGCCGCCCTGGGTTGATGCGACTGGGGAGTAAGTGTTTTGTCCAGGCACCTGAGGCGCGGGGTGCATTCGGTGGGGTTGGTCTGAATCTGGTGGTCTGAGGAGTGCGCCGCGATTCGAAGGAGCGAGTATCTCCAGACTGACACAGATCTGACTCTGAATCGGGACCGCTTTTCGTGGGGCAGGTCCTGGAGGGCCCCTTCAGACATTATGCAACAAAAGATGTGGTCAATGAGACCGCCGCCCCGGTGACCTTTACCGGCGACCTGATCAACCGCCTCCGCCGCAAGATCAACGTCCGGGTGACCGCCGCCCCCATCCGCGACACCGGCGGCCTCAGCCCCTTCGGATGCCTCACGACAGGCCTCCTTCGCGTTCATTACCGCGGAGGATTCGGAGGTGATCATGTCTGGACTCAGCCGTGAGTCTTGGCTGGAGAGATATATCCTGATCCTGACCGAGGGCAATCTCCACCAGGAGATGTTCTGACTGCCTCCTCTTAAAAAAAGCCTAACAGGTCTTTCAATACCCTGTCAGACCGTTGGAAAGAACATGACAACTGGTCAGAAGTTGGGCGTCTTTGGTTGCCCGCGGCCGCCGGGTTTTTTTGGTTCACCCCCGCTGCCCTGCGCCTCCGGGGTGCCAGCCTGTTCAGTGGGGTCAGCCCGCTTGACCAGGCCCGCTTGTTCGAGTCTGGCCATCAGGCCCTGCATGGCGTTGAAGGTCTCCAGCATGGCCTGGGGGGTCATGACGATTCGCTGCCTCAACTCCCTGGTCGGCTGCCCTTGCTCATCGCGCTCGGTGGGGGAGAGACCCGTCAAGTCCAAAACCACGACCCCGCTGTACAGGCCGATGGAACCGAAACCCACAATGAAACTCTCCGAAAACATGCGTCTCGCTCCTTAAAAATTGGTGTCGCTCCGGTTGAAAACCGAGCGGCCGAGCAGACAACTCGAGTCAAAATTGAACCCGTCTCACAGGCCGCTACAGCTTACCGATGTATTGACCACAAGGGTCGCCTGGGAATCGTTGTGGGAATAGGTCCGGTAACTTCCGGCAGCGCCCATGTCGGTCCACTGGGCCATGTCGCGGATGAGTACTGTGTCTCCCGAGTCACCGTCCACAGTCAGCGTATCGGAGGTGTCGCACAGGCGCATTGCCTCCTGGGCCCCGATGATCAGCGAATTGTCCCCGGCCCCGGTCAGGTCTATCCGTTCGATGCCGGTGATCGTCGTCCCCGCCAGGCCGTCCAGGTCGAGTTCGACGTTCGAGCCGGTGAGGCTGAGGGTATCGATCCCGCCACCACCCTCGATTCTGAAGTCGTTGGGGTCCCAAACCAGGGTGTCGTCACCGGCGCCTCCCTTGAGGACGTCCACTCCGGCGCCGCCGTCCAGGGTATCGTCGCCCAGACCGCCGATCATGATGTCGTCGCCGGCGGTCCCCGTGAGGGAGTCACCCTGTTCCGTACCGAGATGGGTCACCTGGCTCCTGAAGTCCTGCCCCAGGATGACGTAGGATTCGCCGGCCTTCGTTCTTCCGTCCGGAGCGGCCCAGCTGGCGCCGATGATGATGTCGTCGAATCCGTCGCCGTTGATGTCCCCGGCCGGACTGACCGCAAGACCGAATCTGTCCCCGGCATCCCGGCCGTCGATCTTGAACCCGGCCGATCCGCTCAGATCGGCCAAATCGAGGGACTGCCCCCATGGCCCGGAGTGTCCGAAGACGATGTAGGCCGAGCCGGCGTCAATCGCGCCGCCGGGATCGGCATATCCCGCGCCGATGATCAGGTCGTCATATCCATCACCATCTATGTCACCCGCGGAGGACACGCTGATGCCGGAATGCTCATCCGCAACGGCCCCCTTGATGGCGACGCCATTGGTGCCGTCAAGGTCCGACAGATCGAAGGTGCCGCTCCACGCCCCCTCGTGCCCGAAGATCAAATAGCTGGCGCCCGCGTGATCGAGGGAACCCGCGTCAGCCGAATGGGCGCCGATGATCAGGTCCGTGATGCCGTCGCCGTTGACATCACCGGCCGATGACACGGATTGACCAAGTGCATCATATGCTTGCAGGCCGTTGACGACCAATCCATTGCCCCCACTATCAAGATCAGACAAATCAAAGGTGCGGCTGGCTGTGCAGCCTTACCGTAGATGACATAGGCCTTGCCTCCGACATCGGCGCCGGTTGCGCCGATGATTATGTCGGCATAACCATCGCCATTGATATCTTTGCCGCCGCCTACCGAACCGCCCGAATAGTCGTTAGCCGCCTCTCCGTTGATGGTAAGTCCGGTGGAGACATCCAGGGTCGAGAGTTGCACCGAGGCGCCCCAGGCACCTGGTTTGCCGCATATCAAGTAGGTCTGGCCGGAGTCGGCGCCACCATTGCCATAGGCCCTGGGAGCCCCGATCAGCAGATCATCGAAACCATCGTGGTTGAAGTCACCTGCGGAACTGACCGCACTACCCGAGTAATCAGATGCATTGATACCATTGATGACAAAACCGTTTTGGCCGTCAAGGCTATCCAAATGGACGGGGTCCAAGACGTCGGCTGGCGCCGATGTCATGCAAAAGCGGGCCGGCCGAATACCCATCTGTAGCTGGAGGATTTTGAGCATAATCAGATTGTTTCAAGTACGACATAATACTATGGGTGTCCTCCACGTACCAGGCATCGTTATTCCAACTTATATACCCTCCAGGGGTGTAGTTGTAATCTCCGGGATTAGGCAAACCAAGAGCATGTCCGATCTCGTGGGCCAGGGTATTAAGGCCGTATTCTCCCGGATCAAGCCACTGATTCGGCTGATAGTGTGGACTGATAAAAATGGCAGCTAGAGCTAGCTGATTGGTCCCCGTATACACCCATCGCTGTGTTGCTCCGGTAGTAGTAATACTTGAATTGGCAAGAACAATGTTGCCAGCCGTACCAGACGACCCAGTGACTTCGGTAAAAGTAACATTGGCTACTTCCGCCCAGCGAGCCAGGGCGTACCGGGTGGCCTGCTTTTGGGCTTCTGTAAAGGGAGCAAAATCGGGTAGGTAATAGCCAGTAGGGTTGGCTGTCATGAAGCTATATGTCAGGGAGACTCCTTGACCGATGACAGAATTCCAGTGATACCCCCTCTCCCAGAGGTTGTCGATGATCTGCTCGTATGTCCAGCCGGTTTCAGGCGGCATGACCGGCACTCCCAAAAAACGAGGGGTAGTTCCTGCCACCGCCAGGGGATGTATTCCCTTGAAATTGCCTGGTGGTTCCGTCGCTGGCCGAGGGGCCGGACGAGGTCACCGAAAAAACGGATTCGTAACGGCTGGGTGAGGACAGCGAATGAACCGCTGTATAGGTCAGGTCCTGGGCGAAGTTCACCGATCCGACCTCAGGCCACGACGCCCCGGCCGGCCAAAGTCAACCATCCCAGTATGATATGATATCATGGGAGTGACCTTTTAGTACACTGCCCGATATTACTTTAATAAACGATCCTGCAATCTGTCCAGCTTTTTCGGTCAGTCGTCCCTGCGGAGTGCCGCCGCCGGGGACCACCGGCCTGAGACCAAGGCGACTCTCGAACCTGGTCAAGCCGAGGAATCAGTGCCCCCCTTCCCGTTGACCAGCCACGGGAGAGATATTCGAGGTCTAGTTTTGCTAAAATTCGGCCTCTTTCAGAGTGACCCGGAAACCAGACTTACCAGTTTTGGAGGTAGGGCTCCCCTATAATGGGTTCTGGCGGCCCCTGCAATTTCAATATAATGGCCCACTCGATTGACCACGGCTTTTTCCATGGCTGCAATCATGGGCAAGTCTGGCACGCCGCTCGTATCTTGAAAGGGTTCTGCTGAAAGGCGAGTCTGGTCCTGAGAGATATACCTTGATTCAATCGAGGGGAGACTTTCGTCCGGGAATGTACGCCACACCTCCACTCCGGGTAAAGCCGGATCATCACGCCGGTCGTACTAATTTCGGGGTGGCCTTCCAATAAATCAAACTCTGAATCAAAGGGTGGTCCATTGAATGGGGGTAGGTCAGCGGATAAATTATTACCCCCCCAGCAAGACGCCGAAAAGACGTCGGTCCGCCGAAACGAACGGACGGAAACCAGGACACTCTTTATCGCATATTTCTCAACCGCAAGTACGTGACCTTGAAACCGAGCCCTATGCGTTGGGTGGTCTTGAGGAAGACCAGCGCCC
>CAZMVB010000016.1:52214-94113 GCA_964569795.1 uncultured Desulfarculales bacterium | reverse complement strand
TCACCAGTCTCCACCTTTGGAACCGTGTGAACAACCTCTTTAGCAATTACACCTAAGAACCCCATCGTGGTGATTCCAGCATCGCCAGACGTGATTCCCTCCGGTCAAGACGTCTGGCTCTCCTCACGAATCATGCCGTCGGTTATTCCGAGGTTGAAAGAGGCGCGGAAGCGCGGCCGTGACCAAAGAACGGCCGCGCGCCAGGCCGCCGGGCCGCGATGCGACTCCGGCGGCTGGCCGACGATTTCCTCTCCCCGTCTGGCGGGGAGGGGGATGGGGTGAGGGGTCATCCGTCACGACTCCAACCAAAACAACAAAGGAAAGACAATGCCGAGGCAAGCTCAAGCTTGCCCTTGTTATTTCTTATTACAGGCAGGTAGAGAACCCCATCTTTCAGTGTAATCCCAGATCAGTTTGCGCTCCACATAACGAATAAAAGCCGAGGACACATTTTCATCTATTATGGTTACGGGAAAAGCGGCAACATAAAGGGATTCGCCTTGGTCACCGAAAGTAGCGTTGTAGTTATGTCCGCCAGAATGGCCACTCTTTCCTTGGAAGGCTGAATATCCGAAGGCATGCCATCGGCCGCGAAGATAGCTACACGTTTCTCCGATGTATACTATTTTTTCAGTCAAAGGGTTCGCATTTCCTCTTGGCACACTGTTGGGTCTGGCAAATCGTGCCAGCAAGTACACACCCGGATCATTGCCTCCGATAATGGTTACTCGCTTATTCCATGCCGTCCAAGGGGAAAAAACGATTGGCGGAATTTCAATTTTTAACATTACGCGTCCCTCCTGCTTGTCTTGAATAAGCGCTAATCGTCAAATTGAATTGTCGCCTCTCTGCAAAAAGTCATTAAGTTCCGCCTGAGGCTTCACCCGTTCATTTTCTAGAACGCTCTTGTCTTTCTCATCCCAGTTGTTTGGAGCCCAACCACTTATCGATCACCCTTTGATCACTCCAACGGGTCTCAGGCGAGCCACCTTCTTGGAGATACCGGCCCCGGACACCACCTCGACCACCTCGCTGACGTCCTTGTAGGCCTCGGGGACCTCCTCGGCCATGGTCGCCTTTCCCGTGGCCATGACCATTACCCCGCGCTTTTTCATCTCTGCAAACAGATCGCGGCCCCGGACCGATTTCTTGGCCTGGGTCCGGCTCATCACCCGGCCGGCTCCGTGACAGGTCGAGCCGAAGGTCTCGGCCATGGCCCGCTCGGTCCCGGCCAGGACAAACGACGACCGGCCCATGTCGCCCGGGATCAAGACCGGCTGGCCCACGGCCCGGCAGAAGCCGGGAAGGTCGGGATGCCCCGGCCCAAAGGCCCGGGTCGCCCCCTTGCGGTGCACGCAGAGAGTTCCGGCATAGTCCCCGGCCTGGTGGGTCTCGATCTTGGCGATGTTGTGGCAGACGTCGTACAGCAGGTCCATCCCCAGGGCCTCGGCGCTTTTCCTGAAGACCTGCTCGAAAACTTCACGGGTAAGATGGGCCAGGATCTGGCGGTTGGCATAGGCATAGTTGGCCGCGGCCCGCATGGCCCGCAGATAGCTTTGGCCCAGATTGGACTTGACCGGGGCACAGGCCAATTGGCGGTCGGGCAGTTCCAGGCCGGTTTTCAAGACGTGCTGGCCGATTTTCTTGAGAAAGTCGTCGCAGACCTGATACCCCAGGCCGCGCGAGCCGGAGTGGATCATGACCGTGACCTGATTCTCGAACAGGCCAAAGGCTCGGGCCGCGGCCGGGTCAAAGATCTCGTCCACCCGGCCGACCTCGAGGAAGTGATTGCCCGAGCCCAGGGTCCCCAGCTGGGGACGGCCGCGCTCCAGGGCCCGGGGTGACAGCTCGTCCGGCTCGGCCTCGGGCAGGGCGCCGTGGTCCTCGATGTGCTCCAGGTCGTCGGGCCGGCCATAGCCGTGATCCACGGCCCATCGGGCGCCGTGACGCAAGACCTGTCTCAAATCCTTTTCGCCGAGCTTGATCGGCCCGCTCTTGCCCACGCCGGTGGGGATGTTATTGAAAAGCGCCGTGATCAGGTCCTTGATCACGGGCGCGACCTCGGGTGCGGTGAGGGACGTGGTCAGGAGCCGGCAGCCGCAGTTGATGTCATAGCCCACCCCGCCGGGCGAGATGATGCCTTCATCCAGGTCGAATCCGGCCACCCCGCCGATGGGAAAGCCGTAGCCCCAGTGGAAGTCGGGCATGGCCATCGAGTGTCCGACGATCCCGGGCAGGCAGGCCACGTTGGCCACCTGCTGGGGGGCCTGATCGGGGTGGGCGAGCATTTTTCGGGAGGCATAGACGATCCCGTCCACGCGCATTTTTCCGGTTCGGGGCACGCGCCAGCGGTACTCGTCGATCTTTTCGAGTTCGATGGGGGGCATAATTATATTTTAGGTGGCCCGAGTTGTCCGGTCAATCGCCAGTCGGCCTTAATTGGACGTATGGTGTAACAAGTTGATATAAATGCGAAAAAAGCCAAGGCGTGGTCTGCGTTGAATGTTTCCCCTGTTCAGACGTCAAAGATGACCCGGGCCCGCCACCCTCTAAGGGTCGGCTCGACCACGGCCTGGTGATAGGTCGCGGCCTTGATCTCGACTTGCGGCGGCGTCTGGTCGAAGTTCAGCCCGGACAAATGGATGTTGGCCGACATTTTGGTGTCCGTGAGTTTCAAAATTTCCACGTCCACCATGGCCAGGGTCTTGAACAGGGCCAGGTAGAGCAGTTCACCCAGGAAATTGATAAGCAGGTCCACCGGGTCTGAACCGCTGACAATCAAGGCCTGGGTCTGTTCGGCCTGTTGGGGGGCGTTTTCCTCGAAGAGGACGGCCATCAGGGCCCGGCCCGCCTCGGCGTACAGTTCCTCCCGGCTGGGGGCGGTGATCTCCAGCCCCAGGTTAGCGGTGTGGTCAATGAGGCGAAAGGGGGCCATGGACGATATTATGACAGAATTTGAGTCGTTCTTAAAGGCAGCCGCACGAAGAACGGTAGGCTATCGGCCCTGAATTCAGACTTCGGGCGGACATTCAGCGTGGATGGTGCAGCTTGGACGGCCGGGCCAGCGGCACATCAGGCGGCAGTGACAGACGCGCTTGAGCCGGTAGAGCAGCTTGCAGACGCCATGCTGGGAGCAGTCAGAGACCTGTTCCTCGCGGCAGGTCCGGACGATCCGGCAATACTTCAGGGCCAGCCGGCAGGCCGCGGGCCAAGTCGGCTGAACATTGGTCTGATCTCTCTTGATTGTAACGTTCCCGGCCATAGCAGGTACCGGGGCCTGACCCATCAGGCAGATCAAGGCCAGTACCAGCGCCGCCAGGAGAGTCCTTGAAAACCGGCCGGTCATCTCATGCCCCCCATTGAATTGATCTCTGTCAGTTGGACCGCGAGGCCGGGCGGGGGGTTCCCGCTTTTTAAAACCGGAGAGTTGGGGGGGCCTATTTGGGGTCAGAAACCGGTGAGCGGGAGCTGGTCTTGGGGCCAGGCCGGGACCAGGGACTCGAGCAAGACCTGATGAATGGCCGGGTTGCCGCCGACCACGTTGCCCGAAAGGATTTTTTGGGGGTTGCCCGAGACGTCGGTCATCTTGCCGCCGGCCTCGGTGATGATCAGGGCGCCGGCGGCCACGTCCCAGGGCGACAGGCCCAGCTCGAAAAAGCCGTCCAGCCGGCCGCAGGCCACGTGGACCAGGTCCAGGGCGGCCGAACCGGCCCGGCGCAGGCCGCCCACCCGCAGAAAAACGTCCTTGAACCCGGCCAGGTACAGGTCCAGCTTTTCCCGGTGGCGGAACGGAAACCCGGTCGCCACCAGGGCCCGCAGGGGATCGGTCACGTCCGAGACCCGGATGGGCTGGTCATTGAGCCAGGCCCCGCCGCCGGCCTGGGCGGTGAACATCTCGTCCCGGAGGGGATCGAGGACCAGGCCCAGGGCAATGCGCCCGTCCTTTTCCAGGGCGATGGACACGCAAAACATGGGGTAGCCGTGCATGAAATTGGTCGTCCCGTCCAGGGGATCGACGATCCACCGGTAGCGGCCGGGCTTGTCCCGGGCAGACTCCTCGGCCAGGAAGTGGTGATCCGGGAATTTCTGGGACAGGTGCCTGATGATCGCCGTTTCGGCCTGCCGATCCACCTGGGTCACGAAGTCGGCCGCCCCCTTGTTATCGACCCGGCCCAGGGTGTGGTTGTGAAGGTGATCGAGGATGATCTGGCCGGCCAGTCGGGCGGCGGTCATGGCTTCCTGGAGAAAGTTTTGCATTTTGTCTCGGCTTGCGATCGTTTATACGTTAGTATAGGTGGCCTGGACCCGGATATCAACCGGGACGAGAAGCGTATTTTATAAATGAATCCGGAGTTCGCCCCTCAAGGGGTGTTCCACGTGAAACACCGCCCGGGGCGACCCCCCATCTGAAGAGAATGTTCCACGTGAAACACTGGGCCGACCAGGATACCATCGCCGCCGTCTCCACCCCGCCGGGCCAGGGGGCCATCGGGATCGTCCGCGTCTCCGGACCCCAGGCAGGAAGTCTCCTCCAAAAATTTTTTGACAAGGGGGCCGAGGCGGCGAGCCATCCCCGGCGGCTCACGCTGGGTTGGTTCATTGATCCAAGCGACGCTCGGCTGGATCAGGTCCTGGCCGCCTTCATGCCCGGGCCGAAAACATATACCGGGCAGGACATGGCCGAGATCCAGGCCCACGGCGGACCGGTCGTCCTGGCGAAGATTCTCGAAAAAATCATCGCCGCCGGGGCCCGGCTGGCCGAGCCCGGCGAGTTCACCTGGCGGGCCTTCATGGGAGGCAAGCTGGACCTCTCCCAGGCCGAGGCCGTAGCGGAAATCGTCCAGGCCAAGACCGGACAGGCCCTCAAGCTGGCCCGACGGCGCCTGGCCGGCCGGCTGGGCGAGCGGGTCGCGGACGTTACGAAAAACCTGGTCGATGTCCTGGCCCGGGTTGAGGCGGATATTGACTTCCCGGAGGACGACCTGGGCCTCATGTCTCTGGAAGAAATATCTCAAATCGTCAAGACCGCGGTGATCGATCCCCTGGATAAAATACTGGCCGGCGGCCTGACGGGTCATTTGATGCAGGAAGGGGCCGTGGTCGTCCTGGCCGGCCGGCCCAACGTGGGCAAATCCAGCCTGCTCAACACCCTCCTGGATCAGGACCGGGCCATTGTCACCGAGATTCCGGGCACCACCCGGGACCTGATCGAGGAGTGGCTCGACCTGGACGGGCTCCCGGTCCGTCTGGTGGATGGGGCCGGCTGGCGCCAGGCGGACGATCCCATCGAGTCCCAGGGCGTGACCCGGGCCACCTCCCGGGCGGCCCAGGCCGACCTGGTCCTGTTCCTGACCGACGGCTCGACGCCCCTGATCGAACAGGACCGCGAGGCCCGGTCCTTTCTGGCCGAGGTCCCGGTCATCCCGGTGGTCAACAAGATCGACCTGCCCCGCCATACCGGGTTCGATCCGACCCCCCTCTTCCCGGACGCGGACTGGTCAGCCATCTCGGCCCTGACCGGCGACGGCCTTACCGCCTTGCGGCAACGGATCGTGGCGACCCTGATCCAAGGCGGCCCGGATTTGTCGTCAGTGGCCCCCAACCTGAGGCAGCAACTGGCCTTGTCCGCGGCCCGCCAGGCCGTCGCGGCCGCTCATGATGGAATTTTACGAAAAATTTCACCGGAATTGGCGGCCGTGGATCTCCGGGAGGCCCTGTATCACCTGGATGAAATCACTGGCAAGACAGTCTCCGACGAGGTCCTGGACCGCATCTTCTCCACGTTCTGCATCGGTAAATGACTCCCGCCCTGAAAAAAATCCTCTCCAGCGGCGCCCGCTCCCTGGGCCTGTCCCTGTCCCCGGCCCAATTGGATCAATTCGCAAAATATCTGGACGAGCTTCTGTTATGGAACCAGACAGTCAACCTGACGGCCCTCACTGATCCGGCCCAAATAGTGACCGATCATTTTCTGGACTCCATGCTCCTCCACGATCTGATCCGGCCAAAAAACCGGGTCCTGGACGTGGGGTCAGGGGCCGGCTTTCCGGGTCTGGTCCTGGCCCTGGTCAAGCCTGCGGCCCATTACACCCTGATCGAGGCCCGCCGGCGCCGGGCCTCGTTTCTGGACCACCTGGTCAGACGCCTCGGCCTGGAGCACGTCCGGGTGATCAACACCCGCCTGCCCGACTCCCCCCCGCCCCCGGGTGGCGGCTTTGATCTGGTCTGCGGCCGGGCCGTGGCCGCGCCCGATGTTTTTTGTAAAGTGGCCTGGCCCTGGGTCGGGCCGGGCGGACGGCTGGTGCTGATGGTATCGGACAAGCAAGCGCCGCCCAGTTTAAGTGAGGCCGATCCGCCCCGGACCGAGGATAAGCAGGTGCCGGGGACGGAACGTATTAGTAGGTTGATTATCTACCAGCGCAACCAGATTTCTCAGGAATTCGCTTGAATTGTCGTCCTGCCTTGAGTCGATGCCGTATCGTTATTAAAATTATTTACGACGGGTGACCACGTACTCGGCCAGGGCCTGCAGGTTCTGCCGGTCAGGACCGTCCGGGAAGGATTCGAGGGCCTCCTGGGCCCGGCGGCTGTGGTCGGCGGCTACCTCCAGGGTATGCTCCACGCCGTGGTATTTACTGACTATTTTTTGCAGGCGGTCAAAGTCATTTTGGCCGAAATCGGGGTTCTGGGACGCCTTTTCGACCCATTCGAGCTCGCCGGGGGTGGCCTGGGCCAGGGCGTGGATCAGGGGCAAGGTGATCTTGCCCTCCTTGAAGTCATTGCCCACGGGTTTGCCCATCTCAACGGTCGTGCCCGAGTAGTCCAGGGCGTCATCCACCATCTGAAAGGCGATCCCGGTCTCCAGGCCGTAGGTCTTGAGGGCCTGCTCCTGCTCGGCCGAGGCCCGGCCGATGATCCCGCCGATGACGCAGGCGGCCTGGATGAGCACGGCCGTCTTGGCCACGATGACCTGGAGGTACTGGTCCTCGGTCAGGTCCAGCCGGCCGGTATAGACCAGCTCGAGGACCTGGCCCTCGGCCATGGTCTGGGTCGTGGCCGAGAGCACGTCCAGCAGGCGCATCTCATCGGACTGGACCGCCAGCCAGAAGGACTTGGCCAGCAGGAAATCCCCGACCAGGACCACGGCCGGGTTGTCCCAGACCACGTTGGCCGCGGGCCTGCCCCGCCGGGTGCCGGCGTTGTCGATCACGTCGTCGTGGAGGAGCGTGGCCGCGTGCAGATACTCGAAGATGACCGATGTCCCCAGGGGCCCTTCCTGGCCGCACATGGCCGAGCACCACAGGAACAAGATCGGCCGCAACCGCTTGCCTCCGGCCAGCAGCAGGTGCCGCCCCACCTCGCCGATGAGCTGGACGTCCGAGTCCAGGTAATCGCCCAGGGCCGCGTTGACCCGCTCGGCGTCCCGGTTCAGGGCCTCGAGCATGGTTTTAGTCGTGACATTGGTCACCCTTGTCTCCCCGATTGAATCGAAAAACTAATTTATCCGCGAAAACCCCGCTTGTCAAAAATTTACTATCAGATCTTACCCGGGACCACGACCCCTTCCAGATCGAAGTCATGGGCCCGGGTGACCTGGACCTGGACCATTTGCCCGGCCCGGGCCGGGCCGTCAATGATGATCACCTGGCCGTCCACCTCGGGGGCCAGAAACCAGGTCCGGCCGGCCAGCAGCAGGTCTGACTCGGGATGGGCCCCCTCGACCAGGACCTCGACCAGGCGGCCCTCCCATTGACGCAGTTTTTGCCCGGAGATCTCGGCCTGGAGGGCCATGACCTCGTCCCGGCGGGCCTGGGCCTCGGCCGGATCGCACTCGCCCTCGAGCCGGGCGGACCGGGTCCCGGCCTCGGGGCTGTAGGTGAAGCAGCCCAGGTGATCGAATCTTTCGCGCCGGATGAAGTCCAGCAGCCGCTCGAAGTCATCCTCGGTCTCGCCCGGAAAGCCGACCATGACCGTGGTCCGGACCACGGCCTCGGGAATCCGTTGCCGGATGGATTGGATCAGCCCGGAGATCTCGGCCGGGCCCCGCTGCCGTCCCATGGCCTTCAGAATTCCGGGCGAGGCGTGCTGGATGGGCAGATCAAAGTAGGGGACCACCCGTCGGGAATCGGCGATGGCCTGGATCAGGCCGTCCTGGACCTCGTCCGGGTGCAGATAAAGCAGCCGGACCCAGGTCAACTCCGGGATGCGGTCCAGGGCCTGGATCAGTTGAGGCAGATTTTCTCCCCGATCGAGCCCGAACCGGGAGGTGTCCTGGGCCACCAGGACCAGTTCGCGGACCCCGCCCGCCACCAAAGAGTCGGCCTCGGCCGTGACGTCGGCCACGGTCCGGGAGCGGAAGGGTCCCCGCAGCTTGGGGATCAGGCAGAAGGTGCAGCCGTGGGAGCAGCCCTCGGCCACCTTGAGATAGGCCCATCCCGGGCCCGTGGTCAGGGTCCGCGGATCAATGGCCTGTCTCAGAAAGGTCGGCCGGCCCAGCTGGATTTTCGGGCCGGGCTCGTCCCCCTCCCCTGCCTGGCCGCTGGCCAGTTCGAGGAGCCTAGGTAACTCGCCGGGACCGAGCCAGTGATCGACCTCGGGGATGAGCCGGGGCAGCTTGCGGCCGTAGCGCTGGACCAGGCAGCCCATGACGATCAGCCGGACCGGCCGCTCGGTCTTGGCGGCCGCGGCGGCCAGGATGGTCTCGATGGCCTCCTCGACCGCCGGCTGGATGAAGCCGCAGGTGTTGACCACGATCAGATCGGCCTCGTCGTCCCGGTCCACCACCCGCCAGCCCGACTCGACCAGGCCCCCCAGGACCTGCTCGGCGTCCACCAAGTTCTTGGCGCAGCCCAGACTGATCATCAGCACCCGGCCCGGCGGCTTCATGGTCGGCCGCGTCCAGGCGTTTTTCGGGCCAGTCGCCTGATCAGGGGTCTGATGCGCTGATAGATCAGCCGGGCCAGGATCCGGCGCCCCTCCTGGGTGTAGTGGCAGAAATCGATGAACCATCGGTACCGACCGAACATGACCCGGGCCGCGTCCACGTAGATCAGTCCGAATTCCCGGGCCAGCCGGCGGGTGATCAGGTTGTGGGTCCGGATGACACCCACGAATTCGGCCAGGGTTATGGGCGACTTGGCCTCGAGGGCGGTCTGATAAACCCGCCTCAGGGGCCACCCCAATTCTTGGCCCAGGTCCAGCGAACAGGCGCAACGGCGCCGGTCGCCCCCCCGGGCCAGGCACCTCTCCTGATATATCCGGCACCTCTGGGCCAGCCGTTCGCCCAGGGTCATCCAGAACCACTTGCCCAGCCAGGGTCCGTAAAGGTCCTTGATCTTGGCGGGCGAGTTCCGGTCAAAGGCCAGCGGGAACGAGACCAGGACCACCGGCACCCCGGCCGCGGCGGCCCGGCGCAGATATTGCCGATAATAATACTCCACGGCCGTGACCTTGCGCCTGGCCCGGGTGTAGTTCCGGACGATGAAGTAGAAGTCATTGAACCCATGGTACAGAATTATCAAATCCGGTTTCAGGGCCAGGTGCCTGGCGAGCAAGTGCTCGTTAAAGATGATGGAGTGCCCGGGCACGCCGGCGTTGATGACCTCGAATTTTTTCGGGCCGAGCAGACCCTGGAGGATCCGGGGCCAGGGTTTATCGCCCCGGGCCGTGGTCGCCCCCCAGGTGGTGGACCCGCCGACGCACAGGATCCGGAACCGTCTTTTGGGCTTGTCAAGGGGCGGTCCGCGATAACCGTCTGAATTTATTCTTAATACAGACTCGAAGAACTTGGCCCGGGCCCCGGGCAGGAGCATGAAGGCGTGATCCTGACCCTCGATCCGGGCCAAGTCCGGCCGATAGACCTTGCCCTTGATCTTCAGGGCCCGGAAGGCGGACAGGTAGGCCGCGGGCAGGATGTGGACGTAGATCTTGTGGAGGGGCCAGCCTATCTCCTCGCCCACGCCCAGCTCATTGGGGCCCCTCAGTTCGTTCCACCGCTTGATCCAGTGGTTGTATCGATACTTCTGATACTGGGTCAACGGGGCGAAGTTGGACAGCTTGCTCAGGTTCGTGGCCTCCCGGGCCAGTTTCAGGACGGTCTGGAAGGACAGCGGGCCCCGGACATAGTATTTCTCCCACTGATAGTACCAGTAGAAGTGGAGTCCCCAGCTGATCACGAAATAGGCCAGGCCGGTGATGACCACCACCACCAGGGCCTGCCTGATCCGGCGACCGATGCGCCTCATCCGCGCCTCATCGAACACGCCTGCCGTCTGGAATGGGGAGTAGTCAACGATTGGCCGCTGGCAAACGTCGTCAGAGTGCGGTGGAGTGAGGCCAGAACCCGATGAGGGTCAGGAGCACGCCCAGGGCCAGGACCACGCAGGCGTGGATGATGACCAGGGTGGTGTGGCGTTTGTAGGCCCCGGCCAGGGAGGCCATGATCCCGGGTGAGATGATGACCATCGCCCCCAGGAGCACCATCAGCCACCCCAGGATGGTCAGGATCAAGCCCCAGTGAAGGTACCATTCGTTGTGGAAGGCGACCACCAGCAGACCGATGGCCAGTTTGACGCCCCCGCCCAGCATCCGCAGGGCCGGGTGGCTGAAGAAATCCTCGATGATCTGGGACCAGAGTCGGCGATTGGTCAGGATGCCGGCCCCGATGACGACAAAATAGGGACCGATGATTTTGGCCAGCAGATTGGACGTGTCCATGCTAACTCCTTATGTGGAGCGGGAGACGGGGATCGAACCCGCGACATTCAGCTTGGAAGGCTGATGCTCTACCAATTGAGCTACTCCCGCCCGGGCCACGGGGGATGATCTTATCACCACCCGGCCGGCCCGAACAACCCCAAAAAGTTTTGTTCGGCCCTTGCCGGCGGGAATATGGCCCTTATGTTATTGACAACGATTATCGCCGACCCCCCCCGGGGCCGGCCTGGAGTTCGGTCCATGGGATTCTTGGATAAGATGGGCGGCCCCAAACCCAATCATGATCTGGGCCGCAATGACCCCTGTTGGTGCGGCTCGGGCAAGAAGTACAAGCGCTGCCACCTGGAAAAGGATCTGAAGAAGATCGCCCTGAACAACGCCAAGAAGTGCTCGACCGCTTCTTGAAGCTCCTAGCCCGGGTCCGGTCCGGTCCCGCCTCTCCTCAAAGGCCGAAAAAATCGGTTTTGTCCAGCCGACAAGGGATTAACCCCTGAGGACCCCCTTGTTGTTCGGCGGTCCCCTGGGGTATATTCTGGGGCAGGCAACGGGCCGGGGCCGAATGGTCGGTCCCGTTTTCTGACGACTAACGGATCTCGCAACGGAGAGGAGGATCGTGGTCAAAAAGATCAGAACCGCTTGCCGGAGCTGCCACGGCGGCTGCGGCGTGATCGCCCAGGTCGAGGACGGCCGCCTGGTCAAGATCGAGGGGGATCCCGAATCCCCGATCAGCCACGGCACCCTCTGCAGCAAGGGCCTGGCCATGACCCAGCTGGTCTATCATCCTGACCGGATACTGCACCCCCTGAAAAAGGGCCAGGCCGGTTGGGAGCGGATCTCCTGGGACGAGGCCCTGGAGACGATCGCCCGGAAGTTCAACCAGGTCAGCGCCGATCACGGCCCGGAATCGATCGTCATCGGCCAGGGCACGGGCCGGGACTACGAGAGCCATTTATACCGGTTCGCCAACCAGCTGGGCACGCCCAACGTCCTGACCGCCGGACACATGTGTTACGTCTCCCGGGTGGGGGCGACCCTGATCACCTGCGGCAACCTGCCGGTGGCCGACTGGGGCGGGGGTCCCCGGTGCATCGTCATGTGGGGCTGCAATCCCCAGTGGACCAACCCGGACGAGCACAAGGGGGTCGATTTCTGGGGGGCGTACCGGCAAGGGGCCAAGCTGATCGTCATCGATCCCCGACGCGGGTTCTTGACCGAAAAGGCCGACCTGTGGCTGCAGCTCCGCCCCGGGACGGACGGGGCGCTGGCCCTGGGTTTCTTGCGGGTGATCATCGAGGAAGAACTGTTCGACCGCGAGTTCACCGCGAATTACGTCCACGGCTGGGACGCCTTCAAGCAGATGGTCCTGGCCCAGCCCCTGGATCGGATCGAGGAAATCACCTGGGTCAACCAGGACCTGATCCGGCGGGCGGCCCGGCTCTACGCCCGGAGCAAACCGGCCGCCCTGCAATGGGGCGTGCCCACGGAGCAGACCAACAACTGCACCGACTGCACCCGCCTGCTGACCGGTCTGATGGCCGTCACCGGCAATCTGGACGCCCCGGGCGGCAACGCCTTCTTTGTCCCGCCCCCGGTCCGCAGCGTGTCCGAGTTCTCGCGGCACAAGGACCTCTCCCCCGAGCAGCGCCAGAAGAGACTGGCCGGCGACCAGTACAAACTGGCCTCCCGGGTAGCCTTGATCAGTCCCAAGGCGGCCTGGGACGCCATCCTGACCGGCGAGCCCTACCCCCTCCGGGCCGGACTCCTGTGCGGGACCAACCCGGTCATCACCCGGGCCAACGCCGGCGAGGCCTACGCCGCCCTCAAAAAGCTGGGATTTCTGGTGGTCATCGACTTCTTCATGACCCCCACCGCGGAACTGGCCGACATCTTTCTGCCGGCCGGCACCTGGCTCGAGCAGAATCACGTCGCTGACAACTGGAAGCGGCACGGCTACATCCTGGCCCGGCAAAAAGCGGTCGAGGTCGGGGAGTGCTGGCAGGACCACAAGATCTTCCTGGAACTGGGCAAGCGGATGGGTCAGGAGTGGTGGGACACGGTCGAGGACGCCCTGGACTATCTGCTCGAACCCTCGGGGCTGACCTGGGACCAGTTCAAGGAAAAGGGCTGGCTCAAGGGCGAGCAGACCTTTTACAAGTACAAGGACAAGGGTTTCTCCACCCCCAGCGGCAAGGTCGAGCTGTACTCGACCGTGCTGGAGAAGTGGGGCCACGATCCCCTGCCCAAGTACACCGAGTTGCCCGAGAGCCCGGTGTCCCGTCCGGACCTGACCGAGAAATACCCCTATATCCTGAACGCCGGACTCAGAACGCCGACCTTCTTTCACTCGGCCAACCGGCAGATCCCCTGGCTGAGGGAGATCAGGCCCGACCCGATCGTGGAGATTCATCCCCAGACGGCCCAGAAGCACGGCGTCAGGGACGGCGACTGGATTCACATCGAGTCGCCCCGGGGCCGGGTCAAGCAGCGGGCCAGGCTCAACGACGGCATCGATCCCCGGGTGATCGTGGCCGAGCACGGCTGGTGGTTCCCGGAGATAGAGGACCCGGGCCACGGCTGGGACGTCTCGAACATCAACATCTTGACCGACAACGACCCCCGCACCCTGGACCCGGTCATGGCCGCGACCAACCTGCGGGCCTGTCTGTGCAACATCATGCCTTGTCAGGAGCAATAGGAGGGGCGGGCAATGGCCAAGATGTCATTGATGTTTGTCAAGAAGGATTGCATGGGCTGCCACGCCTGCGAGGTGGCCTGCAAGCAGGAACACGGCCTGGGGGTCGGGCCGCGCCTGGTCAAGGTGCTGGAGAGATCTCCGGCCTACACGCCGATCTACTGCCACCACTGCGCCAAGGCCCCCTGCAAGGAGGCCTGTCCCATTGAGGCCATCTTTCGGACCGAACAGGGCCTGGTGCTGATCGACGCCGGGGCCTGTATCGGCTGCCGGGAATGCCTGCCGGCCTGTCCCTTTGGGGCGATGCAGTTCGATGACGATCTCGAGGTGGCCGTCAAGTGCGACCTGTGCGTTGACCGTCTGCAGAGCGGCCGGCCGCCGGCCTGCGCCCCGGTCTGCGGCACGGGGTGCATCATCTGGGGGGACAGCCGGCAGGTCCTGGACCGCCTCACCCCGGCCGGGTGAGACCCATCGGGAAAGGATCAGGGCCGGCTCGCCCGGCCGGGCCGGAAAACCTTGCTCCAGGGGCCGATATTACGGCCGTTCAAAAAGGGCCGGCCCAGACTTGATCTGACAGATAGTCAGCACACCCCGGCCGGGGCCGGCCTGTTGCACCCGACCGACTCCAACCGCGTTTACAGTCCCTTTTCAGCCCGGGTGCCCGGGGCCCCACTGGCCGGCCCGCAGCCCGAGGTGCCGGTGGCGGGCACCCTCCCGTTTCAACCCTCATCGGCCATGTGTGTCATTTCAGATCGTGACGAACCGGGTGAATAGAGATACAATAAACGCCCAAACCCTCGACAAGGAGCCTGACATGAAACGCTGGTCAAGTTTAGGGGTCATCGGTCTGCTCGTTGCCTTCGGCCTGGCCGCATCGGCTTCGGCCCAGGGAATCAAGCCGCAGTACTACGTGGTCAAGAACTTCAAGCTGACCTCGGGCGCGGTCCTCAAGACCATGAAGATCGAGTACGGCACCCTGGGCACGCCCAAAAAGGACCGTCACGGCAACATCATCAACGCCGTGGTCAACTGCCACGGTTACTCCGGCAACTATGCCCAGATCAAGTCCCTCAAGGGCATGGTCGGTCCTGGTCGGGCCTTTGACACCAACCGGTTCTTCATTATCTGCGTCACCGCCCTGGGCTCGCCCGGCTCGTCGTCGCCCTCGACCTCGGGCCTGGGACCGAAATTTCCCAAGTACACCGTCGCCGACATGGTCGCCGCCCAGCACCTGCTGGTGACCCGGCGGTTCAAGATCAAGCACCTGGCCGGGGTGTTCGGGGTGAGCATGGGGGGCATGCAGACCCTGGAGTGGATCACCCGCTACCCGAAGTTCATGGACTGGGCCATCCCCGTGGCCACCAGCGGGGCCTTTGACGGCCGCAAGGCGGCCCTGGTGGTGTCCAGCAACGCCGCCATAAAGCTGGACCCGGCCTACAAGAACGGCTATTACAAGCAGCAGCCCAAAAGGGGCATGGGCCTCCGGATGATCACGTCCTTTGTCTGGTACTTCACCCCGGCCTACTTCAAGATGAAGTTCAAGACCACAGCCGCCATGGTGGCGGCCCTGAAGGGGATGCTCAGCCGCGGCCCCGGAAAGACGGACGCCAACGACGTCATCTGGCGCAACGACGCCCTGCTGAGCTTCAACGTCTGGCCCAAGCTGAAGGCGGTCAGGGCCCGGGTGCTGTACATCGGTATCAACACGGACGAGATCTTCCCGCCGGTGGATTTCATCCCCACGGCCAGGGCCATCCCCGGGGCCAAGCTGTTCCGGTACAATTCCATCCTGGGCCACCTGGGATGCGCCTTTGATCTGCTCAAGGCCGACAAGGCGATCCGGGTCTTTCTGAAAAAGTGATTTACCCCGGGGCTGGTCTCACGGATTGACCGTGATCCGATCTCCGGCCTGCCCCATTCAAGTAATAAGCAGGGGCCCTCACCATCGGTAAAGGGCCCCTGGTTCTGGCGGACGTTGTGACCGGCTGCGGCCCGGCTACCGGCAGACCATCAGTCGGGCGACCAGCCACTTGCCGTTCTTGAGTTCGAGCAGGGCGTCGAACTTGTTGACGCGGTCGGCGAAACCGAGGGCGAACTTCTTGACCTGCTGGAATTTCGCCTCGCGCGCCTTGGCGTCCGGCTTGTGCGTCCGATCCCAGTAGGCCATGATCGAGTCCACAAAGGCCTGGACGAGCTTCTGCTTGTCCAGCAGGACCACCGCCGTGGCCAGGTGGCCCTTGATCCGGACGTCCTCGACGCCCTTGAAGGACACGCCGATCCGTTTCATCCGGCGATAACTGCGGGTCCTGGGTTGAGGCAGCTTTTGGGCCACCTGGCCCGTGGACAGGGCCTTGATGGCAGCCAAGTCGCCCTTGGCCGCCGCCGCGAAAAAGGCGGTCAGGACCTCAGCCGGACCCTTGGCCGCGGCCTCGCCGACCATCGACCCCAGTCCCAGGGCCGCCGCCATGGTGAACACCCCGAAAATTTTCAACGTGCTGACACGCATTTGATTCTCCTTTGAACGCTGTCGCCGATAGGGGCCGCTGCCCCCGACTTCCGGGTTTAGCGCCTGGATGAAAAACGCGGGCTAGTTGTGCTTACGATGGCCACCGCCGCCACCGCCACCACCGCGTCCCCGGTGCTGCTGGCCGCCGGATTTGATGCGGCGCTGCCCGCCTTGCTGCCCGCCGCCGCGATAGACCCGCCGCTGTCGGCGGTAGCGGTGCTGATACTGGTTGTTGAGCCGGTAATAGGGCTGGTTGTACCACTGCTGGCGGTAAACTGGATGGGTATTGTAGTAGTAGTTGTTGTAAAGCGGGCCCATGTAGGGCTCCATGTAATACGGGTCAACGCACGCCGCCGTCACGCCAATGATCGCCAGGATCATTGACATGATGGCCAATCGACAGGCTATTTTCAGCCCCTTTTTCATGGCTGCACCTCCTGGTTACCTCAGGGCCGCAATCAGGAGGACCGGGTCTGCTCCCGATCCGTCTCGGGCGCGGCCGTGTTCCGCCATCTCAGTCGCGCTTTGGTGGGGCCATGGCCTGGACCTCCTTTGGTTGTTTGTTGAATCGGCCCCGTTTGTGAAATTATGTGCTTGTTCGGACACATAAAAACCGGATCCATGGATCCGGTTGGACCCCGGCCGGGCCGGGGAAAGGACCTGCTTTGGGGGACAGACAAGAGCGACGAACCGTGATGTCTCCATATCGACCACTTGCATCACCCCGAAAGGGTTGCCCGCAGCCAGGGACCGTTCGCCTGTGGTTTATTGTAATCATGGCCCCCTGGGAAATTCAACTATCTGGGGCAATAAAAGTGGCAGTGGCCACGTTCATTCGCGATGACCGCTTTCCAGATTGGCCGTTCCGAGTCCGCGCCTGCCGCGGCCACTACGTCGGCCGCTGCGTTTCCATTCGCGGGTAGCCCAGACTGCTCTGCTGTCTGGGTGCCGAAGGCACAAGAAGTTCTGCCGACGAGGTTCCTAACTAGAAGAAAAAAATAGGTGCAGCCACCTGTTTCTAATCCCGATTATTCTGTCGGGTGGCGCGTTGAAAAATAATCTGCCCCTTTTTTCCGGCCACTGCCGCCGGCCGGCAGGCTCTGCCCAGCGTTACGACTCGGCCAGACCTTTTGTCGCTTCGCTACCTGGACAGCCAAGTTGTCCAGGCCACCCCATTGCATCATGAAAACAGGAGGCAGTCCCTATTTTCATCAATACGACCACAGCCACCGTTTGCTCGCGGCTCCGCAGGTTGAACCACCGGCTCCCTCTCCCGCGAGTCAAAGTGCCTCCGGGCACCCACTGCCATCTAACTTATTTTGGTCCCCGGGCCGACTTCGCCATCTGGTGTCAATAGACTGAGGTGGTCGCCCTGAACGGCCGCCAGGAGCATGCCCTGGGACTCGATCCCCCTGAGCTTGGTCGGCTGCAGATTGGCCACGACCACGATCCGGCGGCCGGCCATTTCGTCCACCGGGTAATGCTGGGCGATCCCGGCGACAATGGTCCGCGGGCCGCCGGCCTCTCCCAGATCCACCTCGAGCCGCATCAGCTTGTCCGTGCCCTCTACCTTTTCCGCGGCGGTGACCAGGCCGACCCGCAGGTCCATCTGTTTGAATTGATCGAAGGTAATAATATTTTCAGGCGGCTGGGGTTTGGCCGGCTTGGTCTCTTTGGCCGGCGCCTTGGCCCGGGAAGTTTTCTTGGGCTTCTCGATCCTGGGAAATAGGGCCTCGCCGCGGTTGGTGTTGGTGCCGGGGGGAACAGGATTTTGCCATCCCGCCATTTCCCACAACATTTGCAGAGGCACATGTGACATTCCGAGTTGATCGATCATCTTTTTTCCGGCCAATGGCATTACTGGCAAGACCATGACAGCGATTCGAAAAAGAGTCTGAATGAGGGTGTTCATTACTACCGCGAGAAGTTCCTGATTACCCTCATCCTTGGCAAGCTCCCAAGGCTCGTTATCAACAATAAAGTGGTTGGCCCTTGATATGGATTGCCATGCCTGTTCTAAACCCTCTTTGATTCGAAAGGCAGGGAAAAATTTTTCATATTCAACCATGTCTAGCCATACTTGAACATTTAATGTCTTTCCGGGCTCCGGATCTCCCTCTACCTCGGGCACTACCCCCCCGAAATACTTGTCCAGCATGGCCAGGCTGCGGGAAAACAAATTTCCCAGGTCATTGGCCAGGTCGGCGTTGAACCGCTCGTCAAAGTTTTTTTGCGAAAAATCACCGTCCAGGCCGAAGACCATCTCCCGGCAGACGTAATACCGCACCGCGTCGATCCCGAACTTGTCGGCCATCAGCTCAGGGGTGATGACGTTGCCCAGACTCTTGGACATCTTCTGGCCGTCCACGGTCCAGTAGCCGTGGACGTTGAGGTGCTGGTACGGTTCGATCCCGGCCGACTTGAGCATGGTCGGCCAGAAGATGCCGTGGGGCTTGAGGATGTCCTTGGCAATGACGTGCTCGACCGAGGGCCAATATTTCTCAAATAAATCGCCGTCGGGCCAGCCCAGGCCGGAGACGTAGTTGATCAGGGCATCGAACCAGACATAGGTCACGAATTTGGGGTCAAAGGGCAGCTCGATGCCCCAGGTCAGCCGGGTCTTGGGCCGCGAGATACAAAGATCCTCGAGGGGCTCCCGCAAAAAGGCCAGGACCTCGTTCCTGTAGCGTTCGGGCCGGATGAAATCGGGATTTCGGGCAATAAAGTCGATCAGCCAGTCCTGATACTTGCCCATCCGGAAGAAGTAGTTTTCCTCCTCGATATAGGTCGGCTCGGTCAGGTGGTCCGGGCACTTGCCGTCGATCAGCTCCTTTTCAGTGTAGAACCGCTCGCAGCCAAAGCAATACAGGCCGCCGTAGCGGTCAAAGTAGATGTCGCCCCGGTCATAGACCAGCTGGAGGATATCCTGGACGACCCGGATATGGTCGGGGTCCGTGGTCCGGATGAAGTGATCGGGCTCGATGGCCAGCTTGGGCCAGGCCTCCCGGAATTTTTGGGAGATGAGGTCAGTATATTCCTTGGGGGCAACGCCCTTGGCCTGGGCGGCCTGGACGACCTTGTCGCCGTGCTCGTCGGTGCCGGTCTGCATGTAGGCGTCGTCGCCGGCAATAAGGTGAAAGCGGCGCAGGACGTCGCAGACAATGGTCGTGTAGGCGTGTCCCAGGTGCGGCTCGGCGTTGACGTAGTAGATCGGGGTGGTGACGTAGTAGGTCATTTTTCCGGCTTCTTCTTTTTACCCGGGGTGCGGCGGGGGCGGGATTCCTTGTGGTCGTCGCCCTTGGTCTTGGCCCGTGATTTCTTGCGGCCCGAGTGTCCCTGTTCGGCCGGGGCCAGGTCCGAGGGGACGATGACCTTTTCGGTGCCGTCCGGGTACTGGACGGTCATTTTTTGCTCGAGCGCGTTCTGTCGCACGACCTTGACCGTCTCCCCGTCGGGCAGGGTGACCCGCTTGCCCACCTTGGGCATGTCCCGCTTGAGCCAGCAATAGGTGTCATACTCATAGGTCAGGCAGCACATCAGCCGGCCGCACAGGCCGCTGATCTTGGTCGGATTGAGCGACAGGTTCTGTTCCTTGGCCATCTTGACCGAGACCGGCTCGAAATCGCCCAAAAAGGAGCAGCAGCACAGCTCCCGGCCGCAGGAGCCGAGTCCGCCCAGCATCTTGGCCTCGTTGCGGACCCCGATCTGGCGCATCTCGACCCGGGTCTTGAACCGGTGGACCAGGTCCTTGACCAGGTCCCGAAAGTCCACCCGGCCGTCGGCCGTGAAGTAAAAGACGATCTTGGAGCCGTCAAAGAAGCACTCGACGTCGATCAGCTTCATGGGCAGTTCGCGGGCCTCGATCCGCTGGAGACAGTACGTCCGGGCCCGCTGTTCCCGTTCGACGAGCTTCTGCTGCTGTTCCAGGTCCTCGTCCGTGGCCAGCCGGAAGATCTTTTTCAACTCGCCCCGGTCGGGGTGTTTTTCGGTCCACTCCTCGTACCGGACCGCCTCGTTGACCACCTGGCCCAGGCTGATCCCCTGCTCGGTCTTGACGATGACCCGGGTCCCCTTTTCCAGGACAAAGTTCCCGGAGCGGAAGTCATAGACCTTGCCGCCCGCCCGAAACTGAACGCCGACCACCCGACTCATGATCCCGGCCGCTCCATGGAAACCAGCAGGCCGTCCAGGACGAGCTGGATGTTGGCCTGCCGCTCGATATCGCGCCGGGCGGCGACCATGGCCTCGAACCCGGCCACGGCCGCCAGGCGCCCCCGTCCTTGCCGGGCCAGGGCCAGGTCGCGCTGCCTCTCGGCCAGGGCGTTCAGGAACATCCGGGCCGTTTCCCGGTCGGCCGCCAGGCGGTGGGACAGGTCGAAGCGCTCCTGGCGGGGCAGGTTCAGGGCCTGATCCACGTCCCGGCTCATCTCGGCCAGCCGTTCCCGGTCCATGTCCAGGGCCCGCCCCAGGCTTCCCCCGGCCCGCCGGGCCACCAGGGCCGCCTCGTCGGCCTCGAGCCCGAGCCGGGCCGTGACCTGGGCGGCGACGACGTCGTCCGGCACCAGGGCAAAGGCCACGATCTGGCACCGGGACCGGATGGTCTCGGGTACCCGGCCCGAATCCGGCACGGTGAGCACAAAGGACGTCCCCGCCGGCGGCTCCTCGAGGGTCTTCAGAAAGGCGTTGGCCGCCTCGATCCCCAGCCACTCGGCCTGATTGACGATCACCAGCCGCCGCCCGCCCCGGATCGGCCGGAAGCCCAGGCGGCGGATGAGTTCCTGGATCTGGACCTGACGGATCTGCCGGACGCCCGGAAACTCGCGGGCCAGGGTCGCGTCCTTGACGCTCACCAGGTTATGATTGACCCCCTGGTGGTCCCGCAGGGTGAAGACCCGGGGGTCATCCCCGGCCGAGGGGAGCTTGACCGTGGGCCACAACTCGATCAGGTCCGGGTGGTTGCCCGAGCGGACCAGGCGGCAGTTCGGACAATCCCCGCAACCGTCCGCGCCTTTCGGCGTGGGGCAAAACAGCCGCTCGGCCAGGGCCAGGGCCGTGGTCCGCCGGCCCACGCCCACGGGCCCGACGAACATCAGGGCATGGGCCAGCCGGTCGGCCTTGACGGCGTTTTCCAGCCGCCCGATGACCCGATCCTGGCCGATGACTTCGGAAAAACCCACCTAAACTCCATTCAACGGTTTAAATAGGACCCAGTATAGCATTCCGACCCCAATTGACAAGTAGGCCCGGACCTGGTCGAAAAAACCGAATCCCCCCGGCCTCACCCCAGCCAGGTGATGAGCCCGACCCCGGCCAGCATGGTCAACACCCCGGCCAGACGCAGGCCGAGATGTCTCTCGTGAAACAACAGCCAGCCGTAGATCAGGATGAACAGGACGTTGAGCCGCTTGACCGAGAGCATGTAGGCCGTCTGGACCAGGACCACTCCCAGGCTGTGAAACACGGCGTGACCGAAAAAGACGGCCCCCACGACCAGGCCCTTGACCGGGGCCTCCCCCAATGACCTGACCGCCCTGACCCCGCGCCGGAGGATGATGATCGCCAGCAGGATGGGATTCAGCACCAAATGCAGGCTGACGACGATGAACCACGGCGATGACTGGATCATGGCCGCCTTGCCCACCACCGCGGCCAGTCCCCAGACCGCGGCGGTCATGATCATCAGCCGGGACCCGGGCTCGGCCATGATGGCCCGAAACGGGGCCAGCCAGCCGCCCTCGCGGAGGCGGTCCAGATAGAGCACGTAGCCGCCCAGGACCACCAGGCCGATGCCGGCCAGTCCCCAGACGCTGGCCCGCTCTCCCAGAAAAAGCAGGCCGAACACCAGGGCGAACACGGGCACGAAGGAGAGGAAGGGCACGGTCAGGGACAGGGGCGAGAGATTGATCGCCCGGTAATAGGGGAAATAGGTCAGGGCCATGGCCGTCAGCACGGCCAGGTAGTTGACCCAGAATTTTATGGACAAGTCGGCCGGCACGGGCACAAAGGGCAAGGCGATCAGCAGAAAGGGGAGAGAAAAGGCCAGGGGAAAGGCGGCCATGACCAGGGGGTCGTGGTGCCCGAAGAATTTTTTTATCAGGGCGTCCTCGGTGGCCATGAACGAGGCGGCGATCAGGCTCAGCCAGACCCAGGTCACGGCCGGCCCCCGTGTTTTTCAGGAAGGGTGCCCGGGGGTCTTGATTCCGAACGGCGAGGGTGGCAAGGTGACATCGGAGCATCATCATCTCCATTCACCCGGGAGTCAAGCCTTGCGCGCACCACACGACTATATCGTCATGCCCCTGGACGTCCCGGACGCCGGCGCGGCCCGGGTCCTGGTCGAGAAACTCAAGGGCAAGGTCGGCCTGTTCAAGATCGGCCTGGAGCTGTTCATGGCCGAGGGACCGGCCGTGGTGAACATGGTCAATGACCTGGCCGGCCCGGGCCGTATTTTTCTGGACCTGAAATTACACGACATCCCGGCCACGGTCGGCCGAGCCTTGTCGTCCGCGGCCCGGCTGGGGGTGAAATACGTGACCATTCACGCCGAGGCCCTGTGGGGCCTGGGCGACTGGCTCGAACAGGTGCGGGAGGCGGGCCTGGGCGTGCTGGTGGTGACCGTCCTGACCAGCCTGGACCACGCGGCCCTGCAGTCGTTCGGCTATCGGCCCGAGCTGACCCTGCCGGCAACCCTGGCCTTTGAGCGGGCGGCTCGGGCCCGGGACGCGGGCGCGGCCGGGGTTGTTTGTTCCGGCCTCGAGGCGGCCGGGGTGCGGAGCGTGATCGGCGCTGACATGAAGATCGTCACGCCTGGCATCCGCCCCGAGTGGACCCTGGTCAAGGGCGATGATCAGGCCCGGGTGATGACCCCGAAAAAGGCGATCCAGGCCGGGGCCGACTTTCTGGTCATCGGCCGCCCCATCCGGGATGCCGATGATCCGGCCGCGGCGGCGGACAAGGTGGCTCAGGAAATTGGGATGTCATTGGATTGAATTTAACACTTGGAATCTGTCTGCCTGCAGATGTACCTTTCCTGATCTGGACCCGAGTCGTGAAACCCCGGGACCTTTCATGTTAGTCCTAGACACGTGACTCCCGCGCCGATCCTGCCAAGGGAGAACAGGAAGAAGGCCCCTCGCCCTGTCCCTCTCCCCGGACGGCGAGAGGGAACCTCGGGCTGGTCTTCGGCGTGATTAATCTGAGGCTTCTTCAAGCCGTGCATTTCCCGGTATGAACAGGCTAGGCGTTCCAGGTTTGCCTTAGCCAGTCGATGGTCTGATCCAACGGCCAGGTCTCGGTGAACTCGATCAGGTAAGGGATCTGGCTGACATCGTCCAGGGGAATGGTGGTCCCGGCCGGGAATATCGGCTCGACGCGACGGTATTGCTCCCGGAGCATCTGATGACACTGATAGTCGGCGATTCCGGCCGTTCCTTCCAGCATGATACTGAGTAAGGGCTTGACCCACTGGACATAGCCCCAGTCCTTTGTCTTGCCCTCGATGTATTTCCGGTTCAGGCCCGTTCCCAGGGAAAACAGGAGGACGTCATCCAGCGCCGGCGTTGGATCGTATCGGGTGTCCTGGGTCTGGGCCAGGGCGCACATGGCCGGGTTGTTGGCAAAGACCCCGCCGTCAATATAGCCATCGACTGACGGGAAATAGGTCGGGGCGGCGCTGGTGTACAGCCCCACATCGACCACCCGCGACTCCCGATCGTTGTTCTCGCCCGGAAAGTTGTGAAACAGCTTTGGCTTCCATTTCCGGTCGTCCGGGACCTCGTTATCAAGATCAAAAGAGGTGATGAGCACCCGTTTACTCAACTCGCCGAGAGTCTTGTCCCCAAAGAGCCCTTCGAGTGCGAGACGAAGATTCTTGGTATCATAGTCTGCGCCCAGGATCCGGCCCAAGTGGATCAGGTTGTCGAACCAGGAGTCCTCAAAAATTTTCGGTCCCTTGTCGATGTAGAGGTCCCGGATCACCGACGGTTCCTGCTGGTTGGCGATCCCCAGGGCCAGGAGGCCCCCCGTGGAAGTGCCGGCAATCAGATCGATGGTGTCCAGGAAGTTTTCCAGTCCGGGTGTTTGGATGATTTTTTGCAAAATGACGGCCGGGACAATGCCGCGGATCCCCCCGCCATCGATGGACACGACTCGGTACTTGGCCATGATCTCCCTCCGCCTCTCTCGCCTTTTCCGACCGCTCGGCCGGGCCGGTTTCCGGGACCAAAGCGATACGACCGGTCCGGCAACATCGAGGCCCATTTGGGGCCAGTTTTGTGCGGCAGATTTCGGTTTATATTCCCCCTCTGTCAAATATAGTACCCTAATCTCCTCGACCTGAATAAAAAAAGGTGACTGACCTGATTATCCAAGCCCCACTTGAAGCGGCCCCGCAGCTCTCAGTTCCACCTGGTAAATCGCAGGCGCCGACGTAGTGGCGCCGGCAAGCGCGGACGAGGACTGATGTTAAGCGGAGAAGTTGGTCGCGAAGTAGGAGGCGCCCTCTGGCGCCCGCCGGCAAGCGCGGACGAGGACTGATGTTAAGCGGAGGAGTTGGTCGCGAATTAAGAGGCGCCAACTGGCGCCCGCCGGTAAGCGCGGACAAAAAACTACCAATAACTCAGGCAGTCATCGCGAAGTAGAGGCAGCCGCTGCCGCTCGCGAATTAAGAGGCGCCCACTGGCGCCCGGCCACTGCCGCCCGGCCCGGCTTTTTGGCGAGCCGGGCCGGGCTTGTCTGCGTCAAGCACTGGGGAGCCGAAAAATAGTAGAGGCGGGAAGCGCGGACGGGGCCAAGGTTAAACTGAGGCATACGCCGCGAATCAAGAGCGCCCACTGGCGCATGCCACTGACGCCCTCAGTTCCACCTGGTAAAGCGCAGGCGCCAACGTAGTGGCGCCGGTAAGCGCGGACGAGGACTGAAGTCAGGCGGAGGTGTCCCTCGCGAATCAAGAGCGGCCACTGCCGCTCGCGAATTAAGAGGTGGCCACTGCTACCCCGAAGTCCTGGGAGGCCTTGATCCCGTCAGGTGTTGTCAGTTGATCCTCGAGGAGATTGAACGACCGGGGATTGTACATCTCCATCTTGAACACGTATTCCATGGTGTCGGCCAGGATGCCCGGGGCGTCGCCGCTGTGGGTGTACGTCCCGAAAGACCCGCCCCGCCGGCCGGCCAGATCGGCCTTCTGGACCATGAACAGCCAGGTCTTCATGGTCCCGATCATGTCCCGGTGATAGGTCGGCGAGCCGAACAAATAGCCGTCGTAGCCTTTCAGATCGGCCTCATTTTTTAAGGCCGAGATTTTCTTGACCACGGCCTCGCCCCCGGCGATGCGCACGCCCTCGGCGACCAGGTTGGCCATCTGTTCGGTGTGTCCGGTACGGCTGTCGTAGGCGATCAGGATCTTGCCCATGAGTATAGACCTCCCTCGAAAGATGATTTCAGATTCGTCGGCTGTCCCGGCCAGGGACAAAGCCTATTGGAAAATATTACCAGGCAGAACCATGACCCGCCAATCTTGCCCTTCTACCCCATCGGCCAGCCGCGGCCCGGGTCGGCGGGCGCGCCCGATGTCCCGGGCCGGGCTCACCGGGCGCGGAACCCGACCCCCCAGAACAGAGACCGGTCGTTGTCATCCCCCCATTTGAACCGCTCCAGGTTGACCTCGCGGATGGTGTAGAGGCCTGGCCCAACCTTGATCACGGGCGCGTAGATTCCCCAGATGGCCGAGAAATACCGGCCGATCAGCCGGCCCTTTTCATTCAGGATCCGATAGAGGCGGGGCTGGAAGGTCTCGTTCTGCCGGACCAGGTCGAGCACGGCCCCATAGACCTTGATCACCTGATCCGGGGCGATGGGGTGCCAGCGATCCTGGTCGCGGGAAGGCGTCTTTTCGCCCACGATCTTCACGCCGTCGCCCTTGATGTCCCAGTACATGGCCACCACTTCCCCGGTCCGGGGCCCGCGGGTCGGGGCGCAGCCATAGGCCCGGTAGCGCTCCGGGTGGGCCAAGATGCGCTCCAGTTCGCCGGGCGAGACCCCGGTCGGGATGACCTGGCCGTAGGTTCCGCAGCCGGCCGCGCCCAGGCCGATCACCAGTATCACCGAGGCCGCCAGGGCCGCCCTTCCCCGGCGTGTATTCGACTTGATCGTCGTTGACACGTGACCTCCCTCGGTCTCGATCGGACTCGGTCAATCATGATTTATAATTTTGATTTTACCTTATGCCGCGGCCGAGATCATCAAGGCCAATCGGCCCGGGCAGTTTTTTGTCCGGGGCCGTAACCAGGCGCCGATTCAACCCGACAAACCAGGCAAACGAGACACCGGGGGGAGATCATGAGTGAAGTCAGCCGAAGGGAGTTCATGAACCGGAGTCTTTGGCTGGGCGCGGGTCTGGCCGGGGCGAGTGCCCTGGGCGGGACGTTGATCCGGCCCGGCCCGGCCCAGGCGGCCCGGGTCGAGTTCATCCAGACCAGGTGCGGCCGGCCGGGGAGTGCGGGCGGCCGGGTCCTGGTGGCCTATGCCAGCCGGTGCGGCTCGACCGGCGGCGTGGCCGTGGCCATCGGCCGGGAATTATGTCAGGCCGGGGCCCAGGCGGACGTCAGGCTGGTGGACAAGGTCACGGATGTGAGTCCGTACCGGGCGGTGATCGTGGGCAGCGCGGTCCGGCGCGGCCGGTGGCTGGACGAGGCCATCGAGTTTGTCGAGAAAAACAAGAAGACCCTGGCCGGTCGGCCGACGGCCTATTTTCTGACCTGTATAGCCCTGAGCCGCCCCAGCGACCAGACCCGGCGGCTGGCCCGGGGATACATGAACTCGGTGCTCAACGAGGTCAAGGCCGTCAAACCGAGAGACCTGGGGATGTTCGCCGGCGTCCTGGATTACGACAAGATCTCGTGGTTGATGCGGATGATCATGCGCCGGAAGATGCGCGACAAGGGGATCAAGCCCGGCGATTATCGGGACTGGGCGGCCATCCGCGCCTGGGCCCGGAGATTGACGGGACGGCTGGCCGTGAACCGAACCTTGACCCTGGGCTGACTGACCCGATTGCGGCGCCTGACCCGTCCCGGGCTCAGGGGGCGGAGGATTCGGGGCCAGTGGGGAACAGGGGCCGGTCGTAGTCTCCCCCCCATTTGAACCGCTCGAGGAACACCTCGCGGATAGTGTAAAGGCCTTTTCGGACCTTGTTGACCGGCAGGGTCGCTCCTGTCCGGGCCGAGAAGAACCAACCGATCAGCCGGCCCCGTTCGTCCAGGATCCGGTTGAGATAGGGTTGGAAGGTCTCATGCTGGTGGGCCAGATTCATCACGGCCTGACGGACCTTGGCCACCTGGTCCGGCGCCAGCAATTGCCACCGGTCCCCGTAGCGGGCCGGTTTGCCCTCGCCCACGATCCGCACGCCGTCGCCCTTGATGTCCCAGTACATGGCCACCCATTCCCCGGCCCGAGGCCCGCGGGTCGGGGCGCAACCAAAGGCCTGATAGCGCTCCGGGTGGGCCAGGAGGTGCTCCATTTGGCGGGGCGGGACACCGGCCGGGGTGATCAGGCCATAGCGACCGCAGCCGACCAGGGTCAGGCCGATCACCAGCAGGATCGATGCCGCCAAGTACCCCGTCCCCAGGCGTCGGCGGATTGTGTTCGCCATACGACCTCCCTTGATCCCGGCTGGACCTTGGTTCAGGGCACTTAATAGATATACCACAGGCCCCGGCCGGGTTGATCAAGGCCATTCGGTCTGGAGAATATTGTTTGCCTGGCGGTGATCAGGCCACGACTGGGTCCTGGCGGCCCCCACCAACCGGTGCGGCTAGACCAGGGTGTCGAGACGGGTGGATCGGACCAGGTTGGGGCCTTGATACACGGTCAGCCGGCCCGAGGGCGTGGACAGGCGGCCCAGGACGTAGGTCTTCGGAAAGGCCCCGGGCCGGTCCGGGCCGATTTGCCGCGAGGCCGAGGTGATCAGGGTCGCGCCCAGCAGGTCCCGGCCGATGCGGCCGCCCGCCAGCGAAAAGATGAGATTTTCCTCGTCAGGATCGAGGCCCAGGGAGATGTTTTTCGAGCCCGGGTCCTGGCCGATCTTGCTGAAGGCCCGGGTGAGATTGGTGGTGATCCGGCTGACCTGTGCCCACGGGGCAAAGCCCGCCTGGCCGGAGGGAAGGGACAGGGATGAAGTGACGGACGACGTCATGGACGGATGCCTCCCTTATCTTTATCGGGTATGTTCCGCCCGGACTTGAGTGTTCATTTTTTTTAATTTCGTCTGGCCGAGTCGCACCTACCCGCCTCGAAAAACGGTCATCATGTCTGCCACCGTAAGTGGTTTTGGGATATAATCCGGGTCAATATCCATGGAGGTCAATATGAAACAGATCCGGGCGGCCGTGGTCCAGGATTCCCCGGTCATGTTCGATCCCGAGGCCACCCTGGCCAAGGTCGATAGGCTCGCGGCCGAGGCGGCCAAGGCCGGGGCGCAGTTGGCGGTCTTTCCCGAGGCATTCGTGTCGGCCTATCCCAAGGGCCTGGATTTCGGGGCCCGGATGGGCAGCCGACGGCCCGAGGGGCGCCGCGATTTTCAGCGGTATTATGACAGCGCCATCGAGGTCCCCGGCCCGGCCACGGAGAGCCTGGGCCGGACGGCCAAGCTTTACAACATTCATTTGGTCATCGGCGTCATCGAGCGGGACGGGGGCACCCTGTACTGCACGGCCCTGTTTTTTTCCGATGAGGGTGTTTTGCTCGGCAAGCACCGCAAGCTGATGCCGACCGCCCTGGAACGCCTGGTCTGGGGATTCGGCGACGGCTCGACCCTGCCCGTATTCAAAACCCCGCTGGGCCGGCTGGGGGCAGTCATCTGCTGGGAAAACTACATGCCCCTGCTGCGGACCTACATGTACTCCCAGGGGATCGAGCTGTACTGCGCGCCCACGGCCGATGACCGCGAGACCTGGCTGCCCTCCATGCGGCACATCGCCTATGAGGGCCGCTGCTTTGTCCTGAGCTGCTGCCAGTATCTGACCCGAGGCGACTGCCCAGAGGATTACGACGCCGTCCAGGGCAATGACCCGCGGACCGTGCTGATGCGGGGCGGGAGCGTGATCGTGGATCCCATGGGCAACGTCCTGGCCGGCCCCAACTTTGACGGTCCGTGCATCCTGACCGCCGACCTGGACCTGGGCCTGATCGCCCAGGGCAAGTATGACCTGGACGTGACCGGCCACTACGCCCGGCCGGATGTCTTCAGGCTGACGGTAAATCTGTGTGCCATGCCTCCCGTGTGCCAGTGGGCACCTGAATTCGCGGGGTAGGTGGAGGGCTGGTTTGATCTGTGGAGCCGCGAGCGAACGGCGGCAGTGGCCGCTTTAATTCGCGGGGAAGGTAGTTGGTGGTACGACCCTCAGAGCCGCGAGCGAACGCTGTTTTTTTAAAACTAGCAGGCAGGTCCTTTTGATAAATGATTTGGCGTAGGGTGGGGCCCTGCCCCACCAAAATTATGACCGAGGCATTAACTGTCTGGGCCACCCGTGAATCGAGACGCAGGCGCCAACGTAGTGGCGCCGGCAAGCGCGGACGAAAACCAGCCATTCTGTAAGGCGTTAGTCGCGTATCAAGAGGCGCCCACTGGCGCCTGGCCACTGCCACTTGCCCTTGGGGACCAGGCTTGAGTAAACTATTATCCACACGACGTGGAGGAAGAATTCATGAAAATAATCCGATGCCTGGCCCTGTCCCTGGTTCTGGTCCTGGCCGGTCTGGTTGGCGTGTCGATGGCCCGGTGCTACCGGCTGCACTACACCCCCAAGGACTATTATTTCTGTTACGGCAAGAACGGCAGCGACTCGTGGAATGACCGGGCCCAGGCCCGCAAGGTGTGTTTGGAGGTTTTGTCCGGCTGGAGTTCCCAGAAGAAATGCGGCCGGGTCTGGATTTCCTCGCACACCTGCCACTCCAACTCGGGGCATTGTTACGACGAGCACGGCGGCGCCCACCACGACCTCAAGGGATACTAGTAAATCGCAGGGCCGTGCCCTGCTCCACCAAACGGATCATTTCTTTAAAGGACTAAGGGCATCGATATATGCGGGGGGTTTTCTTCCAGCCCCCCGCACCCCCCAGGACCAAAGGGGCCTCCCCGGCGAGGCCCCTTTGGAATCCCCCGCCACTCAGGGGCTTCGCCCCTGAGGACCCCATCTCGCTGATTCCAACACCGCCAGACGTGATTCCCTCCGGCCCAGGTTTTCGTCGCGACGCCGGGCCTGCGGCCCTCTGGCCGCGCCGAAAACCCTTCGCCTCCGGTCAAGACGTCTGGCTATCCGCTCAAGTCAGGCCCCCAGCCGCCGGGCCGCGTTGCGACTCCGGCGGCCCATCTGTTCCGCCACAGGCGGAACATAGCGCAAAGAAAAGCCGTCTTCGCGCTGCGTCATACCGCTTTATTACGCAGCGCGGACAGGGTCTGTTCGAGACGCAGAGCGATGCGTGCCGACCCCGATTAATCAGGCACAGTCGATGGTGTTTGTAGGGGTTCTTAGGGGAAAACAGTTTCCCCTAAGCGGCGGGGGAGTCCAGAGGGGCCTCGCCGGGGAGGCCCCTCTGGTCCTAGGGGGCCCGGGGGACTGGACGAAGTCCCCCGAAACATTGGAAACTCCTATTCCTTAATAAATAGTGATAAGGAGATGCCTCGCCCTTCATAGAAAGTAGTCCGAGATGAGTTGAAAAGCCTAGCCCGATACGAGGCTTGACAAGATACACTTCGCTGTAACATAATATATTGAAATGGATTTTGTTTGATTTCGACGTAGTGATCCAGTCTGCGTGATACAGTTGGCCTATTTCGACTGACCTATTTCGACCAGAACCCGAGTGGTGGCCCCAGGTGCCTAACCTAACCCGATTCGGACGAAAAAGATTTATGAAATTCCTTAGTTGGAGAAGACTTTTTGGCACATCCATTTGAACTATTTAAGGCTTATGATTCTATATGTGAAAGATTGTATAGTCGCCTTATTGGTCTTCTAGAGAAAGAAATTCCCACGCAAAAAAAGAAGAAACATCACTACATACCCGCATCATATTTGAAAGGTTTTACGGACCCACGACGTAGCAATATTCTTTGGGTTTACGAGAAAGGGGGAAATAAAATTGTAGCAGCACCCCCTCACAAAACAGGTTTGCGGATCGGATACTATTCGTTCATGCGTGAAGGCGGGCAAAAGGACACAGATGCTTTCGAAAACACTTTCGAAGTATTAGAAGGTGATGCTGGAAATGTATTAAAGAAATTTGGAAAATTAGAAGAAATAACGCCATCGGATAAAGCTGTCATGGCTTTGTTCATGGGTTTTTTAATTACCAGGGTGCCCACTTACCGTAACAGAGTAGAGGAGTTCGCATCTGAAGCGGCAAAATATTTTTTAATGGCCTTGGCAGAGAATCCAGACGCATTGAGACAAGCACGCGAACAATATAAGAAAGAAGAGAAGCCAGAATCCGATATTGAATACGAAGAGTTGCGGGAATTTATTCTTGACGAAAGTAAATACAAAATAAAACCAAGTCCGGCGCTCAGTTTGGTTTCAATGGCCTATTCTGCCGGCCATATTGGTTTTTTACTACTTGGTATGTCCTGGTACTTTGTCCCAGCCACGCCTCAACACAAATATGTTACCTCTGACAATCCTATTTCCTATGACTTGCCGCCAGGTGAACAAAAATCAACTCTTAGCTACGGTATTGCTCATAATTCCCTGAGGCTGTCTTTTCCAATTTCTAAGGAATTGGGAATGCTGGCAATTTGGGACAATGAGGAGCCAACAACGAGGTATTCAAAACCCGACAACCAAATTATAAAGACAATAAACCGAAGAACGGCCAGGGCCAGTAACCGTTTTGTATTTGGACCAACCAAATCAGAAAAAATAAATCGAATGGTGCAGAGACAAAAAGGGAAGGAACCCGCTTTCGAGATTAGTTTTACTAAAAACCACAGTGAAGGCGGAGGAATTATTCAACTGAAGAACTTACCTGGAGGAAAATGAACTAGTTCTCAGGCGTGGCCCACTGATTAATCAGCTTTTCATCATTAAGCCTACAAATCCAACTGCCTACCTGGCATGGGCATTCTGGTAACATTTCCGCACGTTCTTACGACGATAAAGAACTTACCGCTTCAATCACGACCAGGCACCTGGGCCACTGGCCCGCTTCCCACATCCACCTCCTTGCCCTTGAGGGCAAAGAATAGTGTCCCCAGTACCCCGCAGGCAAAGGCGGTCAGGAAATTGGCCGTGGGCGAGATCATCCATAAAAACGAGCCGCCAAAGGCGGCCACGGATACGACCGTGTCGCGGAGCAGATAGTACAGGCCGAAGGTCGCCGCCTTGGCCCCCTCGGGGGCCAGGTTCATGATCAGGGTCTTGCGGGTCGGCTCGCCGAATTCCTTGAGGCCCCGGAGCACGAAGGCCGCCGCCAGGAGCGGAAACGACCGGCTGAACAGCAGGGCCAGCGGAAACAGGGTGAAAAACACGAAGGTAATCACCACGAAAGGCTTCTTGGCCCCCCGGTCCGCGAAATGGGCCACCGGGATGTAGATCAGCAGGGCGGTGAACATCTCGATGGCCGTCAGGACCCCGAACTGAAAGGCGTTCACCGGGGACGAAATAACCTGCATGCACCAGATGACCACAAAGGCGTAAGGGATCTGCTCGCAAAATCTGATCAGGATGTCAGAGAGCAACAGCCTCCTGAGCGATGGATTGATCAGGTGCAACGACCGGCGCAGGTTGAAGGTCGGTTTGGCAACGGCCTTGTCGCGCTCGGCATCGTTCGCGATCAATTTCTGTTGCAGAATGAGCGCGACCACGGCCAGGATCAAGGCCGCCACAAAGGCCAGGCGCACCCCGGTCCGGGTGCCGAACAGGACGATGGACAGCCCGCCCAGCATCGGGCCCAGGGCCATGGGCAGGCGCCGGACCAGGGAATGCATGGACACGCCCATGGTCCGCTTGTTGGTGGGCAAGACCCGGGCCACCAGGCTCATGGTCGCCGGCAGGGAAATGGCCGTCCAGGACATGAACAGGGCCGCGCCGACGATGACCGCCCACCAGGTGGGCACCACGATCACCAGGCTGAACCCGGCCATGGCCATCAGGTTGAAGACCAGCAGGGCCCGCTTGTACCCCAGCCGATCGGACAGATACCCGCCCGGAAACGAGTACAGGGCGGACAGCAGGTTGTCCAGGCCATTTAGAAGACCCACGGACACGGCCCCGCCGCCCAGGGCCATCAGATAGACCGGCAAAAAACGTTCGGCCATCTTCTCGCCCAGGCCGACCAGGACCACCATGGCCAGCATCCCGACCATGCCCCGGTTCAGCCCCAGGAACGAGGCAGTCTTTTCCAGGCGGGTCATTCAGCAACTATAACAAAATACCTACAGTCGGCCACCTGAATTACCGGCCAACCCACAGCCGCCAACGCAACCGTTGTAAATTAATTAATCGAAAATAAGGCCGGGTGTGGCCTGGGCCCCGGGCGGGTCAGCCGCCGGTCGGGAGCCGCCTGTTCTCACCGGTCAGTAGATGTATGGTATGAACGCCTTTGTCTTGTGGGCCCAGATCTCGTATTGCTCGCCGTACCGGCCCCTTAAATATTTGGATAACGAGGGGATGAACATGAAGATGAACATCGCCACCAGGCACAACGGGATTATGAAAGACCAGACGTTGCGGGTCAGCATGGCCCAGCCAATCACCCACAGGGCATCACCGAAGTAATTGATATGGCGAGCATATTTGAATAAACCCCGGGTGTACAGGACGCCCTGATTTTCGGGCTTGTCCTTGAATTTTTTGCGTTGCAATTCAGAGCCGGTGTTGAGGCCGCTCCCGACGAGGAATATGGCGATGGCCACCAGGTCCACCACGCCCAGGGGCCTGGCCTCCCCTGCCCCGAGCAGGGCAAACACGACCTGGTAGCAAAACAGGGCCATCACCACTCCCCCGAGTTCCGACCAGCCGAATTTACGCCGGAGCAGGTAGAACTCCGTCAGGCCCAGTCTCAGAAACAGGACCAGACTGAAACCGAACAGGGCCAGGCGCCGTACCGAATTCCCTTGGCCCCTGCCCCCCAGGCCGAGCCATCCGGTGATGACTTCACTGCCGCCGCCAAAATAAATCCAGGCCACGAGGGCCAGGAACAAGAGGTGAATCAGGTAGCAGGTCAGGCGAGGGGCATTGGAGGTCTCTGTTTGGCCGTGCATGATCGTCTCCTTGGTCCTGACTCGGTCACAGGGCCTTGTGTTTGGGAGGTTATGACCGGTGGTTATCCAGGTCTGATGCCACGAAAAAATCGCTTACGATTCAATCTAAGATCCTGAATGGCTTATGGCTCAGGCCATCAGATTGACCTGGGCCCCGGGTGGGTCGGCGGGTAACAGGCCGGCCCTCTGGTAGGCGGCCGCCGAGGACCGGGCCGAATTTTTGGTCATGGGACCCGGGCCGGACAGGTCCGAGGAGCGCGGCACCGGGGCGTAAAACCCGGCCTCGGGAGCGGAAGCCGGGGAATATTCGATCAGCCTGTTGAAGATTTTCCGGGAATCGCCGGTGATCCGTTCCTGGACCTGGACCAGCTCCAGGTGCCGGGCCCGGGCCTCGATCCGGGTTCGGCCGTCGTCCAGGGAGACCTGGCGGTCGTCCAGATCGACCCGGGTGGTCTGACGGAGGATGGTCAGGGGGCTCCGCCGGCGCTGCCGCTGTTCGGCGGAAAACTGCATCCGCCTGACCTGGGCCGACAGTTTGCTCCAGGCCTCGACAGTCCGAACCGGAGAGATTTTCGTGACGCTTTCGGTCACGGTCCCGGCCCCGTTTTCAACAAAAACCCGGCGGAGGTCATTGACCTCCCCCATCCCCTGAATATACAATAGCACGAGAACCCGGTTCGGGCAACATTTTGGCGATATTGGCCCGGACGGGACCGCAGGCCGATCGCCAAGCCCGAAGCCGCCGGCCGGCGGTAAAAACCACCCAGATGCGGGGTGAAAAGCCTCAAGTTTGGGAAAGGGGGTGCCGATAATATAATCGTAGAGGAGTGGAACGCCATGACCGTCACGACGCATAACGTCCGTGATGTCATGCGGACGTACGGCCGTCAGGTGTCCCGCGGGCGACGCCTGCGGTCGAGCCGGACGCAGGCGATTCCTCCCGAGTTGACCGATCAGGTCAAGCTCACGGCCGAGGTCAGGCGTCGGTCGGTGATCGAGACCATCGCCGGTCAGATCGTGGACAACCTGACCACGCATCAGCCGGGACTGGAAAAGGGCGTGGAACGCCAGGCCCTCGACCAGCTGTCCGAGGAGGTGGGTTACCCCCTGGACGTGATCGAGGACGAGCAGACCGGGCAACTGACCTTTGTGGTGGTCAAGCCCGACACGGGCGAGGTGGCGGCCATGCTCACGGCCGAGGACTCGACCCGGCTGACCGATCGGCTGTATCAAATCATTTCCAGGACCATTGACCGCAACATGGTCTGAGACGAGAGGTTGAATGAAGGTTTCTGACACATACGGGCCCCAGCAGGTCCAGGTCAGCAACCACAAGGACACCGCCGCGGCCAAGGAGGCGGAGCAGCGGAGACGTCTGGAGCAGCAGGACCAGGTCGCCCGTCAGGGCGGCGACAAGGTCGAGCTCTCCTCGACGTCACGCGAGGTGGCCAAGGCCCGGGAGACGGCCGCCGCCGCGCCCGATTCCCGCTCCGAGATGGTGGCCGAGATCAAGGCCCGGGTGGACCAGGGCACCTATGAGGTGGATGCCCGGCAGGTGGCCGACCGGATGTTGAAGGATCTGATGAAGGACCTGGGCTGAAACGGCCCGGATCGCGACCGCCGAGCGCCCCAGACCGGGCTAAGGTACCGGACCATCCTCCAGACATGTAACTAGAAGATATATTTAATAATCACCATTGTTTTCAGCGGAATGAACTTGCCTTTGAGCAGGCGGTGTGATAATCATCAGCCATGTCTTACCAAGTGCTGGCCCGGCGCTGGCGACCCCAGACTTTTGACCAGGTCGTCGGGCAGGATCACGTCACCCGGACCCTGATCGGGGCCATCGAGAACGATCGCCTGGCCCACGCCTTTCTGTTCGCCGGGGCCCGGGGGGTGGGCAAGACCTCGGTCGCCCGGATCCTGGCCAAGTGCCTGAACTGCGTCGAGGGCGGCGACGGCCCGGTGGTCACCCCCTGCGACCACTGCCCCGAGTGCCTGGACATCCGGGCCGGGACGTCGGTGGACGTGATCGAGATCGACGGGGCCAGCAACCGGGGCATTGACGAGATTCGGGAGCTGCGGGAGAACATCCGCTACCTGCCCGCCCGGGCCCGGCGCAAGGTGATCATCATCGACGAAGTCCACATGCTCACCCGGGAGGCATTCAACGCCCTGCTGAAGACTCTGGAGGAGCCGCCGCCGCACGTGACCTTTATCATGGCCACCACCGAGCCCCACAAGGTGCCGGTGACCATCCTGTCGCGGTGCCAGCGGCACGACTTCAAGCGGGTCCCGGTGACCCTGCTGATCGAGCTGCTGGGGCGGATCGCGGCCGAGGAAAAGGTGGCCGTGCCCGAGGCGACCCTGCGGCTTCTGGCCCGCGAGGCCGAGGGCTCGGTCCGCGACTCCCTGTCGTTGTTCGACCAGATGCTGAGCTTTGCCGGCGAGTCCCTGGGCCCGGACCAGGCGGCCGAGGCCCTGGGCCTGATCGGGGCCGAGGTGGTGTTCAGGCTGGCCGGGGCGATCGTCAACCGGGACGCCGAGACCGGGCTGGCCGCGGTGGACGAGGCCTTCCGGTTCGGCGTGGAGATGAAGACCTTTTTCGGGTCGCTGCTGGGTCATTTCCGGCGGATGATGCTGGTCAAGGTCCTGTCCCATCCGGGCGAGTCCCTGCAGTTGACCGAGGATGAACTGGCGGGTCTGTCCGAGCAGGCCGGCCGGGTCGGCCTCGAGGATTTATTGCAGATCGTGGACGGGTTGCTGGCCGGCGAGGAAAGCCTGCGTTACACGGCCCATCCCCGGCTGGCGGTCGAGATGAGTATTCTAAAAATAACCTCGCTGCCGCCGATATTGCCCCTGGACGACATCTTGAGCCGGATGCGGGAACTGGGCCAGGAGGCGCCCGAGGTCCCGGTGGGCCCGGCCGCGTCCGCCCCGGCCGGGGGCGAACCGTGCGCCCTGCCCCCGCCGTCGCCGGAAATACCGGCCCCGGCCGAAAACTGGTGGCCGGCCTTTCTGGAGGCGGCTCGGGACGAGGTCGGGGTCGTGGTCAAGGCCGGTCTGGAGGACAGCCGGGTGCTGGAGATCGGCGAGCGGACGGTCCGCCTGGCCCGGCCGGCCAATAAGCTTTCCGCCCGGGAACTGGAGCGCCCCGAGGTCAAGGCCCGGTTGAACGAGCTGCTCTCCCGGTGCGGCGGGCGTCCCCTGACCCTGCAGTGGGAGGAAGCCGCCGATGCGGACCAAGCGGGGGCCGAGGACCCGATCCGCCGGGTCGAGGCCGACCCCCGGGTGGGCGAGGTGGTGGACATGTTTCAGGGCCGGGTGGTCGAGGTCACGCCCAAGGGATGATATACTATAAAAGTTGGCTGAATCACCAAGGGGCCGAGGGGAACGGCTGGGGTTGGTTCACCCTTCGGCCAGGTTTGCTATGAATTTTTCTTCCCGGACCGCCCGGAACGTCGCCCTGAATCAGCGGCTGGACCGGATACTCAGGAGGGAATTTGATGAAGGGAATGGGTAACCTGCTCAAGCAGGCCCAGCAGTTGCAATCCAGGATCGCCAAGCTGCAGGAGGAGATGGCCACCCAGACGGTCGAGGCCTCGGCCGGCGGGGGGATGGTCGTGGCCGTGGCCAACGGCCGCCAGGAGCTGGTGTCCATCCGGATCGAGCCCGAGATAGTGGCCGAGGCCGACATCGAGATGCTCCAGGACCTGGTGGTGGCCGCGGCCAACGAGGCCCTGCGCAAGAGTCAGGAGATGGTCAGCGCCGAGATGACCAAGCTGACCGGCGGCATGAACATCCCCGGGCTGGTGTGATGTCGGCCAACCCGGCGCCGCTGGAGCGTCTGATCGCCCGGCTGGCCTCGCTGCCGGGGCTGGGCCGCAAGAGCGCGGCCCGGGTGGCCATGTATCTGTTGCGGGCGCCGGACGAGGTGGGCCGGGACCTGGCCCGGGCCATCGTCGAGGTCAAGGAGAAGATCCGGTTCTGTTCGGTCTGCCATAACTTCGCCGATCAGGATCCCTGCCGGCTCTGTTCCGACCCGGACCGCCGCGACGAGGTCCTGTGCGTGGTCGAGACCCCGGGCGACGTGCTGGCCCTCGAGTCGGCCGGGGTGTTTGACGGCCGGTATCACGTCCTGCAGGGGGTGCTCAGCCCCCTGGACGGGATCGGTCCCGAGGACCTTCAAATTACCGGCCTGATGCGGCGGCTGGATTCGGTCAAGGAGGTCATCCTGGCCACCAGTCCCACGGCCGAGGGACAGGCCACGGCCGCCTATCTCAAGGAACTCCTGGCCGGCCGGGGGGTCGAGGTCAGCCGGCTGGCCATCGGCTTGCCCCTGGGCAGCGACCTGAAATTCGCCGACGCGGGCACCCTGGGGGCGGCCCTCAGCGATCGGAGACGGGCGTGAGCGCGGTGGAACTGGAGCGTATCCAGCACATGATCGAGGCCTACGGGCCGCGGCGGGTGTCCAACAGCTCGCTCAAGCGGGCCGCGGTCCTGGTCCCGTTCGTGGTCAAGGACGGCGAGCTCCACCTGGTTTATACCCGGCGGACCGACGAGGTGGAGCACCACAAGGGCCAGGTCAGTTTCCCGGGCGGGATGAAGGACCGGGCCGATGAGAACCTGGTGGCCACGGCCCTGCGGGAGACCCGCGAGGAGATCGGGGTCGATCCCGGGAAAGTGACCGTCTGGGGCGAACTTGATGACATCGTGACCGTGACCAGCTTCGTGGTCTCGCCCTTTGTCGGGCTTCTGGACCGGCCGGGCGATTTCAGGGTCAATCCGGCCGAGGTGGCCCGGGTGATCGAGGTGCCCCTGGAGCACATCCTGCACGGCGGAAATTTCCGGGAGCGCCTGATCGACTGGGACGGCGTGGCCATTACCAGCCCGGCCTTCAAGTGGGACGGCGAACTGATCTGGGGGGCCACCGCCCGGATCAGCCGCAACCTGGTCGAGGTCCTCTCCTCCGGCCCGCCCCGGGAGATATAACCGGCCCGGGCGGCCGGGAAATCCATTGAATCGGTTTGACTTGGCTGGTGAAGCCGATTCCTCTCTATCTGCTACCTTGTTTTCCGAAAATAACCGTATTTTTGGCTTGACCCGGGCTAACTTTATCCATATACTGATAATTAACACGTTGGTCTTAATTACGATCCCACGACGTTGCCTGATCCTGATCGGAAATCACCGGAGCGTACCGCCGGGCCGGACGCGGCCTGGAGAGGAAGGAGGATACATGAGCCTGATGGAGTGGACCGAGGCCTTCAGTGTCGGTGTGGACAAGTTCGGCCGGCAGCACCAACGGCTGGTTTCATATATCAATGATCTGCATGCGGCCATTAAGGCGGGCCGGGGAAAAGAGGTGGTGGGGGGCGTCCTGGACAGGCTGATCGATTACACCGTCAATCATTTCGCTGATGAGGAACGCGCCATGACCGAGCACGGTTATCCTGATCTAGAGAAACACCGCCGCGCCCACGTCACTCTGACGACTCGGGTCATGGACTTCAAGGACCAGTTCGATACCAGCCAAACGACCGTGTCGGTGCCGCTGATGTCGTTTTTAAAAGACTGGCTGACCAAGCACATCCTCGAGACGGACAAGGCCTACGGGCCGTGAGGTCCTTTCTATGCAACGCCAGCTTTCGGTGGATTTTGGAAACCTGGTGCTTTCCCTGTCCGAGGCCATGGACCTGGCCAGTGCAGCCTTGGCCCAGCACCAGCAGAGAACGGCCTTTGTGGTCCTGGAACTCGGCCGGACGGCCAACCTCTCGATAGACCGGCTGGAAAACCTGTTTGTGGCGGCCCTGCTTCACGACATCGGGGCCCTGTCCCTGGAGGACAAGGTCAGCCTCCACGACCGGGAATTCGAAGAAGTGGAAGACCATTGTCTCCGCGGGGAGATGTTGCTGGCCGGTATTTCCTACCTGGAACAATCGGCCAGGACAATCAGATTCCACCACAAGACCTGGCAGACCTGGGGGGAGTCGATCGAGACGCCCGTGGTGTTCGATTCCCAGTTGCTGTTTCTGGCCGACCACCTCGAGCGCGCGATCGACCGCAAGCGTTATATTCTGCACCAGCATGAGGATATCACCGCCCAGATCAAATCCCTGTCCGGATCGTCTCTGCACCCCGAGATCGTCGATCTCTTGTTAACGTCATCCGAGCGGGAGGAGTTCTGGCTGGATCTGGTGTCTCCCCGATTGTACTCGCTCCTGTTGCAAACCGGTCCCTTCGCCAACGTGCAGATCGATCTCTCCGAAATAACCGCGTTGGCCGGTCTGTTTCGAAACATCATTGATTTCAGGTCCAGGTTTACGGCCACCCATTCCGCGGGCGTGGCCGCGGCGGCCTCCCTGCTGTCTCAAATGTTCGGTTTGACCCCGATCGAAACCAGTCTGATGGAGGTCGCCGGCGACCTCCATGACGTCGGGAAACTGGCCATCCCCAACGCCATCCTGGAGAAACCGGGACATCTGACCCGGACGGAAACGGCGGTCATGAAATCCCACACCTATTACACCTATTCGATCATCAACACCATCGGCGGCCTGAAACAGATCGCCGAGTGGGCCGCCTATCACCACGAAAAACTCGATGGGTCCGGATATCCCTTCAGATGCAGGCACGAGGATTTGAGTACAGGCTCGAGAATCATGGCCGTGGCGGACATCTTCACGGCCCTGAACGAGGATCGCCCCTATCGGCCGGGGATGAACCGCGAGGGCGTCACCCGCATTTTACAGCAATTTTCGGATAACGGTCTGTTGGACAAAAACATAGTCAAGCTGTTGCTTGAAAATTATGGGGCCATATCTGAATTCGTCTCCGAAAAACAGCAGTCGGCCAGGGATTTCTATGAGAGACAGTCGTCGTTGGCCTGAATCAGGGTGAATTTTCGGTCAATGGGCCGGGTGGTCCTGGTGGCGGGTTCCAGCCCGACTAATCCAGGGCCGGCCGCGGGGACGGGCGCGGTCCGGCCGGTGCGCCCTCGAAAAAAAGCTTTGACTATTTACCGGGGATTGGTTTACAAAGACTCTTTGTCGGGACGTGGCTCAGTCTGGTAGAGCACTGCGTTCGGGACGCAGGGGTCGCTGGTTCAAATCCAGTCGTCCCGACCATTCTTTTACATGACACACACTGCCGCCCCGGTGACGGGCGGCTTTTCTTTGATCCCCGATCGTTCTTGATTCTTTTAAGAGGCAAGCCCCCGGGGGTCCGCTCGGGCTCTCATACAAAGCCCGAGCGACACGCCGCAGCAGAGAGAACCCCGATCAAGACTGCGGATACCCCGGTCCGATAGCCTTGAATACGTGCGCCGGCCCGAGTCCGCTCGGGCCCTCATAAAAGGCCCGAGCGGACCCACCTCAGCAGAGACAACCGCAATCAAGACCACGGTCACCTCGTCCGACGGCCCTGAACCCGAGCTGCCGATCTGGTCCGCCCGGGCCCTCACAAAAGGCCCGGGCGGACACGCCCCGCCCGAGAGAACCCCGATCAAGACTGCGGATACCCCGGTCCGATAGCCTTGAATACGTGCGCCGGCCCGAGTCCGCTCGGGCCCTCATAAAAGGCCCGAGCGGACCTCCCTCACCCGAGAGAACCCCGATCAAGACCGCGGTCACCTCGTCCGAGGGCCCTGAACCCGAGCGGCCGAGCTGGTCCGCCCGGGCCCTCATAAAAGGCCCGAGCGGACCTCCCTCACCCGAGAGAACCCCGATCA
>CAZMVB010000016.1:0-52114 GCA_964569795.1 uncultured Desulfarculales bacterium | reverse complement strand
CGGGCCCTCATAAAAGGCCCGAGCGGACCTCCCTCACCCGAGAGAACCCCGATCAAGACCGCGGTCACCTCGTCCGAGGGCCCTGAACCCGAGCGGCCGAGCTGGTCCGCCCGGGCCCTCATAAAAGGCCCGGGCAGACTCTCGCTTCGTCGCCACAGACAAACCGACGGGCGTCATTACCAGGCGGGTTGTGGACCAAGCGGGCGGATGATATTTTTGGGCATCAACCGATTTGACCACCGCACCCCACGGGGCGCGGCCGGATCGCATTCATCTTCAGGGAGATTCTCATGGCCCGGCTGGCAGATATCCCGGAGCCGCTTCGCTCCCACCTGGCCAAGCTGGACTGCCCCACTTATGACCAAAAACCCTGGGCCGGGGGCCCGCCCCTGGCCGAGCGCCGGATCGCCCTGGTGACCACCGCCGGCCTCCACCATCGCCAGGACCGACCCTTTACCGGGATGAGCGGCGATTACCGGGTCATCCCGGGCCACGTGGCAGCGAACGATCTGGTCATGACCCATATCTCATCCAACTTTGACCGGACCGGGCTGGCCGTTGACCTGAACGTGGTCTTTCCCCTGGACCGGCTCAACGAACTGGCCGCCGAGGGCGTCATCGGTTCCGTGGCCCACGAGCACTTCTCGTTCATGGGGGCGACCAACCCGGGCCGGATGAAAGGACACGTGGCCGAGGTCGCTGACCGGCTGCACTCCGACCGGGTGACCGGGGTCCTGCTCACGCCGGTCTGACCCTATTGCACGCGCGCCGTGGGCGGGCTGGGTCACTTTCTGGAGGCCGCGGGTCTGCCCACCACCCAGATCAGCCTTATCCGGGAGCACACCGAGAAGATCCGGCCGCCGCGGGCCTTGTGGGTCCCCTTCGACCTGGGGCGCCCCTTGGGGGCCCCGGGTGACGCCGCCTTTCAGCGGCGGGTGCTCCTGGCGGCCCTGCGCCTGCTTGAGGCCGAGTCCGGCCCGGTCCTCGAGGATTTCGAGGAGGAGGCTCCGGACGGGAACATGGCCGCCCCCGAGCTGCTGGCCTGTCCGGTCAGCTTTGACCAGGTAGAACTGGAGGCGACCGATCCCGAGACCTTTCGCCGCCACCTCGTTAACGAGATCGAGGCCAACGGGCCGGACTATGACCGGGCGGTCGAGACCCGGGGCCGGACCCTGGTCGGCCCCAGCGGCCTGAGCGTCAGGGAGGCGGCCGAGTTCATCGTCGGTTTCCTGGGAAACTCGCCGCCGGACAACCCCCGGCCGGACCTGCCCCTGGCCGACGCGCTGCGCCTCGCCGCCGAGGACCTGAAGGCCTATTACCTGGAGGCGGCCTCGGCCCGACTGGGCGGGGCCGTGCCGGACGGCCGGGCCGTGGCCGACTGGTTCTGGAAAAAGACCGTGGCCGGCGAGGTCCTGCTGGCCGTTGTGGACCGGCTGGCCCAGAGCCCGGACCGGGATCTCAAATTCGTGGGGAGTCATCTGCTGGCGCCCCTGTCCGCCCTGGGTTCCGCTCGATAGATTTGAAAAACTGCCCGTAACCTGCCATGATTTTTTTAAACCGTCCCTCTGGCCGCCGGTTAGGTGGGACGGGATCCGTCTCGACCAATCAGGGGGTACGCGTGGATTTCAGGCCGCTGTTCGAACCCCGGACCCTGGCCGTAATCGGTCTGTCGCTTCGTAACGACCGCCACCCGGCCAATGTCATCTATCACAAGAACAACCTGCGCTATCCGGTCAAGGTCTTTCCGGTCAATCCCCGGGGAGGGACCTATCAGTCCGAAACGGTTTATTCCCGGGTGTCGGACGTCCCGGAGCCGGTGGACCTGGCGGTCGTCGCCGCCCGGGCCGAGCAGGTGCCCGACATCCTGGCCGACTGCATCGCCGCCCGGGTGGGTGGGGCGGCGGTCATCTCGGGCGGATTCGCCGAGACGGGCCGCCGGGACCTCCAGGACCGGGTGGTCTCCCTGGCCCGGGAGGCGGATTTTCCGCTGATCGGCCCCAACTGCCTGGGCATCTATTCGCCCCGCTTCGCGGACTGCTTTTTCCTGCCCGCCGAAAGGATGGTCAAGCCGCCCCCGGGCGGGGTGGCCTTTGTCAGCCAGAGCGGCGGCGTCCTGGTGGACCTGATGATCAAGTTCGCCGCCGAGGGCGTGGGCCTGTCCCTGGGGGTGAGCATCGGCAACAAGGCCCTGGTGCGGGAGCTGGACCTGCTGCCGTACCTGTTCAAGGACGAGAACACCCGGGTCATCGCCTTTTACGTCGAGGGTTTCGGGAAAAGTGAGGGCCGGGAGTTCATCCGGGCCGCCCGTGACTGCCCCAAGCCGATCCTGATGCTCAAGGGGGGCCAGAGCCCGGGCGGCGGCCGGGCGGTGCAGAGCCACACCGCCTCCCTGGCCGGGGATTACGCCACTTTCTCGGCGATCATGTCCCAGTTCGGGATCGTCGAGGCCCAGGGCGAGCTGGAGATGATCTCCTTTTGCCAGGCGCTCAGTTGCTTTCACCAGCCCATTCAAGGCCGGATCGGCGTGATCACCGGCAGCGGCGGTCACGGCGCCCTGGCCGTGGACACCTGCGCGACCCACGGCCTGGCCGTGCCCGTCCTGTCCGAGGCCGATCAGCAGGCCCTCCGGGAAGACCTGTCCCCGTCCATCCGGGACATCGCCGCCACCGGCAACCCGGTGGACCTCACCGGCAGCGCCACGGACGACGACTTCGTGGCCGTGGCCACCCGACTGTTCCAGATGGAGACGATTGACTGCGTCCTGGTGCTGATGCTGCCCTACTTGCCGGGCATAACCTCTGACCTGGGGGCCCGGCTGAGCCAGATCCACCGCACCTCCGGCAAACCCCTGATCGCCTATGTCCCCCACGAGGAGAAGTACGGGATGTTCATCGAGGGCTTCGAATTGAACGACGTACCGGTGGCCCACTCCATCGAGGGCGCGGTCCACATGGCCGAAGCCCTGCGCCGGAGGCGACCGTGTTGACTGCCGAGATGCTGGAAATCTTGAAGCAGTCCCGGTCAACCGGATGGGTCATGGAACCCCAGGCCAAACGTTTATTAAAAATGAGCGGCCTGAGCGTACCCCGTTTCATTTGGGCCCGGACGCTCGAGGAGGCGACGGTTTACGCCCAAGAGATCGGCTGGCCGGTGGCGGCCAAGGTCGTCTCGCCGGCGGTGGTCCACAAGTCGGACGTGGGCGGTGTGGCCGTGGGCCTGACCGGGCCGGAGGATTTGGCCGTGGCCTGGGAGCGGTTTTCGTCTTTGGAAAAATTCGAGGGGGTTCTGATCGAGGAGATGGTCCCCGGGGTCGAGCTGATCGTCGGGGCCAGGTATGACCTCCAGTTCGGGCCGGTGGTCCTGGCCGGCCTGGGCGGCACGGCGGTCGAGGTCTATCGCGACGTGGCCCTGCGCATGGCGCCCCTCACCCCGGATGAGGCCCGGTCCATGCTCCAGGGACTGCAGGGCGCCGAACTGCTGACCGGACACCGCGGCCAGGCAGGGGTAAACCTGGACGCCGCGGCCGGGCTGGTGTCCCGGTTCTCGGAACTGGTCATGGACCTGGGCGAGGCCATCGAGTCCGTGGACCTCAATCCGGTCAGGTGCTCGGCCGAGGGGTGCGTGATCGCCGACGCCCGGATAATGCTGCCCCCGGCCGACTGACGAAATTTGACCGAAAAAGTATAATTTAAATATATCTAATTTACTTGACCCTGCTGTTTATGGCCCTCTAAAATGGTATTATTATATTGAGTCCTGGGGGAGACGAACGAGATCATTCCCAGGGTTCTGATCCACTCTTATCGCCCAGCCTTGGAGCGGCCTGCGGCCTGCCTCCATGGCCTGAACGTCAGTGGAGGCCTGGTCATGGCGGTCTTCGTGGCCAGACAGCCGATCCTGAACCGGTCCCTCCGGGTCTTCGGTTATGAGTTCCTGTTCCGGTCGGGCTGGGAAAACAGCTTTCAGGTCCAGGACGGCGACCGAGCCACGTCAGTCGTCTTGACCGGGGCCTACACCCTGTCCAGCCTGGAGCGGCTGACCGGTGGCCTGCCGGCCTTTGTCAATTTCACCCCCCAGCTTCTGTACTTGAACCTGGCCTCCCTGTTTCCCAAGGACTGGCTGATCGTCGAGATCCTGGAAGACATCGTGCCCGACGACGATCTGCTGGCGGCCTGTCTGGCCATCAAGGAGGCCGGGTACCGGCTGGCCCTGGACGATTTTTCTTACCGGGCCGACCTGGAACCGTTTCTGGAGATGGCCGACATCGTCAAGGTCGATTTCCGGGACTCGGGAGCCGGGGCGCGCCGCTTGATCGCCGAGCGGGCCAGGGCGGCGGGGGCCTTGCTCCTGGCCGAGAAGGTGGAGACCCGGGAAGAATTCAACGACGCCTTTGACGAGGGTTTCCATTATTTCCAGGGATATTTTTTCAGCCGGCCGCGGATCATTTCGGGCCACGAAGTTCCGGCCTGGAAGGCAACGACCCTGCACCTGATCCAGGAGACCCAGCAATCGGATCTCGATCTCGAGGTCGTGGCCCGAATCATCCGCGAGGAGGTCACTCTGGCCTACAGGCTGCTCCGGTACATCAACTCCCCCTTTTTCGGAATCCGGGTGAAAATAACGTCCGTGGAGCACGCCCTGACCCTGTTGGGCGAGGACCACATCCGGAAGTGGCTGTGGCTGAACTGCCTGGCGATCATGTCCCGGGAAGGCCCGGTGGAACTGGCCCGGATGTCCTTTATCCGAGCCCTGTTCTGCGAAACAATGGCCGAATACCTGGGCCTGCCCGGGATGAAGGATGAATTCTTTCTGGCGGGAATGTTCTCGCTGATGGAAGCCATCCTGTCCCGGCCCTTTCAGGACGTTCTATCGGAATTGCCCTTGTCCCAGGAAGTCAATCAGGCCATCCAGAAACGAACCGGCCCCATGGGCGCCTGCCTGGACCTGGCCGCGGCCTATGAACGGGGCCGGTGGCAGGCGGTCTCGGCAGTCGCGGACCGGATCGGACTGGACGAAAACCAGATCCCCCGCCTCTACCTGGACGCTGTCCTGACCACGGTCGGCCTTAGCTCGGCCTAGGGCTTTTCTTTCGGTCTCTCCGCCCCATCGCCCACGCCATGACGATAGGATGAAAGATCGTGAACCGCCCGATCGTCGTGCTCAGGGCAATCGGGTCGGTGACAAGTGGGGTTACCGTTAGAGGCGGCCCGGGTCCCATTGGCCGGGGTGCGGGCCTCAATCAGATTCGGCGCGATCCAGAAAGACGATGTGGCCGGCCGGGCCGCCGGCCGAGTCCTTGAAGGGGCTGACCACGAGGGCGAGGGTCATCTCTCCGCCGTCCCGGGTCTTGACCCGGGCCTGCCCGCCCGCCCCCAGGGGCCGGTCCAGGAGCCGGCTGACCGACTCATCCAGGAGGTCGGCCACGGTCCAGCCCAGGACCCGTTCCAGGGCCGGGTTGAGATAGCGGACCACGCCCTCGAGGTCGCAAATGACCACGGGCGTGGGGCAGGACTCCAGGGCGGTCTGGTGGCGGGCCGTCAGATCGGCCAGGTCCTCGGCCACCTGCTTGGCCTCGGTGATGTCCTGGAAAAAGGCGACGAACTCCCCCTCCCGGGGACAATAGGCCGTGATCAGGAACCACCTGTCCAGGACGGCCGAGTACTGCTCAAAGGATACTTCCTGGCCGGTCTGGGCCACCCGGCCGTAAGACTTGACCCAGGTCCGGTTGGCTTCCGTGTTCCCGGGCAGGACCTGGCTGAGGCTGCGGCCGATGATGTCGTCCCGGGCCAGTCCGGTCAGGTCCTCGAAGGCCTGGTTGACCTCGAGGAACACGAAGTCGGCGGGCTGGCCGGCCTCGTCCAGGACGAGACGGTGCCAGGACACTCCGGCCGGCATTTTGTCCAGGATGGCGCGGGGGATGGTGTCCGACCGGGGGGCGTCGGCCGGGTTGGACGGCGGGTCCGTGGCGGTGCGCTTCGGGTCGAGTCTGGTCTGGTCAGTCATGCGATGACCCCTCTACCGATCCTGTCCGGCTACCCCTTTCCGGACAGCAGCCTCGCTGGGCTACCGACCCACCCCTTCAGTTACCAACTATCATAAAAATATTGGAGAGATATGTCAACTAACAAAATCCCGGCTCAGGCCCCGCTTCACGACAGACCGAACACCCGCCGGGCGTTGCCCGCCAGAAACAGACCGGCCGCCTCGTCGTCCAGCCCCAGGTCCCCGAGGTGCTCCAGGCACTTGGCCGGGGTGATCATCGGATAATTGGTGCCGAACATCACCTCAATTGAGGGTCTCCGGCAATGAGGGTAAAGGCCTGAATCTGGCTGCTGATTTTTTTGGTGGTTTCGTTATTAAAAAAACCCGGCCCCACGGCGGAGCCGGGTTTTTCGTCCATCGATTATCAGCGAGCCGGTCGTCTAGCCCGTAGCCTTCCAGTGGCCGTGCAGGTTGCAGTACTCGCGGGCGGTGACCGGGCCGGCGGCCTCGACACAGAACTCGGCCTCGGGCGCCCCGCCCGGCTTGAGGAACTGCCGATAGGCTTTGCCGCCCACCACCAGCTCGATCCACTCGATGTAGTGCTTTTCTTCCATGGGATGGGCCACGCTGCCCACCTTGACCTTGTAGCCCTGGGCCGTCTTCTCGATCACCGGGACGTGCTTTTCCTTGGCCGCATCGACCGTGTTCTCGGCCTGCAGGACCATGGGCTGGTTGCAGCACACCAGTTCGCCGGCCCCCTCGTGGAGCACCTCGATGATGTGGCCACAGACCTCACATTTGAAAACCTGTAAACGCTCGGCCATGTCTTGTCCTCCCTTTTTTGAAAAGGGGACCGACCCGATGGGCCGGACGCCCTTTTTCAGATAGACCGCCGGTCTAGTAATTCTCGCCTAAAAGCTCGAAGTGGGCCTGGGGATGGGCGCAGGCCGGACAGGTGCCCGGGGCCTCGGTGCCCTCATGGAGATACCCGCAGTTGCGGCAGCGCCAGACCACCTTCTTGTCGCGCTTGAACACCCGGCCGGCCTCGATGTTGGCCCTCAGGTCATTGTAGCGCTTCTCGTGCTGTTTCTCGGCCACAGCGATGGACTCCATGGCCGCCGCGATTTCGGGGAAACCCTCCTTGCGGGCCACCTTGGCGAACCCGGGGTACATCTCGGTCCATTCGTAATGCTCACCGGCCGCGGCCGCCTCGAGGTTTTCCGCGGTGGTGCTGATCACGCCGGCCGGGAACGAGGCCGAAACCTGGGCATCCCCGCCCTCCAGGAACTTGAACAGCCGCTTGGCGTGCTCCCGCTCCTGGTTGGCCGTCTCCTCGAAGATGGCCTGCATCTGGACAAAGCCGTCCTTCTTGGCCTGGCTGGCGAAATAGGTGTAACGGTTGCGGGCCTGGGACTCGCCGGCAAAGGCGGTGATCACGTTCTTTTCGGTTTGGGTTCCTTTCAAGCTGGGCATGGGTTTTCTCCCCCAAGTTTGTTGTTTACAAAAACTTCTCCGGGCGGACTCCGTCGGCCCGCCCGGGTCCGGACCAGGGCCTCATCCGGTTCCGTCGCCCTAGACCAGTTTCTTCCCGGCCGCGGTCAGGCCGTACTTGCACCGGGCCGGGCTGGTAACAAAGCCGGCCGCCTTGAGCGTCTTGACCGCCGCGGTCACGTCCTTGCCCGTAAGGTTCGCCGCCGTGGCGATCTGCTTGTTGGTCGCCGGGGCCGCCATGTCCTTGAGGGCCTTTAAAACCTTTTTCTCCTCCGTGGTCGTCTTAGCCGCCATAACTTGCCTCCGCGTCGTGATTTGCCGCCCCCAGCCCTTGATTTCGGCACTCGGGGCAAATTCCCAGAAACTCCAGGGCGTGGCCGGTCACCTCGAAATCGGTCAGGGCCGCCGCCTCCTCCTCGGGCACGCTCACCCGGAGGGTCGGCAGATCGGCCACCCGCAGACAGGACAGGCACCGGACGTGATAGTGGCCCTCGACCCGGCCGTCGAACCGGCGCCGGCCCGGCCCCCCATCCAGCCGCTGGATCAACCCCTGCTCGGCCAGGATCTCCAGGTTGCGATAGACCGTGCCCAGGCTGATCCGGGGCATCCTCTGCCGCACCATCAGGAAAACCTCATCGGCCGTGGGGTGGGTGTCCACTCGTCTCAGCTCTTCCAGGATCACCTGGCGCTGCTTGCTGGTCCTGGCCTTGGGGGTGTCGTGCACTGTCAGTCCTCGTATTAGTTATGATTACTAATAATATGTCGGACTGATTTTGTCAAGTATTTTGTCAAGAAATTTTTACAACGGTACGCTGAAGAGTAAATTAGTCAGGTAATTCAGGCTATTGTCAGGAAATGGAATACCGGATAATGGACCGCAACACGGTCAGGGCGTCCCGCCAGCCGATCTTCTTGCCCTCGGCATAGACCCGGCCGGTGTAGGAGATGCCGACCTCGAAGATGCGCCAGCCGAAGCGTTTCTTGCAGATCTTGGCGGTTATCTCGGGGTCGAAGCCGAACCGGGGCTCGCGGAGGGTGATCCGCTCGATGACCTCCCGGCGAAAGACCTTGTAGCAGGTCTCCATGTCGGTGAAGTTCATGTCGTTGAGCATGTTGAACAGCCAGGTCAGCCAGCGGTTGCCCAGGGAATGCCAGTAATAGAGGACCCGGTGGGAGTCGCCGCCGATGAACCGGGACCCGTAAACCACGTCGGCCCGGCCCTCGAGGAGGGGCAAGAGCAGCTTGGGGTAATCCCGGGGCGAGTACTCGAGGTCCGCGTCCTGGATGAGCATGAACTCGCCGGTGCCCTGCTGCAGGCCGGTCCAGCAGGCGGCGCCCTTGCCCCGGTTCTGCTCGTGAAAGAGCTTGACCAGGTCGTCCCCCTGGAGTCGGTCCTGGATGATCTCCCGGGTGCCGTCGGTCGAGCCGTCGTCCACCAGGACGATCTCCTTGGCGATGGACCCCAGGTCCACCTCCCTGACCCGCCGGACGATTTCCTCGAGATAGCGGGCCTCGTTATAGACCGGCATGATGATCGACAGCTTCATGATCGACCTGTAACCTTGTGATTAACCCGGATTAAAGGCCCTTATCATAGACCAGGCCAGCCGGGGAAGTCCATTGAAAAAAACCCGGTCGGTCGCGGGCGGTTGACGTCTGCCCCGGGGGGCGGTTATTTTTCAGGATGACCGTCAGTCCCTGACCGACCCTGAATGGAGGAGATCGTCATGCCCCTTCTCGAAGTCGTTGCCCCGGACAAGGCCCAAGGCGTGGTGGCCGAGAACTACGCCCCGTTTCTCAAGATGGCCGGCATGGTCCCGGCCCCGTTCCAAATGATGAGCGCCTCGCCGGCGCTGCAGAGCCTGGTCAAGGGCCAGATCCAGTATTTCATGGCCCATCCGACCCTGAACCCGGCCCTGCTGGCCATGATCCGTCTCCTGGTGGCCGAGCAGAACGACTACCACTACTGCGTCTCGCTCAACACGGGCATCCTCAAGCAGTTCGGCATCGCCGACGACGACCAGGTCATGGCCATGATGGCCGACCCTAACAAGGCGCCGCTGAGCGACAAGGACCGGGCCATGCTGGGCTTTGTGCTCAAGGCGGTCAAGACGCCCCAGGCAATCGAGGCGGCCGACGTGGAGGCCCTCCGGGCCCTGGGCTGGACCGATGCCGATATCCTGGACGCCACGTCCCACGGCGTGAACATGGTCTCCGCCGGCATCATGTTCAAGGCCTTCAAGATGGACGAGGCCGAGGCCTGCTGAGGCCGCGACCTTCCCCCGGCCCCCGGCCGCCAGGGGAAGGCGGCCGGGTCGTGGTTCGGCCCGGGCCGGGGGTCAATTTGTATTGACGGTGGATAGGTTCCGGTCTATACTGAATCACCATTCATTTTTAGGCTGACGGGTATGTGGATCATTTCAGCCCGTTGTCCGGAACAATGACCCTGAGGAGGATGGCGATTATGGGCCAGAATTTCTTCCGCCGCGACGATCGTGACCTGCGTTTCGTGCTGTTCGAACAAATTGACCTGGACCGGCTCCTGGGCTACGAGGCCTTTTCGGATTTCGCCGCGGATGATTTCGGGATGATCATCGACGAGGCCCTCAAGGTGGGCCGGGAGGTGCTCGGTCCGGCCCTCCAGGACGGCGACCGGGAGGGCTGCCAGTGGGAGGACGGCCGGGTGACCACGCCGGCCTCGTTCAAGGATTGCTGGCGGGTCCTGGCCGAAAACGGCTGGCTGGCCACGACCCAGAGTCCCGAGTTCGGCGGCCAGGGCCTTCCGGCGGCGGTCGGCGGTTTGGTGGGCGAGATCTTCTCCGGGTCGAACATGGCGATGATGGTCTATCCCGGCCTGACCATCGGGGCGGCCCACCTGGTCGAGGCCTTCGGCACCGACGAGGACAAGGCCCTGTTCGTGGAAAGGATGTACACCGGTCAGTGGGGCGGGACCATGTGCCTGACCGAGCCGGACGCCGGCTCGGACGTGGGCTACCTCCGGACCAAGGCCGTGCCCGACCCTGACGCCGGCGATCCGCGGGTTTACAAGATCGAAGGGACCAAACAGTTCATCAGCGCCGGCGAGCACGACCTGGCCGAGAACATCATCCATCTCCTTCTGGCCCGGATCGAGGGCGGCCCTCTGGGGACCAAGGGCATCAGCCTGTTCATCGTCCCCAAGATCCGGGTCAATCCGGACGGTTCCCTGGGCGAGCCCAACGACGTCTTCTGCACCGGCATCGAGCACAAGATGGGGGTTCACGCCTCGGCCACCTGCTCGCTGAGCTTCGGCGAGAACGGCGGCTGCCGGGGCATCCTCCTGGGCGAGCCCCACAGCGGCATGGCCAAGATGTTCCAGATGATGAACGAGGCCCGGATGGGCTGCGGCATCCAGGGCCTGGGCATCGCCGCCAGCGCCTATGACACGGCCCGGACCTACGCCAAGGAGCGGATCCAGGGGCCGCCCATCACCAACCGCAAGGCGGACCGGGTGCCCATCATCCAGCACGAGGACGTGCGGCGGATGCTGATGAACCTCAAGTCCGGGACCGAGGGCATGCGGGCCATGGTGGCCTATCTCTTCTACCTGATCGACGTCGCCCGCCACGATCCGGACGAGGCCGAGCGCCAAAAGGCCACCGGACTGGTCGAGCTGCTGACCCCCCTGGTCAAGGCCTACAACTCTGACTTCGGTTATCAGCTCTGCCGGGAGGCGATCCAGGTCCTGGGCGGCGTGGGCTACTGCAACGAGTTCCCGGCCGAGCAGTACGCCCGGGACATCAAGATCGTCTCCATCTGGGAGGGGACGACCTACATCCAGTCCCTGGACCTGGTCGGCCGCAAGCTGGCCATGGAGGGCGGGATGGTCTTCCAGGGCTGGCTCCAGGAGATCATGGCCGAGACCAGCCAGTTCAAGGAGGACGCCGACTTCGGGGCCGACTACAAGCTCCTGTTCAAGGCGGCCCAGGCCGTGGGCGACTTTGCGATGCACTACATGACCTACCTCCAGCAGAACAAGCTGCCCATGGTCGGTCTGACGGCGACCCGGTTCCTGGAGTGCATGTCCGAGGTGCTCATCGCCCGGCTGCTCCTGGGGCAGGGCCGGATCGCCCGCGACAAACTGGCCGGGGTGGACGGGTCCTCGGCCGACGGGATCTTCTATCAGGGAAAGGTCGCCTCGACCCACTACTTCTGCCGCAACCTCCTGCCGGCCGTGTTCGCCCGGCACATGATGCTGCAGCAGGAGGACACCTCGGCCCTGGACATCCCCGAGGCGGCCTTCTAACGAGCTGTTTTGCTTGCTTTATTTTACAGGGATCGGTTACGTTACCGATCCCTTTTTTTGCCGAATCCTCTTGAACCCATTGAGATTTTATAATATTATATAACAATACACATTTGGGCATTCGAGGAGATCCTTTATGTCTATTGATGTGATTGATGAAATAGTTAATCTATCAAATACTCTGCCCCTTTGGCAGAGAGACGCGTTGAGGCGTATTGTTACGAGAGATGTCTTGACGGAAGAAGACTATTCTGAACTATTGAATATGTTGCTTGCTTCCCATGGCCACGTTGATGAGACTGATCCTCCAATAAAACCTATACCCGTTGAAAGAAAACACTTCGGAGTACCAACCAGAGGCGGTCCTAAAGTCATTTTGAAAAGTATGTATGATTTACAGAATATAAATGCATTAGCGCCGCGGCAGAAAATTGAATTCGGAACAGATGGTGTTACAGTGATATATGGCGAAAATGCTTCGGGTAAATCTGGTTATTCTCGTGTACTAAAAAATGTATGTCGATCGAGAGACATCGAGGAAAGACTGTTGCCTGACGTATTCGATGAGGACGCCGACTCAGACTTCCAGGAGGCAAATTTTGAATTACAGGTAAATGGGACTGAGAAAACTATCAAATGGATTAGTGGACAGGAGCCACCCGATTTTCTAAAGGAACTGGCTGTTTTTGATTCGAATTGTGCTCGATTATACATCAATGCCGAAGCGGAAATTCAATTTTTGCCGTATAAACTAGATTCTTTAACCGAACTGGCCAAATGTTTTGATGTGATAAGGGATATGTTAGACAAAATTAGACCCAAAGTGGAAGAGATTCCGGATGACCTCAAGAATGTTGATCAAGAGACAGAAGTGGCTAGGATATTGCGCGACTTAGATAAGGCTCCCCCGGAACAGGTAGCTCGATTATCCGAGTTGTCAGACAATGAACTACACAGACTTGAAGAACTAGAAGAAATTTTTTCCAAAGATGACCCAATAAAGGAGGCGGCAACACTTCGCAGAAAATCCAGTAGAATCGGGAAGTTGGTAGACTCCATTGAAAAAGTTCAGGTGGATTTATCTGATGAATCACTTATCAAATACAAAATTTTATACGAAGAGACAACTGCCGCTGGAAAGTCTGCCAAACTCGCAGCAGAAAGACTTTCCGAATGCCAACCGTTAGAAGGGGTAGGCACTGATCCATGGAAAACATTTTTTTATGCCGCTGAAAAATATTCTCGAGAAGTTGCCTATAAGAACCGGGATTTTCCCGTGACAGACGAGGATTCAAGATGCGTCTTATGTCAACAGATACTTGATGAGCACTCAAAAATCAGACTCAACAATTTTTTTAGGTTTGTTAAAGAAGATATACAAAAAAAGGCTGATGCAAAACGATTGGAACTGAAGGGTGTAGATTTTCGTCTACAGAATTTAGACGTGAAAACCCTCGCTGATGACACTGAACTATTGGCGGAGATTGAAGAGCTGGATTTAAAGTTAAAAAAGGCGGTAGAAACATGCATACCGACCCTTATAACTAGAAGAGATACGATGTTGGAGTGGTTGAGGCAGAAAGGGGAGTTTGAATCCATTTCTAACCTTAAGGATATTCCTATAGAGGAGCTAAAGGGGCTATGCAGGGGGTTAGTCAGAAAGGCCGTCGATTACGAAGATACGAAAAAAAGTGATGAGCGAAAAAAGATGGAATTTGAACAAAAATCATTGGTTGCAAGAGCAAAACTAAAGGTATATCTCAAAGATATAAATAAAATAATGAAGTCTATTGAGTTTAACCAACTTATCGATAAATGTGAGTCCTACACAAAGACGGGCGTTATTACATCTGCACAAAAGGAAATTGCTAATCATGCCTCTACTCAAAATCTGGTTACGGTCTTAGAGGAGGAATTGAGGGAATTACATGCCCAAAATATCCCTCTTACGGTGAAAATAAGAGGAAAGAAAGGAAAGACTCTCTATAGGCTCGTACCCGATGGCGTATCGCATGAAATCGATCTATCATCCGTGTTAAGCGAGGGAGAACACTGCGCGGTTGCTTTATCGTCCTTTTTGGCCGAATTGAAGGCAGGCGGTTTCGAATGCGGAATTGTTTTAGATGATCCTGTATCCTCTTTGGACCATAAAAGAAGGGAGTTAGTCGCACGTCGCCTTATTCATGAAGGAAGGAAAAGACAAGTAATCATATTTACTCATGATATAGTTTTTCTTATGAGGTTAAACAAGAAAGCAGCAGAATACCGAGTACCCATAATAGTACAATCGGTAAATAGATTTGGAGGCGAAATTGGAATGGTTAGCGAGGATGTGCCTATAAAAGCTAAGACAGTTGGACAGAAGCAGCAGGAGCTGCAGTCTTTAATAAAAAAAGCCAATGAAGAATTTGCACAAAAAAATGTGGCGGAATACGAAAGGTTGGTGGGTAGATATTATAGTCGACTCAGGGCAACTTGGGAAAAAATAATTGAGGAAAAAATATTCAACAAATGCATTGGCAGGTACGATGTGGAGGTCAAAACGAGGAACTTGGATAAGGTAGTTTTTACAGACGATTTATTTTTACAATTCACTAACTGTTACGATAAGTGTTGTAGAATAACTGATGCTCATGACCACCCCGAAGCAGACAAGCCTGATAACCCGGAAGTAAATGAAATGAAGGACGACTTGAAAGAAATGGAAAGTTTTCTCACAACTTTGAAGGTATTGCAAGAGAAGGCAAAGGATAGTCGAGAAAAGAGAAGTACTCCCCCTAAGTAAACTTAATAGAGGTACCTAACAAATTTATCCTAACAGCTAACAATAGTCACATTTCCAAGAATATTTGTAAAAACAGAACTTACAGGGATTGGTCCAGGACTTGACGGACCAGCTTGAGCAGGGCGATCAGGCTGTAGGGCTTGCCGATGAACCCCCGGGCCTCGGATGGGGCGGTTGTTCCGGACAGCGACTCGGTGGAATAGCCGCTGGCGATGATCACCCGGACCCCGGGATCAAGGGCCGACAGTTCCTGGAGGCACTTGTGGCCGCCCATGCCGGGCATGCTCAGGTCCAGAACGACCAGGTCGATATCCGCCCCTTTCTGGCGGTAGAGGTCCAGGGCCTCCTCGCCGCTGGAGGCGGTCAGGACCGAGTAGCCGTACCGGTCCAGGATCTCCCGGGCGATCTCCAGGATCGGCTGTTCGTCGTCCACCAGGAGGATGGTCTCGGGGCCGCCCTGGACCTGGTCTTCCTCGACCGGCGCCGCCTCGTCGGCCGGTCCCAGATCTTCCGTCGCGGGCAGGTAAATGGTGAACACCGTGCCCTGCCCGATCCGGCTGTCGCAGGTGATGTGGCCGCCGTGGTTCTTGACGATGCCGTAAACCGTGGCCAGGCCCAGGCCCGTGCCGCGCCCCGGCCCCTTGGTGGTGAAAAACGGCTCGAAGATGTGCAGCACGGTCGCCTCGTCCATGCCGTGTCCGGTATCGGTCACCTCGAGGACGACGTATTGCCCGGGACCGATCTCGGCGTGGGGCCGGCCCGGGCCGTCGGCCACGGTCAGGTTTCCGGTCTTGAAGACCAGGCGGCCGCCGTCGGGCATGGCGTCCCGGGCGTTGCCGCCCAGGTTGAGGATGATCTGCTCGAGCTGGGCCGGATCGGCCTGCACCGGACGCAGGTCGTCGGCGTTGTCGATCTCGATCTGGATCATCCGGGGGATGGTCCGCTCCAGCAGGGCGCAGGCCTCGACCACCACCCGGCCCAGGTCCATCGGCCGGGGCCGGCTCTCCATCTTGCGGCTGACGGTCAACAACTGGTTGATCAGTCCCCCGGCCCGCTGGATGGCCTGATCGATGCCGACCAGGTAGTCGTGGTCGTGGTCGTCATCGTCCTTGCTCATCAACATCAGCTGGACGTAGCCCGAGATGGCCTGGAGGGCGTTGTTGAAGTCGTGGGCCACGCCGCCGGCCAGGGTGCCGACGGCTTCCATCTTGCGGGCGTGCTGGAACTGGGCCTCCATCCGTTTGCGCTCGGTGACGTCCCGGAGGGTGGTGACGCTGCCCGCCGGGGTGCCGGTCCGGTCCTTCCAGACCGCCACGTTGACCCGGATGTCCAGCAGCCGCCCGTCCTTGGTCAGGCGGTGGGTCTCGAAGCCGTAGTAGCTATCGCCGCGCTTCATCCGCTCGATGTTTTTGGCCGTCTCGGGCCAATCGGCCTCGGGGACGAAGTCGATGGTCCGTCCGGCCAGCTCGTCGAGGGTCCACCCGAACACCCGGGTGAAGGACGGATTGACGTAGATCACCCGGCCCTCGGTGTCGTACTGGACCATGGGGTCGGGGGAGGACTCGAGGATGGAATGGTACTTTTCCTGTGTCTCCTGGAGGGCCGCCTCGGCGCGCTTGCGCTCGGTGATGTCCATGATCGAGGAGACCGTCCGGTTGGTTCCCGGAATCCGGGTGGCGGTGTTGACCACGTGATGACGTTGGCCGTAGCGATCGACAAAGACGAACTCGTACTGGCCGGGGGTCGAATCGCCCCGGTCGCGCCGGCGGCGATAGTCCAGCAGTCGCGGCAGGTCTTCCGGGGCGACGAACTCGGTCCAGGCCTTCCGGCCTTCCATTTCCTCCCGGCCGAAGCCGCACAGTTCCTCGAACTTGGAATTGACCATGACCAGGAGGCCGTTTTCGGCAGTGACCGAGACGGCCGTGCCGGTGTGTTCCAGGACGGTCCGGTAGCGCTCCTCGCTTTCCCGGAGGGCCTCTTCCACCCGTTTGCGTTCGGTGATATCGATGATGAATCCCCGCACGCCCACCGGCCGGCCTTCCCGTAATATCGGCGCTGACTGGAACAGGGCCGGAAAGAGCCGGCCGTCCTTGGTCAGGGCCTGATATTCGGTCAGGCCGACGTCTTCTCCGGCCATGAGCCGGCTGACCCGATCCCGGGCCTTGGCCCTGTCCTCGGGACTGACCATCTCCAGGGCGTTCATCCCGGCGGCCAGCTCCTGGGGGGTATATCCGAACTGGGCGAAGGCCGTCTTGTTGGCAAAGGTCAATCGTCCGGTGGCATCCATCTCGTAGATCGATTCGGGCAACAGTTCGGCCAGGTCCCTGAACCGGGCCTCGCTCTCCTCGAGGGCCTGCAGGGCCTGCTTGCGTTCGGTGATGTCGCGGATGATGGTCAGATTGGCGCGCTCGCCCTGGTACGTGATTATCCCGGCGTTGAACTCGACGTCGATCTCCCGGCCGTCCTTGCGGACCAGCCGGGCCTCGTAGATGGCCGGCACGTCCTCGCCGGCCATGCGCCGGCGGTGCCGGTCCACGACCAGGTCCCGTTGCCGCTGATCAACGATGCGGCTGAATCTTCCCCCGATGACCTCCTGGGGGTCATAGCCGGTCAGGCGGCCGTAGGCCGGGTTGACGTAGGCCACCCGGCCCTGGTGGATGATGACGATGCCGTCCTGGGCGCGTTCGACCAGCTCCCGGAACTGTCCCTCGCTCGCCCGGAGGGCGGCCTCGGCCTTTGTTCGCTGGGTGATATCCATCAGGGCGATGATGTCGCCCTGGGTCGGGTCCGAGGGGTCCACCGCCCGGGAGGCCAGGTGGACGTGGTATGGTTCCCCGTCAGGGCGGACCATGGTGGCGTCCGCCCGGCCCACGCCCCTCTTGGCCCGCGATCCATAGAGTGCCCGGCCGGCCCGCTCGCACTCGTCGTCGTCGGGATACAGGAGCCGGACGTCTTGGCCCACATATTCCTCGGGCCGGTAGCCGATGATGCCGGTCATGGCCTCGTTGGCCCACTGCATCACCCGGTCCTTGACCAGGCCGATCCCGATGGGCGAGGCCGACATGATGGCCCGCAAGGTGGCCTCCGATTCCCGGAGGGCCGCCTCGGCCTGCTGGGAATCGGCCACCGTGGCCTCGAGTTCGGCCACTCTCCGGCGCAATCGCGTCAGCTCCGAGATCAGCTGGGCCTTGGTCCTTGACCGATCGTCCATGCCGCCGACACCACCCTGACCAGGTCAGGGGTCCGGCGTGAAATGCCTGGCCCCGTTTCCCTGAGTCGGGATAGATCTTAACACTTGCGGTGACGGGTCACAAGCGGGCACTTTCCCCGGGGAATAGAACAGGTCGCCGGCCCGCATCGAGTTTCGGCGAACGGACACGCCCCCGGGGAATGGGGTATAGTGGGAGGCGGGAGCGACCTGATGTGCGGACGACTGGCCCAGACCATGGACGCCGTCAGCCTGGCCGAAAAGCTGGGCGCGCCCCGGCCCGACTTTGGTCCCGAGCCCCGCTACAACCTGGCCCCGGGTCAGCCGGCAATGGTGGTTGTGGCCGACCCCGACCGGCGCCTGGCCCGGATGCGCTGGGGGCTGGTCCCGGCCTGGGCCAAGGAGGAAAAGACCGGCTGGCGGATGATCAACGCCCGGGCCGAGACCCTGGACCGAAAACCCGCCTTCCGGGGACCCCTTCGCCGCCGCCGCTGCCTGGTCCCGGCCGACGGCTTTTACGAGTGGCAGAAAACCGGCCCCCGGACCAAGCGGCCTTGGAGGATATTTTTTAAAGGGGAACGCCCCATGGTCATGGCCGGGCTGTGGGATGTTTGGCGCCCGCCAACGGGTGAAGTCCTGGAGACCTTCACCATCATCACCACCCGGGCCAATGAACTGGTGGCCAAGATCCACGACCGGATGCCGGTCCTGTTGGCCGCCCCGGCCCAGGCGGCCTGGCTCGATCCCGAAATCAGCGATCCGGCCCGGCTGTTGCCAATGCTTACGCCCTATCCGGCCGACGAGATGGCGGCCTACCCCGTCTCGACCCTGGTCAACTCGCCGGCCCATGATTCACCCGAGATCATCGCCCCTCTCGCGGACCAAGGCCTGTTCGACGGCTGAATTATTTTTCGGCCCCGGGGCCTTGGCAGTGGACGCCCCTCCCCTGACCTGAGATAATTAAAGGAGATATCCTATCTGCGGATGAAGGCCTGACCAGGTTAACAGGGGGAAGGTTGCCATGGCGTCGGACAACAATGTCACTGCGGCCAAGCCGAGGAAAAAGAGGCGGGGCCTCAAGATCACGATCCTGAGCATCATCGGCCTGATCGTCGTCCTGCTGGTCGTCGCTTTCATCCTGCGGGCGCCGCTCATCCGCTGGGCGGCGAACAAGTACCTGCCCCTGGTCGAGGCCCAGAGCGGGGTGGGGATCAAGTTCTCCCGGCTCGAGATCTCCACCTTTGGCCGGGTGACGCTCTACGATTGCCGGATGACGCTGCAAAAGCGCCTGTTCCTGAAGGTCAAGAAGGTCAGTTTCCGACCCCGGATCTTGCCCCTGTTCTCCCAGGAAATCGTCATCAAGGGGGTCTATCTGGAACACCCCGAGGTCTTCCTGGACGCCCTGGACCTGATGGCCAAGAAGCCGGTCCCGCCTCCGCCGGTCAAGCGGGGCCCCCCGCCGGCCAAGCCCTGGAAACTGGTCATCCACGGCCTGAGAGTGACCAACGGCACGGTCACCTGGACCCGGCTGCCCGTTCCGACGCCGTGGACCTCGGCCAAAAACGTCAACGTCAGGGCCGACTTCGCCTGGGTCTTCTCCCCGGACAAACCCGACATCATGCTCGACTCGGCCAAGACCTCCCTGAGACTCGATCCGGGCGGATTCACCATCACCAACCTGAGCGGCCGCGTCCACCTCACTCCCACGGGGATCGAGTTGAACAAGGTCTCGATTCAGACCACGGACTCCTCGATCCGGGCTAACGGTACGATCCAGGACTGGGCCAAGATGAACATCGACCTGACGGCCGGGCCGATCAAGGTCAAGGCGGCCGACCTGGCCCGCTTCGGGATCACGCTGCCCGACCGGTTCGCCCGGGCACCGATCCTTTTGACCGCGAAGGCCAAGGGGCCCCGGGCCAAGGTGAAATTCGAGATCAACGCCAGCCAGAGCGGAATCAAGCTGGCGGCCTCGGGCGTCGGGAATTTCAGCCGATTACTAAAGCCCGTGGTCCAGCTCGAGGGCCGGGTGACCGGACTCCCCTGGGTCTGGCTGCTCCGGCAACTGGCCCCCAAAAAGGTCCCGGCCAATGCCGCCGGGCCGCGACCGGCCAAGGACCTCAGGATCAAGGCCTGGGTCGAGGCCGATCTCAAGGATTTCAAGAATCCGGGTTACAAGGTCAGGCTGACCATCCAGGACGTGCCCCTGCGGTGGATCATCGCCCGCCTGGGTCCGCCCGAGGCCTTGCAGGCCGTGCCCGCGCCCCGTTACACCTTTGTCCGGATCAAGGCCGAGGGCCGGGGTTTCAAACCACCGGCCATGACGGTCAAGGGTAACGTCCAGGTCTCCCCGCACCTGCTCAAGGCCGAGGGGGATCTGGTCAAGAAGCTGATCACCATCCGCCGGGCCGCGATCCACCTGGGGTGGGGCAGCTTCTTTATCAAGAACGGCCGGATCATCGATCTGAAGCGGCTCCGGATCGTGATCAGCGGCACGGTCCGGAAGGTCCCCCCGATCCGGGAGCTGCGGCGGACGGCCACGGTGCTCAACGCCATCAACCCGGGGGTCCCCGTGCCGGTGACGGTCATCCTCGGCGGAACGATCAACAAACCCAAGGTGGAAAAGGTCCGGGTCAAGGCGCCCCGGATCAGGATCGAGGGACCGGGCCGGACGATTCGGGGGCTCCTGCACCGGCTGCCGGGCATCAGGTGACCCGGCCGGCCGCCGGGAGGATTTTCAGACCACCCGGCCGTTAGGGGGCTATTCGTGCCGGGCCCGGCCGAGGGCCCGGTCCAGGTCATCGGCCCGCTGCGAGCCGATGAGGAGCCGTTTGCCGTCGATCAGTTCGAGCTGCACGCCCCGGTTCCCGCTGACGTTGTACGCCAGGCCCCGCCGCCCGAAACCCCAGCGCACCCCCCAGCCCCCGTATTCCCGGATGGGGCGGTAGGTCCGCGCCTCGTGGCGGGCGATGGCCTCCAGGGGAATCTGCCTCCGTCTGAAGGGGAAGAACCGGATCCGGAGAAAGGTCCGGTCAACCGTCACCGTCAGCCGCACCGCCCCCAGCAGCCAGTTGACGCCCCCGATCAGGCCGAACATCACCGCCGAAAAAACGATCAGCAGCCAGTCGGGCATGGGATTCTTGCCCCAGGGCTGCCCGAGAAGGAGTTGCTTGACCAGGCCGTATCCGTAGATGAAGACCACCACCAGGTCCAGGGTTGCGATGACGGCCCACAGCCACCACTGGCGAAAACGCTGCTCCTCCTCGAACAGGATTTCTGGATCGGGCGTTGCCATGCCTGTCACCTCGGGATTATTTTACAACGGGACCGGTCAACCGGCTGACGACCGTGCTTCAGAACAACATGGTTGGTGCTAATTTAGATGCAAACCATCCCCACCAGATCCACCTCGCTGTCGCCCTCGGTCCAGGCAGCCACGCTCAGGCCGACACGGTCGGCCGTGCCCAGGACGTCGATGCCGCAGGCCTCCATGCTGGGCCGGGCCACCTCGGGGTGGAGACAGGCGCCCGGTTCCAGGCGGCAGGTGTCGCACTGCCAGCAGCGGCCCATGCCCAGGGCCAGGGCCCGGGGCGCGCCGCGGCGCATCAGGTCCCGCTCCAGTCTGGCCAGGGCCCGCTGGGGTTCCTTCATGATCGGCGTTTTGGAACCGGCGGTCAGCGGGGCCCGGAACCGGATCAGGATTGCCCGCTGATACTCGGCCAGGAGCCGCCGGGTCTGGTCCGGGGTGGGCGAGTGGGGCGGGCAGGTCCGCCACCGTCCGAATTCAGGGCAGCCGTAACGGCACTTGAAGGCCACCGCCTGGGACACGATCACCCGGGCCGGGTCGATGATCCGGGCCTTGGCCGCGCCCCGCCCGCGGGCCAGGTCGAGCAGGTCAGCGTCACGGAGCGGATTCGCGGCGGACATGTCGGTCGATGCTCCTTTTGGACCGCGCCGGTCGATTTTCCGGGCCCGGCCCGGGTTCAGGGACCCCTCCGGGGGGAAGCGGGCCGGGGCGGCGCCGGAAATCTCCCCGGCACGGGCCCGGTCGTCGTCGGCGAAGGCCCGCCGCCGGGAAGGGCCGGCCAAACCAGGTCCGGTTGGCGGGCGGCCCCGGTCAGGTCTGACAGGGCCCGCCTCGTGGCCCCGGGGTCCAGGGTCTCGAACCACTCCACGCGAACGTCGGTCGCCCAGCGCCGCAGCCCGTCGCCCCAGGTGCCGAAACTGAGTTGAAAGGCTATCCCGGCCAGGAGCACCAGGGACAGGATGAAGGCGATTTGACCCCGGCGGACCAGGCGGTCGTGACGGTCGATCAGGGAGGGATCACGCCAGGCCCGGTCGATGAAGCCCACCCGCCGGGCGATCGAGAAATGGTGCCACGAGGGCAGGTTCCGGATCCGCCCGGACAGGATGGCCAGTCTCTCCAGGGAAGCGACGATCGGCCCCGCCTCGCCCTGGGCGGTCAGGGCAAAGCCGTCGGCCTGCCGCTCGAAGTGGCGCATGAACCAGCCCATCAGATAGCGGAAATAGAGGACCATGAACCCGACCAGGGGCAGACCGACCAGCAGGGTCGTGGCCGCCTCGCTCAGGGTCTGGCGGGCCGGTCCGAAACCGAGCGTTACCTCGGCCACCGCCGCCAGGGGCAGGAGGGCCTCGAGCAGAACGGCCGTGGCCAGGCCGTAACCGAACAGGATCACCAGGAAGAACCGGACGTGGCGGTACCGGACGTGACCGGCTTCATGGGCGACCACGGCCTGCAGTTCCCCGGCCGGCAGGGCGTCGATCAATGCCGGCGACACCAGCAAATACCTCGTCCGCCGGAAAAACCCCAGCACCCCGGCCGACAGGCCCCGGCCGTCCATCAGGGGCCACAGGAAGATCTCGGCCGGCTCGAAGCCCAGCCGGACGGCCGATCCGTCGACCAGGTCCCGCATCGGGCCGTCGGGCATTCGTTTCAGGCCCCAGACCCAGCGGACCAGGATCGGAAAAAAATAGGCCGCGGCCAGGACGCCCAGCCCGAACAGGGTCAGCACCCCGGCCGGGTTGTTGATGAACCGGTGCAGCCAGGGCCAGGGCACGGACTCCAGCAGGTCGTAAACGGCCGACAGCGCCAGCCAGGGGACCATGATCGGTCCGGCCAGCCGCAGTTGCCCCAGGACGTATCCCCGCCGGGACACCCCTTCGCCGAAGACCCGGCGTTGAACCGGCCAGGCCAGATACCAGACGATCATCAGCAGGAAGATGAACCCGGTCAATCCGACCAGGCCCTGCCAACTGGACAGCCCGCCCACCCCCGGCACTTGTCCGATAAAGGCCCGGAGTTCCAGTCCGTGGGACAGGACGCCGAAGGCGGCAATGGCCCCCACTGACAAGAAAACCAGGATTCGGTAATATTCCCGGGGACCGTCCCCGTCCAAGCCTTGCCGCGCCGCCCGGTTGAGGCGCCGGCTGAGCCGGGCCAGGGCGAGCCGGCAGAAAAGGGTGAAGACGGCGTAAACCGCGGTCCAGCCCAGGACCGCCTCCTCCCAGCCCATCCGGGGCGGACGGTCGCCGGGGGCGATCATGTAAACGATCACGGCCACGACAAAGTAGATGATGAAGTTAAACACGGAAGATCGTCCGGGCGTTTTGTCCCAGGATGAGGGCCCGTTGGGGCTCGGTCAGGCCGGCGGCCTCCAGTTCCCTGAAGTAGCGGTCCGGGGGGATGAGCGGATAATCGGAGCCGAACAGGATTTTTTCGGGACCCACGATCCGGCAGGCCAGATCATAGATCGCCGGGACGTACAGGAAGGGCGAGGCGGCGGTGTCGAAATAGACGTTCTGAAAGACCGCCGAGACCTCTTTTTTCATGAGGCCGTAAAAGAACAGGCCGCCGCCCCAGTGGGCCAGGATCCAGGTCGTCTGGGGGTGGGTCTTGATCAGTTGGTAGAGCGCCGCCAGGGTCATGGGCGCCTTGCCCGGATACTCGTGTCCGACCGACTCGTTGGTGTGGAGCAGCAAAGGCTTGCCCGCCTCGGCGCAGACCTCGGCCAGGGGGGCCAGTTGCCGGCGGACCTCCTGGTCAAGGTCCCGGTCGTAAAAGGCCACCTCGCCCAGGCCGGCCAGGCCGGCCGCCAGCAGGTCCCGGGCCTGCTGGGCCGCGTCGCCTTGGGCCGGGTTGACCAGGCCCAGGCCGATGATCCGTCCCGGGTGCCTCTCCTGGGCCTCGAGGATGGCCTGGTTGTGGCGGTCCAGGTTGGCCTGCTGCTGCCAGGGGAAGCCCATGACCACTGAGGCGGCCACGCCCTGGTCGTCCATGGCCGTCACCAGCTGTTCAGGTGTCACCAGGCGGGAGTCGGGCCGGCCGTAAACGGCCGCAAAGGCCGGCTCGTTGTCGAAAAACCGCTCCCGTCGGGCGACGATGGCCGCCGGAAAGACGTGGACGTGAACGTCGATAATGTCCATGGCCGGGGACTATATCACGTCCGATCGAGGCGGGGCAAACCGGGCGATCAGCGCCGCCGCAGCAGGCGCCGGGCCTCGCCCAGGGCCTCGGCCTTGCCCACCAGGGTCACCTGGTCGGCCGGCTCGAGGGTCGTGTCTCCGTTGGGGATGATCGTCTCGCCGTCGCGCCTAACGCCCAGGACCAGGACGCCCCCGGGCAGTCTGATCCGGCTCAGGGGCCGGCCGGCCAGCCGCGGGTTGCGGAAGCGGACCTCGGCCAGTTCCACGTTGCCGGACAGATCGGTCAGCAACTGGAAGGTGCCCGGGAACAGGAGGGCCCCCTCCACGGCCAGGACGGCCGCCAGGGAGGGCTGGACCACCCGGACGCCCATCTGGGTGAGATCGTCGGCCAGGGCGGTCTTTTCGGCCCAGGCGACCACGTTGGGCACTGAAAATTTCTTGGCGGCCAGTTCGCACACCCGGCGGACCTCGGCCTGGTCCTCGGCCAGGGCCAGCACCGCTTCGGCCCGCTCGGCCCCGGCCGCGGCCAGGACCTTGGCCGTCACCTTGTCGGCCTCCAGGATGGGAAAGTTCTTTTCTTTCACCTCGGCCAGCTCGGTCCGGTTTTGGCCGATAAAGGTCACCACCTCGCCCGTCCGCCGGAGACGCTCGCCGGCAAAGGCGGCCAGCTGGCCGGTGCCGACGATGATCGTCCCCTCTCGTTCGGCCCCGGCCGTGGCCGGACAGAGCCGGCTGAAGAGCATCGGCGAGACGGTGCAGGTGATCATGGCCAGCAGGATGACCGCCGCGTTGACCGCCTGGCTGATCAGGCCAAGACCTACGGCCACGGCCGCCGCGGCGATGATCAGCGACAGCCGGGAGGACAGCAATACCCCGGCGGCCAGGGACTCGCGCCAGGAAAAGCGCAGCCGCCACAGCAGCGCCGGGACCATCTTGACCGCATAGGCGGCCGCGATCAGCACCGAAACCAGGATCAGGGACGAGGGCGAGGCGACCAGGGCCTTCAGGTCAAAGCCGACGCCCACGGTGATGAAGAACAGGGGCACGAAAAAGCCGTAGCCCATGGCGTCCAGCTTTTCCCGGAGCACCCCCTCCCGGTCCGGGCTGAGGATGCTGACCAGGGCCCCGGCCAAAAAGGCCCCCAGGATGACCTCCAGACCCAGGGCCTCGGCCAGAAACACCCAGCCGACCATCAGGGCCAGGGCGCCCCGGACCTTGATCTGGGAGGTGGCCTGGGCCAGCTCGCGGATGGTCCAGGTGATCAGCGGTATGCGCCGGACCCGGAGCCCCAGCCGGACGGCCACGCCAAAGGCGGCCGCCAGGACCAGCACCAGGAGCAATTCCAGGGAAGGTCCCCGGCCCAGGAGGGCGATGGCCACGCTCAACAGGAGCAGGGTCATGAAGTCGGCCACCAGGGCGCTGGTGAGCAGGGCCTGTCCAAAACGGCCCTCGCTCAGGCCCCGCTCCTTGAGCACGGGCACCACCAGACCGAGCGAGGTCGTGCTCAGGATCAGGCCCAGGAGCAGCCCGTCGGCCTCGACCCCGGATAGGACCAGGCCGTAACCCACGCCCGTCGCCAGGACCAAGGTCAGGACGAACGATCCGCCGGCCAGAAAGATGGTTCCCTGCCACCATTTCTCCCGTGGCCGCCGGCCGCCCAGGGGCATCAGCCGGCCGAAATCTATCTCCAGTCCGGACAAAAACATCAGGAAGCTGAAGCCGAAACCGGCCAGGAACTTGAGCGGGCCCTCGACCTTGACCAGGTCCAGCCCGCTGTGGCCGATGGCGATCCCGGCCAGGATTTCCACGACCACCAGCGGCGGGCCGTACCGCCCCAGCCGGTGAACCACCACCGGGATCACCGCGGCCAGGGCCGTGATCAGCAGCAGGGGAAAGAGGTCAATATTCACGGATGGGCCTTCTCCGGGGACGGGTTGGGGCGACCATACCACAACACGACGGGATCACCTGATCCTGGCCCCGAACAGGGACTCCATCCGCTTCAGGGCGAAATCGTGGGCCTTGGGGTCGAAGTCGGCCACGGCCTCCCGGATGACGACCGTCGGAATATCGCGGTCGGCCAGATCGCCCACGGTCTCCATGACGCAGATCGAGGTGCAGACCCCGCAGCAGACCGCCTCGTCGATCACTGCTTGCTCCAGGGTCCCTTCCAGGTCCGTGCCGTAAAAGGCCGAGTACCGGGTCTTGTCGATGACCGGGTCGCCTAGCTGGGGCGTCAGTTCGGGCACGATCCGGGCCCCGGGCGTGCCCTTGACGGCGTGGGGCGGGAAGCGTAAAAATTCCCGATCGTCCGGCTCGTGGGCGTCGGACAGGTAAACGATCAGGGCCCCCTCGGCCCGCATCTCCTCGGCCAGGGCCTTGATCCGCGGCACCAGAGGGGCCGCGCCCGGGCCGATGTAGAGCGCCCCGTCGGGGTGGATGAAATCATGGATCATGTCGATGATCAGCAGGGCTCGGCGGGCCATGGCGCGCTCCTGATGAGGCTGTGTCCATTTTTTCGTCAAACCGGGCGGGTGTCAAGGCGGGACAAAGGCCGTTGACACCGGTGGTCGGTTCTCTTATCTTAGAGCAATTGCCCACGTCGCCCAAGGGCAGGTGAAGGACTGTCATGGCTGGACAACCCAGGCTCAAAAATACGCGCAACATCGGCATCATGGCCCACATCGACGCCGGCAAGACCACCCTGACCGAGCGGATCCTGTACTACGCCGGCCGGATCCACAAGATGGGCGAGGTCCACAACGGCGAGGCAACCATGGACTGGATGCCCGAGGAACAGGAACGGGGCATCACCATCACCTCGGCGGCCACCTCCTGCCTGTGGAAGAACAAGACCATCAACCTGATCGACACCCCGGGCCACGTGGATTTCACCATCGAGGTCGAGCGGAGCCTGCGGGTCCTGGACGGGGCCATTGCCGTGTTCTGCGCCGTGGGCGGGGTCGAGCCCCAGTCCGAAACGGTCTGGCACCAGGCCGACGGCTACCGGGTGCCCAAGATGGCCTTCATCAACAAGCTGGATAGGATCGGGGCCGACTTTGACGGCTGCCTAGACCAGATGCGGGAAAAGCTCGGCGCCCGGCCCCTGGTCGTGGCCAGCCCCTGGGGGGTCGAGGACGCCCACGTCGGGGTGATCGATTTGATCAGGATGATTGGCTTGAAGTGGCACACCGACGACCTGGGGGCGACTTTTGACGAGGCGCCCATCCCCGACCACCTGGCCGACGAGGTCAAACGCCGGCGGGCCGAGCTGCTCGAGACCCTGGCCGACGCCGACGACGAGCTGGCCGAGAAATACCTCGAGGAGAGCGAGATCACCGAGGCCGACCTCAAGGCCGCCGTGCGGCGGGCGACCCTGAAGCTGAGCCTGGTGCCGGTGTTGTGCGGCTCGGCCCTCAAGAACAAGGGCGTGCAGCCCCTCCTGGACGCGGTGGTCGATTTTCTGCCCAGCCCGCTGGACGTCCCGCCGGTCGTCGGCCTGGATCCCCTGACCGGGGAAAAGGCCAGCCGGGACCCGGATGACGCCGCGCCCCTGTCCGCCCTGGCCTTCAAGGTCCAGATGGAGGCCGGCCGCAAGCTGGTTTACGCCCGGCTCTACTCGGGCCGGATGAAGGTCGGCCAGACGGTCTATAATCCCCGCCGCGAGGTCAACGAGAAGGTGGCCCGCATCCTCCGGATGCACTCCAACAAGCGGGAGCGGATCGACGAGGCCCGGGCGGGCGAGATCGTGGGCCTGGTCGGACTGAAGCAGACCTCGACCGGCGACACCCTCTGCCCCGAGGACCACCCCATCCTGCTCGAGTCCATCCACGCCTACGAGCCGGTCATCTCGGTGGCGGTCGAGCCCAAGACCGTGGCCGACGCCGACAAGGTGACTCAGGCCCTCGAACGGCTGACCGAGGAGGACCCGACCTTCCACGTCCGCGAGGACCCGGACACCGGCCAGACCATCATCAGCGGCATGGGCGAGCTGCACCTGGACGTCCTGGTCACCCGGCTCAAGCGGGAGTACCACGTCCCGGTCAACGTCGGTCAGCCCCAGGTGGTTTACCGGGAGACGGTGACGGCCGAGGCCGAGGAGTCCGAGGTCTTTGACCGCGAGGTGGCCGGCGGGCGCAACCTGGCCGGGATCACCCTGACCGTCAGTCCCCGGGACCGGGGCCGGGGCAACGTCGTCCGGATCATGGCCCCCGAGGACCAGGTCCCGCCCCAGTTCCGGGACCACATCGCCGCCGCCCTGGAGGATTCCCTGGTGAGCGGCCCGGTCCTGGGCTACCCGGTGGTGGACACCCGGGTAGTGGTCACTGGCGGCCGGTTCGAGCCCGATCTGTCCACCGAGCTGGCCTTCCAGGTGGCCGCGGCCATGTCCCTCCAGGCCGCCCTGCGCCGGGCCGAGCCGATCCTGCTCGAGCCGGTCATGGCCGTGGAGGCGGTCATGCCCGAGGAGTTCATGGGCGAGGTCATCGGTGATCTCAACGCCCGGGGCGGCCGGATCGAGGGGGTCACCCCCCGGGGCAAGGTCAATCTGGTCGAGGCCACGGTGCCCTTATCCAAGATGTTCGGCTACTCGACCGCCCTCCGCTCGGCCACCCAGGGCCGGGGCACCTTTACCATGCAGTTCTCCCACTACGACCGGATCGAGGACAAGAAGTCGGCCTGATCAACCTCAGTTCAAAATGGAGAACAAAAAACAATAAAAGTTCGAGTCCTTCGCCATGACTTTCAGTTTTGATAGAAATGCTTGTCTGAAGCGAGCAAAAGAACTGTTATCTCGCAACGACGACGATTTGCTTATTTATGCCTGCCTTGAATTAAGATTGTGCTTGGAATCAATAGCGTACGATAAATTACGAGTATATCAAAAACGTTTGCCACAAGAATTCTTTGGGAAATGGCAGCCTCCACAAGCATTACGAGCTCTGGAACAGCTTGAACCTTTTAGCAATCAAGATTTTGAACTTAGGATTTGTAAAGAGTCACCGCGCGGTGTGCCAAACGGCAATTGGAAGTCATTAGGGCGTCATTGCACATTTAAAATAGATTGGTTGCGCAAGACATACAATAAGTTGGGAAATTACATACATGTTCCGACTCCAAGCAAAATATCTACGAAAGAGAATCCGTGGGATCCACAGAAGATAAGAATTGAACTTCAGAACCTTATCAAGGAAGTGGAACCGATTGCAGCAAGTCATTTGGACACTTCACTTGCCGAAGTTATTGTATTTGAGTGTGATCTTTGTGGCCAGTCTTTTGCGGTCAATCATGAACGTCTTATTAAAGGAAATCGCGACGTTGTGTGTCTAAATCCAAACTGTAATGCAGCATTCGAGGTGGTTTCAGATGATGAAGACAACTATTCTATCCAATTAAAGGCCAGTATATTTACATGTAACTACTGTTCCGCCGAAATAGTAGTTGAGAACAGAAAGCTCTCGATAGGATATGAATTTAAATGTAATAAGTGTGGAGCGAAATATGTGATTAAAACTAGGCAATGGGTGATAGAAAAAAGAGTGTTGTCTGAAGATGCTTGATATCAGGACAGAGGCCACACGAGCCGCTTCCTAAGGCATCCTGGGTACATCCCCGTCGATAACACCATTCAAATGCTGCTCAACGGCGCGCCAGCCAGGCCGACACCTCGTCCAGCGGCCAGGTGTTGAGCACCAATTCGGGCGGGACCCAGCCCCGCCGGGCCAGGGCCAGACCATAGGCCATGTCGTCCAGGCCCTCCAAATAATGGGCGTCTGGATTGACGGCGATCTTGATCCCCAGCTCCACGGCCCGGCGCAGGGTGTCCTCGTCCGCGTCCAGGCGGTGGGGATTGGCGTTCAGTTCCAGGGCCACGTCGTGCTCGGCTAAAGCGGCCAGGATTGCCTCCAGATCAAAGTCATAGCCCTTGCGGGCCAGGAGCAGGCGGCCGGTCAGGTGCCCCAGGATCCTTGTCGCCGGATGGGACACCGCCTTGACCAGACGCGCGGTCATGTCCTTCCGGGACTGGCCGAAGCTCGAGTGGACCGAGGCCACCACAAAATCGAACCGCCCTAAAATTTCGTCCGGATAGTCCAGGGACCCGTCAGGCTTGATGTCGCTCTCGATCCCCCACAGCAGCCGGACCTGGTCCTGGGAATCGTTCAAGGCCTGGATCTCGGCGGCCTGCTCAATCAGCTCGTCCTCGGTGAGCCCTCCGGCGTAAAAGGCGCTCTGGCTGTGGTCGGCGATGCCCAGGTATTCCCAGCCCCGCTCTATGCCTGCGGCCAGGTACTGGGCCAGGGTGACCACCCCGTCGCTCCGGACGGTATGCAGATGAAAGGTCCCTTTGACCTGATCGGCCGTGACCGGTTCAGGCAGACGGCCCGCGGCCGCCGCCTCGATCTCGCCCTGATCCTCGCGCAGTTCGGGCGGGATCAAGGCCAGCCCCAGTTTTTCGTACAGGCCGGCCTCGTCCTTGAGGGCCAGAACCTTGCCGTTTTTGACCAAACCCCCGGGACCGAGTTTCATCTTTTTGCCCTTGGCCAGACGGTCCAGGGCGGCGACGTGTTGGGCCGATCCGGTCCGGAGCACCTGGTCCGCGGCCAGCCGGTCCGGGGCGGTCACAAAGACCCGGACGGGCCAACCGCCTTGCGTTTCAGCCCGCACGTGGTGGTCTTCAGGTACGAGAATCTCGGTCACCAGGGCCGATTTTTTCAGGGCCGCGGCCAGCTTCTCGGGGGAAACCCCGATTGCCAGTAGATCCGCCTCGGTCACGGTCTTGGTCCAGCGCCTGAGGTCGCCGGCCAGAAGCACCGGCGCCGGATCCAGCCCCCGGGCCAGCTCGTCCCTGAGCTCCCGGGCCGCGGGCAGGACGTCGCCCAGCAGGAACCGGCCCTGGTAGCGCTTCAGGTCCTGGATCCCGCTTAAAACCTTGTCCTGGGTTTTCAGCCCAAAACCCTTGAGGTCGATCAGCCGGTTTTCGAGGCAGGCGTACTCCAGCTCGCCCAGGGTGGTCACCCCCAGGTCCTCCCACAGGACCTTGACCTTCTTGGGCCCGAGGCCCGGCAGCCTAAGCACCTCGAGCAATCCCGGGGGCACGGTCGCGGTCAACTCCTCCAGCTCCCGCAAGTCCCCCGTGGCCGCCAGCTCCTCGATGTCCCGCTTCAGGCCCGCCCCGATACCCTTGATCCGGTCCAGGCCCTGGTCGATCATTTCTCCCAAAACACCTTCGGCGGCCTCGAGGGCCCGGGCCCCCCGGGCGTAGGCATTCACCTTGAACGGGTTTGCCCCGGTCAGCTCCAGGAGCACGGCCATCCGCTTGAGCGCGGCCGCGGCCTGTTTCTTGTCCATGATCGACTCCGTCACGGCTATGTCCCCGCTCCGGTCGTCAGCGGGCCGGGGGTCAGAGGATGACCCGGCGCTTGATGATGGCCACCGCCTCCTCGGGGGTTTCGACCGTCCGGATGATGTCCAGGTCCTCGGGCGAGATCATGTGGTCGTGCTGGCAGAGTTCCTTGTCGATCCAGGTCAGCAGGGGTTGCCAGTGGTCCTGATACATGAGCAGCACCGGGAAGGGCCGGATGCGCCTGGTCTGGATCAGGGTCACCGCCTCGAACATCTCGTCCAGGGTGCCGAAACCGCCGGGAAAGACGATGTAGGCCATGGAGTACTTGACGAACATGACCTTTCGGACGAAAAAGTACCTGAAGTCCAGGGGCAAGTTGGCATACTTGTTAGGGGCCTGTTCGTGGGGCAGGTGGATGTTCAGACCGACCGACCGGCCTCCGGCCTCGGCCGCCCCCTTGTTGCCGGCCTCCATGATCCCGGGTCCGCCCCCGGTGATCACGGCGAATCCGGCCTCGACCAACAGGCGGGCGGTCTTTTCAGCGTCCTGATATATTTTATCCGAGGGGTCGATGCGGGCCGAGCCGAAGATGCTGACCGCCGGCTCCAGGTCGCCCAGGTCCTCAAAGCCGTCCACGAACTCGCTCAAGATGCGAAACATGCGCCAGGAATCGGAAAAATTGAGATCGTCCACCAGATATTGCCGGCTGGGCATCGGGTTTTCCTCCCGGATGACGGTTGCGGGGTTGCCATTGACCAGGGGTCGGGCTATATTGTGCGATTTAAGAACCCGGAGCCGGGGTTGTCAAGTCCGGCTCGCGGACTGAGCCCGTTACCGGGAAGATCAGGGAGAGACATACCGAGGTGGATCGTCTTCAGGAACAGTTTTTTGGGGCGGTGCGCCGGCCGGGCCGGTACATCGGCGGCGAGGTGGGCCTGAGGGTCAAGGATCACCGGTCGGTCGATCTGACCTTTGCCCTGGTGTTCCCGGACGTTTACGAGGTGGGGATGAGCCACCTCGGTTTTCAGACGGTCCATCACCTGCTCAACTCGCGGCCGGACGTGGCCTGCGAGCGGGCCTTCAGCCCCTGGGGGGACATGGAAGCCGAACTGAGGCGGCGGGGACTGCCCCTGGCCAGCCTCGAAAGCGGCACCTCCCTGGGCGACTTTGACGTCATCGGCTTTTCCCTGGCCTATGAACTGGGTTACACCAACCTCCTGACCGTGCTGGACCTGGCCGGGGTTCCCCTGCGGGCGGCCGACAGGACCGCGGAGCATCCCTTGGTCATGGCCGGGGGGCCGGCCGTGTTCAATCCCGAGCCCCTGGCCGACTTCCTGGACGCCTGCTATCTGGGCGACGCCGAGGACGGGGTGCACGAGCTGATCGACCGGCTGATCGAGGCCAAGCGCCGCGGCCTTGGCCGGGCCGACCGGCTGGCCGCCCTGGCCCGGGTGCCGGGAGTGTACGTGCCCTCGCTCTACGAGGTCCGGCCCGACGGCTCGGTCAGTCCCGTGGGCGACGCCCCGGCACGCGTCAAACGGCAGGTGACCCCCCAGCTCCGCTTCGGCGACGCCCTGACCCGGCCGATCACCCCCGCGGTCCGCCTGGTCCACGACCGGTTGAGCGTCGAGGTCGCCCGGGGCTGCACCCAGGGCTGCCGCTTCTGTCAGGCCGGGGTGATCTACCGGCCCGTCCGCGAACGGCGGCCCGAGGAGGTTTTCGCTCTGATCGACTCCGGGCTGGCGGCCACCGGGTTCGACGAGGTCTCCCTGCTGTCCCTGTCCACCGGCGACTACCGGCCCCTGCCCCGGCTTTTGCCGGCCCTGATGGATCAGACCGCCGGACGCAGGGTGGCCCTTAGCCTGCCGTCCCTCCGGGCGGCGACCCTGACGCCGGCGATGATGGCCCAAATCAAGAGGGTCCGGAAGACCGGGTTCACCCTGGCCCCCGAGGCGGCCACCCAGCGGCTCCGGGACGTCATCAACAAACACCTGACCGAGGCCGAGCTGACCGAGGCCGTGTCCGCCGCCTTCCGGGCCGGCTGGAGCCTGATCAAGCTCTACTTCATGATCGGCCTGCCCTTTGAACGGGACGAGGACCGGGCGGCCATCCCCGAACTCTGCCGGAGGCTCCTGGACGAGGCCCGTTGCCACAACCGGGGCGCCCGGCTCAACGTCTCGGTGTCCCTGTTCGTGCCCAAGCCCCACACCCCGTTTCAGCGGGCGGCCCAGATGGACCCGGCCGAGGCCGAGTCCATTCGGGAGAAGATCCGGTCCGAACTGCCCCGGCGGGCGGTCAAGATGTCCTGGTCGGCCGGGGCGATCAGTCTCTTGGAGGGGGTCTTTTCCCGGGGCGACCGGCGGCTGGGGCCGGTCCTGGGCCGGGCCTTTCTGGCGGGCTGCCGGTTCGACGGCTGGACCGAGCAGGTCCGCTTCGACCTCTGGCAGCAGGCCTTTGCCGCCGAGGGCCTGGATCCGGCCGCCTTCCTGTCCGCCCGGGACCCGGACCGCCCCCTGCCCTGGGACCATCTGGACACCGGGGTGACCCGGGAATTCCTTGCGGCCGAGTGGGCCAAGACCCTGACCGGCCAGGCCACCCCGGACTGCCGCGACGGCGCCTGCCAGGACTGCGGGGTGTGCGACTTCGAGACCCTGGAACCGATCACCTGGACCGACTGGCGTTCCGAGGCCCCACCCCCGATCCGGGACGTTACCCCGGATTCCCCGCCCATCCGGTATCGCTTCGAGATGACCAAGGAAGGGCCGGCCCGTTTTCTGGGCCACCTCGAGTTCCAGGAGGCCGTCAACCGGACCCTGCGCCGGGGCGATCTGCGGATTCGTTATTCCCAGGGGTTTCATCCCCTGCCCCGGGTCTCGCTGTCGCCCGCCCTGCCGGTGGGGGTCGAGAGCGTCTGCGAGGCCATGGTCGTCGAGTTCCCGCCCCCGCCGCCGGGGATCGGCCAGGTCATCGACCGGTTCAACCAAAACGCCCCGGAGGGAATCAGGCTCCTGTCAGGGCGGCCGGTGACCAAGAAGCAGACCGAGCTGAACCCGGTGGCGGGCGTCTTCCGGCTGTCGGTGACCGGGGGCACTCTCGGCCGCCGGGCCGCGGCCCACTTTTTGGCCAAAAAACGGGTCGTGGTCGTCCGGCCGAGTCCCAAAGGAGACAAGGAGGTCGATCTGAGGCGACAGATCACCGCCGTCCGCTTTCTGAACGACACCACGGTCGAGATCGAGGTCGATCTCACCCGGGGGCACCCCCGGGCCGGGGAGATTCTGGGCCGGGTGTTCGCGGTCCCGGACGAGGCCCTGGCCACGGCCCGCCTGGTCAAGGTCTCGGCGACCTATCCCGGCGGCCCGGATGAAAAAACTTGACACCGGCCGCCTCCGGGTATATAAAAATTTGCTTCGGTAACTTCTGTCAGTGGGGAACCAACCGTGTACGCCGTCATCGAACAGGGCGGAAAACAGTACCGTATCAGTCCCGGCGACGTGGTTCGTTTCGAACGCCTGGACGGCAGTCCGGGCGAGAACGTCACCCTGGACCGGGTCCTGATGGTCAATGAAGACGGCGAGTTGAAAGTCGGCCGGCCCCTGCTCGAGGGAGCGACCGTGGCCGGTACCATCGTCGAGCAGCATCGGACCCGCAAGATCATCGTCTTCAAGTACAAGCGGCGCAAGCAGTTTCGCCGCAAGAAGGGACACCGGCAGCTCTACACCGCCGTCAAGATCCAGGCGATTAACGCTTAGCGGGCGCTCCCCCCCGCCCGGGGGTTCGATTTCAGGACCGGCAGGGCGAACCGACAACGAGCGGCCTATAAAAAATTTCGGCTTTCCCGCGCCACGGGAGCCGGCAGGAGCCAAAGCCATGGCACATAAAAAAGCGGGCGGATCGTCCCGAAACGGCCGGGACACGGCCGGCAAGCGTCTGGGCGTGAAGCGCTATGACGGGCAACTGGTCAAGGCCGGCAACATCATCGTCCGTCAGCGCGGCACCACCATCCATCCGGGCCAGAACGTGGGCCTGGGCCGCGATTACACCATCTTCGCCAAGGTGGACGGCCAGGTGTCCTTCGAGCGGCTGGGCCGCGACCGGAAGAAGGTCAGCGTTTACCCGACCTAGGGTTCCCCGTTGCCAAGGGGCGGGGATTGTCTCCGCTCTCCGGGCATGATCTCGTCGGCAATCAGAGAAATTTTTTTCGTGCCCCGAGTCGGGGTATTTGCCGTCATTTTCCCCGCCAGTCATAGCTGGGACCGGCCATGAAGTTCGTTGACGAAGCCCGCATCGAGGTCCGGGCCGGCGACGGCGGCCCTGGTCTGGTCAGTTTCCGCCGGGAGAGACACCTGCCCCGGGGCGGCCCGGACGGCGGGGACGGGGGCTCGGGCGGGGACGTGATCGTCGTCGCCGACGGCCGGATGACCACCCTGTGGGACGTGGTCCTGACGCGCCGGTTCGCGGCCGAAAAGGGCCGGTCCGGCGGACCCAACAACCGGACCGGCCGCCGGGGCAAAGACTGCCAGGTGCGGCTGCCGGTGGGGACCCTGGTCTTCGACCTGGATGCGGCCGGGGCCGAGCGGCTCCTGGTCGATCTGGACGCCCCGGGGCGGCGGCAGGTAGTCGCCCAGGGCGGCCGGGGGGGCAAGGGCAACCGCCACTTTGTCAGTTCGACCCACCGCGCCCCCAAGTTCGCCCAGCCGGGCGAGCCGGGCGAGGAACGCTCGCTGCGCCTCGAGCTGAAGCTGCTGGCCCAGGTGGGCCTGGTCGGGCTGCCCAACGCCGGCAAATCGACCCTGCTATCAGCCGTCAGCCGGGCCCGGCCCAAGATCGCCCCCTACCCGTTCACCACCCTGACGCCCCACCTGGGCGTGGTCCGGCTGGACGAGGACCGGTCGTTCGTCATGGCCGACATCCCCGGCCTGATCGAGGGCGCCCACCAGGGGGCGGGCCTCGGGGACCGGTTCCTGCGCCATATCGAGCGCACCCGGCTCCTGCTGCACCTGGTGGACGTCATGGACCTGGCCGGGGAAGACCCACTGGCCCGCACCCGGGCCGTGGTCCGGGAGCTGGCCGCCCACGACCCGGGGCTGGCCGCCCGGCCCCGGCTGCTGGTGGTGACCAAGATGGACCTGACCGGCGCCGATCAGACCCTGGAGGCGGCCCGGCCGGACCTCGAGGAAGCCGGCCACGAGATTTACCCCGTTTCGGCGGTGACCGGCCGGGGGGTGAGGGAACTCCTCACCGCGGCCATGGACCATCTGGAACGGATCCGAACCCAAGAGGAAGATCATGCCCTGGAGCGAGACGGATCAGCGGCTCATTGATGACGCCCGGCGGGTGGTGGTCAAGGTCGGCAGCAACGTCCTGACCACGCCCGCCGGTCTGAACGAGGAGCGGATCGGCGGTCTGGCCTCCCAGATCGGGGCGCTGATCGACGGCGGCCGGGAGGCGGTCATCGTCTCGTCAGGGGCCATCGCCGCCGGTTTCCGGCAGTTGGGACATCAGCGGCCGCTCCTGACCATCCCCGAAAAGCAGGCCGCCGCCGCGGCCGGGCAGGCCTCGCTGATCGAGGCCTGGGACCGGGCCCTGGGCCGGGCCGGCTACAAGGCCGCCCAGGTCCTGCTCACCTCGGAGGACCTGCGGGTCAGGCGGCGCTACATCAACGCCCACAACACCCTGTTCACCCTGCTCGAGTGGGGCATCGTCCCGGTCATCAACGAGAACGACACCGTGGTCGTGGCCGAGATCAAGTTCGGCGACAACGACACCCTGGCCGCCCGGGTGACCTCGCTGACCGAGGCCGATCTGCTGGTCATCCTGACCGACATCGAGGGCCTGTACTCGGCCGACCCCCGCCGCAACCAGGACGCCGAGTTGGTCCCCCTGGTGGACCAGGTAACGCCCGAACTGCTCGGCCTGGCCAGCGCCGCGCCCGGCGCGGTCGGCCGGGGCGGCATGCGCAGCAAGATCAGCGCCGGGGCGGCCGTGGCCCGGGGCGGCCGGCCGACGGTCATCGCCAGCGGCCTGGCCCCCGAGGTCCTGACCGATCTGTTCGCCGGCCGGGGCCGGGGGACCTTGATCCGGCCCACGACCGAGCGCCTGTCCCATCGCAAGCAGTGGATCGACGCCCTGTCCCCCCGGGGCCGGATCAAGGTCGATGACGGCGCGGCCCGGGCCCTGCTGAGCAACGGCAAGAGCCTGTTGCCGGTGGGCATCCTGGCCGTGGAGGGCGACTTCGCCGCCGGCTCGCCGGTGGACGTGGTGGACGCCGCCGATCATCGTCTGGCCCGGGGCCTGGTCCGCTACCGCTCGGGCGAGGTCAGACGGATCATGGGCTGCCACAGCCACGAGATCAAGGCCATCCTCGACCGCCCCGGCTGCGCCGACGTGGTCATTCACCGGGACGACCTGGTCCTGGTCGAAAACGGAGAACCCGTGGCCGATGACCCGGCCTGAGGACCTTGGCAAGTGGGCGTCGGGAAGGTTATAATACCCTTATTCGGGGAGGTTAGTGACCCGGCGGCCGCGGGACGGCCCGACGACGGGCCGGGTTGAGGTGATTATTGCGTTTAGGCGTCTTGGGCGGCACGTTCAATCCCTTTCACTTGGGACACCTGCGCTCGGCCGAGGAGGTCCGGGAGCAGATCGAGCTGGATCGGGTCCTGTTCGTGCCCGCCTCCCGGCCGCCCCACAAGGACGACCCGGACCTGGTCTCCTTCACCCACCGCTATAACATGGTCCGTCTGGCCATCTGGGACAATCCGGCCTTCGAGGCGACCGACCTGGAAAACCGCCGCCCGGGCAAGTCCTACACCATTGACACCCTCCACGCCCTGGGGCAGATGTACGGCCTCGAGGCCGACCTGTTCTTCCTGATCGGCCTGGACGCCTTTCTCGAGATCGACTCCTGGCACCGGTCCGCCGAGCTGTTCGAGGCGGCCCACTTCGTCGTCTTCTCCCGCCCCGAGTACGCCCCCGAGGCCCTGGGGGAATACCTGAGCGGCCTGGACCTGGGCTTCATGGCGGACGGCCCGTCCGGAGTGTTTCGCCACCCCCAGGGACGGACGGTTCGCTTCTGTCCGGTCACCCAGGTCGATATCTCGGGCCACGACCTGAGGCGCCGCCTGGCGGCCGGGGGCTCGGTGGACTATCTGGTGCCCCGGCCGGTCCGGGATTACGTCCTCTACCACCAGCTCTACGGGGCGTCCCCCCGGTGATGGCCGAACCCCCCCGTGACAAGGCCCTGCGCCTGGCCGCCCTGGCCGGCGAGCGCAAGGCCGATGACCCGGTCCTGCTGGACGTGGGCCGGCTGACCTCCTACACCGATTACCTGCTGATCCTGTCCGGCCGGTCCACCCGGCAGGTGGCCGCCCTGGCCGAACACCTGGTCATTGGCTCGAAACGGGCCGGCCTGCCCCTGCTGGGACGGGAGGGGACCCGGGACAGCCAATGGGTCCTGCTCGACTTCGGCGAGGTGGTGGTCCACGTCTTTTACGAACCCCTCCGGCGCCACTATGACCTCGAGGGGTTGTTCGTCGAGGCGGACCGGATCGACCTCGCCCCCCCGGGCCCCGGGGGGCAGGCCGAATCCTCACCGAAATCGGGCCGCGGAGATAAGACATGACCCATCCCTGGTGCCTGCTGATCATCCTCGACGGATTCGGGAAGGCCGACCCCTCGCCCGGCAACGCCGTCTCGGTGGCCTGGACGCCCTTTGTGGACGATCTGAACCAGCGCTATCCCCACACCCTCCTGGCCTGTCACGGCCAGGCGGTCGGCCTGCCGCCCGGGCAGATGGGCAACTCCGAGGTGGGACACCTGAATCTGGGGGCCGGCCGGGTCGTCCACCAGGACATCAGCCGCATCAACCTGGCCATCGAGTCCGGCCGGTTCAAGGACAACCCGGCCCTGGGCGACCTCATGGACAAGGTCCTGGCCTCGGGCGGGGCCCTGCACCTCCTGGGCCTGGTCTCGGACGGCGGGGTCCATTCCGACCTGCCCCATCTGTACGCCCTGCTCGACCTGGCCCAGGCCCGCGGCCTGAAAAGGGTTTTCGTTCACGCCTTTCTCGACGGCCGGGACACTGACCCCCATTCCGGGGCGGGTTACGTCGGCCAGGTGGTCGAGCACATGGACCGGGCCGGGCTGGGCCGGTTCGCCACCCTGGGCGGCCGGTACTACGGCATGGACCGGGACCGGCGCTGGGACCGGGTCGAGACCCACTATCGGGCCCTGGTTAAGGGCCAGGGCCGGACGGCCGAGGACCCGGTGGCCGCGGTGCATGCGGCCTACGACCAGGGCGAGACCGACGAGTTCGTCTCGCCGGTGGTCATCGTCCAGGGCGGCGGGCCCGTGGCGACCATCGGCGACGGCGACGGCGTGGTCTTTTTCAACTTCCGGGCCGACCGGGCCCGGGAGATGACCGCCGCCCTGACCGTCCCCGACTTCGGCGAGTTCGACGTCTCAGACCGGCCCCGGCTGGCCGGGTACGTCTGTATGACCAGTTACGACGACTCGTTCGATCTGCCGGTCGCCTTCCCGCCCGAGCGGCCCCACCACACCCTGGGCCAGGTCATCGCCGAGGCCGGCTTCCGCCAGTTGCGACTGGCCGAGACCGAGAAGTACGCCCACGTGACCTACTTCTTCTCCGGCGGCGAGGAGACCCCGTTCAAGAACGAGGACCGGATGCTCATCGACAGCCCCCGGGACGTGGCGACCTATGACCTCAAGCCGGCCATGAGCGCCTTCGAGGTGACCGACGAGCTGCTCCGCCGGATCAAGATGCGCCGCTACGGGCTCATCGTCCTCAACTACGCCAACGGCGACATGGTCGGACACACCGGGGTCCTGCCGGCGGCCGTGGCCGCGGTCCGGACCCTGGACCTCTGCCTCTCCCGGGTGGTGCCCCTGGCCCAGGCCTTTGGCGGCAGCGTCATGATCACCTCGGATCACGGCAACTGCGAGCAGATGATCGATCCCGAATCAGGCCAGCCCTACACGGCCCACACCGTCTCCAACCCGGTGCCCTTCATCCTGGCCGACGACCGCTATCGTGGATTTCAGTTGAGGACGGGTGGTAAACTTGCAGATGTGGCCCCGACCGTCCTGGACCTGTTGGGGCTCGACCCGCCGGTGGAAATGACCGGCCGTTCCCTTATCGAACGAGGTTGACCATGAAAATGCGGGCCGTCGTTGCCGGGCTGTTGATCGCCATCGTGCTCGTCCCGGCGCCCTTGTCGGCCATGACCGTGACCGAGGAGGACAAGATCGGTCAGGAGTTGAACATCCAGCTCCGGCGTCAGGTCAAATTCGTCAACGACCCCCTCATCCTGGGGTACATCAACCGGCTGGGTAAAAAGATCGTCCACCTGATCCCCCACAACCCGTTCCATTACCGGTTTTACGTCATCGACCACAATCAGATCAACGCCTTTGCCACGCCCGGCGGATACATTTATATCCTGCGGGGACTGCTCGAGACGGCCGAAAACGAGGGCGAGTTGATGGGGGTGATGTGCCACGAGGTGTCCCACGCCGCGCTGCGGCACGTCTCCCAGCGCATGGCCAAGGCCAAGATGGTCAATCTGGCCACCCTGGCCGGGCTGCTGGCCGGGGCCCTGCTGGGCGTGGCCGCCGGCGGTCGTGACGCCGGCCAGCTCAGCCAGGCCCTGATCGTGGGCAGCCTGGCCGGCGGGGCCTCGGCCATGCTCCACTACTCGCGCGAAGACGAGCGCGAGGCCGACAACCAGGGCTACAAGTACCTGACCAAACTGGGTTACAATCCCAAGTACATGGTGACCATGCTCAAGCGAATCAGCAAGGCCAGCCTGGACCTGGGCGGTTTGATCCCGTCCTATCTCAAGACCCACCCCGGCACGGACGATCGTATCCTCCAGATCCAGATGCTGATGCACCGCTCGCCCTATCACGTCCGCCGCCACGTGGCCACCGGCCTGTTCCCCCTGGTCAAGACCCGGCTGATAGCCCTGTACGGGTCCCTGGACAAGGTCCCCGCCGAGTTCCGGCGTCGGCTGGCCAAGCGGCCCAACGACCGCTTGGCCCGCTACGGCCTGGCCCTGGTCATGAGGCGGCTGGGCCGGACCCGGGAGGCCCTGGCCCTGTTCAGGCAGCTGCTGCGGACCGACCCGGGCAACCTGATTTACGTCCGAGGCCAGGCCGTGACCTATTACCAGGCCGGCCAGATGGAAAAGGCCCGCGAGGGACTGACCAGGCTGCTCATCACCCACCCCCATGACGCCCAGGCCCTGTATTACCTGGGCCGGGCCTACCAGGAAAGCGACGACATCGACGCCGCCTACGGCGTGTTCCGGCGCCTGATCGTCCTCCAGCCCAACCTGCCCGACGTCCAGTACAACTACGGCCTGGTCCTGGGTCGCAAGGGCCAAGAGGGCCTGGCCCGCTATCACCTGGGCCTGGCCGCCCGGATGCGGGGCCGCCTCAAAAACGCCCTGTACCACTTCAAGGTGGCCCAGCGCAACCTCAAGAATCGGCCTGACCTGTTGGCCAAGATCAAGGACGAGATCAAGGGCATCAAGAAGCTTCAGAAGAGTATGCGGCGCCAGGGAGACGGTTTGTAGTCCGGCCCGGTCTCCCCGGAAGACCGGCCAATGACGGCCGCCCGGTCCGGAACCCGGATCAGGGGGCCAAAGGCAAGTCAGAGGAACCCCGGGTCAGTCGTCCAGCCCGGGGCAGGGAAAACGGCGGCACATCTCGGCCACCTCTCGCTTGATGGCGGCCAGGGCGGCCTCGTCGCCCGGGGCCTGGGCGACCCGGTCGATCCTGGCGGCGATCATCTCCATCTCGGCCTCGCCCATGCCCCGGCTGGTCACGGCCGGGGTGCCCATCCTTATCCCGCTCGGGTTCTGGGGCGACCCCGTGTCGGCCGGGACCATGTTGTAATTGCAGACGATCCCGGCCTGCTCCAGGGCCGCGGCCAGCGGCCGCCCCCCCAGCCCCTTGTTCCGAAGATCGATCAGCAGCATATGGTTGTCCGTGCCCCCGGAGACCAGGTCAAAGCCGCGGTCAAGCAGGGCCAGGGCCAGGGCCCGGGCGTTGGCGATCACCCGGGCGCAGTAGTCCTTGTACTCGGGTTGAACGGCTTCGGCCAGGGCCACGGCGATGGCCGCGGTGACGTGATTGTGGGGGCCGCCCTGCAGGCCCGGAAACACGGCCCGGTCTATTTTTGAGGCCAGTTCCTTGCGGCAGAGGATGACCCCGCCCCGCGGGCCCCGCAGCAGCTTGTGGGTCGTGGTCGTGACCACGTCGGCGTGAGGAAAGGGATGGGGGTGCAGGCCGGTGGCCACCAGGCCCGAGATGTGGGAGATGTCGGCCGCGAAATAGGCGCCCACCTCCCGGGCGATCTCGCCGAAGGCCGCGAAGTCGATCACCCGGGGGTAGGCCGTGGCCCCGGCAAAGATGAGGCGCGGCCGGTGCTCCCGGGCCAGCCGGCGGATTTCGTCCAGGTCCAGCCGTCCGGTCTCGGGGTCCACCCCGTACTGGATCGATCGGTAGTAATGGGCCGAGAAGTTGACGTCCCAGCCGTGGGTCAGGTGGCCGCCCTGGGGAAGGGACAGGCCCATGACCAGCCCGCCCGGACTGAGCAGGGCCATGTACACCGCCTGATTGGCCGGCGAGCCGGAATAGGGCTGGACATTGGCGTGCTCGGCCCCGAACAGGTCCTTGGCCCGCTCGATGGCCAGGGCCTCGATCCGGTCGATGACGGCCTGGCCCTGGTAATAGCGCTTGCCGGGATACCCTTCCGAGTACTTGTTGGTCAGGACGCTGCCCGTGGCCTCCATGACCGCCCGCGAGGTGTAGTTTTCCGAGGGGATGAGCCGGACCATCAGGCGCTGGCGCTCTTTTTCCCGGTCGATCAGATCGAAGACGTCTCGATCGACCCGGCACAGGGGGCTGTCTGGGGGGGTGTCGGACATGATCGCCTTGTATGGCACACGGTCGGCCGGATTGTCAACCGTTTCCAACCACCGGATTTACTGGTCGCCCCGGGATGATTCAGTATTTCAGACCTCTTATGTCGATGCCATGAGGCGGGCAATCGGAATGATATGACCGCGCTAATCGCGGCCGGCGGGTCGGCCGCTACTGCCGAAAATTGGGGTCCTCTCCATTTTTTTCAAAGCGTCAACCGGGATCGGGAGCGGGAAGAATACAGGTGGCTGTCCCTGGTCGGACCGATAAACACATCGTGGGGAGGGGCCGTGGGCCTGTGGTCTCACAGCCTCTCCCCGCGCGTCAGATTCAAACGTTGACATCCATGCCCTGTTCGGGCATTCCATTTGGCGTGACAGCGGGCTGGACCTGGTCATTTCCCTGCTTATTGTACGCGTCCACGGCCTGGCTGGTGGTGGCCACGGCCAGACCGTCCCCGCTTGTCTCGATTGACCGGGTGCTTGCGTTCACGGCCGTCGAGTTCGCCGCGGTGAGATTCTCCGCAGTCGGCTCGCTTGACGAGGTCCCCCCAGCCGCGGCCCGCACGGTGCCTTGGGTTTCGGCCTGATGGGTGCCGGGGTTTTTCCTGAGGTAACTTCTGACCTCGGCGGTGGTTATCTTACCGTCATGGTTGATGTCCACCTTGGTGAAAGCGGCCAGAGGCACGCCATATTCCGCAAGTATGGCTGAACCTCCGCCGGTGGCCTCCACGGTGCTGTTCGGGTGGACCTGATTAGCGACCGCATTGTCTTTCGCGGCCTCCACGGCGGTATTCGGGCTGACCTGATTGGCGACCGCATTGTCTTTCGCGGCCTCCGCGGCGGTATTCGGGCTGGCCTGGTTGCCGACCGCATTGTCTTTCGTGGCCTCTGCCGAGGACTCCTGCGCGCCGCCCCTGACTGACAGCTTGCCGTGCTGGATCTGATGATGCGGGCCGGTGCTCACGACGACGCTTGTTAGATTCATGTTGTTACTCCTTTCCCTGGACACGTTGATTGCCGTTCAGTTCCTGATGCCCGATCACCTCCCTTCAACCTGGTCAGTCCTTGTCCTTGGACCGAAGGACTCCGAGATGGATGCGACGTTTCCATGACGCTTCCGGACCCTCTCCGCCCGTGGCCGGTGACACCGGTCCGGGAGTTCGCAATTCCCCTGACTCTACTTATCGGACAAAAGGCCGCCAAGATTAGCGGCTTGGGGTGATTTTTTTATGGTCGATGCGTGGCGCCGAGGCTATGAGGCCTTTTCCATCTGGACCGACATCTTGCCCGTACCACTGAATATGAAGATAGATCGTCCATAGAGAAAGCCGGATTGACTGGCTCAATCCGGCTCTCCCTGGAGAAACGAGAATTACTTGAAGTTGGTGCCCTTTGTAAAAGCAACTGACGTGCCAGTTCCATCAGAATAATCAGGTCGATCCGAAAAATGGCCGTTTACTCGAGATGTTAGACCATGATTAAAAAACTGGTGACGCCCTTCCCGTCCCCCGGACCGACCCCGCCTAGCCCCTGAATAGTCCCTTATCGAAAATCCGATCCCGGCCGGCCGGTCGCCCGGCCGCGGTCTCGGGACAAAAAATATCTTTTAATTCAATAAGTTATCAGGAGGGACCCGGCTTTTATGGTTTGGGAACAGCCGGGTTTCACATTTGTAATCCGTAAAAATTATTTTACCGGCCTGGATTGGCTCGTCCCTAGTTGTCGTTTAACATGCTGTAATCACGAATATATTTTTCAGTAAAATAAATTTTACCCGCGGGTCAAATATTTTTGACCGAGGCCGGCCCCAGGAGCCTGTCCGGGAAATGCCCTGACAGGCACCTGGCCCGGGCTAGGGCAGATTGTACTTTTTCATCTTGGCGTACAAGGTCTGCTTGGTCAGGCCCAGGGCCTCGGCCGCCTGGGCCTGGACGCCGCCGGCCCGGCGCAGGGCGGCGGCGATGAATTTTCGTTCGATCTCCTCCAGGGTCTGGTTGAGACCAGTGCCGGGGGGCAGCTCGAGCCGGTCCAGGTCCAGGCCCTGGGCCGGGGCCTCGCCCAGATCGGCCGGCATGTCCCCGGGCCGGATGGTCTCTCCCCGACCGAGGATGACCGCCCGCTCGATGATGTTTTCCAGCTCGCGGACGTTGCCGGGAAAGGTGTGTTTTTTGAGGACCTCGACGGTCCCCGGGTCCAGGGTCAGATGGGACTTGCCGGTCTCCCGGCCGTACTTTTCGACGAAATGGGCCGCCAGGAGCGGAATGTCGTCCAGGCGCTCCCGCAAGGGGGGGACCTCGATGGCCACGACGTTGAGGCGATAGTAGAGGTCCTCGCGAAAGTCCCCTTCGGTCACGGCCGCCTTGAGGTCCTGATTGGTGGCGGCCAGGATGCGGACGTCCACCTGGTGGGAGACCGTGCCCCCCAGGCGTTCGAAGGTCCGCTCCTGGAGGACCCGCAGCAGCTTGATCTGGATATTTAGTGGGATGTCCCCCACCTCGTCCAGGAACAAGGTGCCCTGGTGGGCCAGTTGGAAGCGTCCCCGCCGGGCCGAGGTGGCCCCGGTGAAGGCCCCCTTCTCGTGGCCGAACAGTTCGGACTCGAGCAGGGTCTCGGGCAGGGCGGCGCAGTTGACGGCCACAAAGGCGTTGTCCTTGCGGGGGCTGAGCTGGTGCACGGCCCGGGCGATGAGTTCCTTGCCCGTGCCGGACTCGCCGGTGATCAGGACGGTGCTCTTGGTCGGGGCCACGGTCCGGACCAGGTCGAAGATGTGGCGCATGGACCGGGAGGCGCCGATGATGTCCTCGAAACCCAGTTGCCCGGACAGCTCCTGGCGCAGCAGGCGGTTGTGCCGCTTGAGGCGGCCGATCTCGAGGGCCCGCTCGATGGTCCGGAGCATGACCTCGTTCTCGAAGGGTTTCAGCAAGAAATCATAGGCCCCGGCCCGCATGGCCTCGACCGCCTTTTCCACCGAGCCGAAGGCGGTCATCATCACCACCGGCATGTCCGGATCCACGTCCTTGACCCGCTGGATCAGCTCGATTCCGTTCAATCCGGGCATCTTCATGTCGGTCAGGATCAGGTCCAGGTCGGTGTCCTCGAGAATTTTGAGGGCCGTCTGGGCGTCGCCCGCGGTCAGGACGTCGTAGCCCTGTTCGGACAGGAAGTCCTCCATGATCAACAGGTAGTTTTTCTCGTCGTCAACGACCAGAACCTTTTCCATTACCGCCTCGCTACTGATCGACCGGCAGGGAGATGTGAACCGAGGTCCCTTTTCCGGGCCGGGAGTCCAGCCGGATCCGGCCGTGATGGCCCTCGACGATCAGGTTGTGGACGATGGCCAGGCCCAGACCGCTGCCCTTTTCCTTGGTGGTGAAAAAGGGGTTGAAGATCCGTTCCTGGTGGGAGGGATCGATGCCGTTGCCCGTGTCCGAGATGGTGATGTTCTTGAACCCGTCCGCGGCCGGGGAGGTCTCGACTATGATCGTTCCGCCCTGGGGCATGGCCTGGATGGCGTTGAGGAACAGGTTCAAAAAGGCCCGGTACAACAGGTCCTGATCGGCCTGGATCGGGCGGGGATCATCGGCCAGGCGCCGCTCGGCCTGGATGTGATGTTTGTCCAGTTCCGGGGCCAAAAAGGACAGATTGCGGTCCAGGACCTCCTCGACCCGACAGGCCGTGTACCGGGGGGACTGGGGCCGGGCGAAATCCAGAAATTCGGTCACGATCCGGTTGAGGCGGGAGGACTCCTCGATGATGACCGACACCAGGGTCGCCTCCCGGCTGTCGGTGCTCACCCGGCCGGACATCAGCTCGGCCGAAGACCGGATGATCCCCAGGGGATTTCTTATCTCGTGGGACACGGCGGCGATCATCCGTCCCAGCGAGGCCAGGCGCTCGGCCTGGTTGAGTTGTTCCTCGAGCTTCTGCCGTTCCCGGGTCCGGCGCTCCAGGATCCGCTCGCCCCGGATGACGATCGCCCTCAGAAAGAAAAAGATGAGGCCCATGACCACCAGGCCCACGCCCATGAAGATGAACTGCTGGCGGCGGATGTCGCGGTACTCGGGGTAGATGTCCATGGTGATGTCCAGGACCCCGATGATTTCGTGTTGCCGGCCCTTCTTGCGATAGGGGTGCCGGAAGGGGATGAAGGCCCGCAGATACTGGCTCCGGTCGTGGCCGAACAGTCCCAGCAAACTGCCGCTGTGGACCGGCTCGATCGCCCGCTTTCCCTTGAGGGCCTGCTTGAAGGCCGGGCTGTCCTGGGGCTTCCACTCCCGGGCCAGGTAACCCTGGACCAGATAATACGGGGTGAAGGCGACGCCGAAGACCTTTTCGTCCTGGACCCAGTCCGTGGAATAGGCCGTCTTCCCGTCCAGACCGAGCAGATTCACCTTGGTGATGTTGGTGCCGGCGATGGAATTCTTGACCACCTGATTGAGCAGTTCGAACTGGGCCGGCTCGCGGATGCTGACGTAACCCCAGTAGCGATAGGCCGTGACCACGTACTGGAAGAACACGGCCACGTTGAGCTTTTCGGCGATGATGATCGCTTTTTCCTCGGCCTGTGACAGGATCGTCCGCCGGGCCTGCTCGGCGAAAAACCAGGTCATCCCGACCATGAACACGGCCAGGACCAGCAGGCTGGTCAGGGAAAAGTACCGGGCCAGGCGGAAGGGCCGGCCCGATTCGAGGTTCCGGTGGCGGTGGGGGCTCATCTAGGTTCTCGGTTTTTCATTTGGGCCCGCCCGGTGGGCGAACTCCTCATAACCGGGCCGACCCATCAGGCCGTACGTCAATTTCTTGCCCAGTTCGACGCCCGGCTGGTCCAGGGGATTTATCCCGTACAGGCCGCCGGCGAAGACGGTCGCCACCTCGAAGAGCATGAACACCTGGCCGATCGAGGCCGCGTCCAGGGCCGCCAGGGTGACGGTCAGGTTCATCCGGCCGGCCTCGGTCAGGGCGGCCCGGGTGGCCCTCCCCTCGGCCCGCAGCAACTCGCCCAGGTCCCGCCCGCCCAGATAGGCTAATCCTTCGATGTCCCCGAAGACCGCCGGGATGGGCATGCTCCGGGCCGAGGTCCCGGTGAACAGGAACATGACCACCTTGTCGGCCGGGCCCTCCATGTAGAGCTGAAGCTGGGAGTGCTGGTCGGTGACCCCCAGGGCGGCGATGGGGGTCGGGCCGACGTTCACCTGGCGACCGGTCCGGTCATGCCTCTTGCCCAGGGATTCGGCCCAGAGCTGCCGGTACCAGGCGGCCACGTCCCGCAGTCCGTCGGCGTAGGGCATCATGACGTGGATCGGTCGTCCCAGGTGGGTATCGGCCGCGCCCAGGGCCGCGCCCAGGGCGTAGCCCGGGTTGTCGTCCAGGGCGGGCGCGGTGCAGCGTCGGGCCATGGCCCCGGCCCCGGCCAGCAGGGCGTCCACGTCGATCCCGACCACGGCCGCCGGAAAGAGCCCCACCGGCGTCAGGACCGAGTACCGCCCGCCCACGGCCGGCGGTATGTCCAGGGTTTTCAGTCCTTGTTCTCGGGCGATGAGCCTTAAATTTCCCTTTTCCGGATCGGTGGTCAGGATCAGCCGCTCCCGGAGTTTATTGTCCCCCAGCCTTTGCTTGAGCCGGTCGTGAACGATCATGAACTGGGACATGGTCTCGGCCGTGCCGCCGGACTTGCTGATGACGTTGAAGGCCGCCTCCCGGCCCTCGAGCAGGTCCAGCAGGCCGGCAAAGGTGTCCGGGTCAACATTGTCCATGACGAACAGCCGCGGCCCGGGCCGCTTCTCATCGGACAGCAAGTTGTAATACGGCGGGCAGAGCGCCGTTTTGAGGGCAATGGTCCCCAGGGCCGAGCCGCCGATGCCCAGGACCACGAAGTCCTGGACCTCGCCCCGCAGCTTTCGGGCCAGGTTTTTCAGGCCCGTGGTGTCCTGCCGGGGCAGGTCAAGGAAGAAAAACTCGCCCGAGGCGCGGCGGGCGACCAGGTCCTGGTGGATTGCCTCGGCCCGCTCGGCCAGGGTGCCCCACAGCTCGGGGGTCAGGCCGCGGCCCTCGCCCAGGGCGGCGGCGAACATGTTGGTCAGGTCAAGGGAGATGGGATCGATTCGGTCGGGCACAACAACCCCCGGTCAGGCCAGCGGTTTGGCCAGGATCTGGCTCACGAACAGGTCCAGAAAGCGTTTCGAGGCGGCCGATTTGACCAGGCAGACCGTGTCCGCGCCCCGTCCGGTCCCGGCCGCGGCCACGACCGTTTCGGCCTCGGGGATCAAACCGGCGTCCACGGCCTCCATGACGATCTCGCAGACGACCTTGATCCCCTGTCCCAGACGCCGCAGGGTCTCGGCGATGAGCGGCCCGGGCATGAGGCCCGAGTGTTTGGTGCTCAGGGCGGTCTCCAGGGAGTGGGTCAGGATGGTCGTCCTGAGGACCGTCCCGCCGCGCTGCCGGATAAACTCGGCGGCCGCCGGGTCGAATTCGTCGTGATTGGGCCCCTTGAAGCCCACCGAATGACCGACCACCACCAGATTGGTCGCCCCTGTGTCCAGGCCCTCGGCGAACAGCCGGCCGGTGGCCCCGGTGGTCGAGGCGACCACCACGTGGCCGCAACCCTCGGCCACGGCCTGGCGGACCACGTCCAGGCAGACCTCGGTGTTCCTCGGTCCCGGGCGCTGAAAATAGATGACTTCGCGGGTCACAAAGCTCATGAATCTCGTCCTGCCTCGGCCCAGGTTATATCATTTCTTGGAAGGTTTTTTCAAACTCGGGCGGCGCTTATCCCGGCCGGCGCGTATTTGATCCAGGTGTTTTTTGAGGCGGGCCTCGATGCCGCGCTCGGTGGGGTGAAAGTAAACCCGGTCGGCCAGCTCGGGGGGCAGGTGATCCTGGACGACGATCGCCTCGGGGTCGTGGTGGGCGTACTGATAATCCTTGCCGTAGCCCAGGTCCTTCATCAGCCGGGTCAGGGCGTTGCGGATGACCAGGGGCACGGGCAGGGGGCCGTGGCGCTCGATGTCGCCGCGGATGAGCTTCTCGGCGGCGTAAACGCTGTTGGACTTGGGGGCCGCCGCCAGCCAGACCACGACCTGGGCCAGGGCCAGTTCGCCCTCGGGCGAGCCGAGCCGCTCAAAGGCCTGCCAGGCGTCCAGGGCCAGGCGCAGGGCGTTGGGGTCGGCCAGGCCCACGTCCTCGGAGGCGAACCGGGTCAGCCGGCGGGCGATGTAGCGCGGGTCCTCGCCGGCGTCGATCATCCGGTAAAACCAGTACAGGGCCGCGTCCGGGTCCGAATCGCGGAGGCATTTATGTAAGGCCGAGATCAGGTTGAAGTGCTCCTCGCCGTCCTTGTCGTAGCGCAGGGTCCGCTGCTGGACGGCCTCGCGGGCCGCGGCCGCGGTGACCCGGTCTTGGTCGGCCCCGGTCCGGGCCAGCCCGGCGGCCAGTTCCAGGGCGTTGAGCAGCCGGCGGGCGTCGCCATAGGCCGCCTCGATCATCAGGTCCAGGGCGTCGTCGTCCCAGGTCAGTCCCAGGCCGCCCAGGCCGCGCTCAGTGTCGCTCAGGGCCCGCTCGGCCACGTGCCGCAGGTCGTCCCCGGTCAGGGGATGGAGCACCAGGACCCGGCACCGGGACAAGAGGGCGCTCCTGACCTCGAACGACGGATTCTCGGTGGTGGCGCCCATCAGGGTCAGCAGACCCGACTCGACGTGGGGCAGAAAGGCGTCCTGCTGGGCCTTGTTGAAGCGGTGGATCTCGTCCACGAACAGGACGGTCCGGTTCTTCTTGTACTTGAGTTCCTGGCGGGCCAGATCGACCACGGCCCGGATATCGGCCACGCCCGAGAGCACGGCCGAGAAGGTGGCGAACGTGGCCTTGAAGCTCCTGGCCATGATCCGGGCCAGGGTGGTCTTGCCGCACCCGGGCGGACCCCAGAACAAGAGCGAGGTCGGCGTGCCGGCCTCGACCAGTCGGCTGAGGATCTTGCCCGGCCCGACCAGGTGGGTCTGGCCGGAGAATTCGTCCAGGCTCAAGGGTCGCAGGCGCTGGGCCAGGGGGGCGTCCTGGTCCTGGCCCGCCGGGGGATCGAACAGGTCCATTGAGACAGTATAGCAGAGGGGCCGGCCGGCGTCAGGGAATGGTCGCCCGCCTCCGACTTTGCCCGCAAGCCCGAAATTTGATATACCGGAGGCGGGACAAAACAGGGGAAGTACCCGATGAGACGATACCCGATCGTGCTGTTGACCTTGGCCCTGATCGCCGGTGGTCCGGCGGCCCTGATGGCCCAGCCAACCACCTCGCCCCGGGACAAGACCGCGACCCAGAGGACGCTCTTGGGCTGGCGGAATCTGAGCTGGCAGATGACCCGGCACAACATCCGGCTGCTGTACGCCGGGAACGTCGAGACCCGGAGCGTGAACGAGCTGATGCTGCACAAGATCAAGATCAAGGGCTTCCGGGCCCAGGTGATCCTCAAGCTGGACGCCCTGAAACTGATGGCCGTGCAGATCGACGTGCCGGGCCTGGACAAGACCTCGGCCGAGGAGTTGCTGGCCGATTTACGGGATGAGTACGGCCCGCCCCACCGGGCCCGTCCCGGGGTGGCCCTGGCCCGGCGGCTGGCCGTGGCCCGGGAGCGCATGTT